>NZ_NMQT01000028.1 GCF_002234405.1 Amycolatopsis thailandensis | reverse complement strand
CGGGCCCGGCGCGGCCTGCGAACGGGCGCGGCAGGTCACCGTCCGGATGTCCGTCACTCTGCTGAGCTGCCGGTGGGAGCGAGGCGACGCCCTGGTCGAGGTGCGGTCGGAGTCGCCGGGACGGTGGGCGGCCATCGGGCAGGCGGGGGCACGGGCCAGGGCGGGTCCGGTCGACAGGCCACCGTGACGGGCGTCGCACGGTGAACGGTCGCCCAGCGGTGACCAGCGGGTAGTACGGGCGAGTAACCGCCGGGCGCGAGCAGCGGTCGTTGAGGCGCGGCGAGCGGTCGAAGTCATGATCAGCGCTCCGCCGAACGGTCGCGCACCGCAGGTCGTGAGCACGATCACAGCGACAAGGACGCCCAGCTCGGCTGCGACGAACGGCCTCGAACCGGTCGGGCACGCCCGTTAATCGGACGTCCGGCCTTCAGTCCGTCCTGTCGGACTACCGCGCGTTCATCGCTAAGTAACGGCCGGTTGTCGCGTGAGGTCTTCTCCCGATGTGCAACTTGCCGTTTATTGAGATGTGCGCCACCTCGAGAAGGTCGCCGGGTGGCCGCGCAGGACTTACACAGGACAGAGTTGACCTGAGGCAGGGACAGTAATGTTGGACGCGAATTGGCCGGACAGCTGGCGGGGCGCCTTCCGCATCGAGATGCGGGCGGAGGCGATCGGCCTCGCGTGGCGTGGCTGGCCGGTGCTCCCCGGTGCGGAGCCCGCCGCGCTCACCGCGGAAGGTGACGACCTCACCTGGCGGCGTCCCGTCCCGGCCAAGGACAACTGGCGTGAGCTGACCGAGGCCCACCCGCACGACGTCGCCACCTGGTTCGGCGACGAGACGCACAGCCTGCTCGTGGCCACCGGCACCGTGCTGGACGCCATCGAGGTCGACGACGAGCTCGGCAAGGCCGCCGCCCGTCTGCTGCGTGCCTCCGGCCACCCGGCCCCGATCGTCGCGATGCCGAACGGCCGCTGGCTGTTCCTGACCACCGTCGCCACGAGCATCCCCCGCGAGCTGGAAGACCAGGCCTCGATCCAGTGGCACGGCGCGAACGGCTACATCCCGCTGCCCCCGTCGCCGTTCCAGCACGGTGTCGTGCACTGGCGGGTCAAGCCCGAGGTCTGGGGCTGGCAGCTCCCCGAGGCCGCCGAAGTGCACGACGTGCTCGTCCGTGCGCTGGCCGGTGACCAGGCCGCCGCCCCCGTGGCGAGCCTGACCACCGCCGCCTGATCGACCCACGAGCCCAACCCACAATTTCAAAGCTCCGAGTGGCCTGACCGGGACCCGTGTTGACGCAACGCCCCGAGCACGGTGTCCAGAACGGCCACTGCCCCCGCCTTGTCCAGCGGATCGTTGCCGTTCCCGCACTTCGGCGACTGGACGCAGGACGGGCAGCCGGCCGGGCATTCGCAGGAAACGATCGCCTCCCGCGTTGCGGCCAGCCAAGGGACAATTGCGGCAAACCCGCGATCGGCGAATCCCGCACCCCCGGGATGGCCATCGTGCACGAACACCGTCGCCTCCCCGGTGTCCTCGTGCCACGCGGTAGACACCCCGCCAATGTCCCAGCGGTCGCAAGTAGCGAACAGCGGTAGCAGGCCGATCGCCGCGTGCTCGGCGGCATGCAGGGCACCGGGGACGCGCGCCGGATCCAACTCGGCGCTCGTCCCCGGTGCTCCGCCAAGATCCTCGGTCCCCACCCTGGAGCCTCCGGTCCCCACCGGCTCCAGTACTTCGGTCCCCGCCCGATGGCCCCCGGTCCCCGCCATGCCATCGGAAGACAGGCCATCGGAAGAGCCGAGCAGCTCCGCCGAGATCGTGTACCAGACGGCGCGGGTGTGCAGGCTCTGCTCCGGCAGATCGAGCGGAGTCTGGTCCAGCACTTCACCGGAAGGCCGTCTCCGCAAGTAGCCGACCACTTGCGAACTCACCGACACCTCGCCGAGGTTCACCGTGATCCCGCCGTGCACCTGAGTCTCTTCGGTGCGCAGCACGCTGATGTCGACGATCTCGCGCGGTGACGTGGTCCAGTCCGGATCCTCCGCGTGCACCAGGGCGAGCCCGGTCTCCAGATCGAGTTCGTCGACCACATAGGACGAACCCTGGTGGAGGTACACCGCGCCGGGATGCACCGCGTAGCAGGCGGAACCCGGATCGACGGTGCCGAGCATCCGGCCGGAATCGGCCTCCACCACCGCTATCTGCTCGCCGCCCGAACCGCGGATGCCGACCTCGGCGTGCGGCCGGTCGCGCGAAGTCCAGTACCAGCCGCTCGTGCGGCGCCGGATGATCTTCTCCTTGACCAGATCGGCGAGCACCCCACGCGCCGCTTCACCGCCGAAGGCCGCGACCTCGGGTTCGGTCAGTGGGAGTTCGGCGATGGCGCAGGCCAGCTGCGGCCCGAGCACATACGGGTTCGACGGGTCGAGGACGGCGGCTTCCACCGGCCTGTCCAGGATCGCGGCCGGATGGTGCACGAGATAGGTGTCCAGCGGATCGTCGCGGGCCACGAAGACGACCAGTGCCGCGTCCCCCGCGCGCCCGGCCCGGCCCGCCTGCTGCCAGAACGACGCGAGCGTTCCCGGATAACCGGCCAGCACCACCGCGTCCAGCCCGGCGATGTCGACGCCGAGTTCGAGCGCGTTCGTCGTCGCCACGCCGAGCAGCCGCCCGGAAAGCAAGGCCGCTTCGAGGGCGCGCCGCTCCTCCGGCAGGTACCCGGAGCGGTACGCGGCGACCGATTCCGCCAGGGCACCGTCCACTTCGGACAGAATTCGCCGTGCGCCCAGCGCCGTCAGCTCCGCGCCTCGACGCGAACGGACGAACGCCAGCGAGCGGGCACCCTCGATGACCAGTTCGGCGAGGATCCGCGAAGCCTCCGCGCCGGCCGATCTTCGTACCGGTGCCCCGTTCTCGCCCGAAAGTTCCGACAACAGCGGGGGTTCCCACAGTGCGACCGTGCGGGCGCCGCGCGGCGAGCCGTCCTCGGTGACCGGGACGCACTCCTGCCCGGAGAGCTTCGAAGCGAACGCCGCCGGATCCGCCGTCGTCGCCGACGCGAGAACGAAGACCGGCGAAGCGCCGTAGTACGCCGCGACCCTTCGCAGCCTGCGCAGCAGCAACGCGACGTGCGAACCGAAGACCCCGCGATAACTGTGGCATTCGTCGACCACGACGAACGAGAGCCGCCGGAAGAACCGGGACCAGCGCGCGTGCGACGAGAGGATCCCGCGATGCAGCATGTCCGGGTTCGTGAACACCCAGTTCGCGTGCGCGCGGACCCAGTCCCGCTCCTCCAGCGGAGTATCGCCGTCGTACGACGCCGCCCGCACCTTCTTGATGTCCAAAGAGGACACGGAACGCAACTGATCGGCGCCGAGCGCCTTGGTCGGCGACAGGTACAGCGCCGACGCACGCTCGTCCTCGATCAGCGCGGACAGCACCGGCAACTGGTACGCGAGCGACTTGCCCGACGCCGTCCCGGTGGAGATCACGACGTGCTTGCCTTCGCGCGCCAGCGACGCGGCTTCCGCCTGATGCCGCCACGGCGCGTCGACGCCGCCCGCCTTCAGCGCCTCGACGACTTCGGCCGCCGTCCACGCTGGCCAGTCCACCGAATCCGCCGCGCGAGCGGGCAGCTCGGCCACATGGGTGACCGGGTACAGCGAAGCCGGGATTCCCGCCGTCGCGCGGTCGAGAAGCCGCCGCCCCTTACCGGATTCCGCCGTGCCGTCCACGTCCGGAAGCTTCGCACAGCGCACCGACAGAAACGGGCCGCCGCCGGAGGAGAACGGACGCCGGGAGGGGGCCCAGATGATCGATAAAGTGATCAGACTCACAAGGTTACGGAACGTGCGGTGGCAGGGACGGCTTGCCGCCCGCCATCCCACTACCAATACACTCCCGCAATCCACACCGTCTGTGGCGAGCGTCATGTGAGACGTACCTTGCAGTGCGACTAGCGTGACCTTCGATACAGATCCCCATGCCAGCGCACGACACGCCGGTTCCATCGGCGGATCGCTCGTTGGCCAACGGCGACGTCTCCAGGAGGACGAATGTCCCGGCAGTTCCTCGCGGCGGGCGAACTCACGCTCACCGGAGGTGGTTACACCATTGTCGGTGTAATCGCCGTGGTCGCCCTTGCCGCACTGGTCATCGGCTACGTTCTGCTCAAGGAGGTGCTGGCCGCCGGCCAGGGCACCACCAAGATGCAGGACATCGCGAAGGCAGTGCAGGAAGGCGCGGCTGCCTATCTGAAACGGCAGCGCAACACCCTCGCGATCTTCGGTGCGATCGTGTTCGTACTGCTCTTCGCCTTGCCGGCCGATGACTGGAACGAAAAGATCGGCAGGTCGATCTTCTTCCTGGTCGGCGCGGCGTTCTCCTTCGCGATCGGCTATCTCGGCATGTGGCTGGCGACGCAGGCGAACCTGCGCGTCGCGGCCGCTTCGCGCGAGTCCGGTGGTCGCGAGAAGGCGATGCGCCTGGCGTTCCGCACCGGCGGCGTGGTCGGCATGATCACCGTCGGCCTCGGCCTCTTCGGTGCCGCGGTGGTCGTCCTCGTCTACACGGGACAGGCCCCGAAGGTGTTGGAGGGCTTCGGTTTCGGTGCCGCGCTGATCGCGATGTTCATGCGTGTCGGCGGCGGTATCTTCACGAAGGCCGCCGACGTCGGCGCCGACCTGGTCGGCAAGGTCGAGCAGGGCATCCCCGAGGACGACCCGCGCAACGCGGCCACCATCGCCGACAACGTCGGTGACAACGTGGGCGACTGCGCCGGCATGGCGGCCGACCTCTTCGAGTCGTACGCGGTCATGCTCGTGGCGGCACTGATCCTGGGCAGCACCGCCTTCGGCGTGCACGGCCTGATCTTCCCGCTCATCGTTCCCGCCATCGGCGTGATCACCGCGGTCATCGGTGTCTACATCACCAAGGCCAAGGCGGGTGAAGGCGGTCTGGTCACGATCAACCGCTCCTTCTACATCTCCGCCGCCATTTCCGCGGTGCTCTCGACGATCGCGGCGTTCGTCTACCTGCCCGGTTCGTTCTCCGAGCTGACCAGTGGCGCCACGGGCGAGCCGGGCAACCCGGCGCTCATCGCGACCATCTCGGTGATCATCGGCATCGTGCTCGCGGCGATCATCCTCAAGCTCACCGGGTACTACACCGGCACCGAGTACAAGCCGGTCAAGGAGGTCGGCAAGACCTCGGAAACCGGTGCGGCGACGGTGATCCTGTCCGGTCTTTCGGTCGGTTTCGAGTCCGCCGTCTACACCGCGCTGGTCATCGGCGCGGCCGTGTTCGGCGCGTACCTGCTCGGTGGCGGCGTCGCGCTGTTCGCCGTGGCGCTGGCCGGTACCGGTCTGCTCACCACCGTCGGTGTCATCGTCGCGATGGACACCTTCGGCCCGATCTCGGACAACGCGCAGGGCATCGCGGAGATGTCGGGCGACGTCGACGAAGACGCCGCGCAGATCCTCACCGAGCTCGACGCGGTCGGCAACACCACCAAGGCCATCACGAAGGGCATCGCGATCGCCACGGCGGTCCTCGCGGCGACAGCACTGTTCGGGTCCTACCAGGACGCGATCAGCAAGGCGCTGAAGTCGATCCCGGAAGCGGCCGAAGCCAGCATGTCGACGCTGAACTTCTTCGTGAACACGGTGGTCAGCCCGAACACCCTCGTCGGCGTGATCGTCGGCGCGGCGGTCGTGTTCCTGTTCTCCGGTCTCGCGGTCAACGCGGTGTCCCGTGCCGCCGGCGCGGTCGTCTACGAGGTGCGCCGCCAGTTCCGCGACATCCCGGGGATCATGGAGGGCACCACCCGTCCCGAGTACGGCCGGGTCGTCGACATCGTCACGCGCGACTCGCTGCGTGAGCTGACCACGCCCGGTCTGCTCGCGGTCTTCGCACCCATCGCGGTCGGTTTCGGCCTCGGCACCGGCGCGCTCGCCGGATACCTGGCCGGTGCGATCGCGACCGGCACCCTGATGGCGATCTTCCTCGCCAACTCCGGTGGCGCCTGGGACAACGCGAAGAAGCTCGTGGAAGACGGAAACCACGGCGGCAAGGGATCGGACGCGCACGAGGCCACCATCATCGGTGACACCGTCGGCGACCCGTTCAAGGACACCGCCGGTCCCGCGATCAACCCGCTGATCAAGGTGATGAACCTGGTGTCCGTGCTGATCGCCCCGGCGATCGTGCAGTTCTCGATCGGCGCGGACGCCAACGTCGGCGTCCGTATCGCGATCTCGCTGGTCGCGGTCGCGATCATCGTCGCCGCGATCGTCGTTTCCAAGCGTCGCGAGTCGGTTCTTTCCGACAGCCCCGCGGAAGCGAAGGCGTGACACCGTAAAAGCAGTACCCACCGGGCCCGCCACCTTTCGTGGCGGGCCCGGTGCCGTGTCCGGGCAGGCTAATCTCTGCGCGTCACGCTGATCCTGATCCGGGGAGCCCCGCCATGAGGCGTTCGATCATCCTGTTCGCCGCCGTATTCCTGCTGGCGGGCTGCAATGGCGCCGAACCGGCCGCCGTCGCCCCGCCTTCTCCTTCTTCCGCTCCCGCGGCGGGCGGCTCTTGGATGGACGGCTTCTGTGGTTCGCTGATCGACTTCGCCAAGATCGGCGATTTCAGGATGCCCGACTTCGAGCAGGACGATCCCGCGAACGCCCGCAACGCGATGGACGAGGCCTTCGGCGTGTTCGCGCCCGGTTTCGACAACGCCGTCACCGGTTTGAAAGGGCTCGGTCAAGCGCCGAGCGCGGAAGCCGAGAGCGCGCGCAAAAGCATCGTCGACGCGCTGACGCCGATCCGGGACCAGGTCGTCGCGGCGAAGGCGAAACTGGACGCCGCGCCCAAGGACGACAAGAAGGCCACGGCGGAGGCCGCGATCGCGTTCCGGCAAATCGGGTCCGACATCAACGACATGCCGGACCCGTTCCAGCAGCTGGAAACGAACGCTTCGCTCAAGGCCTTGGCCGAGCAGGCCCCGAACTGCAAGAAGTTGCCCTCCTGACCATTCTTTTCGTCGTCTTGATCGCCCGGCGATTTGCATTGCCCACCGGTATCGGTACCGTCGGGGGCCAGCTGGGAAGTCGTGGAGTCCGGGAGGTGTTTTCGTGCGGCCGCGGTTCACCGTCCTTGCCGCGCTAGCAACAGGTATCGGGCTCGGCCTCGCCGGGTGCGGGCAGCAGCCCGCGGTGACTTCCCACGCCAGACAAGAAGGTCTCGCGACGGTCAGCGCGTCGGAGGCCGACCCCGCCTCCGCCTGGGCGGAGGGGTACTGCGACGCGGCGGGTGGCCTCGTACGGACGCTGGCGGCCTTGCCCAGCGTCGACCCGAGCACGCCGCAGCAGGCCTCCCGGACCTCCGGTGACCTGATGGCTTCGGTCTCCGAAGGGCTGAAGCGGACTTCCGCCGCGCTCGTGAACCTCGGTCCGGCCCCGGTCTCCGGCGGGGACACCTCGCGCACGTCCGCCGTCGCCCAGCTCGACGGCATCCGGGCCCGCGCCGACGACGTCCGCCGCCGTCTCGACTCCTCAGCCGACTCCGAGGCGACGAAAACGGCACTTCGCGACGCGAGGACCTCTCTCGACGAACTCGACCGCCTCGACCTTCTCAGGGGCCTTAACGACGTGCCTCAGCTCGCTTCGGCGAGCAGCCGGATCCCGGTTTGCCAGGATTTGGTCAAGCAACCGCGCTGAGTCACCGCGCTATCACTGGCCATGACTCGAACTTGTGTTCTATTCTGTCCGGGTGGACGGGACGATCTCGCTCTTCTCGGCGGAGGCGAGCGGGCCGGGGCTCGCCGACCTCGCCGGAGTGCTGTGCGGGCCCGGGCGGATGACGGGCTTCGGGCGGACGGCGGCACGGCTGTCCGCCGTGGTCGACGAGCCTTGGCGGGCGGGTGCCCTCGCCAGGGAATGTCGTCGGCGCGGCGTCCAGGCGCAGGTCTCGGCCGCCCAATGCGGGCGGCCACTGGTGAGAACGCCGTTCCGGGTCGATCTGCTGCCGCTCGAGCAGCGCTGGGGTCGTGGTGAAGAGAAGGTCCTGCCGGACGGGTTCCGGCTCGACGGGGCCATGTTGAGGATGTGGGCGCTGGCGGCGGGCAGCCCCCAGGGCAACGGCTACCTGCTCGCGCTCGATCCGGAGGTGCCGGAGACGCATGAGCGGCTGATCAAGGCGCTGGCCCAGCTCGGCGTCCCGGCGAAGGTTCAGAAGGGTGAAGAAGCGCTGCTCCGGGTCACCGGGCGGAGGCGGCTCGCGCACGTCCTTGAGCTGATCGGGGACGCGCCGGCGGGAGCCGAGCCCGCCTGGCCCAGCCTGGTGCCGGTGGTGCGCGCCGTTTGAACGTCATGATCGCTTGGGTCGTGAGAGGCGATTCGTGTTCTGGCGGACTCGTTTTTGCCTGCCCGCTGGTGCAGCTGGCGAGTGTGGAGGATTTGGGACGTTGAACGTCCCAAATCCTCCACCCTCGCGCAGGTCAGGCATAGGTAGGTAAGTGCCGGTCCGCTCTAACCCGAATCGCCACTCACGACCCCCGCGCGGCTGCGGCCTCACGTGACTGAGTGGACGGCACGTGTGAGCAGACGGACGGCACGTGTGATCAGACGGACGGCACGCGTGACTGGCTGGACGACACGCTCACCGCGGGGGCCCGTCGCGTGCCGTCCGTCCCGTCACGCGTGTCGTCCATTCGATCACCTGTGTCGTCCATCTGATCACGCGAGACCGCTCGACCGGAGGTGACGGTCAGCTCCGAATCGAATCGCCACTCGCGACCCGCGCAAGGGTCAGGGCTTCGGCGCCTTGCAGTCCGGGTTCGCCAGGTCCAGTTCACTGTGCTTGAGGCAGGAGGTCAGCTGATAGGTCTGTTCCCCGTAGTTGATGCCCTTCCGCACCGTCACCTTCCCGGCGGCGTCGACCTCGCACGGGTTGTTCATCGTGCACCGCTGGCCGCTTTCGTTGCCGGTGTTGTTGACGCCGACGACCTTCCCGGTCGAGGTCTCGATGATCGGCGACCCCGAGGTCCCGCCGATCGTCTTGCACGCCGGGGTGTACCGGATCGAGTCCTTCCAGACCCAGTTCGCCTCGCGCAGCTCATGGACGAAGCCGTCGATGTTGCACGAGTAGATCTTCTTCCAGTACCCGGAGACCACGTCCATCGCGACACCGGCCGACGGACGGGTCGGCGAGAGCGTCAGCGGGGCGATACCGTAGGTCGACTGGATCTTGGCGTAGCTGGTGTTGAGCTGGTAGAGCGAGACATCCGTGTCGGTCATCGTCGCGTAAAGCAGCTTCTTCGCCTTGAGCGTGCCCAGTGACGAGCGGCCGTCCTTGGACAGCAGGCTGAAGGTCCGTGATGAAGACTTGTCGACGATTACTTCTCCCGGGTCCGGGAAGCCTTCTTGCAGGCAATGCCCGTTCGAAAGGACGAGGGCCGGGTCGTCGAGGCTCGCCTCGGGCGGCTTGACCACCGACCCGGAGCAGTTCGACAACGCCACGGTGCCGGCGAAGGTGGTCGTCGCCGCCTCGGCGGGGGTAACTCCGACCAGGGCGGATGCGGTCAGCATGGCGAACAGCGTGCCGAGGAGTCGTCGAGTCACGTGGAGTCCTTTCGGGTCGGCGTGGGTATCAAGTGAAGCGTTGGCGGGCACGGTGTCACCACCGTCGAACGGAGGGTGTTCACCCCGTCACGCGGGACCCCAGGCGGACGTGTCCGACATCACGTGCTAGGTGTTGAAAGGAAACATCGACGAGGTCAGCGGCGATGCGCTGGACACACGATCGGCGGCGTGTTGCGCCACCTAGCCGGGGTCCGGACGGCGCGAGCGTGCACACTGACGGGTCGAGAGGCGGCGCGAAGGCGCCGAAGATGAGCGGAGAGCAGGACAGCGTGGCAGGAGCACGGACGAAGAAGACCGCGGCGTCGGACGACGGCGCCGGCCGTCGTCGGCTGGTGATCGTCGAGTCGCCGACCAAGGCCCGCAAGATCGCCCCGTACCTCGGCGGTAACTACGTCGTGGAGTCCTCGGTCGGACACATCCGCGACCTTCCCCGCGGCGCGGCGGACGTGCCCGCCCAGTACAAGGGTGAGTCGTGGGCGCGGCTGGGTGTCGACGTCGACAATGACTTCAAGGCGCTCTACGTCGTCACACCCGACAAGAAGTCCAAGGTCACCGAGCTGAAGGGCCTCCTGAAGGACGTCGACGAGCTCTACCTCGCCACGGACCCCGACCGCGAGGGCGAGGCCATCGCGTGGCATCTGCTGGAGACCCTCAAGCCGAAGGTCCCGGTGCGCCGGATGGTCTTCCACGAGGTCACCGAGCAGGCGATCCGCGCCGCGGCCGACAGCACCCGCGAGCTCGACGGCGACCTGGTCGACGCGCAGGAGACCCGCCGCATCCTGGACCGGCTCTACGGCTACGAGGTCTCGCCCGTGCTGTGGAAGAAGGTCATGCCGAAGCTTTCGGCAGGCCGCGTGCAATCCGTGGCGACCCGGATCGTGGTCGAGCGGGAGCGCGAGCGCATGCGCTTCACCTCGGCGTCGTACTGGGACATCTCCGCCACGATGGACGCCGGCGCCGAGGCCTCGCCGCGCAACTTCCCGGCCAGGATGATCGCCGTCGACGGCGCGCGCCTGGCCACCGGCCGTGACTTCGGCTCGGACGGACAGCTCAAAGCGTCGAACAACGAGATCCGCGTACTGGCCGAGGCCGACGCGGTCCGGCTGGCCGAGGCGCTGAAGAACCGTGACTTCAAGGTCGCGAGCGTCGAAGAGAAGCCGTACACGCGCAAGCCGTACGCGCCCTTCATGACCTCGACCCTGCAGCAGGAAGCGGGCCGCAAGCTGCGGTTCACCTCCGAGCGCACGATGCGGATCGCGCAGAAGCTGTACGAGAACGGTTACATCACCTATATGCGTACCGACTCCACGACGCTGTCGGAGTCGGCGATCTCGGCGGCGCGCAGCCAGGCGACGCAGCTGTACGGCAAGGAATACGTCTCGCCGTCGCCGCGCCAGTACACCCGCAAGGTGAAGAACGCGCAGGAAGCCCACGAGGCGATCCGTCCCTCGGGCGAGGTCTTCCGCACGCCGGGCCAGGTCGCGAAGGATCTGGACACCGACGAGTACCGCCTTTACGAGATGATCTGGCAGCGCACGATCGCGTCGCAGATGGCGGACGCGAAGGGCACCACGATGTCGGTGCGCATCGTCGGCACCGCCACCAGCGGCGAAGAGGTCACTTTCGCCTCTTCGGGTCGCACGATCACCTTCGCCGGGTTCCTCAAGGCATACGTCGAGGCCGTCGACACCGAGAGCGGCGGCGAAGCGGACGACAAGCAGAGCCGTCTCCCGCAGCTGGTCAAGGACCAGGCGCTGACCGCGACCGACCTGAGCCCGGACGGGCACACCACGTCGCCGCCGGCGCGCTACTCGGAGCCGAGCCTGGTCAGCAAACTCGAAGAGCTGGGAATCGGCCGCCCGTCGACGTACGCGTCGATCATCAAGACCATCCAGGACCGCGGCTACGTGTGGAAGAAGGGTTCCGCGCTGGTGCCCTCCTGGGTCGCGTTCGCCGTGATCGGCCTGATGGAACGGCACTTCGAGCGGCTGGTCGACTACGACTTCACCGCCGGCATGGAGGACGAGCTCGACCGCATCGCCGCCGGTGCCGAGCACCGGACGCAGTGGCTGTCGAAGTTCTACTTCGGCGGTGACATGGGCGTCGACGGGTCCGTCGGCCGTCTGGGTGGGCTGAAGAAGCTGGTCGGCTCGGGCGTCGAGGACATCGACGCCCGTGAGATCAACTCGATCCCGCTGTTCAGCGACGCCGACGGGCACACCGTCGTCGTGCGCGTCGGCCGCTACGGCCCGTACCTCGAGCGCGAGGTCGACGGGACGTCGCAGCGGGCGAACCTGCCCGAGGACCTGCCGCCGGACGAGCTGACCCCGGCCATCGCGGAGAAGCTGTTCGCGACGCCGCAGGAAGGCCGTGTGCTCGGCAAGGACCCGGTCAGCGGGCACGAGATCGTGGCGAAGGAAGGCCGCTTCGGCCCGTACGTCACCGAGCTGCTGCCCGAGCCGGAGCCACTGCCCGAAGGCGCGACAGCCGCGCAGAAGAAGGCCGCCAAAGCGAAGCAGCCGAAGCCGCGTACGGGTTCGCTGTTCAAGTCGATGTCGATCGAGACGATGAACCTCGAAGACGCGCTGAAGCTGCTTTCGCTGCCGCGCGTGGTCGGCAAGGACCCGGAATCCGGCGACGAGATCACCGCGCAGAACGGGCGCTACGGGCCGTACCTGAAGAAGGGCACGGACTCGCGTTCGCTGACCACCGAGGATCAGCTGTTCTCGATCACACTCGAAGAGGCACTGAAGATCTACTCGGAGCCGAAGCAGCGTGGCCGGTCCGCGACCGCGAAGCCGCCGCTCAAGGAACTGGGCGACGACCCGGTGTCCGGTAAGCCGATGGTGGTCAAGGACGGCCGCTTCGGTCCGTACGTGACCGATGGCGAGTACAACGCGACGCTGCGGAAGTCGGACAGCATCGAGGAGCTGACCGCCGAGCGTGGTGCCGAACTCCTGGCGGAGAAGCGTGCGAAGGGCCCCGCGCCCAAGCGCAAGGCTCCGGCGCGGAAGCCGGCGGCGTCGAAGACGGCGGCCACCAAGACGACCGCGGCCAAGAAGACCGCCGCGACCAAGACCGCCGCGTCGAAGACAACAGCTGCGAAGACGACCGCGGCGAAGAAGCCTGCTTCGCGCTCGACGGCCACGAAGACGAAGTAGCTCTCGTACCGCAAGTGTCATGAGGGGTCCCCTTAGGACGAAATCTGTCCGAAGGGGACCCCTCATGACATTCGGCGAGGCGGGGGCGGGACAGCGACCGACGAGAAGCGCGGTCAGGAACCCAGGCCCGCCCAGAAGCCGCACCGGTGATCGACGTCGTGAGCGACCGGCCGGATGGCGTCCGGCGCGAGTGAAAGCACGCCACCGGAATCCCACCGCGGCGAACCGGCGGCGTTCGGATCACCCGTGTGCATGAAGCTGGTCCAGTACGCGATCATCTGCTCCGACAACCGTTTCTGCTCCGGCCGCAGCGGCAGTTCCTGGCCGTGGAGTTCGAAGAGGTAAGCCAGGTCGAGCGCGTGCGCCGCGCCGTGCGGCAGGCCCGGCGCCTCGATCCCGTTGACGTTGGGCGCGTTCTTGTCGTCGAACTCGTACCCGTACACGGGAGTTCGCTTCGCCAGCAGCCTGTTCCCCTCGGCGGTCGGGCACGCCCAGGAGCGATCGGTGGTGACGGTCGCCCAGGCCATGGCGGGGGATTCGTAGTCCCGGGACGGATACTTCGCACCGACCCCGCCCGCGTGCTCGCCGAAGGTCGCGCGCAGGAATTCCTGGTAGCGCTCCTCGGTGATCGGCTTGTACAGGGCGACGCCGGCGATGAACGACCGCATCTCGTCGTGCGTGCCGCCCGAAATCACCGGTACCCGGTGGAAAGCGCCCAGCCGCACCGCTTTCGCGGGATCGAGGGGGAGCAACGGGGTGCCGTAGGTCAGATGGTTGGAGAACGTCTGCGTGTGCTTCATCAGGTCGGCGGCGGGGAGACGGCGGAGGCAGCCGATCGCGTCCGGGCCCGCGCAGCCGTGGGTCGCGGCCGCCGCGGCGCCGTCCGCCTCTGTCTTGGCCAGCGGGGAGTACGGCGTCTGCGCGGGCTGATTCGGGATCAGGCCACCGTCGGGCCAGTCCAGCAGGCAGGAGCCGGACATGATCGCGGCCTTGTCGAAGAGCCCGGCCGCCGCGGGCGACGTGAGGAGCGCGCAGGTGCTCATCCCGCCCGCGGATTGCCCGGCCACGGTCACGTTCCGCGGGTCCCCGCCGAACGACGCGATGTTGCGCTGGGTCCAACGCAACGCGGAAAGCTGGTCCGCCAGGCCGAAATCACCGGATCCGGCGAGCCCGGGAAGTCCGAAGTAGCCGAAGACGCCGAGACGGTAGTTCACCGTCACCACGACGACGTCGCCTTGATCCGCCAGGCGTCGCGCGCCGTAGTGGCTGCCCGCGTCCATGGTGTAGCCGCCGCCGTGCAGCCAGACCATCACCGGCAGGCGGCGGTTTCCCGCGTCGCGTGGCGCGGTGACGTTCAAGAAGAGACAGTCTTCGTCGCCGCCGGTGGCCTGAGGACAGACGTTTCCCGGTTTCGTCGCGTCGGCGACGCCCTTCCACGGCTCCGGCGGCCGCGGCGGCTTCCAGCGATCCTCGCCGACGGGTGGCGCGGCGTACCTGATGCCGCTGAACGTCCGGACCTGCCCGGATTCGGCGCCGCGGACGGCTCCCGCGTCGGTGCGCACGACGAGCGGATCCGCGGGCGCGACGATCGTGAGAAGGCCGGTGACGAGTGCCAGCAGGAGATGCATGAGATGTCCTTTCAGTGATCGGCGAGACGACGCCACAGTCCGACGTGGCGGAAATAGAGGTGCTGAAGCACCTGGACGACGACGAACGTGACGCCGTACAGCGCGGCGCCGAGAGCGGGAACGGCGTCGACAGGGAGGGCGTACGCCATCAGGACCCGACCGGCGGCGTCGGCGAGCAGGGCGACTCCCCACAGGACGGTCGCGACCCGCCAGGCGCGCCGGAACCAACCGTGCCGCGGCCAGAGCTCGTTCCATTCGGTGACGCGCAAGGTGTCCGCCCACGGGCTCTTCGCGAGCATCGAACGGCCCATGCCGAACGCGAGCGGCCTGGTGAACAGCAGCGAGATGAGGAACGCGGCGCCGACGGCCCCGGTGAACCAGCCGGCCTTCGCCAGCATGAACCGGGGGCTGCCGGTGACGAACGAGACGCCGACGCTCACCGCGAAGATCGCCAGCACGAAGATCGCGAGAGTGTCGATCGAGCGACGCCGGATCGCCCGGTACAGCACGAAGGCCACGGTCGGCAGTGCGCACAGAGCGAGCGCGGCCAGCGCTCCGGCACCGAGGCCGCGCAACACGTAGTAGCCCGCGAGGGGCACCACGATTTCGAGGAGCACCACACCCCACTGGCGGATCGCGGGAGTCACGTCGGCCGCCTGGTCGCGAGGTCGAACAGGGTCACCAGTTCTTCGGCGTAGGAGGTCAGGTCGATCGTCGGTTCGCCCGCGAGCAGGAACACCGGTCCCTCCACGGAACGGCGGATGGTCGTCGCCATCACCCGGACGTCGAATTCGCGGAACTCGCCGCTTTCCTGGCCCCAGCGCAGGATGCGTTCCACCGGTTCGAGCGCCGCCTGCTCCGTCGACGCGTCGAAGTCGAGCGCGCCGCCGAGGAAGATGTTCAGCAGGGCCCGCATCCGGGTCGGCCGCGCGGCGGCGAACTCCAGGTTCGCCTCGATGTAGGTCCGCAGCGCCGCGCTCGCGGACGACGGCTCGCTCATCCGCTCCGCCATGAACGCGCCGATCTCGCCGAAAACGTCTTCGAGGACCGTGCGGACCAGTTCTTCCTTGTTCGCGAAGTGGTACGAGATCAGCCCGGTGCTCGACAACTTCGCCTCCTTCGCGATCTGAGCGAACGACGCCTTCGCGTAGCCGAGGGTCGCGATCGTCTCGATGGCCGCGGCCACGATCTGTGCGCGCCGGGCACTCTCGGTGAACGACTTCGCTTTTGCTTGCATGAGCAAAAAATAGCTCACCCGAGCAAAACTGTCGACCCCCGACCGCTCACCGACCGCTCGCAGACCCGTCTCACCCGTTCGAACAAAAGTTCTAAAAATTGTCGGTACCAGGGTGTTCAATGGTCAGGTGAGCATTTCAACGACCGCTGTCTTCGACGTCATCGACGAGGTCATCGCCCCGCTGGCGGCCGAGGTCCCGGAGCGTCCATCGGTGATGGAGTTCTACGACCCGGAGCTCGCCGTGCCGCCGGTGCTGGCCGACGAGGAGCCGACTCCAGGGCTCACCCTGGCCGAGGAGGTGGAGCAGTACACCCGGTTCGTGAGCGGGATGGCGACCATCGGGCTGGCCCCCGGCGGTGAGGTCACGCCCGAAGCCGTCGGGCTGTATCGCGCGCTGCGCGGCGGGTTCATTCGCGGCGTGGTGACCGGGGTCTTCCCGTCGCGCGAGGAGCCATGGGAGGTCCGGTTCTTCGGCGACGAGGACTACACCACGGTGCTGAACAAGCTCGGCAAGCGAGCGCGGCTGCGGTCCGGTTTCCTCAGCGCGCTGCCGGGCTGGGTGTTCGACGGGCTGCCCGACCACCCGACGGGGCCGGGCGAGACCGTGCGCATCGAGACGGACGTGGACGGTTTGATCCCCGTGAAGGCCCGCGAGGCCGTCGAGGTGATCCGTGAGGGCGCTTCGCGGCCGCGGCACGGCACGGTCCTCGTCGATCTCGCGGTGCGGAACTCCATCCTCGCCGAGTACCCGCACGGAGCTTTCGGCCTGGTGGACAACGACCTCGGCCGGTATCAGTTCAGCGCGGCGATGAACGGCGAAGGGCGCTGGACGCTCACCTGGGGCCCGGCCAGCCGGTCGATGGCCGAGCAATGGATCGTGAAGGCGGTGCAGAACCATGCGTGAACCGACCACGGTGAAGGAACTGATGAGGCGCGCCGCCGAGCCGGTGCTGCGCGCGGTGCCCGAGCGCCGGAGCGTGTACCTGGGCTACGACCCGGAGATCACCGACGACGAGATCCGCCGTCTGTGCCCGTCGTACGACGAGCCGGCGGATCTCGTCACCCAGGCCGAGCGGTACGCGGCCAAGGCGGCGATGCTCGAAGAAGCCGGGCTGATGGAGAACGGCGAGATCCATCCCGCCGCGCTCCGGATGCACGGCGTGATGCTGCGGGGTTCGGTGCGAGGCGTGCTCACCGGCGTTTTCGCGTCCGCGCCCCGCGCGGTGCGGGTCGATTGCTACGGCGACGGGCAGCAGGCCGTCGTCTGGCGGATGCGGTCGGGGCGGCGGACCACGTTCAGCCTGAGCGACTTCGGCGAGCTGGGCGCCCGCGTTTTCGGCGGGCTCCCGCACGTTCCCGCCGGTGGGACGGAGCCGATGCGCATCAGGATCGACGGGCACGGCGTGCCGCTGCCCGGTCAGGACGAAGAGGTCGGCCTGGTCGGGGACACGCTCAGCAGGCCCCGGACCGGGACGGCGATCCTCGACCTGGTCGCCTTCGGCGGGCTGAACGCCGAGTACCCGGACTACGGATTCGTGATCGTCGACAACGATTTGGGGAGGTTCGTGTTGTACGCCGCCCCTTCCGAAGGGTGGCTGATGTTCGGTGGAATGGACCGCCGGGCATTGGCGGGCTGGCTGCACGAGGCGGTGGACATGAGCCGGACGTAGCCGCTGGGACGAGGGGGCGGAATGGATCTGGATCGGCGGGCGGCCGACGCTTGGTTCCGGCGGCGAGGGTTGCCGATGGTCATCCACCGGCGGAGGCGTGGAGCGGGCATGTTGCGCCGTTCCACGCCCGGTCTGGTGTTCCTGTGCCTGCTCGACCTGCTGCTGGCCGGGTTGCTGAAGCTGCTCGACGTCCCCGAAGACGTGATCGAGGCCCGGATGCGGGAAAGCGGTCTCGCGTACGTCCTCGGGGTGCTCGCCTTGACGTTCGCCGTGGTCGTGGTCCCGGTGATCGCCGGCCGCCTGATGGTGAAGCTGCTCCGGGCGTTGAACCGCACCCGGGTCCGGCTGGCCGTCATGGCGGCGACGATCGGGTTCTGGGTGCTGGTGCTGCCGCTCGGCGAGCGGCTCACCGGGCTGGTGTCCTGGGATCGCGCGTTGTGGGTGGCCGTGCTCACGAACCTCGTCGCGCTGGCCGTGCTGATGCTGCTGGTGCGGATCGGTGTCGGCTCGATCCTGACCTGGGCGGCGCGCAGCGCGGTCGCGCAGGTCAGGGCCATCGGCACGCTCGCGTCGAGGGCGTTGCCGCTGCTCTTGCTGGTGGTGATGTTCAGCTTCTTCACCGCCGAGCTATGGCAGGCCGTCGAAGGGCTGGACCCGGGGCGGTTGTGGCTGGTGATCGGCTTCCTCGTGCTGATCGGCGCGGTGTTCCTGGCCTCGATGCTGTCCGACGAGATGAAGGAGCTGAAGTCCTGGACCGTGGAGCCGGGGGCGGCCGTCCTGCGCGGCACGCCGTTCGACGACGACGCGCCGTTGGATGACGACACCGCGCCGGTGCGGCGGCGGCGCGCGCTCGCGAAGACGGAGCGGCTGAACATCGCCTTGGTGCTGTTCTTCGCCCAGGCGGTGCAGATCGTGGCGTTCGGCGTGCTGGTGTTCGCCTTCTTCATCGTGTTCGGGGTGCTGATCCTGCGGCCGGAGGTCGTGACGGAATTCGCCGGCAGGCAATCGGCGCCGGGGACACTGCTGGGTGTCCCTCTTCCGGTGAGTTCCGCGCTTGTCAACGTCTCCCTTTTCCTTGCCGTTTTCTCCGGTTTGTACTTCGCCGCGTCGACGGCGACGGATGCCCGTTACCGGCGTTCTTTCTTCGAGCCCCTGCTGGAAGATGTGAAGATCAGCCTCGCGGCGCGTGACATTTATCTGGCCCATTGGGCGGATGTGCGGCGGGCCGAGGTGGTTACCCTTGAAGTAGAGGACATTCCGTAGTGAGGTGGTCACCATGAGCGGGAAGGGCGGAACCCCCTTCTTCGATGCCCCCGACGTCGTGAAAGCCGATGGCACTCAGGCAGATCCTCCGGCCGACAGGTTCGCCGACCCCCTGTCCGGGCTGGTCACGACCGGCACGGCGGCGCAGGCGAACCCGTCGGTGGACGCCGACGAGGTCCGCGTGCAGGTACCGGGGCCGGTCCAGCACGACCCCGAAGTGGTGAGCAGGATGGTCAACGCGGCGATGCTCGCGGACGATCAGCCCGCCGAAAGCCCCGGCCCCGAGCAGACAGCGGACCAACCGCCGTCCAAGATCGTCAGCACGGTGGGTGAGCAAGGCGCTGCTCCGATCGGGATCCTGCCCCAACAGCGCACCTGGCCGTCGAGGCCGTCCCAGCTGATCCGTCAGCCACGCCGGTTGAAGCAGGAAGAGCCCGCCGAGGTCGACGAAGAGGCCGAGGTCGAAGTACGGCGTGCCAAGCGATCCATGCAGATGCCACGGATCGGCAAGCCGTCGTCGAACACCGCCGGCGTGATGATCGCGATCGCCCTCATGATCGTCTTCGCCGTACTCGCCATCCAGCTGCTGGCCAGCCTGTTCAGTAGCATCGCGGGGATCTTCGGGTAACCCGTCCGGCGGTAGCGCCGGACGGGGCCGTCCGCCCTCACCTCGCCCATCGGGATACCCTGGCCATACGGTCGGGGGACTCGGCGTTGACCCGGGTCGCTCCCGGCGTCGCGTGACTAGTGGGGTGGGCGTATCAGCGAGGGCGTGCGGTCGGTGCCCGAAGCGGGCACCGGTGAATCGACGGGGCGAGACGCTTCCACCATGCACCGCGTGCGGCGGGTGCTGGCGATCAAGCCGTTCCGCCGGATCTGGGGTGTCTCGTACCTGTGCAGCGTCGCGGACTGGCTGAACCTGCTGACGCTGACCGGTCTGGTCACCAAGCTGACCGACAGCTACGCCGCGCAGAACTTCGCGTTCGTCGGGGTCGTGCTGACCTCGCTGCTGCCGGGGCTGCTGTTCGCCCCGCTCGGCGGGCTGCTCGCCGACCGGTTCGACCGGCGCAAGGTGATGGTGCTCTGCGACCTCGGCCGGTGCGGGTTCCTGCTGTCGATCGCTTTCGTCGGCACCCCGTGGTGGGTGTTCGTCGGGAACTTCCTGGTCGGCTGCTGCGCGATGATGTGGATCCCGTCGAAGGACGCGGCGGTGCCGAATCTGCTGCGACGGCCGGACCAGGTCGAGACGGCCAACCAGCTCGGCATGGTGATGACCTACGGCCTCGCGGTGATCACCGCGGCCGGGGCGAACGCCGTGCTCACCGGCAGCAACACCACGTTCCACTTCTTCCAGGGTGACGCCCAGCTCGGCATCGCGAAGGTCGCCGTCGTCATCACCGGTCTGCTGTACCTGACCAGCGCGATCGTGATCGCCACCCGGATCCCCGAACTCTCGCTGCGCAATGTCCACGCGGTCGAGAAACCCAAGGTCAAGGCGGCCGACGAGGAGAAGTTCGGCTTTCGTCAGATGATCGCCGACGGCGCCCGCTTCGTGCGGACGACGCCCTTGGTGCGCGGTCTGATGATCGGCGCGTTCGGCGCTTTCGCCGCCGGTGGCGCGGTGATCGGTTCGGCCAAGCCGTACTCGTCGAGCCTGCTCGCCGGTGACGCGGCGTTCAACCTCCTGGTGCTCGCCGTCTTCCTGGGACTCGCCACCGGGATGGCCGTGGCCCCGAAGCTCGCGCGGCGGCTCGCGCACGATCGGCTGTTCGGCATCTCGATCGTCGCCGCGGGTCTGTGTCTCGTCGTCGTCGCGCTGTCTCCGCACCTCGCCGTCTCGCTGGTCGCGGTCGCCGCTGTCGGGGTCTGGGCCGGGACGGCCTTCCTGACCGGTGTCACGATCATCGGTTCGCGGATCGAGGATTCCATCCGCGGCCGGATCAACGCGATCTACCAGTCGCTGATGAAGATCGTGCTGTTCGGCTCGACGATCCTGGTGCCGGTGCTGATCAGCGCGGTCCAGACGACCGAGGTCGAGTTGTGGGGCAGCAGGATCACGATCGACGGCACGCGGCCGGTGATGATCGGTGGCGGGGTCCTGGCGCTGCTCGCCGGTATCTTCGCGTACCGGCAGATGGACGACAGGCGGGCCGAGCCGATCCTCGCCGACCTCCGCAACGCGCTGCGCCGCAGCCCGCGCCGGGTGAACGGGCTGCTGATCGCGCTGGAAGGCACGCGGGCGATCAACACCGAGAAGCAGGCCGAGCGGCTGGCCGAATGGCTGCGCGGGGGTACGCGTCCGATCGTGCTGGCGGCCGACCCGGCGCTGGACGACCAACGGCTCGCGAAGCTCGTCTCCGGTGCTTCGCTTTCCGGCGCGCGGGCGCAGGCGCTGGCCGCCGCCGCGGTGCGGGCGGACATCGTCGAACGGGACATCCAACCCGCGCTCGACGCCGGTTCCGTGGTGGTGATGGAGCGGTTCGTGGATTCGCCGCTGGCGCATCTGTCCGCGGTCGCCGGGCTGGACAGCCAGGAGCTCGAAGGGCTCGCGGACTGGGCGACCGGCAGGTTGCGGCCCGACATCACCGTTCTGCTCGACGCCGATCCCGGCACGGTGATGCGGAAGTCGGAGTCACTGGACGCGCAGTGGCGGGTGCAGCATCTGCTGTCGGAGATGGCCGCCGCCGACCCGGAGCGGTATGTGGTGGTCGACGCGGAAGGCACCGAGGAAGAAGTGAGTGACCGGGTGCGGACCGCGGTCCGCGCGGTGCTCGTCGGCAGGCTCGCCGGGATCGCTCCGGCGGAGGAGAAGGTCGAGGCATGACGGAAGCCCCTGTGCTGATCGGTGTCTGGAAGCAGCTCGTCGGCCAGGAGCCCGCCGCGCGCACGCTTTCGTCGGCGTCGACGGCGGCCGCGAGGATCATCGAGAACCAGCCTGTCGCGCCGGGGGCGATGACGCACGCCTGGCTGGTCACCGGTCCGCCCGGTTCGGGGCGCTCGACCGCCGCGAGGGTCTTCGCGGCGGCGTTGCAGTGCAGCACGGGGACGGGGTGCGGGGAATGCCCTGGCTGTCGCACCGTGATCGCCGGTACGCACGCCGACGTCAAGCTCGTCGCGCCGGAAGGCCTCTCGATCTCCGTCGCCGAAATGCGTTCGCTGGTCCAGGCCGCCGCGCGCCGCCCGACCACCGGGCGGTGGCAGGTGGTGATCATCGAGGACGCCGACAGGCTGACCGAAGGCGCGTCGAACGCGCTGCTGAAGGCCGTCGAGGAGCCGCCGGACCGCACGGTGTTCCTGTTGTGCGCGCCGTCGGATCATCCGGACGACGTCTCGGTGACGATCCGCTCGCGGTGCCGTCTGGTGACGCTGCGGACGCCGCCCGCCGAGGCGATCGCGCGGGTGCTGGTGGAACGGGACGGCATCGATCCGGAACGTGCGCGGTGGGCCGCTTCGGTCTCGAGTGGACATGTCGGCCGTGCGCGGCGTCTCGCCACGGACGAGGCGGCCCGGCAGCGGCGGGCGACCGTGTTGCGGATCCCGCTCGGCCTGCGCCGTCCGTCCGATGTGTTCACCTGTGCCGATCAGCTGATCAGCGCGGCCGAGGCGGACGCGGGTGAGGAGAGCAAGGTCCGCGACGAGGCCGAACGTTCCGAACTCCGCACCGCGATGGGCGGTGACGGCACCGGGAAGGGTGTCGCCGGGGCGAAACGAGCCGCCGAAGCCGCGGTGAAGCAGCTTGAGAAGCGCCAGAAGTCACGCGCGACGCGGACCCAGCGGGACACGCTCGATCTCGCGCTGGTGGACCTGGCCGCGTTCTACCGGGATGTGCTCGTGACCGCGAGCGGCGCGGCGGGCGCGACGCTGAATCACCCCGACCACGCTTCGGAAATCTCGCAGGCCGCCTCCGCCTGGGCGCCCGACTCGATCCTGCGGCGCCTCGAAGCCGTCCTGGGCTGCCGCGAGGCCATCGACCTGAACGTGAAGCCGAGGATCGCCGTCGAAGCCATGGTCACCACCCTGCGCCAAGGCTGACCAGCCCCACACACCCGCCCTCGACACTCCTACCCCAGCCCCCCGCCCATCCCAGGGGGCGTCCCCGAGTCCAGTTTACCGGGGGAAGGGGCGGAAAAGTGCTGGTCGGGCGAGTTGTCCACAGGTAGAGGTGGTTGTGGACAAGTGCTGTGGGTAAGTGAAGAGGATTCGGGTGTGAAGGGGTCGTGCCCCCAATGTGGCATTGGAGACGCTCGATGTCCCCAATGCCACATTGGGGGCAGCGCGTGGCAGGCCTGAAAGGGCCCCTTCGGTCCCCGAAGGGGAACCCGGGCTAAGGGTCGCGAGACCCCGAGGGCGAGTACGTGAAGGCCCCCTTCACTGCGCCTAGCGCAATGAAGGGGGCCTTCACGTACTTCACGCGATCGAGAGCGGTACGAACGGGCCTCCCACGCGGGGGCCAGGCGTGAAAGGACCGTTCATCACCCTCCTCGCCCCGTCTAGTCCTCCGAGCGCGGACGCGGCGAAGGCTTGAAAGGCTTCTTCTCGATCGAGACCGGAACCACCGCGAGCCGTCGCCGTCCCGGCATGGCGGCCACGAGGACCACGCCGATCAGCAGCATCGCGGTACCCGACCAGAACATCGGCACCGTGTCGTAGGCGGCGTTGGTGTAGGCCAGGTTCTTGACCGGCCCCTTCGGCGCGGCGCCACCGTTGTTGCCCGCGGGCGGCGGGGTCGCCGTGCCGCATTCGACACCGCCGGCCGGCGCGTGCGCCCGGGCGATCTGCTCACCGAGCGAGATCTGCGCCAGCGACGACGGCAGCTTCTTCGCGACGTCCGGCGGCAGCGCCTTCTGCAGTGCGGTGGTCGGCAGGATCTGCAGGTCCAGCAGCCGCGCCGAAGCGCCCAGCTGGAAGCCCTTGAACGGCGAGGTCGTGTCGCTCGACTTCTGGTTCAGTCCGGCGATCGAAAGCTTCAGCACCCCGAGGTCGAGAGTGAGCCCGTTCCCAGCCTCGCCGCCCGGGAGCTGCTTGGTGGCACCGTCGAGCATCTCGGCGAGCCCGCCGATGACCGGCACGTTCTTCAGCTGCTCGAAACCCGGCACCTGCTTGAGCGAAGGCAGCGGGATGCCGATCGGGATGTCCTTGGTCGGGTTGTTCGCGTCGAGGGTGAACAGCACCTTGTCGCCGCGGACGATCTGCAGCACCGGCGCGCTGTACTCGACCTTCGACGTCTTCTTGTCACCGGTCGAGGTGACCCGCAGCGTCGGCTGGCTGGCGACCTTGATCGTCAGGCCGAGCGGCGTGCCCTTCAGCAGCTCGATACTGGCGGCCTGCAAGGTCGACGTCGATTCGACGGCCTTGTTCTTGGAGCCGGGGATGTCGACCAGCCGCACGACCGAGCGCGAAGACAGCGTGTTCGGCAGGCTCAGCACCGCGCCCTTGCCGTCGGCGTTGGTGCTGTTCCCCGAAAGCAGCCCGCCCAAGCTCGCCAGCGGACCCGGAAGCCCCTTCAAACCGGCCGTGAGCTGCTCTGAAGCCTGAGTCAGTTGCTCGGCACCGGGGATGTTCGGGATGGTCGGCAGCAGCGCGAGGTTCGCGATCGACGTGCTGGAGTCGGCGATCGTGCCGACACACGGACCGAGCGTCGGGCTCCAGCGCGCGTGCGCCTCGCCGTTCAGCAGACCGAGGTTGAACAGCGGGTTCTTCGGCGCGTTGAGGCCGCCGCTGATCGGCTTCGGGTTGTCCGGCAGCGCCGTCTGCACGAGGCTGCCCGGTGTCTGCGGCGCGTTGCCCGCGGCGGACAGGCCGAACGGCGAAGACTGCGCGATCGACTTCTCGTAGTTCAGGTAGGCCTCGGAGTTGGCCTGCGCGCTGGAAAGCCCCATCCCGGCTTCGAGCGCGGACTGTTTCGGCAGCAGCTTGTCCGCTCCGGGCAGGATCGCGCTCGTCGGCACCGCGTTGGGCAGCAGCCGCAGCACGCCCAGCGCCGCCCCGGCGTCACCGACCGCCTTGCCCAGCGGCTGCGGCCCGATCGGCGCCGACATCGGCGGCTGCCCGGGATTGGCCGGATCGGGGATCGGCGTGGTCGGGATGTCCTGGGCTAGCGCCGGAGCCGCGGTCAGCAGGAGCAGGGCCGCGGCGGCCGGAAGCGCCAGCACGCGGGGCAGTCGTTGCCGCATGAACGGGTCCTCCAGTGGGGATGGGCCGATCTTGGGGGACTGAGACCGGCGTCATAGGACCCTAACGACGGTGGCCGGAGAAGGTGACGTTCAACCCCTCCGCTACACTGGGTCCCGTCGCCGGGTGAGAGCCCGGCGTCTGCCGCCTTAGCTCAGTCGGCCAGAGCGATTCACTCGTAATGAATAGGTCAGGGGTTCGATTCCCCTAGGCGGCTCCGCAGGTCAGGGCCCCATTCGGAACACTCCGGATGGGGCCCTGATTCGTTTCCGAGCAGGCGACGGATACGCCGCGAAAGTTCACCCGTCGGTGTCAGCCTTTGAGGAACATCCGCGACAGGGAAGTGCTCACGCCGGTGAGGTGATCGACGAGCGTGTCCGCGTCCGCGTCGAGCAGGCCGGAGCGCCACGCGAGCATGATCTCGACGAAGCCGCCGATCCCCAGCAGGACGTTGACCCGGAACTCCAGCCCGTCCACGTCCGGCTTCAGGTGCGGCCGCGCGAGTTCGATCAGCAGGCCGGTGGTCTCCTGGACGGTCTGCCGCCGCAGCTGTTCCAGCACCGCGCTCCCCGCGTGGTCACCGAAGAGGATCTGCGCCCGCGCCGGCTCTTCCTGCACATGGTGAACGACGACGTCGACGGCGGCGCGGAGCTGGTCCAAAGCGGGTTGCTCGATCCGGGAAGCGACGGCGTCGAGGACCATCCGCAAGGTCTCGTCGCGGACCTGTTCCCAAGCGGTG
This sequence comes from Amycolatopsis thailandensis, assembly GCF_002234405.1. Classification (GTDB taxonomy): domain Bacteria; phylum Actinomycetota; class Actinomycetes; order Mycobacteriales; family Pseudonocardiaceae; genus Amycolatopsis; species Amycolatopsis thailandensis. The sequence continues at coordinate 30,693 of NZ_NMQT01000028.1, read as the reverse complement.
GCGAGCAGCGCGTCGCGGTTGGTGAAGCTCTCGTAGAAGTACCGGTCGGTCAGGTTCGCCCGCGCGCAGACGCCCCGCATGGTGACCGCCGCCCAGCCCTGTTCCTGCCAGATGTCGAGGGCGGCGCCGAGCAGGGCGAGCCGTCGTTCGGTTCGGCGCTCGTCGGCGGTCTTGCCGCTGTAGCGGCGGGACGCGGTCACCTTCCCATCTTGACAGCAGGTGCCGTCAGATTCATTCTGAGGGCATGCGACCGCAGAATGGCCTGCGACCCGGTTTGGCCGCCGCGCTGACGTCCGCGTTCGTCCGGCCGATCGCCAACGCGATCCCGGCGAACCGGGCCGGGATCGCGTTCTCCCGCGCGTTCATCGCGAGCAGTTTGTGGCTCGCTTCGCCGCCGTTGAAGGGAAGTCGCGTCGAGCCGGGCATCCGCGGCGAGTGGGTCCGTGGTCCCGAAGTGACCGAAGGCAACGCCGTGGTCCTCTACATCCACGGCAGCGGGTACGCGCTCTGCTCGGCGCGCACGCATCGCGGGCTGACCACGCGGGTCTCCGACGGCACCGGCCTGCCGGTCTTCGCCTGCGAGTACCGGCTCGCGCCCCGGCATCGCTTCCCGAACGCCGCCGACGACGTCCGCGCGGCCTACGACAGGCTCCTCGACCAGGGATATCGCCGGATTCTCGTCGCGGGCGACTCCGCGGGCGGGCATCTCGCGGTCGACCTCGCCGCGCAGCTGATCCGGGAACGAAAAGACCCGCCTGCCGCGCTGGCGCTGTTCTCGCCGCTGTTCGACGTGACGTTCTCGCTGGCCGCCCAACGAGAACGCATGAGCCCGGACCCGATGATCTCCGCCGCCGCGGCCGCGCGGCTCGTCGGTCTGTACACAGTGGACGCCGACCTCGGCTCGGCGCGGCTGCGGTTCGCCTTCGACGACATCAAGGGTTTCCCGCCGACGATCATCCAGGCCGGCGGTCGCGAAATGCTGGCCGCGGACGCCATCGAGCTGGCCAGGGCCCTGCGCCGCGCCGGAGCGGATTGTGAACTGGACGTGGTCCCCGGCCAGATGCACGTCTTCCAGGCACTGACCCGCTTCATCCCCGAAGCGGGACCGGCGATGGAGCGGGCCTGCCGCTTCCTCACCGAAAACCTTCCAGCGATCGCGAGGGCGGCATGACCAAGCGGACTCATGGAGCGCACGCCGTCGTCACCGGCGCGGGCAGCGGGATCGGGCGGGCGATGGCGGCCGAACTCGTCCGGCGCGGCAGCCGCGTCGTCTGCGCCGACATCGACCTCGAAGCCGCCGAAGAAACCGCGAAGTCGCTCGAGAACGCGGTCGCCATCGCTTGTGATGTGTCCAGTGTGGACGAAGTCGGTGAACTCGCGAGCCAGGCGCGGTCCTGGCTCGGCCGCGAGCCGGACCTCGTCGTCAACAACGCCGGGATCGGCGCCGGCGGCAAACCGGTCGGGGAGAGCCCGCTGTCCGATTGGCACCGCACCCTCGGGGTGAACCTCTGGGGCGTGATCCACGGCTGCCACACCTTCGTGCCCGCCATGCGGACGGCGCGGGCGGGCGGCGTCATCAACGTCGCCTCGGCAGCCGGTTTCACCGCCGCGCCGAGAATGGCCGCGTACAACGTGAGCAAGGCCGGGGTCGTCAGCCTGTCCGAGACCCTCTCCGCCGAGCTGTCCGGCACCGGCGTCGCGGTCACCGTGCTGTGCCCGACCTTCGTCCGCACCAACATCTTCGACGGCGAACTCATCGAAGACGAGGCGCGCGGCCTCGCCCGGAAGGTGTCCGACCTGGTCGGGTTCTCCGCCGAAAAGGTCGCGAAGCTGACGCTCGACGCCCACGACCGCGGGCGGCTCTACGTGGTGCCGCAACCCGACGCCCAGCTTCTGTGGCACGCCAAGCGGTTCGTGCCCGTCCCGTACACACGGATCGCCGGTCTCCTCGGCCGGTTCCTGCCCGCCGAAAAGGAGAAGTGATGGCCTACGACTTCGCCGCGATGCTCCAGACCATCAAGGACAAGCAGTGGTCGCTGGCCGACATCGACTGGGACGCGCCCGGCGCGGAGACGATGACCGACGAACTCCGCGCCAAGATGCGGCCGTTCATGGCCGATCTCGTGTGGATCGAGCACGTCGGCGCCCGCGGGTTCGCCTCGCTCGCGAAGAAGGCGCCGACGCCGGTGATCCAGGAGATCTACCGGTACTTCCACGCCGAGGAACAGAAGCACGCCAACGCGGAGCTGGCGCTGATGAAGCGCTGGGGCATGCTCGACGAGCACGGCTCGATGCCCGAGCCGAACATCAACGTCAAGCTCGCCATCAAGGTCCTCGACGACTACGGCGACACGCTGCCGCTGACGGCGCTGGCCACGCTCATCCCGCTGCTCGAATGCGCCCTCGACGGCGCGCTGGTGAAGTTCCTGCTCGACGAGGTCTCCGATCCGGTGTGCCACCAGGTGTTCCGGCACATCAACTCGGACGAGGCCCGGCACATCACGGCCGATTTCGAGGTCCTCGAACTGATCGGCGCCGGTTCCACGACCAAGCTGATCACCGAATCCGTCGGCTCGCTCAAACCGCAGATCGTGCTCGGCCTGATCGTCGTCTTCGTCCCGTTGATCAACAAGATGCGGGACAACATCGTCGCGATGGGCCTGCCGGAGAAGAAGCTGTACAACGCGGTGAAACGGTTCTCCACCATCGGCGGCCGCGGCGAGTTCACCAAACGCATCCCCGCGTATCACGTGCTCAAGGCGCAGGCGGCGATGATCGTCGACCGTTCGCACGTCTACCACCGGCTGCTGGCCGACCCGATGGTGAAGGTGACCCGCCTGATCCCCTCGCGGCTGCTGGGAAAGCCGCAGTCGTGGACCGAGGAGATCACCCACGAACCGGTCGCGTCATGAAGCTGGGTGACTTCCAGGGCGAGGTGCTGCGCGGCACCGAATGGTTCGGCCACGACTTCGCCGGTCAGCGCGTCGCCGTCGTCGCACCCGGCCGCGAGGCGGCGCAGATCGTGCCCGAAGTGGCGGCCACCGCGCGATCGGTCAAGGTGTTCCAAGAGGAACCGGACTGGGTGGTGCCGATGCCGGTGCCAGGGCCGAACGTCCTCGGCATCGCCGTCGCCCGCGTTTTCCTGCGCTGGCAGGTGAAAGACCCCTGGATCCGCAGGCTGCTGACGCCGGACCGACGGTTCGGCTCGCGGAAGACCGCGTCCGGGCTCGGCTACTACGGCGCGCTGCGGCGGCCGGGCTGCAAGCTCATCACCTGGCCCGTTTATGCCTTCGCGCCCCACGGAATCCGCACCGCCGAGGGGATCGAGCACCGGGCCGACGTCGTCGTGCTCGGCGCCAGTTCGCTTTTCGCCACGGAAGGACTTCCCGCATGACGCCGGACCACGAGATCGCGATCATCGGCGGCGGCTTTTCCGGGATCGGTGCCGCGATCCTGCTGCAAAAGGCCGGTTTCGGCGACTTCCTCATGCTGGAGGAGGGCGACGGCGTCGGCGGAGCGTGGCACTGGAACACCTATCCCGGTGTCGCCGTCGACATCCCGTCGTTCAGCTACCAGTTCTCGTTCGAGCAGATCTCCGGCTGGTCGCGGGTCTACGCGCCCGGCCGCGAGCTGAAGGCCTACGCCGACTACTGCGTCGACAAATACGACATCCGCCGCCGCACCCGCCTCGGGAGCAAGGTCGTCTCCGCGACCTTCGACGACGAAAAGCACTTGTGGCGCCTCGAAACCGCCGACGGCTGGTCGATGACGGCGCGGTTCGTCGTCGGCGCCACCGGCGTGCTCACCCAGCCGAAGCCGCCGGACATCGACGGGCTCGCCGGCTTCCGCGGCACGGTCATGCACACCGCGCGCTGGGACCACGGCGTCGACCTGCGCGGCAAACGTGTCGCCGTCGTCGGGACCGGGGCCTCGGCCGTGCAGGTGATCCCGTCCATCGCGCCGGAAGCCGGCCGGCTCACGGTGTTCCAGCGCACCCCGATCTGGTGCCTGCCCAAACCCGACGTCGCCCTGCCGGACCCGGTGCGGCTGGCGCTGCGACGGCTGCCGGGCGCCAAAAGGCTGTCCCGGCTGGCCAGCCAGGCGCTCGTCGAACTGACTTTCCCGCTGGCCGCGCATTTCCACAACCTCCTGCCGACAGCGGGCGCGGGCGAGCGGATCGGGCACGCGCATCTGCGCCGCGCGGTCAAAGATCCCGAAACCCGCGAAAAGCTCACGCCCCGCTATGCCCTTGGTTGCAAACGGCCGAGTTTCTCCAACGAGTACCTCCAGACGTTCAACCGCGAAAACGTCGTTTTGGAGACCACGGGCATCGACACGATCACCGAATCCGGCGTGCGCACCGCTGACGGCACGGAGCATCCGGTCGACGTCCTGGTACTCGCGACCGGGTTCAAGGTGTTCGAGAAGGGCAACATGCCCGCGTTCACCGTCCGCGGCGCCGACGGCGTCGATCTGGAGAAGTTCTGGGAGGAGAACCGGTTCCAGGCCTACCAGGGCGTCAGCGTCCCCGGTTTCCCGAACCTCTTCACCATTCTCGGGCCCTACGGCTACAACGGTTCCTCGTACTTCAACCTGATCGAGACGCAGACCGCGCACATCGTCCGCTGCCTGCGCAACGCGCGCAAGACCGGCGCGACCCGGGTGGAGGTCACGAACGAGGCCAACGACCGGTACTTCCGGAGCATGCTGGACCGGCGCAAGCACCAGGTGTTCTTCCAGGACAGCTGCTCGCTGGCCAACAGCTACTACTTCGACGTCAACGGGGATGTGCCCTTCCGGGCGTCGCCGACGCTGGAAACGATGGTGACGAGCCGGTTCTTCGACCTCGACGACTACGCCTTCGCGGACGCCCGATGAACACTGGCTGAAGTCCGCCGTCCCGGGCCGCGATGAGCCTTAGGTTCGATTCCCCGAACCTGGAGGCTGGTCTTGGAAGGCTTTCCCTGGGACGTCCTGCTTGCGGTGGTCGGGATCGCCGTCCCGGCCGTCGCGTTCTTGTGGGAGTTCGTGCTCGTCGGCCGGAAACGGCTCGGCTACCGCGTGCAGATGGACACCCCGACCGCGTCCGGGCGCGGGTTCGCACCGACCGCCGACGCGCTCGCGCAGTTGCAGCACGAGAACGGCGAGCGGCTCGTCGACCCGTCGTTCGTGTTGCTGCGCATCGAAAACAGCGGCACCACCGACATCGACACCGACGATTACGCGGTCAACGAGAACGACAGCGTCGGTATCCGCGTGAAGTTCCCCGGCCGCACGGTGGCGGGGATGGTGGTGACCGAGCTCAGCTCGCCGCATCTGCACGAATGTTTCGGCGACGACTCCGGGTTCGGCGCGCGGGACGAGAATCCCGAACGGCCCGCCGGGGTGATCGACCTGCCGAGGGTGCCGCTGAACCGCGGCGCGCACTACAAGATCCTCGCCGTCCTCGACCGGATCCCCAACGGCACGCCGGACGACTTCGACGATCCTCAGGTCATCGGCGAGATCAAGGGCGGCAGCCTCCGCGAGACCAAGAGCCGCACCGGGCCGACGACCTCGGTGATGGCGCTGATCCTGTTCCTCGTCGTGGTCAGCATCTTCCAGCTGACCCGCTCACTGGTCTTCGACGACAAGCCGCCGCCGCTGGACTGCGCGTCCGGGAAGCTGACGATCACCGGATCGACGGCTTTCGCGCCGGTGCTGAAGGAGGCGGCGGCTTCGTACACGAAGACGTGCCCGGGCGCGTCGTTCACCTTCGACAGCCGGGGGAGCGCGGAGGGCCTCGGCAGTCTGAACCGGGCCGGGAACGACAGCGTGCTGGCGTTCTCCGACGGTGCCAAGGGCGAGGGCTTCCCGCAGCTGCTGCCGCGTCCGGTCGCGTTCTCGTTGTTCACGCTCGTGGTCAACTCCGAAGCGGGCGTGCAGGATCTCTCGCTCGCGCAGATCCGCGACGTCTACGACGGCAAGATCGCGAACTGGAAGGAGATCGGCGGCAAGGACCAGCCGGTCCGGCTCGTCGACCGGCATTCCGACTCCGGGACGCGACGGACGTTCGAGGGCCGGATCCTGGCGGGCAAACGGGAACCCGGTGACAACTCCGACGACTGCCTCAAACAGGCGCCGGGCGCCCAGCCGGGCGTGGTGCGCTGCGCGAAGCCGTCCACGAACGACGTCCTCGACGCTTTATCGCGCGTGCCGGGGGCGCTGGGCTACAGCGAACTCGGCGCCGCCACGAAACGCGAGGACGTGCTGCCGGTCCGGATCGACGGCCACCAGGCGACCCTGGAGGGCGCGATCCACGCGGCGTACCCGTTCTGGGAGACCGAGTACGCGTACACGTTCGGCGAGCCGAAGGCCGACTCGCTCGTCGCGAGCTTCCTGCGGTACCTGACCAATCAGGTCGGCAAGGACGTCGTCAGGTCCCACGGGCACCGGCCGTGCGCCGAACTGGTGAACCCGGTCCTCTGCCGTCCTGGTACGTGACATCCCCCGCCAGGTGTCATGAAAGGGTCGTTCAGGACGAAAAGTGTCCTGAACGACCCTTTCATGACATTCCGGCGGGGGATGTCAGGCGCGAAACAGGTCAGGCAGGCGGCTTCAAGGTGACGACGGTGGCGCTGGTCTCGCCGCGCGGCGTCCGGTACGTGATCTCGTCGCCCTCCTTGGCGCCGACGAGCGCGAGGCCGAGGGGACTGTCCGAGGTGACCGTGAAGGCGTCGGAGTCCTCGCCCGGGATCGTGACGATGTGGAGTTCCTCTTCGTCGCCGTCGGCGTACCTGATGGTGACGGTGGTGCCGTCGGGGAGCAGGCCCTTGCTGTCGCGCCCGCCGTGCTCCAGTTTCGCCGCGACGTCGGCGATGCGCCGCTCGAGGTAGGCGGCGGCCTCCGCGCGGTCGAGCACCTCGGCCTGATCGGCCGCGTCGCCGGTCCGTTCCTGTTCGCCGATCCTCGGCGCCATCGCATCGCGCTGCGCTCGCAGATCGGCGAGTTCCTTCTCCAGCTGCCGCCGCGCGGCCGGGCTGAACCCGTTGTCCCCTGAGGTCACCATGCCGCGCATTGTCCGCTACGGATCGATCGCTAGCCACCTAGATTTTTCACCCGCTGTGATCGGCCGGGACGGTTGCCCTAAGCTTCAGGGCTCCCGTCCTGACTACTTGGTGTAAGGAACTTCGTGACCGCCGTTCCCGGCCGCAGCGCGCGGCTCTCCCCCAATCAGCTGCAAAAACAGGAGCAGATCGTCGAAGCGGCGCGTGTCGTGCTCGCCAGGGACGGGCTGGCGGGCTGCACCGTGCGCGCGATCGCGGACGCCGGGCCGCTCACGAAGAGTGCGATTCATTACTACTTCGCCGACATCGACGTCCTGATCGACCGCGCGATGGCGGCGCACATCACAACGTTCACCGCCGATTTGCGCAAAATCTCGGAGAAACACGATCACCCGGACGAGCGGCTGTTCGCGGCGCTGGAGGCCTTCCTCGCCGAGTTCTCCGGCCGCCCGAACGCGGCCTTCCTCTGGTTCGAGTACTGGATCGCCGCGGGCCGCGCGCAGCACCCGCAGGCCATCGACGTCATGCTGACGTCGATCACCGAACTGCTCGCGGAGCTGCTCGCCCCGCTCGACGTGGAAGACCCCCGCGCGCGGGCCAGGGCCCTGCTGTCCTACCTGCTCGGCGCGATCGTCCAGCAGCGCGTCCGGCGGCGGCCGTTCGCCGCACTGCGCGGCGACATCGAAGCGCTCTGCTTCGCGAACTACGGCTAGAAATACGCATTAGATCCGTACCGTTACGGATTGTTCGGTTTCCCGGCTCCGGCCATGGTGGGGTTCCCCTTCCCTGCCCCAGAGCTAGGAGACGACGATGCGCATAAGACGGTGCATGGCCGTGGCGATCGCGGCCGTCGCGGCGTTCACCATCCCGGTCGCCGCGAGTCCGGCGACCGCCGACCAGCAGGCCGAAGACGCGCAGGTCCAGATCTACGAGGTCTTCGGCACCGGCACCTCACAGCAGCGCACCCAGATCTCCCGGCTGGGCGTCGACGTCCTCGGCTCCGCCGGCGGCACGACCACGTTCATCGGTGAGGCGCGCGACGCGGCGAAGGTCCGCTCGCTCGGCTTCCGCGTCGAGCAGCGTGGAGTCGTCGACAGGTCCGAGAAGGTCGGCACGAACGCGATCAACGACTTCCCGCCGTCGGACTCCGGGTACCACAACTACACCGAGGTCACGACGGAACTGCGCAACGCGCAGGCGAACTACGGTTCGATCGCGAAGCTGAGCAGCGTCGGCAACTCCTACCAGGGCCGCGCGCTGAACATGCTCAAGATCAGCGACAACGTCGGCACCGACGAGAACGAGCCCGAAGTCCTCTTCACCTGCAACCAGCACGCGCGCGAGCACCTCACCACCGAGATGTGCCTGCGGATCGTGAACCGGTTCACCCAGGGCTACGCCTCCGACCCGGCGATCAAGCGGTTCGTCGACAGCACCGAGATCTACGTGATCCCGAACGTCAACCCGGACGGCTCGGAGTACGACATCTCCGGCGGCAGCTACAAGTACTGGCGCAAGAACCGCCAGGGCAACGGCACCGACCCCAACCGCAACTGGGGCTACAACTGGGGCTGCTGCGGCGGTTCCTCGGGCTCGACGAGCAGTGAGACCTACCGCGGTCCCTCGGCGTTCTCCGCGCCGGAGACCAAGGCCGTGTCCAACTTCGTCAACTCGCGCAAGATCGGCGGCGTCCAGCAGATCAAGGCGAGCATCGACTTCCACACCTATTCGGAGCTCGTCCTGTGGCCGTTCGGCTTCACGTACAACGACACCGCGCCGGGGATGACGGCGGCCGAGGCGCAGCGTTTCCAGACGCTGGGCAGGCAGCTGGCGGCGACCAACGGCTACACGCCGCAGCAGTCGAGCGACCTGTACATCACGGACGGGACGATCGACGACTGGATGTGGGGCACCCACAAGATCTTGAGCTTCACCTTCGAGATGTACCCGCGGGGTTCGAACCCCGGCTTCTACCCGCCCGACGAGGTGATCGTCCGGGAGACCACGCGTAACGACAAGGCCGTGGACCTCCTGCTGAACACCGCCATCGGCTGACCCCTACCGTGGGCTGAAGGGGCCCTTCGCCGCATGTCATGCGGTGAAGGGCCCCTTCGTCTCGTCCTATGTGGGCATGGTCCCCTTCAGCCCCCGCGCATAGGGTGCGAGGCATGCCGATGTTCGAATTCGAGGGGCACCGCCCCCAGGTGGATCCCGAAGCGTGGATCGCCCCCACCGCCACCCTGATCGGCGACGTCGTCGTCGAAAAGGGCGCTTCCGTCTGGTACGGCGCCGTGCTGCGCGCCGACTTCGGGAAGATCCTCATCCGCGAGGGCGCCAACATCCAGGACAACTCGGTCATCCACGTCAACGGCGGCGTGACCGAGGTCGGCAAGAACGTCACCGTCGGGCATCAGTGCCTCGTGCACGACTGCACGATCGGCGAGCAGGCGCTCATCGGGAACGGCTCGACCGTGCTCGACAAGGCCCAGATCGGCGCGAAGGCCCTGGTCGCGGCCGGTGCCACGGTGACGCCCGGCATGGTCATCCCGCCGGAGACGGTCGCGATGGGCAGCCCGGCGAAGAAGCACGTCCCGCTCGACGGCACCGCCCGCGGCTGGGTCGAGCACAACGCGGTGATCTACCAGGAGCTGGCGCGAAGGCACGCGGAAAGCGTGAAGCCGATCGATTGACTCTCCAGTAGCTGGAGACCCTAGCTTCGGGCGCATGGCACCGAAGTCGAAGAAGAAAACGCACCAGGCGACGCTCGAGTTGACCGCCGGCGACGCGCCGGTGGTCGACCTCGGGAAGACGCTCGGGCAGACCGGCGTGAACCTCGTCGAGGTCAAGAAGGCCTACGACGCGGCGACGGCGGCGCAGCGGGGCGACATCGTGCCGGTGGTGGTGTCGGTGTTCGAGGACCGGTCCTTCGAACTTCGGCTGAAGACTCCGCCGGCGTCGTTCCTCATCAAGAAAGCCTTGGGCGGCAAGGGATCAGGCCGTCCAGGGCATGAGGTCGCCGGGAAGCTGACCCGGGAACAGCTGCGCGGGATCGCCGAGCGGAAACTGCCGGACCTCAACACCGGCGACGTCGAAGCGGCCATGCGCACGATCGCGGGCACCGCTCGCTCGATGGGCGTCGCGATCGAAGAACCGTGACGCGCAAGCACACGATCGTCCCGCCTTTCCGCGACCTCGACCCGGCTCTCGAAATCGCGGAAAGGCTGCTGGCCCAAGGGAATCCTTGGCTCGCCGGAGTCGTTTCGGCGCTGCCCGGCGAACGCGCCGCCGCCGACCGGCTCAACCGGATCCTCGCCGGGACCGGCGCCGCGCCGCGGTTGGCCGAGGCCGGAAACGGCTGGCGCCTGGTGCAGGTGACGTCGTGGCCGGGCTGCGGCGACCTGGTCGCGGGCGCCTCCGGGCTGGCGGAACTGGTCGCGTTCGGTGGCTGGCGGCGGATCAAACGCTGTGCCGTCTGCGCGGAGGCGTTCTGCGATCGGACGGCCGGGTGCAGCCGCCGTTGGTGTGCCGGACATCGTCCGCATGCCGGATTCCGCCCCGGCGGGGTGCACTAGGCTCTGAGGGCACCAGCGACTGGCGCATTTGAGGTGGAGCACCACCGGGAAGCGAATTCGGGCCGGCACCGCGCGCCTGGGTGAAGGCCACTCCTGAGCCGGAGTACGCCATGACACACCAGCCAGCACTTTCCGCGCTCGCCGCCGCCGATCCGCGGATCGCGGGGCTCGTCGAGGACGAGGCGAAGCGCCAGCACGACAAGATCCGCTTGATCGCGTCCGAGAACTACGTTTCCCAGGCCGTCCTGGAAGCGACTGGAACCGTCCTCACCAACAAGTACTCCGAGGGCTACTCCGGGAAGCGGTACTACGAGGGCCAGCAGCTCATCGACCAGGTCGAGAACCTCGCCATCGAGCGCGCGAAGGCCGTCTTCGGCGCCGACCACGCCAACGTCCAGCCGTACTCCGGTTCCCCGGCGAACCTCGCGGTGTACCTGGCGTTCGCGCAGCCGGGGGACACCGTCCTCGGCATGGCGCTGCCGGACGGCGGTCACCTCACGCACGGCTGGAGCGTGTCCGCGACCGGCAAGTGGTTCACCCCGGTCCGCTACGGCGTCCGCAAGGAGACCGGCCGTGTCGACCTCGACCAGGTCCGCGAACTCGCGCTGAAGCACCGGCCGAAGCTGATCTTCGCGGGCGGCACCGCGATCCCGCGCACCATCGACTTCCCGGCGTTCGCCGAGATCGCCCGCGAGGTCGACGCCGTCCTGGTCGCCGACATCGCGCACATCGCCGGACTGGTCGCCGGCGGCGCGCACCCGTCGCCGGTCGGGCACGCGCAAGTCATCACCACGACCACGCACAAGACCCTGCGCGGCCCGCGCGGCGCGATGATCCTCTCCGACGCCGACCACGCGAAGGCCGTCGACAAGGCGGTGTTCCCCGGCTTGCAGGGCGGTCCGCACAACCACACGACCGCCGCGATCGCCGTCGCGCTGGGCGAGGCGCAGAAGCCGGAGTTCGCCGAGTACGCGCACACGATCGTCGCCAACGCGCGGGCGCTGGCGGAGGCGCTGGTCGAACGCGGCTACGACCTCGTGTCCGGCGGCACCGACAACCACCTGCTGCTGATCGACCTGACGAACAAGAACGTGCCGGGCAAGCCCGCCGCGCAGGCGCTGGACCGCGCCGGCATCGAGCTGAACTACAACACCGTGCCGTTCGACCCGCGCAAGCCGTTCGACCCGTCCGGCATCCGGCTCGGCACCTCCGCGATCACCACCCGCGGGCTCAAGCCGGAGCACCAGGTCAAGGTGGCGGAGTGGATCGACCGCACGATCGCCGCGGCGGCGGGCGAGGAACAGTCCGCTTTGGACACCATCGCCGCCGAGATCCGCGAGTTCCTGGCGCCGTTCCCGATCCCGGGTTACTCGGCGTAGCGGTACGGCGGGGGCTGAAGGACGCCATACCCGCATAAGACGCAGCGAAGGGGCCCTTCACCGCACGACACGCGGTGAAGGGCCCCTTCAGCTCTGAGTACTAGTGCGACGGACCGTCGACGGCCTCTTTGGCCAGCCGGTCGGTCTCACGCTCGTACGAACGCTTGATCTCGGCCTCGGCGTCGGTACGCCCGACCCAGGTCGAACCCTCGACGCTCTTGCCCGGCTCCAGATCCTTGTACACCTCGAAGAAGTGCTGGATCTCGAGCTTGTGGAACTCGTTCAGGTGGTGGATGTCCCGCAGGTGCTCGAGGCGCGGGTCGTTCGTCGGGACCGCGAGGACCTTGTCGTCCGGGCCCTTCTCGTCGGTCATCCGGAACATGCCGATCGCGCGGCAGCGGATCAGGCAGCCCGGGAAGGTCGGTTCCTGGACGAGCACCAGCACGTCGAGCGGGTCGCCGTCCTGGCCGAGGGTGTCGTCGATGAACCCGTAGTCGGCGGGGTACTGGGTGGCCGTGAACAAGGTCCGGTCGAGTTTGATCCGACCGGTCTTGTGGTCCACCTCGTACTTGTTGCGCTCCCCCTTGGGGATTTCGATAGTGACGTCGAATTCCACGCCGGCCTCGCTGCTCTCGTCTTTGGTACGCCCCGCCTCGCGGACGGCTCACCGAAATCATCGTCTTGTCTTCACTAGTGTGGACCACGGGGGCTCGGGCGGTCGCATCGATGTGGTCGTATGTGAGCTTGGCCCCTTCCCCGGACGGTGGATGAAGGAGCGTTACGTGCCGGAAAACGATGTCCCGAGCTGGCCGTCGGACGACAAGGACACCTCATCCGTCGAGCCCAAGGGCACGAAGGGGCAGAGCGAGGCCACCGTCTGGCTGCCCATGTCGGGGCTGGCGAACGGCAAGACCGAAGAGCTGGCAGTGCCGAAGGTCACACCCGAAAGTGATTCCTGGTTCCAGCCGGTCGTCGAAGTCGAGGAAGAGCCGGACGTCCCGGAGACCCCCACACCGAAGTGGTCCGCCTTCGAGCCGGTGACTCCGGTCGAGCCGGAGCCCGAGGCGCCGAAAACCGTCTTCGTCCAGCCTGTCCGGCCGCAGCAAACAGACAAACCGGACTGGGATCAGTTCGACCGGGGCGCCGCGACGCCCACGCGTGATCACGAGCTGGCGAGACCCGAGCCGCGGCCGGAGCCCTCGCTCCAGGAACCCCAGCAGCCGGAACCCCCGCTCCAGGAGCCCCAGCCGCCTCGCCGTCCCGAGCAGAGCCGGATCGAGCCGCCGCCGCCCGCGCCGGTCCCGTCCGCGACCATGCACGCGCGCCCGGTCCGCATCGAGCCCGCCGAAGAGCGCTTCGACTCCGAGGCCACCGTCGGCATCCAGCGGCCCGAGCCGCCTTCCCAGAAGCCCCCGTCCGCCGAGACCGAGGCGGCACCCGCGCCGAAGCCGAAGCGCAAACGCAAGGCTCTGCTGATCACGACCCTGGTCGTCGTCCTGCTGCTGGCCGGGATGGGCGGCGCCGCCGCGATGCCGAAGGTGTCGAACCGGCTCGGCCTGCCCTGGGCGCCGAACGCGCCGAAGGGCGACATCCCCAAACCCGCCGGGGTCACCCGGGTCCTGCACGGGCCGGACATCAACGGTGTCGCGCCGACGAAGGAAGGTCTCGCGGCCGCCCTGTCCGGCCCCGCCGGCGCCCCGGACCTCGGCACGCTCACCGGCACCGTGGTGGACGCGTCGACCGGCGACGTGCTCTGGGACAAGAACTCCGGCACCCCGCTGACCCCGGCGTCGACCACGAAGATCCTCGTCGTCGCGGCCGCGTTGCTGTCGATGGACCACGGGACGCAGATCTCCACGAAGGTCGTCCAGGGCGCCGACCCGTCCACGGCCATCCTCGTCGCGGGCGGCGATCCCTCGCTGACCTCGCTGCCGCTGGGCACCGACTCGCCGCTGTACCCGGGAGCCGCCCACGTCGACGACCTCGTCGCCCAGGTCAAGAAGGCGAGCGGCGGCAAGATCACCAAGGTCCAGCTGGACATCAGCGTGTTCAAGGGCCCGACGTCCGCGAAGGGCTGGGACCCGGAGGACACCGCCGCCGGGAACACCTACATGGCGCCGGTCCTCCCCGTGATGGCCGACGGCGGCCGCAACGACCCGAAGAACGACCACGCGCCCCGCGTCGCGAACCCGGCCGCCGCGCTGACCCAGAAGATCGCGGGGAAGCTCGAAGCCCAGGCCGGCGGCACGACGACGGCGCCGAAGGACGCGAAGGTGCTCGGCGAGGTCAAGTCGCAGCCGCTCACCGAGTTCGCCAACTCGCTGCTGCAGCTTTCGGACAACCTGATGGCCGACGTCCTCGCCCGCCAGATCGCGCTCGCGAAGGGCGGCGAAGCATCGTTCACCGGCGGCGCGACCGCGACGATGAACGTGCTCAAGGAAGCCGGGTTCGACCTGACCGGCGTCCAGATCAACGACGGCAGCGGGCTGTCCGACCAGAACAAGATCCCGGCCAAGGTGCTCAGCGAGATCCTCGCGGTCGCGGCGGCGCCGGACGGCAAGGACCCGAGGACGGCGAAACTGCGGCCGCTGCTGGCCGGTCTTCCCGTCGCGGGCGGCAGCGGGACGCTGGAGAAGCGCTACGGCGACCCGGCTTCGGCGGCGGGCCGCGGCTGGGTGCGCGGCAAGACCGGGACGCTGTCCGGCGTGAACACCCTGGCGGGCGTGGTGCTGGACACCGACGGCCGGATGCTGGTGTTCGCGCTGATGTCGTCCGGTTCGGACCAGAACAAGGGCCGGGCCGCGCTCGACGTCGTCGCGGCGACCCTGCACAAATGCGGCTGCCGGTGATTCCGGTGAGCGACCGGAATCGGAGCGTGAGGAAGTCAGGGCGGAATTCGGCCTTCCAGCGGGTAGCGTCATAAGAGTGACTGAGGAAACGCCGACCAAGACGCGTTCGATGGTCGACTGGTCCCTGGCCGCCTCGACGGGCGCGCTCCTGGTGCGCGGCGGTCCGGTCGTCGACCGCGAAGAGGCCGACGAAGCCGTCGCCGAGCTACGCGACCTGACCATCGAGGCGGAGGGCCACGTCCGCGAGCTGACCGGACTAGGCTTCGACCTGCCGCTGCTGCCCGCCGAAGTCGTCGACAGGCCCGGCTGGGTCCGCTCGGCCGCCTCCGGGCTCGACGCGCTCACCGGCCGCGCGCTGCCGGAGGCGCAGGGCGGGCCGCTGGCACCCGTGCTGGCCGGTGGCGCCGGCGTCCAGACCGGTCTGGTGCTCGCGTTCCTGGCTTCCCGCGTCCTCGGCCAGTACGACCCGTTCGGCGGGCCGGAACGCCAGGGGCAGCTCGTGCTCGTCGCGCCGAACGTGGTCGCCGCCCAGCGGGCGATGGACGTGCCGGGGCACGATTTCCGGCTCTGGGTCTGCCTGCACGAATGCACCCACCGGTTGCAGTTCACCGCGGTCACCTGGCTGCGCGACTACTTCGCCGACGAGGTCGAGCGCCTGATCGGCGGGCTCGCCGGCCGGGACGCGGACGGGCTGAGCGATCTGGTCGGCCGCCTGCCGGACACCATCAAGCAGATCGGCAAGGGCAAGACGGGCGGCGCCGGTCTCGCCGAACTCCTCCAGTCGCCGAGCGAACGCGCCGTGTTCGATCGGCTGCTCGCCCTCTCCACCCTGCTGGAGGGGCACGCCGACTTCGTGATGGACGCCGTCGGGCCGCGGGTCGTGCCGAGTGTCGAGCTGATCCGTTCGCGGTTCACCGCGCGGCGCAAGGGCGGCGGCCTGATCGACCGCGTGCTGCGCAGCCTGCTCGGCGTGGACGCGAAGATGCGCCAGTACGAGCAGGGCGCGAAGTTCACGAAACACGTCGTCGAGGCTGTCGGCATGGACGGTTTCAACGCCGTCTGGACGTCGCCGAACACGCTGCCGACCCGCGCCGAGATCACCGATCCGGCGGCCTGGGTGCGGCGCCTGCACGGGTGAGCGGACCGGATCCGGCGATCGCGGCCGTACGCACGGCCGTGCGGGACTTCCTCACGTCGGCCGGTGCTTTCGAAGAGGTGTGCGTCGCCGTCTCCGGCGGCGCGGATTCGCTCGCGCTGGCCGAGGCGGCCGCGTTCACCGGGACCCGCGCCGGGCTGAAGGTGCGGGCGCTCGTCGTCGACCACGGTCTCCAGGACGGTTCCGCCGAGACCGCCGCCCTGGCCGCGGACACGGCGCGGGAACTGGGCGTCCACAGCGCCGAAGTCCTGAAGGTGCGGGTCGAGGGCGCGGGCGGACCGGAAGCGGCGGCCCGCCGGGCCCGTTACGGCGCCTTGCGTTCGGCACTCGACAGCGGGCACGGCCTCGTCCTGCTCGGTCACACCCTCGACGACCAGGCCGAAACCGTCCTGCTCGGCCTCGGCCGGGGTTCGGGACCGCGTTCGCTGGCCGGTATGCGGCCGCACGATCCGCCGTGGGGACGGCCGTTGCTCGGCGTCACGCGCGCCACCACCCGGAAGGCCTGCCGGGCGCTCGGCGTCGACCCGTGGCAGGACCCGCACAACGAGGACCCGCGGTTCACCCGTGTCCGGTTGAGAACGGAAGTACTGCCCCTTCTGGAGGATGTGCTGGCAGGCGGTGTCGCTGCTTCGCTCGCCCGCACGGCGGCGCAACTGCGCGAGGACACCGAGGCGTTGGACACACTCGCGGGTGAGGTCTACTTGCGCGCCTTCACCGAGGAAGGGCTCGACGTCGCGGTGCTCGCCACCGAGCCGCCCGCGCTGCGGCGACGTGTCCTCCGCAGGTGGCTGCTGGACTCCGGCGTCCGTGAACTCACCGACGCCCATCTGCGTTCGATCGACGCGCTGGTGGGCAATTGGCGGGGTCAGGGGGGCGTTTGGCTACCCGGCGACTTGGTGGCCGCACGGGCGCATGGCAGGCTCTCCCTCGAAGCACCCCAGTCCACCACCTAGAGGGGATCGTCCTGTGTACGAAGGCGAGATCGCCTCCGTGCTCGTCACCGAGCAGCAGATCAACGACAAGATCGCCGAGCTGGCCGCCAAGGTCGCCGCGGACTATCCGGCCGACGGCCCCGGCTCCGGGCAGGGAGACCTCCTGCTCGTCGGCGTGCTCAAGGGCGCGGTGATGTTCATGACCGACTTCGCCAGGGCACTCCCTCTTCCTTCGCAGCTCGAGTTCATGGCGGTCTCCTCCTACGGCTCGGCGACGTCGTCGTCCGGCGTGGTGCGGATCCTGAAGGACCTCGACCGCGACATCGCAGGCCGCGACGTGCTCATCGTCGAGGACATCGTCGACTCCGGGCTCACGCTGTCCTGGCTGCTGAAGAACCTCGCGAGCCGCAACCCGGCCTCGCTCGAGGTCGTCTCTCTTCTGCGCAAGCCGGAGGCGGTCAAGGTCGATGTACCGGTCAAGTACATCGGGTTCGACATCCCCAACGAATTCGTAGTCGGATACGGCCTGGACTACGCGGAGCGTTACCGGGACCTGCCTTACATCGGCACCCTGGACCCGCACGTCTACACGTCCTGAGAACCGCTTGCCCGCTCGTGCGGAAATACGGAACCCTGAGCGTGGTGAACGCGTCATAGGCTGCGATCAGGTGCGTTAACCTATGCGAAGACCTTTGCCACGAATCCGTCGTGGCCTGGCCCGGGGGAAACGGAGAGAGCTCAGATGGGGAACAGCAGCTTGGCGGACGCGAACGCGTTCAAGAACGCCGCGGCCCAGGGCCAGGTCGGGATCGACCCGGACGCGGCCCAGACCGCACTGAACAAGATCCGCACCGGCAAGGACGCCGTCGAGGCGCTGCTCCACAGTGCCGGTGACCTCGGGCAGGCGCCGAAGCTGGGCAACAACCCGGTGGGCAACGCCATCGCCGCGAAGGTCGCGAACCGCGCCGACGGTGGCGGTGACTCGTACACCGCCGCCCTCCAGAACCTTTACCAGCAGTACGAGGCGGCCGAGTCCGGCATCGTCACCGCGATGGCCCGTTACCACGAGATCGACCAGGCCGCGGCCGAGCCGTTCCGGAACGTCTGAGGGGGAGTCAGAAAGCCATGCCACCGAAGCACAGCGCCGACTCTTACGGCGAGAGCAACACCAGCGGCACCCCGGTCCAGCTCGGCGACAACTCGCAGGCCGCGGGGATCGTCTCCAGCGCCCGCGGGCGTTCGGACGGATTCGACATCGGCGCGGACCGCGCCATCACGAACCCGCCGAACTGGGAGAGCGCCCCGAGCAGCCAGGACCTGTGGAACCAGGCCAACATCGGCAACGACCCGAGCACCGCGACGTCGATCGGCCAGTCGTGGACCTCGCACGGCACCAAGCTGAGCCAGGCGTCGAACGACCTCTACAACGCGATCTCCGAACTGGGCTCCGCCTGGATCGGCCAGGGCGCGGCGGCCGCGCAGGGGTCGCTGGTCGCCATCGCGAACTCGGGTTCGCAGGCCTCCGAGGCCGCGAACACGATGGCGGACAGGCTGCAGAAGCAGGCCGACGCGGCCACCAAGGTCAAGCTGATGCCGAAGCCGACCAACTACACCCCTGAAGGCGCGATGGGCGCCGCCCTCGCGGCGGGCCCGGTCGGCATGATCACCGACCAGAAGCCCCTCGCCGACCAGGACAAGGAAGTGCGGGCGGAGCAGGCCAGGTTCCTCGAGGCCTACACCAAGGAAATGAGTGAGGTCGACAGCTCGACGCCGAGCTTCGGCCCCGATTCCCTCGGCATGAAGCCGACGGCCACGCACACCAACGTCGGCTTCAGCGGTGTCGGCAACGTCGGTGGCGGCGGTCTCAACCCGGGCGCCGTCTCCGGCACCCCGGGTTTCGCCGGCACGCACGGCTACGGCGGCCCGCAGGGCAATGGCGCGGCTCCGGTCGTCCACGCCGGTCCGGATTCGGGCGTGTTCTCGCAGGCCGGCTACAACCCCGCCACCGGGAACCTCCCGGCTTCGGGTGTCGCGCCGGGCGCCGGTGTCGCGTCCGGTACCGGTGCCCCGATCGCCCCGCAGGCCCCGGCGGCGAGCGGCGGCAGTGGACTCGGCCAGGCGCTCACCGCGGCCGGTCTCGGCGGCGGCCTCGGCTACGCCGGTGCCAAGGCGCTCGGACAGGGCAACAAGTCCGGTGCCAAGGACTCCGACAGCACCGGCGCCGCGGCGACGGACAACGCCGCGCCCGCGCAGAGCGCCGCGTCCCAGGCCGTGCCGCAGCAGGGCATCGTGTCCTCCAGCGGCACCATCGGTGGCGGCCCGACCCCGCCGATGCAGGGCATGGGCGGCATGGGCATGGGCGCCCACGGTGCGCAGGCCGAGCAGGAAGAGGAGCACACGCACGCGTCGTTCCTCATCGAGCCGGACCCGGACGACGCCTTCGGCGCCAACGAGGCGACCCCGCCGCCGGTCATCGGTGCCTGGACCGAAGACGACGATCGCTAGAGCTGTTTTCACCGGGCGCGCGGCCGATCACCGGCCGCGCGCCCGCTGACTTGTGCGAGCCTGTCGGCGGAGCTGAAGTCGGACGCCGAAAAGGCGACAACGCGTGAACCCGCCCCGGCCGAAGGCCCCGCTATCGCGGTGGCAGGACGCCCTGCCCGCGGTCGTGAGGCAGATGACCAGGCGGCGTCCTGCCGACGCCGATCGCGGACGCGGGTTCACCAATAGACACTAGGGGCGGAAGATGGCGAACGGTGAACTGCTCACCGCGGTCGAGCTGGACTTCCTGTGGGAGAGCGCGAACGCCGGCGAGCTGCCGTACCCGCTGCGGCTCCGTTCGCACGGGGCGACCATGGACGAGCGCGGCGCGCTGCGGACGCAGACGCTCCAGTCGCTGAACCAGCGCCGTCTCGCCGACGAGCGCGGGCGTCCCGAACCCCACATCGAGGACTATTTCGGCGTTCTCGCGCTGCCTGATTTGAGCCTGGACTGCGTCCAGCTCAACAACCCCAACACCGAACCGCTGCTCGCGGTCGCGTCGCTGCTCGGCGGCCAAGGCCTCCTGACGGTGCAGGACCAGCGCGGTTTCCACTTCCATCCGATCGCCCCGGACGGCCTCGCGAGCGCGATCGTCTCCCTCCTGCCGCCGGGTTCGCGCGGCACGGAGAAGTCGATCACCCTCCCGCTGGACGGTCTCGTCGGCGCTTCGGGCGCGGACTTCCTGCAGCGCCGCCAGCCGCAGGTCGACGGCTCGGCGACGTCCGACGAGGACCGCAAAGCCCTTTCGCGGCTCCAGGCGCAGCCGCGGCTTCGCGGTGGGCAGTTCGGCGCCAACGCGCGCAGCAAGCACGGCACGCGGAGCCGGTCTTCGGTGCTGAGCTGGTTCGACACGCAGTCCGGCCGGTACTTCACCCAAGCCACCCGCGGCTCCGACGGCCGCGACTGGATCACCATCGCGCCCGCGGATCCGGCGACTTTGCGGCACCGGCTCACGGAGATGCTGGGGAAGATCGCGGCTGAATCTTCTGTCGCGCGCTGACGGAAACTCGCCGAAGGGGCGCAGAGCCGCTACCAACTCGGGTTGAGAGCGAGGGCGCCCCTTCAACGAATTTCCGTGGGCCTTCGGCCCAAAAGAGGGCGCGCGACGGTGAAGTCTCCGCCGGGCGCGGGGCGCCCTTGGGGAGACCCGTCTCGGTCGCCTTGCCGTCCCGCGAGTGTCACTTCCCGCATCCGGCCGACGACTGTCGTACCCCTTCGCTATCGTGAACCCTCTGGGCGTCCCGAGGTCCAGAAGCCAAGGTGCCGGGAGGGCACGAACCAATGCACCAGGAACACTTCACGCCGCTGGCGTTCGACTTCCTCTGGGAGTCCGCCGAGCTCGGTGACCTGCCGTATCCGCTGCGCGTGCGTTCGCACGGCGCGACAGAGCTCGAACGCCGGGCGCTGCGCCAGCGCGTCGACGGCGAACTCCAGGCCCGCGGCCTCCGCGATGGCAGGGGACGGCTCGAGCGGCGCATCGAGGACTGGCTATATCTCCTCGCCCGCGGCTCACTGACCATCGACGCGCTGCACATCCCCGAATTCCAGGCCCCGACGATCGCCGTGCTCGGCGCCACCGACGGCCGCGACGGGGTGATCGCCATCCAGGACCAGTCCGGGATCTGGCTGCGCGAAGCGCCCGCCGACGGGCTCCCGACAGCGGTCGTCGACCTGCTGCCCCCGGGGCAGCGCGGTTCGGAGGCCTCCATCACGCTGCCGATCGACGATGCCCGCCGCACCGAGCCGATCCGCGGCGCCGTCAACCCGACGAAGCAGGCCGAGGAGCCCGAAGCGGCGAAGACCCGCCGCAAGGAGAAGTCCCGCGTCTCGCTCAGTGAACGCATCACCGCGGATCCGCGCGAGGCGTTCGGCAAGCTCACCGGCCAGCCGCGGCTGCGCGGCGGTCAGCTCGCCGCGAACAGCCGGTCCCACGTGGGCGCCAAGCAGCGCTCCCGGGTCCTCGGCTGGTTCGACACCTCCAGCGGCCGCTACCTCAGCACGTCACAGGCCGGTCCGGACGGTCGCGAGTGGGTCACCGTCTCACCCGCCGACGTCAAGACACTCCGCATGCGCCTGGGCGAAATGGCCGCCGGTGTGGCGGTCGACACACGCTAGGGTCGCGCTCCGGGAACCCTCGCGCGGCGTCCGCCGTTGACGTCCGAGAGGCTCACCACCCTCGTCCGTCCAGGCGGGCGGTATCCTGAGGGGCGGGTGTCGGAGCACCATGGGTCGTCAAGATCGTGATGGCGGGTATCACAGGAAGCCGCCCAACCAGGAAGGGTCGAGGCCACCAGGGCCGAGTCGTATGAACCGGAAGAGCGTGCTCAGGAACCCAGTGCTCTGGATTCTCGCGGCGGTACTGGCGTTTCTCGCATACAACACGATCTTCGACAGTGATCGTGGCTACACCCAGGTGCCGATCTCGGTCGCGAACCAGCAGATCACCGCGAACAACGTCAAGGAAGCCTCGCAAGAGGACAAGGAGCAGCAGGTCAAGCTGCTGCTGAACAAGAAGATCGAGGTCGACGGCCAGCAGGTCGACCAGATCATCGCGCAGTACCCGGCGAACGTCGCGGGCACCATCTACGGCCAGCTCATCGGCCTCAAGAGCGGTGACAACCCGGTCAAGTTCACCACCAAGGTCACCCAGCAGAACGTCCTCACCCAGATCCTGATCTTCGCCATTCCGCTGGCGCTGGTGCTGGGCCTGCTGATGTGGATGATGAACAACGCCCAGGGCGGCGGGAACCGCGTCCTCAACTTCGGCAAGTCGAAGGCCAAGCAGCTCAACAAGGACATGCCCAAGACGACCTTCGGGGACGTCGCGGGCGCCGACGAGGCCGTCGAAGAGCTGTACGAGATCAAGGACTTCCTGCAGAACCCGGCGCGCTATCAGGCGCTCGGCGCGAAGATCCCCAAGGGCGTCCTGCTCTACGGGCCGCCCGGCACCGGTAAGACGCTGCTCGCGCGAGCCGTCGCCGGCGAGGCGGGCGTGCCGTTCTACACGATCTCCGGTTCCGACTTCGTCGAGATGTTCGTCGGTGTCGGTGCCTCGCGAGTCCGCGACCTGTTCGAGCAGGCCAAGCAGAACGCGCCCTGCATCATCTTCGTCGACGAGATCGACGCGGTCGGCCGCCAGCGCGGCGCCGGCCTCGGCGGCGGCCACGACGAACGCGAGCAGACGCTGAACCAGCTCCTCGTCGAGATGGACGGCTTCGACGCGCGCGGCGGCATCATCCTGATCGCCGCGACCAACCGTCCCGACATCCTCGACCCGGCGCTCCTGCGTCCCGGCCGGTTCGACCGCCAGATCCCGGTGTCCGCACCGGACATGCGCGGCCGCAAGGCGATCCTCGAGGTGCACGCCAAGGGCAAGCCGATCGCGCAGGGCACCGACCTGAGCAGCCTCGCCAAGCGGACCGTCGGCATGTCCGGCGCCGACCTGGCGAACGTGCTCAACGAGGCCGCGCTGCTCACCGCCCGCCAGAACGGGCACGTCATCACCGACGCCGCCCTGGAGGAGTCCGTCGACCGCGTCGTCGGCGGCCCCGCCCGCAAGAGCCGGATCATCTCCGAGAAGGAGAAGAAGATCACGGCCTACCACGAGGGCGGGCACGCGCTGGCCGCGTGGGCGATGCCGGACATCGAGCCGGTCTACAAGCTGACGATCCTGCCGCGCGGGCGCACCGGCGGTCACGCCCTGCTCGTCCCGGAGGACGACAAGGAGTTGATGACCCGTTCGGAGATGATCGGCCGCCTGGTCTTCGCGATGGGTGGCCGCACGGCGGAGGAGCTCGTCTTCCACGAGCCCACCACCGGTGCCTCCTCCGACATCGAGCAGGCGACCAAGATCGCCCGCGCGATGGTCACCGAATACGGCATGAGCGCCCGGCTCGGCGCGGTCAAGTACGGCCAGGAGCAGGGCGATCCGTTCCTCGGCCGCTCGGCGGGCCGCCAGGCGGACTACTCGCTGGAAGTCGCGCACGAGATCGACGAGGAGGTGCGCAAGCTCATCGAGACCGCGCACACCGAGGCGTGGCACGTGCTGAGCACCTACCGTGACGTGCTGGACGAGCTGGTCATCGAGCTCCTCGAGAAGGAGACGCTGACCCGTAAGGATCTCGAGCGGATCTTCGCGACCGTCGAGAAGCGCCCGCACATCACCATCTTCAACGAGTTCGGCGACCGCAAGCCGTCCGACAAGCCGCCGATCAAGACCCCCGGCGAGCTGGCGATGGAGCGCGGCGAGCCGTGGCCGCCGCCGGAGGAGAAGAAGGAGCAGCCGGTGCTCCAGCCGGCGCCGACCCCGGTCGGTACCGCGCAGGGCGGTGGCGACCTTCCCGGTGGCCCGCCGTACGGTGCCCCGGTCCCGCCGCCGGACCCGAACGCGAACCCGTACGCTCCGCCGCAGCCGGGCGCCTACCCCAACGGGGGCCGCCCGAACGGTGGGCCGAACGGCACCGGCCACTGGCCCCAGGCATATGGTGGGCAGCAGCCGGGCGGTCCGGCAGGTGGTTACCAGGGCGGTCCCGTCGGCGGCCCGCCGAACTACGGGGCTCCTCCCGGATGGACCCCGGCGACCCAGCCGGGCGGCCAGCCGAACCAGCCCTGGCGTCCCGCCGAAGACCGCCCGCGTGAAGGCTGGTTCCCTGACCAGCCCGGCGGTCAGCAGGACGAAGGACAGCAACGGCGTGACGACGGACAGGACGACACCAAGCGGTAACGGCCAAGGCCCGGTCTTCGACCAGGATCGGGCCGAGAAAGCCGTACGCGAACTCCTGCTCGCCTGTGGTGAGGACCCGGACCGGGACGGTCTCTTGGAGACCCCGGCCCGGGTCGCTCGCGCTTACCGGGAAATGTTCGCCGGTCTCTACACCGAGCCGGACCACGTCCTGGACCGCACGTTCGACGAGGCGCATGAAGAACTCGTCCTCGTGACGGACATCCCGATGTTTTCAACTTGCGTGCCCAGCAAGCAGACAGTGAACGCTGTCGGTGGCCGTAAACAGGCCGCCGAGGTCGAAGTCGGCGACAAGCTGTGGACTCTCGCAGGCGGCCAGGTCGAAGAGACCACGGTGACCGAGATCAGCTCGCATCAGACTCGCGACCTGGTGGAGGTCAAGACCTCAGGCGGAAGCTTCAAGGTCACACCCGACCATCCTTTGGCGACGCCGAAGGGATGGATGGAAGCCAAGGACGTCGAAGGCTCGTTCATCGAGTGGACTCACGCGCGCAAGCTCAGCCGGGATCGGTGGAAGCCGGTGTTCGGGTACGACTTCGGCTATGTGATCGGCACCGTCTGTTCGGATGGGACTGTCGCTGAGCGCTATGTCTCGCTAGTGGTGAACGACCGAGACTTCGCGAAGAAGTACGCCGAGTCGCTTTACAGTGCCTTCGGAATCGAGGCGAAGCTCGAACCGGTCACACGACCGTCGGGTTACCTAGGACGTGATGTGCCGGGATTCCGGGTGCGAGTCGTCTCGTCGTTCCTGGCGGATCTGATGCGCCAGTATGTCGGCGGCGACGCGCACCACCAGCGGCAGCGGTTCCCGATGGTCGTGCTCAACGACTTGAGCACGTTCAACGGATTTCTCGACGGGTATGTGGACGGGGACGGCTTCCGGCACAAGAAGATCGCGGGCCGCACCATCGTCAGCGCGAACATCCCCTTCCTGGAAGATCTGGCCACGGTCATCGGGGCACGCTTTACTCCGAAGAGCGGCGGGATCGCTTCTCACCTCTACATCGCCGACGGCTGGTTCCGGCGACACGGCTTCCCACAAGACGACTACTCCACGGATCTCATCGAGTCGGAGTACGTCGAGGTGGAGTCCGTCCGGCCGGTGAAGGCCACGGGAACCAAGCCTTACACGGTGTACAGCTTCAAATGCGAGCCCCACCCGACCTTCCTGATCGCCGGGCACTTGACGCACAACTGTGAACATCATTTGGTCCCCTTCCACGGTGTCGCCCACGTCGGCTACATCCCGAACGGCCACGGCAAGGTCACCGGCCTGTCCAAACTGGCCCGCCTCGTCGACCTCTACGCCAAGCGCCCGCAGGTCCAGGAGCGCCTGACCTCACAGGTGGCCGACGCGCTCATGCGCAAACTCGCGCCCCGCGGTGCGATCGTCGTGGTCGAGGCCGAGCACCTCTGCATGGCCATGCGAGGCATCCGCAAACCCGGCGCCCGGACGACGACGTCGGCCGTGCGCGGGCTGCTGCAGTCTTCGGCGTCCTCGCGGGCGGAGGCGCTGGACCTGATCAAGGGCCGCCGATGACCGCCCTGCCCCGGCCCGGCCGGTGCGCCGTGATGGGCATCCTCAACGTCACGCCCGATTCCTTTTCCGACGGCGGCCGGTACCTCGGCGTCGAGCAGGCGCTGGAGCACGCGCACGAGATGTGGGCGCGCGGCGCGGACCTGATCGACGTCGGCGGGGAGTCGACGCGGCCGGGAGCGTCCCGGGTGGACGCCGAAACCGAGAATTCCCGGATCATGCCGGTGATCCGCTCACTCGCCGCCGACGGTGTCGCGATGTCGGTGGACACCACGCGGGCCGAGGTCGCGCTCGCCGCCGTCGAGGCGGGAGCGTCCGTCATCAACGACGTGTCCGGTGGGCTGGCCGATCCGAACATGGCGAAGGTCGCCGCCGAGACCGGTGTCCCGTATGTGCTGATGCACTGGCGCGGGCACAGCAAGGACATGAACGCGCTGGCGTCCTATGAGGACGTCGTCGCCGATGTGCGCGCCGAACTGCTGTCCCGAGTGGACGAAGCCGTCGCCGCCGGTGTCGACGCCGGCGCGATCGTGCTCGACCCGGGGCTCGGGTTCGCGAAGAACGCCGAGCACGACTGGGCGCTGCTGAACGGCCTGGATTCCTTCCTGTCCCTGGGTTTCCCGGTTCTCGTCGGCGCCTCGCGCAAACGGTTCCTGGGACGCCTCCTGTCCGGAAAGGACGGAAAACCCGCCCCGCCGGACGGTCGTGAGAACGCGACCGCGGCCGTGTCCGCGCTCGCCGCCGCGGCAGGCGCGTGGGGGGTCCGGGTGCACGAGGTCGGCGCGAGTATCGACGCCGTGACCGTCGCGGCGGCTTGGCGGAAGGGGAGTCCCGTTGTCTGACCGGATCACGTTGACCGGCTTGAGGGTCTTCGGCAGGCACGGGGTCTTCGACCACGAGAAGCGCGACGGGCAGGAGTTCGTCGTCGACATCGTGGTGTGGCTGGACCTCGGTCCGGCCGCCGCGTCCGACGACCTGACCAAGACGCTGCACTATGGCGAACTGGCGGAGCTCGCCGCCGGGATCGTGGCGGGCGAGCCGTACGACCTCATCGAGAGCGTCGCCGGGAAGATCGCCGACGAGGTGCTGCGCGACGAGCGGCTGACCGCCGTCGAGGTGACGGTGCACAAGCCGTCCGCGCCGATCCCGCTGAACTTCGACGACGTCGCCGTGAGTGTGCGGCGGGAGCGATGAGCCGCGCGCTGCTTTCGCTCGGGTCGAACCTGGGGGACCGGCTCGCGTTCCTTCAGTCGGCCGTCGACGCCGTGCGCCCGGCGGTCGTCGCGGTGTCGTCGGTCTACGAGACGAAGGCGTGGGGTGTCGAGGACCAGCCGGACTTCCTCAACGCCGTCGTCCTGGTCGACGACCCGGCGCGCGATCACTGGGACTGGCTGCGCACCGGGCAGGCCACCGAGCAGGCCGCCGAACGCGTGCGCGAGGTCCGGTGGGGGCCGCGCACGCTGGATGTCGACATAGTGACCGTGGCCGGGGTCCGCTCCGACGACCCCCAGTTGCTGCTTCCCCATCCCGGCACGCCGGAGCGCGCGAGCGTGCTGATCCCCTGGCTGGAGATCGAGCCCGCCGCGGTGCTCCCCGGCCACGGTCGGATCGCCGACCTCCTCGCCGCCCGCCCCGCCTCGGACCGCGATTCCGTCCGGCTGACCTCCCTCGCCCTCGCCTGACCTCTCGCATTTCGTCCTCTGGATGCGGTAGTTCGCACCACCAACTACCGCATCCAGAGGACGAAACGACGGCGGGGCGGGGCGATAGCAAAGGTCCCTTGCTACTCCAGCGCGGAGCGCAGGGCGGCGATGATCCACTCCGCCTGCGGCATCTGCGAGGGGAACGACGGCCAGCCGTTCATCTTCCCCAGCAGGAGCCAGTACCGCTCGGCGCGCGGGTCGGAGCTGATCGCCATCCCATCGGTCAGCCGCTTCCGCCAGGCCGGGTCGGCCGGGTCCCGCCCGTTCCGCGAAGACTGCGTGAAGATGGTCTCCGCCAGTTCCCGGCCTTCAGGCGAGTCCGGCGCGAGGCCGGCTTCAAGTGCTTCGGACGCCTTCGCGCTCCACGCCATCCACAGCTCCTGCTGCTTCGAGCCGAAGTCCGCCCCGTCCTGCTTCCTCAGCTGCGAGTGCCACTCGCTCATCCGGCGGATCGACGCGCGGAACTCGTCGTCCTGCACGAGCTCGGCGAACTCGATCCACGCCTCCAGCTGCTCGGGCGTCGGGTCGTCGGGCAGTTCCGGTTTCGCCGAGATCATCCGCTCGTAGAACTGCGGATCCAGTTCGAGCCCCTCGACCATGTCCGCCCAGAACTCGTCGAGCAAGCGTTTGCGGTCTTCGTCCGACATCGACGCGAGTTTGTTCATCAGTTCGACCTCCTCCAGTGGCGAGTCCCGTTTGGCCACCGCTCGCAGGACCGCGCGGCGCAGTTCCAGCCGCCGGATCTGCTCGTCCAGGGCGGCGACGTGTTGGACCGCGAGGTCCCCGATGGTCGCTTCCCTGGTCAGCGCCCGTTCCACGTCCGCGAGCCCCAGTCCGAGCTCCCGCAGCGTCCGGACCAGCTCCAGGCGCGCCATCGCGGTGGCGTCGTAGAGGCGGTAGCCGGAATCGGTGCGGTCTGTCGGCGGCAGGAGCCCTTCGTCGGAGTAGAAGCGGATGGTCTTCACCGGCAGGCCGGTTCGTTTGGCCAGCTCCCCGATGGTGAAGACCGCTGCGGTGCCCATGTGCTTCATCGTCGACTCTCCAGTTGGTGGAGAGTCAAGCCTGCCAGGTAGCGTTGGACCATGCACTTCACCCGGCCACGCGAGCTGGCGGTGGCCGGCCTCCTGGGCTTGGTCCTGGCCTATCTCGTCTTCCAGGTCGCCTACGGATCCATTCCCGCGCTCCCGCTCTTCGCCGGGATCACGTTGCTCGTCCTCGCGCTTTGCGAGGTCGTGCTCGCCTTCATCATCCGTTCGCGGATCAAGGAGGGCCGGGTGCTGTCCGCGATCTCGGTCGCCCGATCGGTGGCCCTCGCGAAGGCCTCTTCTCTCGCCGGATCCGCCATGACGGGCGTCTGGCTGGCGGCTTTCGCGTATCTTTTTCCGCGACGTGACGAACTCCTCGCGGCCGCCGGTGATCTCCGCTCGGCGACGGTGGGGATCGTCAGCTCGGTGGCACTGGTAGCTGCGGCTTTGTGGCTCGAACACTGCTGCCGGACCCCCGAAGGCAGTGATCGGGACCGCGATCCCGAGCCGACCGGTTAACGCTCGAGAGGCACCGCTCGAAGTACCGACTAGGTCTCGTTCGGATTACTAGAAGGTACGGTGTTGGGCATGACCGGGGTGGGTGACGACTCGCGCGGCCGCCTTGCGGGTAGGCCGTGGCTTGTCGTCGGCTTGGTTCTCGCCGTCGGCGCGACTCTCGCATTGGTGCTTTCCGACGACCTCCGCTACTTGCGGCTGGGGATCGTCGCGGCGCTGTGGGCCGCCTTGATCGGTGCGTTCCTGGCCGTCCGCTACCGGAAACACGTTTCCCACAGCGAGGACGCCGTCGCCGAGGCGCAGGCCGTCTACGAGCTGGAACTGGAACGCGAGATCGCCGCCCGCCGCGAGTTCGAGCTGGAGATGGAAGCGGAGAACCGGCAGGCCGCCGAGACCCGCTCTCACGACGAGCTCGAAGCGCTCAGAGCCGAGGTGAGCGCCTTGCGTGAAAGCCTCCAGTCGCTCTTCGGCGGCGAGGTCCTTCTCGAACGCGTCGCGCTCACCGCGCAGGCCACCCGGATGCGGTCCCTCGACAACAAGCAGCTGATGAGCGCGGGGGCCGAGAACGGCAACGGCAAGCCCCAGCTGATGGCGGCCAAGAGCAGCACCACGATCGACGTCGACGAGCGTGAACGCGAGCGCGAACGCCCGACCGAGATGATCGACCGCGTCCTCGAACCCGTGGCCGCCCGAGCCGGGACCCCGCCCGCCGCCCGCCGCAAACCGGCGAACGGCCAGGTCAACGGCGCAGGCGGGTACGGCCAGAGCAGTCAGGTCCAGCGGCCGAAGCCTGCCGACGAATCGACGCGCCGCAGCATGCGCAAGGCGGACGCCCGCGCTTCGAAGGCCGCCGAGGCCCTCGCCGCCGAAGCCGCCCGTCGCGAGCGGCTCGAAATGTCCAACCCCGGGATGTCGCCCGCCGAGATCTCCCGGCCGATGCCGAGGGTCGACGAACGGCGCAAGACCCCGCCGCCGGTGACCCCGGCCGAGGTGTCCCGCCCGTCGATGCCGGGCATCTCGCGCGCCGAGGTCTCGCAGCCGTCGATGCCCACCGTCGCCCGGCAGCCCCAACGCCCTGATGCACAGCGCCCGGAAACACAGCGTCCCGAAGCCCAGCGCCCTGAGGCACAGCGTCCTGAGCCGCCGCGTCCGGAGCCCCAGCGCGCCGAACCGCCTCGCCGCCCGCAGCAGGCTTCGTTGCAGCAGCGCCTCGACGCGGGCACCGTACAGCGTCCGCCCGCCCCGCGGCCGGACGAGCCGACCCGCACGCAGACGCCGCCGGTGAAGCCCGCCGCGCAGGCGAAGCCGGTCAAGAAGGTCGAGCCGGACCGTCCGCGGCCGAACCGCGAGCTCGGCCTGACCCGGCCGGGCATGAAGCCGGTCGAGCGATCCCGCCCGGCCGGTGGCACGCCGGCGCCCGCGAACAAGCCCGCCGCCGCGGCGGAGCCGATGGAGGCCACCGGCGAGTGGAAGCCGTCGTGGACGCAGGAGCGCCCGGTCTCCGACCTGAGCGCCGCGTTCCCCAGGAAGGACGACTTCCAGGACCGGCTGCGCCCCAAGCCGCAGCAGTCGGCCTCCTTGCCGAGGCCGGAACCGCGTCCCGAGCCGCGCCCTGAACCACGTCGTGACCCGGAGCCGCCGACCCCGCCGTCGATCCCGGTCGTGGCCGAGCCCGTCCGCCGTCCCGAGCCCGCGC
>NZ_NMQT01000279.1 GCF_002234405.1 Amycolatopsis thailandensis | reverse complement strand
CACCTGCCCGGCCTGGCCCGCATCATGCCAGTGGGATTGGCTTCCCTGGTGCCGAAACCTCAGGTGCTCTTCCGGAATCCGAGCGCGTCGACCGGGGAGGCGTTCGGCAGCGCGGTGATCGGCCTGCCCGCCGACGGCGCTTCTCTCGCCGAGAGCCTGATCCACGAATTCCAGCACATCGTGCTCGGCGGTCTGCTGCACCTCGTCGAACTATACGAGCCGGACCCCCGGGAACGGATCTACGTGGCGTGGCGAGATGACCCACGCCCCTTGAGTGGTGCCCTGCAAGGGGTCTACGCCTTCTTCGGGGTCACCGCGTTCTGGCGTGCGCTGGCACGGGCCGGTCAAGATCCCCGACGCTCCGCCTTCGAATTCGCCTACTGGCGCGAGCAGACCTGGCGGACGTTGCGGGTCCTGCGCGAGGACGCGACACTGACCGCTGCCGGACAGCGATTCCTCGACGACATCGCCGAACGCCTCGGCCCCTGGCAGGACGAGCCCGTCCCGAAGGAGGCGGGCGAACTGGCCGCCGCCGCGGGTTTGGATCACCTCGCGGGCTGGCGGGCCCGCCATCTGCGGCCGGACCCGTCCGTGGTCACCGAACTGGTGACCGCCTGGCTGGCCGGTCGAACGCGACCACCGGTTTTCCGTGACACCGCGGAACTTTCCCCGAAAGAACGGAAGAGCGTCCGGTAGGGACAGGGGGTCGAGGTGCGTGGTTGCCACATCGACACTAGGTACACAAGGTCGTGA
>NZ_NMQT01000278.1 GCF_002234405.1 Amycolatopsis thailandensis | reverse complement strand
TTCGGCGTAGCGGTCCTCGCCGTGCCGCCAAGCCGCCCGCAGGCCCTGGAAGAGCGAGCCGTAGGCGAACCCGCGGTCGGCGAGGTCGTCGTAGAACGAGCCGAGATCGATCGGCTCGAGACCGTCCGGCCACGCGAATCCCTTCACGGGCGGATTCGCCTCGGCCAGCAGGCCGAGTGCGTTGAGTTCCCAGTCCTCGCCGGGGATCCGCGAGTGGATGGTCACCGCGGCCGCGCCGCTGACCGCGACCTGGAGTTCGATCGGCCCGCTTTCGGGGATCACCACGGGCGCGTGCAGGGTCAGTTCGACCAGCCGCGGCCGCCCGGCCTCGTCACCCGCCCGAACGGCGAGTTCCGCCAGTGCCGCGCCCGGCAGCAGAACGGTGTCGTGCACGGTGTGCCCGGCGAGCCAGGGGTGCGTCGCGAGCGAAAGCCGCCCGGTGAGGACGGTGCCGTCACCCTCGGCGAGCGAGAGTCCGGCGGCG
This sequence comes from Amycolatopsis thailandensis, assembly GCF_002234405.1. Taxonomy (GTDB): domain Bacteria; phylum Actinomycetota; class Actinomycetes; order Mycobacteriales; family Pseudonocardiaceae; genus Amycolatopsis; species Amycolatopsis thailandensis. The sequence goes on along the minus strand of NZ_NMQT01000278.1, from coordinate 1,472 downwards.
AGCAGCGGATGACCCGGTGAGTCCAGCCCGGCCGACGAGAGATCCGCGACCGGAGCCGGGTCCAGCCAGAAATGCTTGCGCTGGAACGGATACGTCGGCAGATCGAGAGCACGCGCGCCGGGCAGGACGGCATCCCAGTCGACCCGGGCACCCCGCACGTGCAGGGTGGCGAGCGCTGTCATCGCCGTGACCTCCTCGTCGTGCCCCTTGCGCAGCAGGGGAATGCCATCGACGAGTGGCGAAAGCACCGCGTCCGGGCCGATTTCGAGAAACTTCGTGACCCCCTCGGCGCGCAGTGTCTCGACAGCGTCGGCGAACCGGACGGTGTCGCGCACGTGCGTGATCCAGTACGCCGGGTCGGTCACGGGCGACAGCATCGGAACGCGCGGCTCCGAGAACTCCAACCCCCGCACGACCGCGGCGAACTCGTCCAGCATCGGCTCCATCAGCACCGAGTGGAACGCGTGCGAGACGTCCAGTCGCTTGGTCTTGCGGCCGTCGAACCGTGCCACGACAGCGAGCGTCGGCTCTTCGGCACCGGACAACACCAACGAGGTCGGCCCGTTGACCGCCGCGAGAGAAACTCCGTCCGGCAGCTCGCCGAGTTCGTCTTCGGAGGCCTGGACGGCGACCATCACGCCGCCCTCGGGCAACGCCTGCATCAACCGGCCACGTGCCGTCACCAGCTTCGCCGCGTCCTCCAGCGAGAGAACACCCGCGACATGAGCGGCCGCGATCTCACCGATCGAATGCCCAGCCAAGAAATCAGGCCGCACACCCCACGACTCCACCAACCGGAACAACGCCACCTCAAGCGCGAAAATAGCGGGCTGCGCGAACTCCGTCCGCGAAAGATCACCGAACTCGGGCAGCAGCGCGGTCACCTCGTCATAAGCCGCCGCGAACACCGGGAACGCCCGATAAAGCCCGGCACCCATCCCGAGACGCTGCGAACCCTGACCGGTGAACAGGAACGCCAGCTTGCCCGGCTGCGCCTTGCCGGTGATTCCGCCACCTTCGGCGACAGCTTCGAGCCCGGCACGCAAACCGGCCGCGTCCGCCCCGACGACGGCGGCCCGGCGCTCGTGCGCGGTCCGTGTCGTGGCCAGGGAGTACGCGACGTCACGCGAGTCCGGAGTGTCCACAAGAGACAGAAGGGCGCGAGCGCGCTCGGCCAGTGCCTGATCGGTCTTCGCCGAAAGCACCCAAGGCACGACGCCGTGCGAGGCAGGCTCGGCGGGCACTTCGGCCGGGACCTGTTCCAGGACGACGTGCGCGTTGGTCCCGCTGATCCCGAAGGACGACACCGCGGCACGGCGCGGCCTGCCGGAGCCGGGCCACTCGCGCGGCTCCGTGAGCAGTTCGATCGCGCCGGCGTCCCATTCGACCTCGGTCGACGGTTCCGCCGCGTGCAGGGTGCGGGGCAGGGTGCCCCGCCGCATCGCCTCGACCATCTTGATGATCCCGGCGAC
>NZ_NMQT01000277.1 GCF_002234405.1 Amycolatopsis thailandensis | reverse complement strand
TCGAACTCACGCCACGCCCGCTCCAACTCGGACAACGCCACATCATTGCCCTCAGGCCACGACATACCCAACGTCACCAAAAAGAACTTCTGCAACTCCGGAGGCAGCTTCACCGACCCACCGGCCATTTCCTCTCACCTCCTCCCACAACTCGAACAGGTGATCGACCCAGGTCGTCAGTGCTCCGGATCAACGTTCTTTCCAGCGTTTTCCGTACTTTCTCCCTGCGCGCGCCGAACACGCGGTGCACCTCGTTTCGAGGGGACTTCCCTCACGAGAAACCAGGTTCGGGACCGAACGATCGGGCATTGCGCCTCGCCGAATGCGCGGTCCGGCACAAAGCCACCGTTAAAAATTCCAGGGCACCCGGCCCGACACGCCACGCTCGTGCGAGCAGAGACTCGGACACCCCGAGTACGGCGTCCAGGCCACTGTGGACCCGTGCGCCCAGGGCGTGATCCGTGAAGTTCACGGGAGAAGTGCCTGCTGATCACCAGGTCGCGCGTGCTCAGACAGACGACACGCCCAAGACCGTAGCCCGTGTCGTCCGTCTGATCACGGGTGTCGTCCCTCCAAACACACGAGCCGTCCCTCCAGACACGCAGGACGGCCACCCCACGGCCTATTCCCGCTGCCCCGCGCGCCAACTAGCCGAACACCGCCTGCAGCGGCCCCAGTGCGAAATAGATCGCGAACATGGCGGCGATGGCCCACATCAGCGGGTGGATGCCCTTCGCCTTGCCGGAGACGGCGCGGAGCACGACGTAGCTGACGAAGCCGGCGCCGATGCCGTTCGCGATCGAGTAGGTGAACGGCATGACCACGATGGTCAGGAACGCGGGCAGCGCGATGGTGAAGTCGGAGAAGTCGATCTCCTTCACCTGGCTCATCATCAGCGCGCCGACCACGACCAGCGCCGGGGCCGCG
>NZ_NMQT01000276.1 GCF_002234405.1 Amycolatopsis thailandensis | reverse complement strand
CTTCACCGGTTCTCGCTTCGGCCCACCAGACCTCGTCTCCCGCCGTTGCGAGCCATTGCGCGCTGACTCCCGAGGCCGCGACATCGGCGGCCGACAGGGGAGACGTCCAGGTGCCGTAAGGGGCGATCTCAACCACAGCTGAAGACTAGGAGCGGCCCTTTGCCCGCGGTGGCCCGGGGCACAGCTCGGACACGCGGTTTTGTCGAGCGGTTTCGCCCTGGGCGGAACCGTGGGGCGGCGGATGCCGATCATGGGGTCGTGGCCTAGTGTCAGAGATGCCATGTCTCGCGTAATCCACGTCTTCCGCCAGCCCGACCGGTTCGTCGCAGGAACCGTCGGTGAGCCCGGCGACCGCACGTTCTACCTCCAGGCGTCCGAGGACGTCCGCACGATCAGTGTGACGATCGAAAAACAGCAGGTCGTGGTCTTGGCCGAAAGGCTCAGCTCACTGCTGGAAGAGGTCGCCAGCCGGTTCGGCGCGGACGTACCGGACGACGCGCCCGACGAGCTCCTCGACGTCGACCCCCTGACCGTTCCGGTCGAGGAGGAGTTCCGCGTCGGCACGATGGGGCTCGGCTGGGACGCCGACAGCAGCGCCGTCGTCATCGAGCTGCTCGCGATGACGGAGGGCGAGGTGGACGAAACGGTTGTTCTGGACGACACGGAAGAAGGACCGGACGCCGTCCGCGTCTTCCTGACCCCCGGTGCGGCGCGCGCGTTCGCCGAACGCGCCGACAGGGTGGTCAACGCCGGTCGTAAACCGTGTCCGCTGTGCGCGGAGCCGCTCGACCCGGCGGGCCACATCTGCCCGCGCCAGAACGGGTACCGGCGCGACGTCGACGTCCTCGAGGACTGACAGAGGTGTCGGAGACTTCGCGGGAGCTGGTGACACGCGGCAAGATCGACGTCGAAGGCAGGCTCGTCGACGCCTCCAACGTCACGCTCTTCTGCACGATCGAACTCGATGGTGTCAGCGGCAACGTCGTGTACAAACCGGTGTCGGGTGAGCGGCCGTTGTGGGACTTCCCGGACGGGACGCTGGCC
>NZ_NMQT01000275.1 GCF_002234405.1 Amycolatopsis thailandensis | reverse complement strand
CCCGCGGCCTGGCGGGCGGGCGCCGGGCGGGCTCCACGAGGCGGGGCCGGGCGGGAAGGAACGCGTCCGGGCGCGTCCTGCCTAGGCCGGGCGGGACGTCGATCCCCATGCCCATTCCGAGGCGGGTACTCCACGCGGTCTGCTCCTTCTGGTCGTAACCGGTCGACGGTCTCTTCAAGGGACGCATGGTGCCTGTTGCGGGTTGTCGCAGGATTACACATCCCCCCGAAGATGTGGCACGCACCACCGGTTTCCCGTCAATGGTACGGAGAACGCCTGGTCAGCGCCGCCTGGATCAGGGCAGGACTCGCCTGGCCGCGCGGGCGGGGACCAGGGTGGCGGCCGCCGCGAGCATCGCGACGACGATCGTCGCGACCGGCAGCGCGACCGAGGCGGCGCTCACCTGCTTACCGTCGAGGGCGCCCATGAGAGGCGGTGCGCACGCGACCGCGCAGACCAGCCAGGTGCCGGTCATCCGGCTGGTGCCGTTCCGCACGGTGTGCAGCAGGTACACCCCGAGCAACAGGTTGACCAGGCTCTGGACCGGCCCGAACCGGATTCCGAGGAGGTCGGCGTCGGCCGACGCGCCCCCGAACCTGGTCAGCGCGAAGCCGAACACGCCGAGCATCGCGTACGCCATCCCGACCGTCGCCGCCGCGCGGCAGAACACGGCGGCGCGCAGGCCCGGCTCGTCGACCGCGCGCTGCTGAGGTCCCGAATGACGCTCGAACCACCAGAAGACGAGCACGGCGGGCACGGCCAGCAGCGCGAGCGCGAGCAGGACCCTCGGGCGGGCCAGCCAGCTGAGCCCGTCCACGAACGGGCCTGGCAGGTAGACGACGGCCACGAGCAGCAGCATCGCGGACAGGAAGCCGAGGTAGAGGCTCATCGGGGCGCGCAGGGCGAGCCGGGCGGTGGCGGC
>NZ_NMQT01000274.1 GCF_002234405.1 Amycolatopsis thailandensis | reverse complement strand
CCCGGTGAACTCGCGGAGACCGAAGGCGCCGTCGCCGAATTCCTCGCGGAAGGAAGCCCGGCGCACGAACTCCAGAGCGCGCTGGAGGCGTACGACGGCCGTGAGGGCGTCCACAGCTGGCTGGACACCTTCTGGCCGTACCGCTACCTCGGCCGCCGCGACCGGATCGCGCTCAACGCGAACTTCTTCTTCCTGTTCACCGAATCCCCGCTGGGACAGTTGGAGCGCGCGGCCGAACTGACCGCGTCGGCGGTGGACTACAAGCTGAAGCTCGACGAGGAACTGGTGCCGCCGATCGTGCTGCGCGGGCAGCCGCAGTCGATGGTGCAGCACAAGTTCCTGTTCTCGGCGACGCGGATCCCCGGCGCCGCGCAGGACACCGCGCGCACGCCGTACCGCGAAGACTGGCCGGGGCCGTCGAGGGCGCGGCACATCGTGGTCTTCCACCGCGGCACCCCGTTCCGGATGGACGTCATCGCGCCGGACGGCCGCCCGTACTCCCCCGAACAGCTGGTCGCAGGGCTTCAGCTGATCGTGAAGTCCGGGAACTTCGTCGAGGATCCGGAGACCGCCGCCGGGCACTTCACCACCAAGGCGAGGGCGGAATGGGCGGCGACGCGCGAGGCGTTGCTGGCCGCCGGGAACGCTTCCGCGCTCGACGACATCGAGACGGCGTTGTTCTGCCTGTGCCTGGACGACTTCACCCCGGCGGACACGCAGGAGGCGTGCGACAAGCTGCTGCACTGCGACAG
>NZ_NMQT01000273.1 GCF_002234405.1 Amycolatopsis thailandensis | reverse complement strand
CGATTCCCACGACCCCAGCACGAACCCCCGGACGCCGTCGAGCCAGCCTGAACGCAGTAACTGGGTCAGCATCCGGTCGATCCGGTACACGTTCTCGGTGACGTCCTCCAGCAGCACGATCGCGTCTCGCGCCGAGCCCTGCTCCGGAGTTCCGAGGCCGGAGGCCAGGAGTGCGAGGTTGCCGCCGATGAGCGTGCCGGTCACGGTCCCCGGCACGAGCGGGGACGACGTCGACGAGGTGATCGTCCGTACCGCGTCCGGCTCGAACAACGACAGTCGCAGGTGTTCGGCGGCCACCGCGTCGAAGAGGGTGGTCGCGGGCATGGGGGAGAACAGCGTTTCCAGTCCCAAGTGGACGTTCACGGCCCGGTGCAGCGCGGTCACGTCGCTCGACCCGGCGAACGTCTTGGGGCCGGCCGCCCGCAGGTAGGGCCAGTCGACGAGGTCGAGCATTCTCTGGGAGCCGTAGCCGCCGCGGGCGGCGAGAACGCAGGTCACCTTCGGATCCAGCCAGGCTCGGGTGAACTCGGCCGCCCGCGCCTC
>NZ_NMQT01000272.1 GCF_002234405.1 Amycolatopsis thailandensis | reverse complement strand
CCCCGCGACGCACGGGCCGCCCTCGACGCCGACGCGGGCACACTCCTGGTTTTGCCATAACGGCAACGGAACTTGCGAGCCCGGTCGAATCAGGGGCATCTTTCGGACATGGATTCCACACAACAGTTCTGGGAAGACTTCTATCGAGACAAGGACCAGGTCTGGAGCGGCAAGGCGAACCCGATCCTGGTGGCCGAGGTCGCCTCGCTGACGCCGGGCACGGCACTGGATCTCGGCTGCGGCGAAGGCGGCGACGCGATCTGGCTCACGCGGCAGGGATGGCGCGTCACCGCCGTCGACATCTCGGACGTCGCGCTGAAGCGTGCCGCCGGGCACGCGGCCGAAGCCGGTGCCGAGGGCATCGTCTGGGAGCGCCATGACCTGGCGAAATCGTTCCCGGAGGGGCGCTTCGACCTCGTCTCCGCACAGTTCTTCCACTCCCCCGTCGAGGAAAACGGCGAGCGGGACAAGGCACTCCGACGCGCCACCGAGGCCGTGTCCCCCGGCGGGACCCTGATCGTCGCCGGCCACGCGGGCTGGCCGACGTGGATGGAAGAGCCGCCGCACAAGGACGTCCACTTCCCGACGCCGGCCGAGGTA
>NZ_NMQT01000271.1 GCF_002234405.1 Amycolatopsis thailandensis | reverse complement strand
TCGGGCTGCTGATCGACCCGCAGGTCCTCGACCACGCGGACCACGACCTCCGCACCCGCTTCCAGGACGCCTTCCACGCCGCCTGGCGCGGCGACTGCGAGGTCGACGGCTTCAACGGTCTCGTCCTGCGCGCCGGGCTCACCTGGCGCCAGGCGGCCATCCTGCGGGCCTATTCGCGGTACCTGCGCCAGACGAAGATCCCGTTCTCCCAGGAATACATCGAGAACACCGTCCTCGCGCACACCGACATCGCCACCGCGCTGGTGCGGCTGTTCGAGACCCGCTTCGACCTCTCGCTCGGCGACGAGGTCCGCGCGTCGCAGGCCGATCACCTCACCACGGAGATCGGCAAGCTGGTCGACGAGGTGACCAGCCTCGACGAGGACCGGATCCTGCGACGGCTGATGGCGGTCATCCTCGCCACGCTGCGCACGAACTACCACGTCACCGACGGGGACGGGAACTCCCGCCAGTACCTGGCCCTCAAGCTCGACCCGAGCGCGGTGCCCGAACTGCCCGAGCCGCGGCCGAAGTACGAGATCTTCGTGTACTCGCCCCGGATCGAGGGTGTGCACCTGCGCTTCGGCGACGTCGCGCGCGGTGGCCTGCGGTGGTCCGACCGCCGGGAGGACTTCCGCACGGAGATCCTGGGCCTGGTCAAGGCGCAGGCGGTCAAGAACGCCGTCATCGTGCCTGTCGGCGCGAAGGGCGGCTTCGTCGTGAAGCGCCCGCCGACGGCCACAGGTGACCCGGGCCTGGACCGCGACGCCCAGTTGAACGAGGGCATCGCCTGCTACCGGATGTTCATCTCCGGCCTGCTGGACGTGACCGACAACCGTGTCGAGGGCAAGACCGTCCCGGCGCCGGGGGTGGTCCGTCACGACGGCGACGACAGCTACCTCGTGGTGGCCGCGGACAAGGGCACCGCGAAGTTCTCCGACATCGCGAACGAGGTCTCGGCGAACTACGGCTTCTGGCTCGGCGACGCTTTCGCGTCCGGTGGTTCGGTCGGCTACGACCACAAGGCCATGGGCATCACCGCGAAGGGCGCGTGGGAGAGCGTCAAGCGCAACTTCCGCGAGCTGGGCAAGGACACCCAGACCGAGGACTTCACCGTCGTCGGCATCGGCGACATGATGGGCGACGTCTTCGGCAACGGCATGCTGCTCTCGGAGCACATCCGCCTGGTGGCCGCGTTCAACCACCTGCACATCTTCCTCGACCCGACGCCGGATTCGGCCTCCTCGTACGCCGAGCGGCGGCGGTTGTTCGACCTGCCGCGGTCCTCGTGGGAGGACTACGACCGCTCGCTGATCAGCGAGGGTGGCGGGATCTACTCGCGCTCGGCGAAGACGATCCCGGTCAGCCCGCAGGTCCGCGAGGCGCTCGGACTCGCCGAGGACGTCACCACGCTGGCGCCGAACGACCTGATGCAGGCGATCCTGCTGTCGCCGGTCGAACTGCTGTGGAACGGCGGCATCGGCACCTACGTCAAGGCCGAGGGCGAGAG
>NZ_NMQT01000270.1 GCF_002234405.1 Amycolatopsis thailandensis | reverse complement strand
GCACACCGGCGCGGAGCCGGTTGAGATTCGAGAGGCTGAAGTCGTCGAAGTCCGCCAGCTTGTAGGCGCCGCCGATGCCTTCGAGCGCGAGCGTGAGCGCCGCGCTGTTGCCGACCGAAAGCCCGATGATCCCGATCCGCTTGCCGAACAGGCGGCGCTGTTCCGGCCGGTCGATCTTGCCGCGGTTGCGATCCGTGCGCACGAGCCGGAACTCGTCGCGCGGCAGGACGTGCACGAGCCGCCGCGACCACGGGTACCAGACCCACGTGCCGTACTCCCAGAGCGCCAGCCCGGCCAGCTGTTCCCGTTTCCTGACTTGGATCTCGTCCTCGTCCCGGCAGGACGGGTCGCGGCTGCGGACCAGTTCGGTCAACTGCTCGTCGATCGTGTCGTGGATCTCGCGAACGTCGCCGTAGGCCAGCAACGCCGTCAGGGACTGGAAGTCCATCGCGTCGCGGGCCGTGAGCAGGGTCGGCCGCCACAGGTCGCGATCGGGCTCG
>NZ_NMQT01000027.1 GCF_002234405.1 Amycolatopsis thailandensis | reverse complement strand
GGGGCCTTCACGCGCGGCCGCCGTGGCTGCTGGTGCACTTGGGGCGAACGTGGCAATCCCGGATGTAGTGAAGGCCTCCTTCACTACCTTCAAGGTAGGCAAGGAGGCCTTCACGGACCGATGTTCGGTGGGGTGGTGAGGTGAAGGGGGCGGGGGCTCGGGAGCGTCGCGAGGACCGACGAGCGGGCGAGCCGGTGGGCGGGCGAGCCACCTTTGCCGTAAATCGCAAAAGAAGCCCACTTGCCACTCACGACTGTTGTCACTGTGACTCCCGTGACCCCAGTGACAACTGATGCGCTCTCACCCCCGGCCCGGTTGCCATGAACGATCCGTTCCTTGCGAAATTTGCAAGGAACGATCCGTTCATGGCGCGCGCCCGCGCGAAAGACCGAAGGACGGGCCGGTCAAACCGGCGCCATACGGTAGCCCGATCCCCGCACCGTGTGGATCAGCGGCGGATCCTTCAGCTTCCGCCGCAACCGCGCGATCACGACGTCCAGCACGTTCGACGCCGGGTCCGCCATCTCGTCCCACGCGTAGCGGATCAGTTCCCGCCGCGACACCGGCCGCCCGGACGCGGCCATCAGCCGCTCCATGACGAGATACTCCTTGCGGGTCACGGTGAGCAGCACGCCGGCCCGCGAAATCTGGTGCCTGCCGGTGTCGAGTTCGACGTCGGCGCACCGCAGGGTCACCGCCTGCCCGGCCATGTCGCGGCGGCACAGGCTGCGCACGCGCGCGATCAGTTCCGGCATCGCGAACGGTTTGACCAGGTAGTCGCCGCCGCCGACGCGCAGTCCGTCGATCCGGTCGGCGACGCTGTCGCGCGCGGTCAGGAACAGCACCGGCATCGGCCATCCCGCGCCGCGCCGATTCTGTACGTACAGCAACGCGTCGCCCGAAGGCAGCATCCGGTCGAACACCGCGCAGTCGTAGGCGTTCACCATCAGCGCCTCGTCGGCGCCGGGCAGGTCGGCGGCGGTGTCCACCGCGAAACCGTCGCCGCGCAGAGCGAATTCCAGCGCCACCCGCAAGTTTTCGTCGTCCTCGGTCACCAGCACCCGCACATGAGCACGTTATCGTGCGATGGCGGCCTCCACGTCGGCCACGTGCAAGCCGCGCAGTTCTTCGAGCGCGGGCATCCGGCCCATCAGCCGCAAGCGCTGCGACTGAGCCGTCCGCGCCTTCTCGAACAACAGCCTCGCGTCCCGCGCGTTGCCGAAGTTGACGTCCCCGGAAACGCGCCGGAAGTGCTCCGTGAGGACCGGGGCGGCGCCGGGATCGAGTTCGTAGTCGCCCGCGGCCGCCATCCGCCCGAAGATGGCGAGTAGTTCGGCGGGGTCGTAGTTCTCGAACTCGATCGTCCTGCCGAAACGCGACGCGAGACCGGGGTTGGCGGCGAGGAAGTCGACCATCTCGTCGGTGTAACCGGCCACGATCACCGCCACCTCGTCGCGATGTTCCTCCATCAACGGGACCAGGGTGTCGATCGCCTCCTGGCCGAAGTCGCCGCCCGAACCGGCGAGCCGCGTGAGCGTGTACGCCTCGTCGATGAACAGGACGCCGCCTTTGGCCTCCTCGAACACGGTCGCGGTCTTCTCCGCGGTGTGCCCGATGTACTGCCCGACGAGATCGCGGCGGGACACCTCGCGGAACTCGCCGACCGGCAGGACTCCCAGTGCCTTCAGCAGTTTTCCGTAGATCCGCGCGACCGTCGTCTTCCCGGTGCCGGGCGCGCCCGCGAAGATGAGATGGTGCCCGGCGGCACCGACCGGCAGCCCCGCCCGGCGGCGCCATTCGTTGACCTGCAACTCGTCGACCAGCGCGCGGACCTCTTCCTTCACCTCGGGAAGGCCGATCATCGCGTCTAGTTCGGCGAGCATCTCGTCCAGGGCACTGTCCCCCACGGTGCCGGGAGCCGCGGCTTCGCTGACCGTCGGCGTCGCTCCTTCGGCGATCGAGATCCCGGGTTCCGCGGTGTTGGTGACCCGGCAGGCGGAGATCTCGCCGCCGCAGCCGGACGCGAACGCGATCCCCGGCCCGCGGGTGTCGGTGACCGTGCAGCGCTCGATCACCGGCGCCCCGTGGTGCGCCACGGCGATCCCCTCGTGACCGGTGTGCGAGATCACGCAGTTCTCGATTTTCGGCCGGGCGTATTGGTAGACGTAGACGCCACGCAGCCCGCATCCGGTCACCGTGCAGCCGGCCACGACGGGATCGGCGCCCTGGCCGAGGGTGATCCCGTCCCCCGTCACGTCTTCGACGGTGGTGTCCTCGATCCTGCCGGGCGAACCGTCGACGAGGATCCCCTGTTCCGCCGCCGAGATCACGCAGCCGGTCACGGTGAACGCCGTCGTGCCGCGGATCGCGACCGCCGGCCCGCGACCACCGGAGACGGTGCAGCCCCGGACGGTCAGTTCCGTGTCGTGGGACTGGATCGCCGAAGCGTCACCGGCCAGGATCTCGATCCCTTCGAGGACGAGCGCTCCGCCGGTGGTACGGAAAACGGGCCGGTCGGCGCCCCGGCCGTCGACGACGACGGTGGCGCCGTCGGCCGCGGCCAGGGTCACCCGCAAGCCGGTCAGGTCCACGGTTTCCGCGTATTCGCCGCCGGCGATGGTGATGACGGCGTCGCCGGACACCTCCGCCAAGGCGTCGCCGATGGTCGGATACGCGCCGGGGCGCCGCGAAACCAGCAGGACACGACCGGGGGTCGAGGTGGTCATCAGCCCGCCTTCGCCATCAGCCAGCCGCGGTCGACGGCCTTGGCGCCCGCCTGGAACCGGCTGCGGGCGCCGAGCCGGTTCATGATGTCGGCGACCATCCGGCGCACCGTGCGCACCGAGACGCCGAGCCGCGCGGCGGCGGATTCGTCGGTCGTGCCGGAGAAGAGCAGTGTCAGCAGTTCCTGCTCGCGGCAGGTCAGGATCGAAGCGTTTCCGGCATCCGGGAGGTCCAGCGGGACGAGCGGGGCGGCGGCCTGCCAGATCCGCTCGAACAGCCCGACCGTCGCGGTGACCACGCCGGGCAGCCGGAACACCGCGGAACCGGCCTGCCTGCCGTCCGCGGGGAGGACGACCGAGGTCCGGTCGATCACCAGCGCGTCCATCGGGACCTCGGCGTCGGTCCGCACCTCGGCCCCGGCCCGCGAAAGCCGGTTGAGCGCGCCGGACATCCGCGCGGAGTCGGGGAAGAGCACCTTGTGGCGTACGCCGGGACGCACGTTCGCGAGCGCGATCCGCTGGAACGCGGTGTCCGTTCCCGTGCTCATGACGAGCACTTCGCCGGTCGCTTCCGCGAGCAGTTCGCCGAGCCCCGCCCGGTCACCGCCCGGGCCCACCCCCGTGACCAGGCTGAGCTGGCCGGTCTGCACGGTCATCGCAGGTACCTCCCTCTTCCCCCGGCGCGCTGCCGAACGACGTCCTGTTCATGCCAGTTCCCCGCCGTCCGGGCGGTGACGGGCACCCGACGCGTTAGCGTTCAGGGGCACCGCGGAACTGCACGCGTCTACTTTCGCTGTCCGAACATGAGGTTTTGATGACACGGGTGATGGTCGTCGAAGACGACGAAAATCTGCGCCTCGCGCTGGTCACGCAGCTGCGCTCGGCGGGTTTCGTCGTCGACGACGCGGGAGACATCGCGACCGCGGACCGGCTGCTTCGCGGAACGCACCACGACTGCGTGGTGCTGGACCGGATGCTGCCGGACGGCGACGCCATCGAATACGTCCACATGCGACGGCAGCTGGGCTGGCGGGAGCCGGTGCTGTTCCTGACCGCCCGCGACGCGCTCGCCGACCGGGTGGCCGGGTTCGAGCACGGCGGCGACGACTACCTCGTGAAGCCGTTCGTGATGGCCGAGCTGACCGAGCGGGTGGCCAACCTGTGCCGCCGGTCCGCTTTCGACCGGCCCTCGGTGCTGCACCACGAGGATCTGGTGATGGACTGCGCGCGGCGCGAGGTGCGCCGCGCGGGCGTGCTGCTCACCTTGACCAACAAGGAGTACGCGGTGCTCGAATACCTGCTGACCAGGGCCGGGCTGCCGGTGCAGCGGGCGGATCTGATCGAGCACTGCTGGGACGCGCAGGCCGATCCGATGTCCAATGTGGTCGATGTGGTGGTGAAGCGGTTGCGCCGCAAGCTGAAGGAACCCGAACTGATCCACGCCGTCCGCGGGCTCGGCTACCGGCTGGGCACCCGGTGAACACCCATTCCTCGGCCGATCGGCTGCGCAGGCTGCGCTGGACGCTGACCGCGTTGTTCACCGTGATGAACACCCTCGGGCTGGTCGTGTTCGCTTGGCTGCTCATCAGCGAAGACGGCGAACAGGGCGAAGATCGGGTCGACGCCGAGCTGAGCAAGGTCACGGCATCGGTCAGCAGGCTGGTCGCCTTCGACGGCACCATCGACCTCGGCTTGGTCAACACCGACGTGCTGAACGACCGCTGCCCGCAGTTCGCGATCCTGCCCGGCGGCGCCCCCGCCTTCCAGCCGCACCTTTCGCGGGCGACCTGCGCCCCGATGAGCACGCAGCTGCTGAACGGTCTCGCCACCGAAGCGGTGCGGGGCGGCAAGCTCGTGCAGGGCTACCAGAAAGCCACCGACGGCGCGGTGGTCAAGGTCCGCGCCGAACCGTTGCGCGACAGCGACGGCAAGGCGTTCGCGGCCGTCGTCGCGGTGCAGCCCACCGGGGCCGAGGACGACGCGCACACCCGGTTCACGCTGCTGGTGATCGGCGGAACCGTGCTCCTGGTCGCGGTCCTGGGTTTCGCCGGCCACCTGCTGTCCGGCCGCTCGATCCGGCCCGCCGCCGCGGCCTTGCAGCAGCAGGAGGTCCTGCTCGCCGAAACCGCGCACGACCTCCGCACCCCGGTCGCCGCCCTGCGCGCCCTCGCCGAAACCGCGATGGCCAATCCCGCCCAGTCGGCGGAACTCCTGCCGCGGACCGTCCGCCTCGCCGCGCGGATGGGCGGGATCATCGACGACCTGCTCGTCCGCGCCCGGCTCGCCGCGGGTGTGGAACAGCTGAGCATCCAGCCGATCTGGCTCGACCAGCTGGTGGTGGGCGTGGTCGAGGACACCGCGACCGAGGGCGCCGAAGTCACCGTCACCGCCGCGCCCACGAAGGTCGACGGCGATCCCGCGCTGCTGCAACGCGCGATCGGCAACCTCCTCGACAACGCCGTGCGCTACGGCCGCCAGCCGGGCGCGAAGGCGTTCGTGCACCTGACCGTCGCCGGCGGCACCGTGACCGTCGCGGACCACGGGCCGGGTATCGACACCACGATGGCGGGCGACGCCTTCGACCGGTTCGCCAGCACCGGCGGGTCTTCCGGGCTCGGGCTGTCCATCGTGCGCTGGGTCGCGCAGTCGCACGGCGGCACTCTCGCGGTGTACAACGCCGACGAGGGCGGCGCGATCTTCGAACTGCGGTTCCCGGTCAGTACTTCCTGACCGGGCTAGCTCGGCTCCAGCAGGGAGCCGAACTCGAACGAGGGTGGCTGCCCGGCGTCCCGTCGCGCGAACTCCTGTGCCCAGAGGCCGAAGGTCCGCGTCCACAGCGAACGGAGCATCGCGTGCTCCTCCGGTCCCAGGCGCCGCGACTCCTCGGTCGCCTTGTCGTAGACGGATTGAACCGTTTCGTAAAGCGCGAAGATCGGTCCGTCTCCGTGGAGCGCCCGTGACCGCTTGATCTCGGTGAGTTCCACGTAGCCCGCCTCGTCCAGCACGGCGATGTCCCCGCCCATGGCGAACAGCACTTCGTGGACGTGCGAGGCGTCCTCGTCGATCCGCCCCGTCCTCAGATTCAGCAGATGACCGGTCAGGCCGCCCTCCGGCGTCCCGTCGACCCGGTACGTCAAGCCGTGGTAGCGGAAGAACATCGGCAGTTCGTCCGCCAGCGGATTCTCACTCACGACCCCTCCCTTTCGTCGTCCGCGGTCAGGCCGCGGTTCGTCGCCTCCTGGAACAGTTCCCTTTCCCGCCTGAGGATCAAGGCTTCGACCGCCGTCTCCTCCGGGGTGACCGCGCGCCCCTGTTCCCTGCTCACGGCCGCGAAATCCCGTCGCACCTCGTAGAGACTGTGCTCGTAGCGTGCCACCTCGTCGATGGACTTCAAGTGGAGCCGGAACTCGGCGATGTGCCCGCTCGACAGGCGCACGGACATCTGGATGTCCCGGTACCCGCTCTTCTGTGGTCCGGTGAACCGGTCGTCGAGGGAGACGATGTCGATCGGCGAGCCGTCCGAAGCCAGCCGGGCGTGCAGGATCGCCAGCGCCCGGTAGACGTCGGCCACCGTGTCGAACCGGACGAGCGCGCCGACCACGTCGGTCAGCACGGAGCCGCTGCCGTCGTCCTTCCCCAGCTTGTCCATCATGCGCAGCCTGCTCTTGACCTTGTCCCGGTACTTGGCGATTCCGCCCGCTTCCGCGGCCAGCCAGTCCGCCAGTTCGTTCAGCTCGTCCTGGTTCGCACGCCACGAACGCTCCAGGCCGTCCAAGTACGCCTGGAGTTCCTCCGGCGTCGACCTGCCGGGAGGCGCGTAACCGGCTTGTCCCGGCGGAGCGCGGTGGTACTGCTCGGGAATTCCCGCCAGCACGTCCGCAACGGCCTGGCGCTGGGTTTCGGTCGTCTCGATCGGACCGGGCCGCGGTGTCTCCCGGTGCTCTTGGAGAATCTCCTCCGCGCCCCTGGCGCTCAGTTCCTCCAGCGATTCCAGGATTGTCGCGACGGCTTCGGGGTACTGGAGCACGTTTCCCAGCGTCTGCGGCCTTGCCAGCAGGGAGTTCAGGAGAAACGGTGTCTCCAGAAGCGTTTTGACGAACTCCGGATGCCGGGGCAGCAGCTGGGCGATCGCGTCGCCGATGTGCGTCGGGACGCCGTCGATCTTGATCCGCGAGTCCGGATCCCGCCCGCTGATCTCGTTTCCCCGGCGCAGCGCGTCCTGGACGTCCTCACGGCCGAGGAACTCCGCCGTCTCGTCCCGGCCGGGGTTGATCACCGCGTCCATCGAGCTGGGCGTGCCCGTGCTCTCGGCCCCCGGCGCCGTCGGCAGGTTGCCCGGCGCGGGGACCTCGACGGGCGCCGACCCGCCCGGGATGAACCGGGCCCAGCCCTTGCCCGGGGGAAATCCGTGCACCCGCAACGATCCGTCCCGCATCACGTCCAGCCTGGCCATCGGCGCGATCACCTCGGCGCCCAGCGCGTCGGCGTATCGCTGTGCCCAGCCGGACGATCCGGAATGGCAGGAGTTCAGCTGAACCGGTCGTCCGGGGGTGTAGTACGGGCTCGCCAGCGTCGCTTCGGCCACCTGCTCGGGGCTGACCATGAAGATCTCTTCGATGGCCCGCATCTGTTCTTGGGTCAGGTGGGTGTCGACCATAAGGCTGAGGCCGGGGATCGGATGGCCGTTCCCGCTGCCGTGCAGCGTGACCACGTAGGCGCGCGCCCCGTCCGGGCGCTGAGCGATCATCACCCGCATATGCGCGTTGCGGGTGGTCATGTCGTCCCCGATCGCCATCCCCGCGGGTGCGTAGAGAACGCCTTCGCCCGTGATCACGGCCCCGTCCCAGGGCCCCGGCGCCACGATCCGCCGGGCGTCGATCCACCGTGAGCCACCGACTTCGTCATGCCGTGACATGCCCATCGAGGCGGGGCCGGACGCGTCGCCGAAGGTGATCTCCCCGGTGTCCGGATCGATCCGGGCGGTGGTGAAACGACCGTCCGGATCACGCGGTGGCAGTCCCTTGGGGCGACGACGGCGCGTTCCCTGCTCGTCGGTGTTCCGCGGCCGGATCACGTCGGACGGCCCGCTCTTCGGCGGCTTGAGCTCAAGCAGACTGTCCACTGTGTTCGGCACCCCGAGGAGCCGGACGGCGAGCAGTATGCCCATGAGGATCCGGCGGCCGTAGGACAGCACGGGGGCGTTGGCGGCTTCCATCGCCCGCTCGATCGCGCCGGGTTCGTTCGGGCTCGCGGGAACGTCACGGGGTGACCGGGGCGCCGGCCTCGGGCGGGCTCGCGACGACGTCGCCGGATCCGCCGGGCGGAGCGTCTCCGTCTCGAAGAGGCCACGGGTGAAGGTGTTGCCACGATGGACCCGGTCCCGGCCGGGGGTGCGGCTCCCGGTGTTGAGGTCGTACTCGTGCGCGACCACCGGCTGTCCGTCCACGACGAGATCGAGGGTGAGGTTCGGGACGACCCAGCCCGAATAGTGCGACGGTCCGGCAGGTGCGCGTCCTCGCCCGTCGAGGGAGTACGCCGGCGAGGTGCGCAGCCGGAACCGTCCGAAGTGGTCGCCGAGGATCTCCTGCTCGTGGGCGGCGACCGCCTCGGCGAAGAGCTGCTGGACGAAGATCCCCCGCAGCGCGGGCGTCATCGTTCCGTTGGCGACGTGCTCGGCGATCTTCCTGGCCCGCTCGGATTCGGTGGGGGTGAGCCCTTCCGCCAGCCTCGCGAATTCGCGCGCCGCGGCGTCGGCGGTCTCCTGCAACGCGGCCGCGATCCGGGAGCGGACCCACTGGGTTTCCAGGATTCTCCGCACGTCGCGGACCCTGGCCGGTCGCGAATCGGCGGGTAGGAGGCCGTGTTCGAGCAGCACCAGGCGAAGGTCGTTCCACGCCATGCCCGCCTCGGCCATCAGCGCCCGGAGCGCGTTCTCGCTGCGAAGACTCAGAAGCAGCCGGCTCCGGGTGAGAGGGTGCTGTGGCAACAGGTGTTCGTGCCGGGCCGGATTGTCCGGGTGGTAGAACCGCTCCGCGTGCGACGACGGGGGAACCGGCGGCCCTTGGCGCCCCACGGGATCGCCCGGCGGCCCCGCCGGTGGCGACATGTCGACGTCGACCTCGCCGGACCCCGGATTGAACCGCGCCCGGCCCCGCCATGGGGAACCGTCCGGTTCGTCCGGCGTCGGATCGGGCCTGGGCGAGGTGTCCGGGTCTGCCTCTTCTTCGACCCGTTTGCGGATCAGGTCGACCGGTCCGCTCTTCGGTGGCTTGACCTCCAGCGCGCTGTCGATCGTGTTGGGCAGGCCGAGCAGCCGCGTGGCGATGAGAACACCCATCAGCAGCCGCCGCCGGGTCGAGATCGCACCGGCGTTCTCGGCTTCCATGGCTCGGCGGACGGCCGACGGATCCTCCTGGCCGGCCTGGGTTTCGCCCGGGACGACGGCGGAAGCGGGGGACGGCCCCGTGCTTTCCGGGTTCGCGGACGAAGCACCTTGGCTCGTGTCTCCCCGTTCCGCGACCGGGACGAACACGGAGAAGCCGTGGTATTGCGCCACCAGGTCGGCGCCGGCGTTCACCAGCGCCTCGGCGACTTCCCGCGACAGTTCGAAGGTGGCCAGCGCGACCACCTTCACCGCGTCACCGGCGAGCCGCCGCTGCTCGGCGATCTGGGTGCTCACCTCGGTGAAACTGGTGGAATCGAGGCCGAACGCCGTCTTGTCCTTGACCTCGATCCGCACCTCGGTCCCGTCGTCCAGCACGCCGAGGATGTCGATGTCCGTCTTGGGCTTTCCCTGATGGTCCCGGCCGACCCTGCCCTCGCCGTCGACCGGAACCTGGAGGCCGGTGATCTTCAGGCCCTCCAGGCCGAGCTCACGCAGCAGCGGCGCGGGCAGGTCGGCCAGGCTCGCCGCGGCGTCCAGGGCGGCGAGCAGCGCCCGGATGTTCTCCGAGTCGCCGTCGTTCAGCGTCTCCTTCTTCAGCCCTTGCTTACCGTCCAGCAGGGCGCGGATGTTGGGCATCTTGGCCCGGAGTTCCAGTTCGGCGTACGAGGTGTCCACCCCGCGGGCCTTGAGCCGGTCCAGGATCTCCTGGGCGTCGGCCGCTTCGAGGAGCATGCCCTTGCCGCCCTCGCCGGGCAGCAGGTCCTGCAAGGACGCGAGCTCGGTCTGCGAATCGGCGGCCTTGGCCAGCTTCTCGACTTCCTGGCCCAAGCGTGCTTCGAAGGCGAGGCGTTGCGCGTCGTCCATGGCTTCGACGATCTGGGCGAAGGAACGCGCCTTGTCGCCGGGAAGGATCCCGCCCGCCATTCCCTTCAGTCTCGGCTCCAGCGCCGAGGGTTTGACGCGGGCCGCGAGTTCGGCGATCGCCCGATGGACCCCGGCGGGGAGGTCCGCGACCGCGGCGGTCACTTCCGGCGGTACGCCACCGGGCGTTTCCCGCGGTGGCGCCGGATGCGCGGGCGATCTTCCCAGCACCCGGCAGATCCGGTCGAGCGTGCCCGCCACCTGACTGGGATGCAGGCCGGCGAGCAGCTCGGAGATCGCCTGCCGGGTCGCGGGAACGCCTCCCCAGATCGCTTCGACGAGCGCGTCCGTCGGATCCTGTTCCGCTGAGGCCTGTTCCGCCGGGACCTCGCTTTCCCGCGCCGGTCGCTCCCCGCTCGGCGAGGCGGACCCGCCTTCGTCCGGATCGCCGGAAGCCCGGGGCGCCATCCGGACCGCGGCCAGGCCGGGGCCGGCGGGCAGCGCGGGGGAAGGTTCGGCGGGCGTGCCGGGGTCTTCCGGCTCCGCGGTCTTCTGGTCGTCAGGGACCTCGGCGGGCAGCACGGGGACGTCGGACGCCGGTTCGGCCGGCGCGTCGACGGGCGCGGTGACACCGTCTTGATCGGGGTTCGTCCCCGGCTCGGACCGGTTCGGTTCGCCCTCGGTGGGTTTGGCCTGGGGCGTCTTGCTCGGTGCGCCCGGCTGAGCCGGATTCGGCTGGGTGGAGGTGGTTTGGGCGGAGGTGGCTTGAGTTGTGGTGGTCTGGGTCGTGGTGGCCTGGGTCGTGGTGGCCTGTGCGGTGGTGGACTGGCCGGGGCCGCTGCTTTGGGCGGTGGCGGTGGTGGTGGTCGCCGAGGCCTGGCCCGACTGCGCCGCCGTAGTGGTGGAAGTCCCTTGAGCGGACGTCGCCTGTCCCGTGTCCAAGGGCGGCGAAGTGGCCTGTGTGGACGAAACCGAGGTCTGCTGTACCGAAGAACCCTGATCGTTCCGGGACGATGCCGGATCCGCCTGGGACGCGTGACCCTCCGAAGCCGTGCCGGCACTCCTGCCACTCGCCGTCGTGTCGGTCGTACCACCGGTTTCGCTCCCGCCGAAGGCATCCCTGCCAGATCCCGTCGCCGTCTCGGCCGAAGTCGCATCCCCCGACGAAGCCGAAGCGCCGGGGTGGGCCGCACCTGCGTCGTGGCCTGCGCCCGCCGCCTGCGGCGAGCCGGTGGAGGCGCCTTCCGCACCGGCCATGGCCGCCTCCGGCGCCATCGCCTGCGGAGGAGGCGGGCCGCCGTCGTGCGGTTTCTCGACAGCCACCACTTCTGGTGACATGTGGTTCGAAATGCCTCCGTAAAGGGCTTGGTTGGCCTGGACCCCGGCGAGGTGGGCGTTCGCGCGTATCGGGCCGATCGCGGCCGAAGTGAGCCAGTTGTCCTTGATGGACTGCTGGTATCCGGACAGGTCGGTCAGGCCGTCCCACTGCCCGTTCATCATCTTGTCCGCCGCGTGACTGGAAATCGGCGACGAGACGGCATTGGTCGAGGCCGAGCTGACGGCCGTCGAGACATGTTTGCCGACCGGGTTGTCCAGCAGCTTCCGCCCGGTGTCGGTCTTGCGGATCCCCTTGCCCAGCAACGCGCCGGGCGTCCCGACCACCGCGCTCACCGGGGCGCCGATCGCGCCAGCGAGGCCGTTGGTCAAGCTTTCCTTGACGTTGAAGCCGTCCTGATAGCCCTGGGAGATGTTGAGGCCCTGCTCGATCCCGTTCGTGGCGACCTCGTCGAGCGCTTCCTTGACCGGGATCATGGCGATCTTCCCGCCCTTGAGCGCCAGATTCGCCAGCTTGGTTCCCGAGCTGAAGATCTTCACCAGCTTCGCCAGCCGCAACGCCATCTTGGTCGCGAACAGGAACGGACCGCCGGGAATGAGGAAGGTGGTGGCGAAGTCCAGGGCGGCGTGGATCAGTTCCGATTTGATCTGGTTCTGCGCCCGCGCGACCTGCTCGCCGTACCGGTGGCAGTTCTCCCCCATCTGCCGCATGTTCGCGGCGAGTTCGGCGTAACCACCGTTCCCGGTGCCGTACTCGCCCCTGTTGGCCGCGCGGATGGAGCGGTACATGCCGAATCCGTTGGGGTCCGGCCAGGTCTGGATGATGCGTTCGCCGGCGCCCGAGGACGTGCTGATCGCGGTTTCGAGGGCTTCCGCGCCTTGGATCCAGAGATCGCCGAGCCGCTTGGCCGTGTCCGGGTCGTCGGGTGGGTAGATGTCTTCGATCAGACCGCCCATCGCCGACCACGCGTGCTTGGTCCAGTCCCAGAGGGACCCGCCGGGGGCCATCGCCGTCGCCCGCTCAGGCGCCGAACTGCCGAGTCGCCTCGGTCTGGGCGCCCTCGTAGACCTTGACCCCGGTCTCGCCGTTGGTCGCGAGTGCCGCGTAGTTCGCCGGCACGGTTCCGGCGCTCGTCAGCAGGCCAGGCGTGTTGTCCTTGCAGACCTGGAAGGATTCGCCCATCTTCCCGCGGCCGAGCTGGCCGGTGAGGACGTTGATCGCATCGTGGATGGGCTGCCAGTCCGTCGCGAACTTCTCCCCGAAGCCGCGCAGCTGCCGCAGTTCTCCCCGGGTCGCTTCGATGAAGATGTCGATACGGCCATCGCCGTTGCGGTCGGTGGCCATCGGTCACCGCCCGCCGTCGCGCCGGTCGATCCGGTGCAGGAGAGGCCCGAAGCGAAGATCGGTGTCGTCCGGAGTGGACTCCGGCGGCAGCAGGCTCGCCGCGATGGTCAGCCCTTCCTCCTGTGAGATCCGCGCGGCCTGCCGGATGGTCTCGGTGATGCTCTCGGCCAGCGCGCCGGAATCCTGGGTGCGGTAGACACGCGGATCCAGCCACAGCTCGATCAGCTCGCCCCCGCCGCCGACGGTCGCGCTGATCAGCCCGTCGTCCGAATCGGCGGTGGCGCGGATCTCGGCCATCCTCGTCTGCAAGGTCCGCACTTCCTCGGTCAGCCGCTCGTAGTCGGCGTGCATTTCCGCGGCGAAAGCTGGTTCCACGGCCCCTCCTCGATCGCTTGCCGACCAGTCTCTCGGCGCCCCGGCCCGGAAACGGCGGGATGGCCGGTAGCTGCCAGCCGCCCGCCATCGACGGCGGCCATCCGGACGATGGTGAAAATGAGACGACACCGGGTGCCCGCCGTCGCCGCCGTCGTGGCCGCGACGGCCGTCCAAGCCCTCCTCGGCGCGGGAACGGCGCACGCCGCGCCGCCACCCGGCGCCTGTCCGGATCCGGAGCCCGCGCGGCCGCCGGTGCGGGCACAACCCTGGGCGCAGCAGGCCCTCGCGCCGCAACAGGCCTGGCCGAGCAGCCGGGGCGCCGGAGTGCTGGTGGCGGTGGTCGACTCCGGCGTGGACGCCGACCATCCGCAACTGGCCAGGCCGGGCAAGGTGCGCGCGGGGCGCGACTTCTACCTCAAGGGAACCCTGCCGGGCGCGTTCGACTGCGTCTCGCACGGGACCGGTGTCGCGAGCATCATCGCCGCCGACCCCGCGCCCGGTGTCGGCTTCCACGGAATCGCGCCGGACGCGGAGATCCTGCCGGTGCGGATCAGCGACCGGGACGTCGGCGGCCAGGGCGAATCGCTGCGGATCGATCCGCAGGTGGTGGCGAACGGCATCCGGTACGCGGCCGACGAAGGGGCGAAGGTGATCAACCTGTCCCTCGCCGGGCACGAAGACTTCGCCGTGATCCGGAACGCCGTGGCCTACGCGGTGTCGAGGGACGCCTTGGTCGTCGCCGCCGCGGGGAACGCCCAGCGCGACACCTCCACCGAGCTTCCGTCCTACCCCGCCGCGTACGACGGGGTGCTCGGTGTCGGCGCGATCGACATCGACGGCGCCCGGCTGTCCGGTTCCCAGATCGGCCGGTACGTGGACATCGTCGCGCCCGGCGTCAAAGTGCTGACTTCGGCGAGGGCGGGAGGACACCTGTACGCCGACGGCACCAGTTACGCCACGCCGTTCGTGTCCGGGACAGCGGCACTGGTCCGCTCGGCCTGGCCCGCCCTTTCCGCGCCGGAGGTGGCGCGCCGTCTGATGGCCACGGCGAGCCCGGCGCGCGGCGGTGCGGGCAGTCCGGCGTACGGCGCCGGCGTGGTCGCGCCCTACCGTGCGGTGAGCGACGGCATGGACGTCGGGAAGCCGGGCGCCCTGCCCGCCTTCGTCCCCCCGCCACCGGACCAGGAACGGATCGACCGCGCCGCCGAGCTCGCGAAGACCTCGACGACGGCGAAAGTGCTCGCGGTCGCCCTTGTCGCGGTGCTCGTGCTCGCGGTGGTGCTGGCCGTGCTGCTCCCGCGAGGACGTGCACGGGGCTGGCGGGCCGGACGCGCGAACACGGTGGCCGCCGAGCCCGCCGTGATCGAGCCGCCCGAACAGATCTTCCTGATCTCCGGGAAATGACCGGAAAGCGGAAACCCCGGTGCGTCGAACGCACCGGGGTTTCGAGCTTCGCCCGTAAGGCTGTCAGCCGTTGACGATGTTGTTGACGTGGGCTTCGTGGGATTCCCCGATGTGCCTGACGTTGTGGTATCCCTGGCCGTTCGCGTTCATGCCGTCGACGTGGTAGCCGGTGCGTTTCGCCATCATGGCGAACTGCTGCCCCATCTGTTCGGCGTTGGCGTCGCCCCAGCCCGCCCCGATGATGTTCTGCATCCGGGTGAGCTGGTCCTGGGCGCTCTGGCCGATGCCGGCGGCGGTGGTCTCGATGTCACGACCGGCCGTGCTCATGGTTTCGTAGACGATCTTGAGCTGGTCTTCCATCATCCGTCCTTTCAGACCTGGATCGGGTTGATTCCGACGTCGACGGCGCCACCATCCGCGAAGCTCTGGCGGGCCATCATCTGCTGCGCGTCGGCCTGCGCGCCGGTGGCCGCGTTGACCACCGAACCGCCCTTTTCGACGAGCGTCTGCGCGAAGGCGTGGACCTGGTCGTAGACCTGGGAACGTTCCTGGTTCACCGACATGGCGGCGTTGCGGACCGTTCCGGCGAGGCCCTCGCTGATGAGCGCGTGATCCCGGCCCCCGTGCGCCCGGTGCGCGCTGAGCTGATCCTGCTGATCGTTGTCCGTGTTGCTGAACATGTTCTGCACGATCGCGAACTGAAAATCGACGTTTCCGGCCATGCGCCCCTCCCTTTCTTCCGTCACCTTCCTGGCAGGACTCAGCTAACCGCCGAACCGCGCGGTTTTCCGCCGCACGGCACGTTCCTGCCACCGCCGCCACCGGATCCCCTTGTTCGCGAACCATCCTCGGTATGGCGACAGTCGTGGTGAAGAGGCCGGCCCGCAAGCCCGCGCCGGAGATGCCCGCGGGAGACCTGATCCTGCAGGCGCCGCCGGAGATCCCGCCCCCGCCCGGGCGGCAATGGACCCAGGTGCTCACAGTGCTGCCGATGGTGGCCATGATGGCGGGGATGCTGCTGATGTACTCGGGCAGCATGGCCGGTTCCATGCGGTTCGCCATCTTCGGGATCATGGGCGTCGGGATGCTCGGCATGGTGGTCATGGGTTTCCTGCAGGGCGGCGGTCCGAGCAAACGGGAAATGGGCCACGCCCGGCGCAAGTACCTCCGCCACCTCGCCCAGCACCGGTTGCGGCTGCGCCGTTCGCTGCGCGGGCAACGCGGCACGATGGAGTACCTGCACCCGGATCCGGCGTCGCTGTGGTCGCTCGCGGGGAGCTACCGGCTCTGGGAACGCCGCAAGGACGACCAGGACTTCGCCATCGCGCGGATCGGGACCGGGCCGCAGAGCCCTGCCGCCACCATCGTCGCCCCCGACACCAAACCGCTGGAAGAACTCGAACCGCTGTCCGCGCTCGCGCTGCGCCGGTTCATCACCACCTACTCCGCCATCGGCGGGTTGCCGATCGCCATCGCCGTCAACGGATTCAGCCGGATCCACCTGCGCGGCGACCGCGAGAGGGCGCTCGGGATGCTGCGCGCGATCCTCGCGCAACTGGCCACCCTCCAGTCACCCGACGACCTGCGGCTGGCGATCTGCGTTGACGAGGAACGACGTCCGGACTGGGAATGGGTCAAATGGCTGCCGCACGCGTTGCATCCCGACCGCGGCGACGCCCTCGGCTCGCTGCGCCTGGTGGCGCCGACCATCCCCGCCCTGGAATCCATGCTGGAGGAGGAACTCTCCAAACGGCCGCGGTTCGACCCCGAGGCCGACGTCCGCGTGACCGGGCCGCATCTGGTGGTGGTGCTGGACGGCGGTTCGGTCGCGGGCTCCGATCACCTGATGACCGGCGGCGGCGTCGAGGGGGTGACCATTGTGGACTTGACGACCATGCCGCCGAGGGCGCTGGACCGCACCACCGTGGTGCTGGACGTCGACGCGAGCGGCGATCTGGTCAGCGAGACCATCGACGGCGACCTGCCGCTCGGGCAGGCCGACTCGCTCGGCCTCGTCGCGGCCGAGGGACTGGCACGGCAACTGGCCCCGTTGCGGCTGACGGCCGGCCTGCGGGGCGACGCCCCCATGAGCGTCGAACTCGGCCTCGCCGAACTACTGGACCTCGGCGATCCCTACGAATTCACCCCGTCCGACACCTGGGAGCCCCGGCCGAACCGGGACCGGCTGCGGGTGAAACTGGGCATCCAGGCCGACGGCGCCCCGCTGGAGATCGACCTGAAGGAGTCCGCGCAGGACGGGATGGGGCCGCACGGCCTGCTGATCGGCGCCACCGGATCCGGTAAATCCGAACTGCTCCGCACGCTGGTGCTGGCACTCGCCGTCACCCATCCGCCGAGTTCGTTGAACTTCGCGCTGGTGGACTTCAAGGGTGGCGCGACGTTCACCCGGCTCGACGCGTTGCCGCACACCAGCGCGGTGATCACCAACCTCGCCGACGAACTCCACCTGGTCGACAGGATGACCGACGCGATCAACGGGGAACTGATCCGCCGTCAGGAACTGCTGCGGGCGGCGGGGAACTTCTCCTCCCTGCGCGACTACGAGAAGGCTCGTGCCGCGGGCGCCCCGCTGCCGGAGGTGCCGACCCTGCTCGTGATCTGCGACGAGTTCTCCGAACTGCTGTCCGCCAAGCCGGACTTCATCGACATGTTCGTTCAGATCGGCCGGGTCGGCCGTTCCCTCGGCGTCCATCTCCTGCTGGCCTCGCAACGGCTCGAAGAGGGACGGTTGCGCGGACTGGAAACCCATCTGTCGTACCGGATCGGCCTGCGGACCTTCTCGGAGATGGAGAGCAGGACGGTGCTGGGGGTCGCGGACGCGTTCAAACTGCCCAGGGCGCCCGGGCACGGCTTCCTCAAGGTCGGCACCGATCAGATGGACAGGTTCCGCTCCGCCTACGTCTCGGGCGTGTACCAGCGCGCCGACGGCGGCTCGGTGACGGCGGTCGGCGGGGAGCAGCTCGTGCTGCAGGAGTACACGACGTCCTACCTCGCGGCGGAATTCGAGCTCGACGAAGAGGAAGCCGCCGATCAGGAGCCGGAAGAGGACACGGCGGTCGGTGAGACCCTCCTCGACATCCTGGTCGACCGGCTGGAAGGCCAAGGCGTTCCGGCGCATCAGGTGTGGCTGCCCCCGCTGGCCGATTCGCCCACTTTGGACGGTCTACTCCCCGCGCTGGCCCGGCATCCGCAACGCGGGCTCACCACGGATTCCCCGGCCATGGCCGGGTCTCTGCGGCCGGTGCTCGGCATCGTCGACCGGCCCTTCGAACAACGCCGCGACCCACTGGTGCTGGACCTCTCCGGCGCCGCCGGGCACGTCCTGGTGCTCGGCGCCCCGCAGACGGGCAAGAGCACCGCGCTGCGCACGCTGATCTGCAGTCTGGCGCTCACGCACACCCCGCGCGAGACGCAGTTCTACTGCCTCGACTTCGGTGGCGGGACGCTCGCGTCGATCGCCGATCTGCCGCATGTCGCCGGTGTCTGCGGCAGGCTGGACACCGGCGCCGTCCGGCGCACCGTCGCCGAGGTGGCGACCCTCTTGGCCCACCGGGAACGGATGTTCGCCGAGCAGCAGATCGACGGGATCGTGACCTACCGCAGGCTCCGCGCGGAAGACCGGTACGCGGACCACGCGCACGGCGACGTGTTCCTGGTGATCGACGGCTGGCAGACGTTGCGCAACGACTTCCCCGATCTGGAGGAGATGGTCGGCGACATCGCCGCCCGCGGCCTGTCCTACGGCGTGCACGTGGTGGCGAGTTGCGCCCGCGCGTTCGACCTGCGGATGAACATCCGCGACCTGTTCGCCAGCAAGCTGGAGCTGAAGATCGGCGATCCCATCGACTCCCTCGTAAACCGGCGGGCGGCGATGGGCGTTCCCGCGGACGCCCCGGGACGGGGGATCGCGATGAGCGGGCACCAGATGCTCATGGCCTTGCCCAGGATCGACGGCGTGGCGGACGCCGTCGATCTGACCGCCGGTTTGACCGGGCTCGTCGGAACGATCAAGGCGGCTTGGCCCGGCAACCCGGCGCCGCCTGTCCGCCTGCTCCCCGGCCTCTTCCCCTACGAGGAACTTCCCGAGAAGGACGCGACCAGCGGCGAGGGGGCCGGGCTCGCGGTCGGCATCCACGAGCACGACCTTTCGCCGATGCGACTCGACTTCACCGCCGACCCGCACTTCTTCCTGCTGGCCGACACCCAGTCCGGCAAGACGTCCTTCCTTCGCGCGCTCGCACGCCGCATCGAAAGCACGTATCAGCCGACGGAGGCGCGGGTCATCCTCGTGGACCACCGGCGTGGCCTGCTGGGCGAAGTCGGGCAGGAGTATCTGCTCGGCTACGGGACCAATGACTCGCACAGCGCCGGACTGATGACCGAGGTGGCCGCGTCGCTCGCCAAGCGGCTGCCCGGGCCCGACGTCACGCCGGAGCAGCTCCGGGCGAGGAACTGGTGGCAGGGGCCGGAGATCTTCGTCCTCGTGGACGACTACGACATGGTGGCCACGCACGAAGCCCATCCGCTGATGCCGCTGCTTCCCCTGGTCGCGCAGGGTTCGGACATCGGCCTGCACGTCGTGCTGGCCCGGCGATCCGGCGGGGCGGGCCGCGGTCTGTTCGAACCGTTCCTCACCCGGCTCAGGGAAGTCGGCACACCGGGTCTCATGATGTCGGGCGACCGCGACGAGGGTCCCCTGCTCGGCGGTATGCGCGCCCAGGTGCTCCCGCCCGGCCGGGGCTGGCTGATCGACCGGCGCGGGCACAAGGGACTGGTCCAGCTCGCCTGGCTTCCGCCCCGGCATTCCTGAGGCGTGGCCGGAACATGCCGGGCGCCCCACCGCGAACCGGGCCGCTGCTTGGCTTGTGGTGAACGAATGTGCGTCTCACTCGACCGGGAGGGAAAATGGGAGACCAGCTCAACGCTTACCTGCCGAACATACAAAGATTCATCGACGGCATGGGTTCTCTCGGCTCACCGGAGGAGGTCCATCGGGAACTCCCCGACGGCTGCTCACTCCTCGCCGAATGCGCTTCTCTCGCCAAAGCGGACCAGGAAAGCTCCCAGTTCCTGCAGACCTTTCTCACCGAAGCGGAACAAGGCTTCCGGAATTATGTCTTGATGGCCCGGCAGAGCATGATCGCCTACCAACAGGCCGGAGAGGCCGCCGCCTGGGAAGTGACGAACAGAACGAAACCCGGCGAAGGCCTCAAGCCTTTCGAAGGAGCGGCGACGACCCCGCTGGGACCGAGTCCCCTCGCGCTCCCCCAAGTCCAACCGCCGGGCAACCTCTGGCCGGAAATCCCGGCACGGTGACGTGCCACCGCGGAACGCGTGATCGAGGTATCCGATGAGCTATGCCGAGAAAGATTTTCGGGCACAACTGGACATCATCAGCGGCGAAGTACTCCACACTCTGCCCCGCCTCAAGGCCGCGAAGGAAATGTGGACCAAGGGACGGGAATGGATTTCCAGCACGCAAGATCTCGTGCGCAGAAACCTTCCTGACCTGTCCCGGGGCTGGCTCGACGCACCCGGCAGGCGCTTCGTGGAAAGGGTCGACGCCAGTTCCGGCCTGACCTTGGGTTCGTGGCTGGGATCGGAGAGTTTCGGGCCGCCGGGAACGGCGCCCGGATTGACAGTCCTCGTCAGTTCCATGGTGGATCAGCCGATCCGGGGCGGCATAGTCGAATCCCAGGTCCTCGCCCGGATAGGGGCACTCGAAACACTCATCGAATCGTGCGCGCGATTCGCGGGCGACCAGATCAGGCGGGTCGAAGCCGACCAGGACCAACTCAAGGCCGCACAACACGATCTGGGCGTGAAGCTGGACGAGATGGCGGCGCAGTACCGGCCGACGGCCATGGCGATGTACGCCGCGCGCGGCCGGGCCTGGGACGGCCCGACCGGCGAAGTCCCCTCCGGGAACGGCACGCCTTTCCCCGCGAACGGAACCGGCGCGGGCGGGCCGAACCAGAACGACGTGCCGGACGTGCCCGATCCCGGCACCCCCGAAGAGCCCGCCCCGCAGAACCCGCAGAACACACCCAGCGCACTCGAACAGGCGACGGACGCCCTCAGCGCGCTGAGCCAGGCCGCGGAGTCGGCGCAGCAGTTGCTGGGCAACGGATCCGGCCTGAACCTGCCCGACACGAACCCCGTGGACCCCGGCGACTGGACACTTCCGCCTTACGACGGTGCCTCTTACCCCGGCCTGGGGGATCCGCTCGCCGCGTCGGGCGGGGCGGGCATGCCTTCACTGGCGGGTGGCGGTCTGCCGGAAGCGGGTGGCGGCGCGGGCGGGCTCGGCGGCCTGCCCGCCGTCCCAGGCGCGAACGGTTCGCCGGGCGCGGCGATGAACGGTCTCGGTTCGCTGCCGGGGATCGCCCCGGCGGGAACGAGCGGGAGCGCGGGCTCCGCCTCGGGCGCCGGCGGAATGCCGCCGATGATGCCGCCCGGCAACGGCGGTGGGAAGAACTCGTCCGGCGGCATCAAACCGGGCGACGCCGACCATGCCGGGTCCGGCAGGCAACGCGGTCCCAGGTCCGGCGCCACACCGGGAGTCGCCCTCCTCGGGCGATCCAAGGGTGGCGGCGCCAGGCAGGCGACGGCCCAGCGGCGCTGGGACGCCGAGAACGACACCGTCCAGCTGCTCGACGACGAGCTGTGGCAAGTGAACGAACAAACGACCGATTCCCACGGAAAGACGGCGAAGAAACGCGCCGGACATTGAGGAGGGGCAGATGCCCGGAAAAGAGATCAACGGCAACGTCACCGCGATGAGTGCGGTGTCGCAGCAACTCAGCGCACCGGACATGCCTCCGTCACTGGCGAGGCTGGGCACCATGCCCAGCCTCGCCGGACTGTTCGAGGGCATCGCGATGTCCGTGCTGGACAAGGCCGCGACCGCCAGCATGGCCGCGTTCATGGGGAAGGTGACCGAGGACATCGCGACCTTCTCCGGGAAGACCAGGACGGCGGCGATCACCTACAGCGCCGCCGACGTGGCCAGCGCGCTGGAGCTGGCGGGCAAGGCGACCAAGGTCATCAAACAGGGCGTGGACTTCGTGAAGCAGTCCGCGGCCACCCAGTCTCCCGAGGGCAAGCCGACCACCACCGAGCCCGCCGGCGAGGTCCCGCCGGCCTCCGTCTGAGGAGTGAAACCATGACCGCCGTTTACAACCCGTTCCCCATGGAAGTGCTCATGGGAATGATCCACGCCGAACTGGCGAACGTTCCCACGCTGCACGACGCGGCGAAGATGTGGACCGAAGCGCGGGCCTGGATCGACGAGGCGCAAGTGAAGCTCAACAGCAGGGTCAGCGAGCTGACTCCCGAGTGGACGGACAACAACGGGCGCCAGCTGCAGGAGAAGATGCAGCGCTCGATCGCCGAGCTGAAGTTCTGGGGCGACCGCATCGACATGGCCAAACCCGCGGAGACCTTGACGACGCTGGCGTCCGGGATCACGGAGGCGCACCAGACCATGCTGGGACTCGAGGCCGCGTACTCCGCGGCCGTCTCGGCGTCCCTCCTCAATCCGCTCGCCGCCATGGAAGCCCTGGCCATCCAGCAAGCCGCCGGGAGCAGGATGACCGCCCTCGGCGGGCAGTTCGACCTGTCGATGCTCCAGGTGGTCGAGGCGTCCGGGATCAAGTCGCCCGATCACATGGTGCCGACGGTCGGCCCCGCCGCCGAAGGCAACACCCCGGCCGACTTCATCAAAGCCGCCCAGGCAGGGATGGACACGCTGAGCGAGTTCCAAGGACTCGGCGAGTCACTGGGTGTCGGCGGCGGCGGCAGCGGCTCGGACGTCTCCCTGCCGGAAATTCCCGGCTACGACGGCTCTTCCGGCGTCTCACTCGCCGGCCTCGCTCCGTCGCAGCCGTTGGCGGGCGCGGTCCCTTCGCTCGGCGGGCTGCCTGGTGGTTCCGGTTCCGCTCCGATGCCGTCGGGGCTGCTGGGTGGTCTCGGCGCGGCGGGAGGGCTGGCCGGGCTTCCCGTGGCGGCCAAGCCGGTCGGCGCGAAGAAGGCACCCAGCCTCGCTTCAGAGGTTCTCCCTGGCACGGCCACGCCTTCCGGCGCGAAGGCGGCGGCCAGTCCGATGTCCCCGATGACGCCGCCTAACGCCGGTGGCCAGAACACGGCCGGCACGCTCCGGCCGTCGTCGGGAGACCAGCCGACCGGGCGGAACGGGGCCGCGCGGCGGGCGGCGTCCGGTAAGAGCGACGGTGTTCCGGTGAAGCTGCGCGGCCGGGCCGCCAACGGCGCTCCGGACACCGGGTTCACACTGGCGCGCGGACGGCGGTCGGGTGAGTCTGAGTCGGGTTCGGTGCAGATGCTCGACGAAGATTTGTGGCGGCGCTGAGCCCGGACAAAGCTGAAGGGAGCTTTCCCCGCATGTGATGCGGGGAAAGCTCCCTTCGTTACGTGACACGCGGGGAAAGTCCCCTTCAGCCACCCAGGGTCTGGCGCCGCGCGGCGGCGGGGTCGAGGCTCGGGCCTTCGGGCAGGCGTGCGATCAAGCCGGCGGGAAGCCGGACAGGAAGCGCCGACGGGTATCCCAGCATTTTCAGGACGTCCGGCGAAGCCAGCGGATAACGGCGCCCCATGTCGGTCACCACGGTGAGCGTCCCGGCCGGCGCCTGTGCCGACGGCATCGCCTCGACGAGGATCGCGCTGCCCGGTGGCACGTGGACGCGGTCCGCGAGCGGTGTGCCGGAGGCTGTCCGGCGGGTGGTGGTCGACATCGGATCCGCGGGCGGCATCGAGGGATCGACGGTCAGCGCGGGGGCGGGAGCGCCGCCGTCGAAGGTCGCGCACACGGTGGCGTCCTGATCGCGCGGGCGCGCGATGGCCGGACGTGCGGCCGGTGCCGCGCCCGCGTCGGCCCGGATCGGGTCCAGCTGCCGCGACATGGTCGCCAGCGAAGGCGGCAGCGGCACGGTTTTCGGTTCGGTACCGGGGTAGGCGGCCACCAGCTGGGCGCTCGCGCGCTGGACGTCGTACTGCAGTCCAGTGATCGGCCGCAGGGCGTCCCGTTCGGCGAGGTAGTGCTGCTGTCCGCCACCGGAGGTCTGCACCATCAGCAGCATCCCGTTCCGGATGTCGGTCCGGCCCGGCACCGCGGTGGACACCTCACCGGCCGCGGCCACTGGGAGCGGGCCGATCGGCGCGCCTTCCGGGAGGACGTCGAGCCAGGCCCGGCCGACCCGCGCCCACGGTTCGGCGGTCAGCGCCAAGCCGGTGCCGACGGCGCCGTAGTCGTCGATCCGGTGCCGGTGCCCGCGCCAGACGACGAACCGGTCGCCGGTCGACGTCGATTCCACCAGCAGCGCCTGGTCCCCCAGTGCCGCGCCGCCGGACGGCGAGACCCCGGCCAGCAGCACCGATTCCTCGATCCGGCTGCCCGCCAGGTCACTCGCGGGGGCGGAGCACAGCGACCAAGCTCCGGTGAGCAGCTTTTCGGGGCCGGGCAAGCCGTCCGGGGCGTCGGCGATGCCGATCCTGGGCCCTCGCGGGACTCCGGCGAGCGAATCGCGCGAAACCCGTTCCGTGGTGCCGTGTTCGCCGAGCAGCAGCAACGCGGACGCGTAGTTCGCCACCGGATGCAGCCGGTCGTCCAGGTAGACGTACCGGGTGCCGCTCTCCTTCTCCACGATGACGGCGGCGTTCTTGCGCCAGGCGTTGTTCCCGCCGGGCACGATCATCCCGTAGACCCCGACGCACGCCAGCGCCACGATCGCCAGCGCGATCCCGGCGAACGTGGCGCCGGACGGACGGCGGAACGGCGGCTGCTCCGGGTCGGTCTCCCTGGTCACGAGCGCGGAGATGGCGCGCTGCACCAGGAATTGGTACGCCTGGAGCTGATCTCGTTTGGACGCCATGGTTTCAGCCCCCCAGTCCGCGCACGTAGCCGTACAGGCCGAGCACCGAGCACGCCACCGGGACGACGGCGATCATCACCAGGATCTCGAAGTACTCGGCGATCCGGCCGAGATACGGGTTCGCGGCGCGGGTGCTCAGCACCACCCCGGACGCGATCACGCCCGCGGCCACCGCCAGGGAAAGCGGTCCGGCCAGCACGAGCAGCAGCGAGCGGTCCGTCATGAGCGGACCGGCGAGCAGGCAGCCGGCGCCGAAGAGGCCGGTCACCAAGAGCAGGGATCGCTGCCGCAGGATCGGATACAACCGTGCCCGCACCAGGAAACCGGCCGCGAGCAGGGCGACGAGGACGACGGCCGCTTCGCTGTCGCTGCGGATCAGTTGCAGCTGGCAGTACATGACGACGATCGCCGCGCCGCCGAGCATGCCGGTGAGCAGCGCGTCCGCTCTGGCCACGGCGGCGTGCACGAGGTCGAGCGGCGGCTGGGGATCGTCGCGGACGAGGTCCGCGGTCGAGCGCGGCAGCACCGGCATCGGCACCCTTCCGAGCCGCAGCGCCAGCGGCGCGAACGTGGTCGACAGCGCGAGCACGCCGCCGCCGATCACCGCCGCCGACCGGTAGCCCGCCAGATCGTCGAAGGTGGCCAGCCAGCCGCCGAGCACCCCGAGCACCCCGACGGTGGCCGCCCCGGCGAACAGTTCCGGCGCGGCGGTCACCCCGAGATGGCCGACGACGGCCGCGAGCAGCAGGGCCGCGCTCGCCAGCAGCAGATGCCCGGCGGACAGCTCGCCGATCGGGTCGTCCCCCGCCAGCAGCAGACCGCCGCCGGTGAAGGCGAACGGAAGCGCGACGGCGGCGATCACCGCGCCGGCCCCGGCGTCGCGCAGCGCCCGAGCG
>NZ_NMQT01000269.1 GCF_002234405.1 Amycolatopsis thailandensis | reverse complement strand
GCCGCTCCCGTGTTGAGGGCTCACCGACGCTGATCGACGGTCGTGGCTGCGCCCGAAGTGCCGTTCGCCCGGCCGTCCGGGTGAGACAGGGCCTCGCTGCGCTCGGTCGCGCTACCGCGCGATCCCACCCGGACGGCCGAGCACGACACCCCGGCCGGTCCACGACCGCCGCTCCTGCTGGTTCCGCCCCCAAGCCCGGGGCGCACCACCTCGCCGGTGCCCGGCGACACCCCAACAGGAGATCCCATCGCATGGCAGTGATCAAGAAGCTCGTCAAGGGCGCGGCCAAGACCGCTGCGAAGTCGGCCAAGCGCGGCGTCGCCGCTGCCACGGAGAAGCGCGTCGTCTCCGGTCGTCCTTGCGGAGGTTGCGGCAAGGAATTCGACGGCCGCATCAAGCACAACAAGCCCGAGTGCTCGCGCGCCGCAGCCGCAGACCTGCCGAGTATCCACGACCTCGAACTCGGCGAGTACTGAGAACTCCCGCATGACAGCGGCATCGAGCAGTCCTTATAGGACAGTGCGGAGCCGCTGACACCCACTTCGCGCCACGCGCAGCACTTCTCCCGGTCGCAGGCGTGCGCCCACTTCAACCGCAGGAAAGGACCGACGTCTTATGGCGAAGGGCTACTTCGAATATCTGGTCAAGGGCAACAACAAAGAGGCGAGAGGCTCGGCCGGCACGGAGGCTGCGGCATGGACCGCCGCCGGACGTCGAGCCCCGGGCTACTTCACCGATAAGGATGGCCTGATCTCGATCTCCGTGAACGGGAAGACCATTTCTGTCAAAAAGGAACACCTCAAGGCGAAGATCGCCGAAATGGTCTCGCGGAGCTGAACTTTCCTCGTGAGCCTCTGGGGTCCGCCAGCGCCTTCGGTGCGGGCCCCAGAGGTTCCTCGAGTCGGCCCCGAATTCATGGCCTAATCAACGAAGGAGAACCAGTCAATGAACAGCTTCGACAAGCTAGTGGCGGACTCGGCGATCCACCTCGGCTGGGCTCCGCGCAGGGACCCGGCCCTCGAAGACGTCGTCCGGCGCATCCAGCAACTGCGCACAAGCCACCACCTCGGCGCTGTGGCCATCGCGAACATGCTGACCGGTGAAGGAAAGGCCGCAGCGCTGCGGACCGAAGAGTTCGTGCAGTTCGTGATCGACCGCACCTGACCACGGCTTCGGCCCGTGCCCCCGCGGGATCCGCATATTCCCGCACCATGACGATGATAAGGAGACTGCGGTGAGCAACATCGACAAGCTGGCTACGGAAGCGATGAGCTTCCTCGGCTACTCGACCCGGGGTAAGGACCACATTATCGAACGCGCAATTCTCCGCATTCAGAAGGCTTACCGCGAGGACCACCTCGACGCGGCGGCGATCGCCAGACTGCTCGGTGACGACTACCCCGACGGCTCGCCGATGCGGCGGACGACCTTCATCCAGTTCGTGATCGAACGTACCTGACCGCGGGCGGGAGCCCCACCGCCCGGAGACTACTTGCGGCCATGTGCCCGCGGTGCTCGTGCATGGTCTGTCCATGTGTGACTCGGCCTGGCAGATCTGGGCCAGGCCGAGTCACACATGGCTCATGACGAAAGTCGGGAGCTGAACGGCGAGATCAATCGCCTCGCCTGTGGATACGAATGGTTCGGCCAGGCGGATCCGCGCTGAGCAACACGGCGAGCCGCTAGGAGACTCGCCGCCTCGTTTGCCGGGCCACGCGCACATTCCTGTGTTCGAAGATGCGGCGAAGCACGTTCGAGACAGCCCGGCCGTTCTCGTGAAGGTGGAGTCGGTCGCCCATATCACCGTGTCGGGCCGAATGCAGCATCTGGTGGACGGTGACGACGTGAGGCAACTCGGCTGCCGGTGGCCAGGAGCGCCGCCGACGTTGTGGGCACTGCCCTTGCCAAGTGGAACCGGCACGTGTGATCGCTGTCCAAGCGGGCGCCAACCTCCTTGGTGAGTACTTCGGGGCTGCCGCCCAGCCGCTCGTTTCGGTTGTGAGCGGCTAGTTCAGCGCACTGCGGATGGTCGTCCCCGCTGTTCCGGAGGGCCCGACGGTAGCCGTTGCCGCCCACCTGCGCCCGGACGGCCGAGTTTGTGTAGCGCGCAGTGAGGCGCAGAGGGGCGGCAACGGCTCTCGGGTCGGCACCCCGGAGCACCGGGGTGCCGACCCGCCGGACGTATTCCGGCGCCCGTAGATCGGAACCTGGCCATGTCCGCCGTCATCCGTCCCGACCTCACCGTCGTCAACTCGCCTCCCAGCGCCGCCGCGCCCGGATGGGCTGTCCGAGGACTACTCGACGCCACATTCCGGGAACTGACGACCGCGTTTCGAATCCCGGACTTCGGGATCGACGCCATCGACGACAGCACCCTGTGGCAGCTGGAAACTCCTGGGGGGAGGGCACAGCTGGTCAGCGAGAAGACCGGCGGCTACTTCCTGCGCGCGCCCGACGACGTCACGACCTGGATGATCCAGGCCTCATCGCCCGATGTCCTTCCCTGGATCTTCGAGATCCTCGATCCCGGCGTCGAAGCCTTCGTCCAGAGCACGCTGGCGGCACCTGCCGGCTCGGATCGTGTGGCACTCATCCGGGCCTACCGACACTTCCTGCGACTGCACGCCGCCGCCGTCGCGCAGCGGCTCGGGAGCCTTACTGCTCCTCCGCGCGCCGCGGCGGCCGCGCGCTGGCGGCAGCTGACCACGGCGCACCGAGCGCTGGACCGTGCCCTGTATCTCGCCGTGACCCCGCAGGATGTTGTCGCGGCCCTGCGACAGCTGGCCGAGCGGCTGGAGAGTGCAGAACGCGACCCAGCTAACGACGCTGGCCTGCACGGCGAGATTGTCGCGACGATCCGTTCGCTCGCCACCGCGGAGCTCGACCGGCGGGTGCCGGCGTGATGGCCCGATCCGGTGGTGACCCGCACGAGCACGCCCAGAAGATCGCAGCACGGGTCGACGAGGTCTGGCACTCCTGGCACGGTCACGGCGACCTCGAGGTTCCCGTGTCCGTGGTGGCGGTGCTGTCGCTGCTCGCCCCGCCGCCGTCGAGGCGGGACACGCTGGTGAACGCGATCAGCGCGCTCGACCCCGACGGTTTCGCCGACCTGGTCCGTCGGATGTGGAAAGAGTTCGTCCTCGCCAGGCCGGACCTGGTGAACCGGGCCTGGCCCCTGATCGAGCCCTGGCTGGGCGACAGGCAGATGACCCCGGAGACGGCACGCGCAGCGCGCGCCGTCGCGCACGAGGCACTGCGGCGGGATCTGTTCGCCCTCACCGACACGACCCGCTGGGAGATCGATCTGCTCGGCGCACTGCTGACCACCGTGCGGACAGCATCGGCGTGGAAGGCTCGCGGGCAGTACTACACGCCGGCGAGCGTCACCGACGTCATGGCACGTCTGGTGGGAGCTCCGGTACCTGGCCAGTCGATCGGCGATCCGGCCTGCGGGACTGGCGGCATGTTCCGCGCGGCCGCGGCGGCGATGCGGGAAGCTGGCAACGATCCGGCGACTGCGTCGTGGGAAGGCAATGACGTCGACGAGTTGGCTGTCGCGTGCTGCGCGATCAACGTGGTGCTCTGGGGGCTGGGCACGAATGTACTGCTCGGGGTCGGTAACACCTTGACCGCTGATTGGCGTGAGCGTGCTCTCGCCGAACGGAGAGAGCCGGTCGTCCTGATGAAGCAACTCTCGGCGCTGAAGGCCGTCATGGATCTGACCGACACCCAGCGACGGCGCAGCGTCTCATCGTCCACCGATGCCATGACAGGAGATGAGCGGTAGTCAGAGCGCTACCTGACCGCATCGACTCGCCGGCAGCCACGCGAGCACGTGTCACCGCTGATCTGATGCGTGCTCCAGGTGGTGCCTTCGCGGCATCGGCCGTACTCGCACCTAGTGATCTGCCGCAACGCGCGGTTGAACAGCGGTCCGTCCGTGTTGAGGGCTCACCGACGCTGATCGACGGTCGTGGCTGCGCCCGAAGTGCCGTTCGCCCGGCCGTCCGGGTGAGACAGGGCCTCGCTGCGCTCGGTCGCGCTATCGCGCGATCCCACCCGGACGTCCGAGCACGACACCCCGGCCGGTCCACGACCGCCGCTCCTGCTGGTTCCGCCCCCAACACCGCGGAACCCCCGCACCCTCGCCGGAGTTCACGGCGACACATCAGACTAAGGAGTCTACCGATGGGCAAGATCGGCGATGCCGCGAAGAAGGCCGTCAAGAACAAGGTCAAGGAGGTCGTCGACGAAGCAATCACGACCCCAGCCACAGCTCAAGGTAGACTCGTATATGCCCCCGTGGTACCACAAGTTCA
>NZ_NMQT01000268.1 GCF_002234405.1 Amycolatopsis thailandensis | reverse complement strand
TACCCTCACCCCTCTGACCGACATCCTTTCCCTCCCCGCGGCTCTTCCGTTCGGCCGCCGGTTTCGCCAGCAGGTCCGGGTGTTCCGAGAGCGGCAGCGCGCCGACGAAATGCCGCCCGAGATCCAGTTGAGCCGCTTGGCCCGCCGTGAAGACCAGCGTGACGGGATACCGCGAGCGGAGTTCCTCGGCGAGCACGGCGAACGGCGGCGCCCCTTCCCGCGAGTACACGTGCGACGCCAGCGGGATCGCGCCGTCCTTGGTCACCACCAGGCCGAGCCCCGCGAGTTCGCAGTGACAGGGATCGGCCGTGGCGAAGGTGGCGAACTGCGGGACGTCGACGGCGAGCGCCGCGTTCCCGGTCCCCAGCCAGGAGAGCACCGCGTCGGCGACGGCGGTCTCGATCCGCGCGATCCGCTCGGGCGTGAGCCGCTGCAGCGCCCGCCAGTGATTCGGGACGTCGGCTTTCAGGAAATCCCGCGCGACGCCGTCTTCCCACCAGGTGGCCAAGTCCGTGTCCGGCGCTGTCGCCCGGTGCAGGACGGCGAGCGCGAGATGCGCCCCCAGGGTGGTCGTGGCGCGCTGGGCTCCGACGGCGTCGTCGACCCGGCGCACGAAGTCGAGCCGCCGCAGGGTGGCCCACACCGCC
>NZ_NMQT01000267.1 GCF_002234405.1 Amycolatopsis thailandensis | reverse complement strand
TCGTCTGCTTGCTTCTTTCATTGGTTCTCCGGCGCCCACCGCGATCTACCCTCTTTCCCTCCACGACTCTCTGCCGATCTCCGCCGAGGGCTGCGACGTGGTGGTGGCGACCGGGATGGTGGCGGTCGCCTCCGCCGTCCGGTCGGTGGCGGAGAAGCTGGGGATCCCCTACTTCTACGCCGCCTGCCATCCGATCGACATCCGGTCGCCGTTCGATCCGCAGCTGCGGCCCGATCGCGACGGCGAGTCGTTCGCACTGGACGACACCGACCAGCACTCGCTGCGGGACATGCGCGACGAAGGGTTGTTCCAGCGGTTCGGTGACCCGATCAACAGCAGGCGGGCCGCGCTCGGCCTGCCGCCGGTGGACAGCGTCATCGACCACGCCTACACCGAACGCCCCTGGCTGGCGGCGGATCCGGTGCTGGTCCCGCTGCGGCGGGGCCAGGAGGCGGTGCAGACCGGTTCCTGGTACCTGGTCGACGAACGGCCTCTTCCGGCGGAGGTGGAGGAGTTCCTCGCGGCGGGGACACCGCCGGTGTACGTGGGATTCGGCAGCCTGGACGCTCCCGACGACGCCGCCAGGGTGGCCATCGAGTCCGTCCGTGCCCAGAGCCGCCGGGTGATCCTTTCGC
>NZ_NMQT01000266.1 GCF_002234405.1 Amycolatopsis thailandensis | reverse complement strand
GCGCGGCCATGTGCACGTCGTGTCCGCACGCGTGCATCAGCGGCGTCTCCGAAGCCCACGGGACCCCGGTGCGCTCGGTGACCGGCAGCGCGTCCAGTTCGGTGCGCAGCGCCACGGCCGGGCCCGGCCCGGTGCCGGGGAACAGCACGGCGCGCCCGGTCTTGGCGACCAGCACCCCTTCGCCTGCTCCCAGCGCCTCGACGAGGACCCTCGCGGTGTCCTCCTCGTCCCCCGACGCGCGTGGATCGGCGTGCACCCGGTGCCGCAGCGCGATCGCGGACGGCAGTTCCGCCTCGACGGCGGCCTCCCATCGGTCCTGCAGGTCGTCCAGTTCCGTCATGTCCCCTCCAGCCCGTAGACCCGTTCGGCGTTGCGTCGCCCCACCAGCGCCGCTATCCGATGTGCGTCCACTTCGGACAGTACGTCCGCGCTGAGCCCCGCGTACAGGAAGTCCGACAGTCCTTGCCGGAACAACGCGGTGCCGAGGTGGTACAGCTCGGCGAGCCCGAACGCGTCCGTGGAGAACAGCAGCTTCCCGAACGGCACTATCTCCATTGTCTCCGCGATGATCGCGGGCGCACGGTGACCGACGTTGTGCGTCGCGAGGCCCACGTCGATGAACACGTGCTCGAAGACCTGGGCCAGATACGCCGCGTTCCGGTGAAAGGGATAGTTGTGCAGCAGCAGGA
>NZ_NMQT01000265.1 GCF_002234405.1 Amycolatopsis thailandensis | reverse complement strand
CGGCGGGCGTCGGCGGCACGGCCGACACCGGGCAGTGGGCGACCGCGATCGCCGAGAACCGCACGAAGGTCGCCGACGCGCTGACGTCGGAACGCGAACGGCTCGCGAACCTCCTGGCGAACGGCGGGAAAGCCGACGACATCGCGAACGCGCGCACCAGGATCGCGCTGTACGAGGACATCATCGCCAACGACCGCCAGATCCTGCGGTTCGATCCGTCCGGTAACGGGCGCATCGCCGAGCTGGTCGGCCGGATCGAACCGGGCACCCGAAACGTCGGCCTCTTCGTCCCCGGCGTCAACACCTCGTTCCAGAACTTCCAGAGCTACGCCGACCTCGGCAAGAGCCTGGTCGCCGCGGACGCCACCGGCCGGACCGCGATGGTCGTCTGGGCGGACGGGGTCTTTCCCCAGAACGTCGTCACCGAAGGCCCGGCCGCGCATTACGCGCAGACGATGGCACCCGACCTCAAGGCGTTCGGCGACGAACTGCGCGGCCAGATCGACAGCCACGCCGGCCCGGGTGTCGTGGTCACCGCCGTCGGGCACAGCTACGGTGGCGCGACCGTGGGACTCGCGGAGCAGCTCGGGCTCAAGGCCGATCAGGTGCTGCACGTCGAGTCCGCGGGCATGGGACACGGAATCTGGAGCCCGAGCGATCTCCCGGCCAGCCAGGCCGGTGTGCAGCGCTACTCCATGACGGCCCCCTTCGACCCGATCGTGGTCGCGCAGGGCAACGCGGGCCTCATCGAATGGCTCGGCGCCGGGCACGGAGCGGACCCCGACCGCTTCCCCGGCGTCGTCGAACTCGAAACCGGCCGCGACGCGAACGGCGACCTGCAGTGGGGCTTCGATTCCCACAGCGGTGTGCTCAAGCCCGGTTCGGATTCGTGGAACAACATCTACGGTGTGATCACGGGCGGACCGCTCACGCACGAAGGCTTCACGGGCGGCTCGCTGGGCGAGATGGTCGTCGAGGGCGTTGGCCGGGGTTTGTGAGGAGCACCAGATGATCACCAGGAACACCGGACTCGACCCGCTGGCCGAGGACCTGACGGCGGTCATCGACGGCGTCGCGGGCACCTTCGGCACCACCGCGGAACGCACCGTCGAAGGCGAACTGGACTGCGACCCGACCCAGCCGGGCCGTCTGCTCTGCTGGCAGTACGGCCTCCGGGTGGACGACGCGACCGACGCGGTCCGCAAACTCGTCGACGTCGTCCTGCCGCTGCTGGAAGGTCAGGGCTGGCGGGCGCGCGACCGCAGCAACCCGCGTGAGCTGATCGCGCAGTTCAGCCGCGACGGCGCCGACTTCAACGTGCACGTCTCCCGCGCCGGCGACGGCGTGGCCATCGTGGGCTCGACGGCCTGCGTATCCGTCCCCTAGGAACCTTGGAAGCCCAGGGGGTCGCAAAAGACCTCGTGAGCGGCAGGGGTGTCCCCCAGTACACCGCTGCCGCTCACGAGGCGCGAAACCGCGAAGGCCGCCAGCCCCGTCGCTTGCCCCGCCGGACCGCGGCCACCACCACGCCCGCCGCGATCGCGGCGGCCACCCCGGCGATCGCGAGCACGCCGGAGACCTTGTCTGCGCCCGCGCGGGCCGTTGCCGCCGCGGGGACTACGTCGGTGTCCGGGCCGACGCTCGGCGGCCCTCCCGGACCGGGGGTACCGGCCGGGATCGCGGCGGAAACGGCGGCGTAGGCGTCGATCGCGCCCCAGCCTCGCCGGGGATCGTGCGCGCCGCTCGGCCCGCGGTGCGCGGTCAGCGTCAGCCGCGCGACG
>NZ_NMQT01000264.1 GCF_002234405.1 Amycolatopsis thailandensis | reverse complement strand
CCGCGGCCAGCGCGCCGAGCAGGGCCACGTAGTCCTCGGCGAGCCCTGCCATCCGGGCGTGGTCGAACAGGTCCGGGTTGTACAGCAGTTCGACGCCGTCGTCGTGGACGTACACCGTGAGGTCGAACGGCGATCCCGGCTTGTCCACCGGCAGCCACGCCGAGGCCACGCCGGGAAGGTCCAGCCGTGGCTCGGAGAAGTTCAGGACGTTGAACATCACCTGCACGAGCGGGGCGCGCGTGGGATCGCGAGGCACACCGAGCGCCTCGACGAGCCGCTCGACCGGTGCGGCCGGGTGCGCGGTCGCGGCGAGGAGTTCCGCCCCGCCGTCGCGGACGTGCGTGGCGAAGTCCGCGGCGTCGTCGGCCCGCAGCCGCACCGGCACGATGTCCACGAAGAACCCCGCGACCTCCTGGCATTCGGCGAGCTGCCGGTCCGCGACGACCGTGGCGACCAGATGGTCCGCCGCGCCGGTGAGCCGCCGCAGCAGCTGGCCGAACGCGGCCAGCAGCACCCCGGCGCGCGTCGTACCGGTGCGGGCGGCCAGTGCCAGGACCGATTCGGCGGCACCGTCCGGAAAGGACTGACGCAGGCTCGCGCCCCGGTAGGTCTGCACGGCCGGGCGCGGCCGGTCACGCGGAAGGTCCACAATGGCCGGTGCACCGGCGAGATGCCCGGTCCACCAGGCGACGTCGACGGCTTCCCGGCGTTCGTCACGTCCGGCTCGCCACACCG
Source organism: Amycolatopsis thailandensis (assembly GCF_002234405.1). GTDB lineage: Bacteria > Actinomycetota > Actinomycetes > Mycobacteriales > Pseudonocardiaceae > Amycolatopsis > Amycolatopsis thailandensis. The sequence continues at coordinate 118 of NZ_NMQT01000264.1, read as the reverse complement.
CGTAGTCCGCGTAGGACGCCACCGGCGGCGGCAGCGGCTCGCCCCGGTACGCGGCCGACAGGTCGGCGCAAAGCAGGTCCTGCGACCAGCCGTCGAACACCGCGTGGTGCAGCGTGAG
>NZ_NMQT01000263.1 GCF_002234405.1 Amycolatopsis thailandensis | reverse complement strand
ATCTCCACGTCCACCGGCTCGCCCGCCGCCAGCGCCGCGCCGAGCGCGCGGCACCGCTCCGGCTCGACGGCGAACGTCGGCAACCCGGCCAGCGACGTCCCCGCGACCAGCCCGCCACCGCCGACCGCGACCAGGAACGCGTCGACGTCCGGCGCGTCCTGGATCACCTCGGCCGCGACAGTGCCCTGACCTGCGACGACGGTTGGATCGTCGTACGCGTGCAGGTACCGCGTACCCGGCTCGGAAGCGGCTTCGAGCGCCTTCGCGGCCGCCTCGGCGTACGTCGCGCCGTGACGGACGAGCTTCGCGCCCGCGGCCTCGATCCGGTCCGTCTTCGCCTGCGGAGCCGACTCCGGCACGTACACCGTCGCAGGCAGGTTCAGCAGCGAAGCCGCCGTCGCCACGCCCAGCCCGTGGTTGCCGCCGGACGCCGTCAGCACCCGCTCCGGCAACGGCCCGCTCACCAGCGCGTTCACCGCGCCCCGCAGTTTGAACGACCCGCTCCGCTGGAGATGCTCCAGCTTGAGGACCAGCGGCCGCCCGTCGACCTCGGCGCGCAGCACGGGCGTGCGCCGCACGAACGGGTGGACCGCTTCGGCGGCTTTGAGGACATCTTCCCAGGTCGGAGTGCTCATACCCCCCACTGTCCTCCATGCCTGGACGGGAGTGACTACACTGGTCCTCGGATCCCGCGCGGCGTCCATCTTGTGAACCTCCCCAGGGCCGGAAGGCAGCAAGGATAAGCAAGCTCTGACGGGTGCGCGGGATCCGCCTTATTTTGCGGGGTCCAACCCCGCACCCGGCCGGTGGGCTTCGCCCCCGGACCCCCGCGGTCGGTCGCTTGGGTGGTCGGGGTGCGGTTCTAGAAGATCCCGAAGACGTCCTTCGGTGGGACCGGCGACGGCAGAGCCTCCGCGTCCGTGATGGCCTTCGCCTTGCCCTGGAGCTGCCGCAGGTCTTCTCCCGCGACGCAGCGAGCCGGGTACACCGAGGAAGCGGCCCGGCGGGTCAGGTCCGTGATCGGGAGTTCGGCCCGGGAAGCGGCGACCACGATGTTCCCGAACCGGCGGCCCCGGAGCACGCCTGGCTCGGCCAGTAGGGCCACCTGCGGGAACGACGTCGTCAGCGTCGCCAGAAATCGGCGAAGGAACGGCAGGTTCGGGCCGTCCGAGATGTTGGCGACGTAGGTACCGGCCGGGCGCAGGACGCGCGCGACCTCGTCCGTGAACTCCACGGTCGCGAGCCCGCCGGCCAGGACACCGCGCTCGAAAGCGTCCACGATGACCAGGTCGGCCGAAGCGTCGTACCTGGCGGAGACGCCTTCGCGGCCGTCGCCGACACGCACCTTCAGCCCTTTCAGGCCCAGCTGCTCGCGGACGAGCGCGACGAGTTCGGCGTCGGCGTCGAACACCAGCTGCCGCGAGCGTGGCCGCGCGGCGGCGATGTAGCGGGGGAGCGTGCAGGCCGCTCCGCCGACGTGCAGCACGTCGAGTGGGCCCTCGCCGAGGCAGTCGACGACGTCGGCGATCCGGCGGATGTAGTCGAACTCGAGGTCGGTGGGATCGTCGAGGTTGACGTGTGACTGGGCGACGCCGTCGACAGAGATCATCCAGGCGTTGGGGCGGTCGGGGTCACGGAGCAGTTCGGCGGTGCCGAAGCGGACCGGATACCTGCCTGGGGTCGGTGCCGGTCTCACCTGTCGGGCCCTCCCGGTAGTCTCGCGGCCGTGGCATTAGCGCTGTACCGAAAGTACCGTCCGGCTACCTTCGCCGAGGTCGTCGGGCAGGAGCATGTGACCGATCCGCTGCGCACCGCGCTGGCAGCCGGGCGCATCAACCACGCCTACCTCTTCTCCGGCCCGCGCGGCTGTGGCAAGACGTCGAGCGCGCGCATCATGGCGCGTTCGCTGAACTGCGCGAAGGGCCCGACGCCGGATCCGTGCGGCGAGTGCAACTCGTGCCGCAACCTCGCGCCCGAAGGCCCCGGCAGCGTCGACGTCACCGAACTCGACGCCGCCAGCCACGGTGGTGTCGACGACGCCCGCGAGCTGCGGGACAGGGCCTTCTACGCCCCGGCGGACTCGCGCTACCGCGTCTTCATCATCGACGAGGCGCACATGGTCACCACGCAGGGCTTCAACGCCCTGCTGAAGATCGTGGAGGAGCCGCCGGAGCACCTGATCTTCATCTTCGCGACCACCGAACCGGACAAGGTGCTGCCCACCATCCGGTCGCGGACGCACCACTACCCCTTCCGGCTGATCCCGCCGAGCTCCATGCGCGAGCTGCTCGAACGCAACGTCGCCGACGAAGGCGCGAAGGTCGAGCCCGCCGTATACCCACTGGTCATCCGCGCGGGCGGTGGTTCGGCGCGGGACACGCAGTCGGTGCTGGACCAGCTGCTGGCCGGAGCCGGGCCGGACGGCGTCGACTACTCGCGCGCGGTGTCGCTGCTGGGCGTCACCGACGTCGCGCTCATCGACGGCATGGTCGACGCGCTGGCCGCGG
>NZ_NMQT01000262.1 GCF_002234405.1 Amycolatopsis thailandensis | reverse complement strand
AGCGGCTGTACCGCACCGGTGACGTGGTGCGGTGGCGTGCGGACGGCGAGCTGGAGTTCCTGGGGCGCACGGACGACCAGGTGAAGATCCGCGGGTTCCGGATCGAGCTCGGCGAGGTCGAGGCGGTGCTGGGCGCCTGCCCGGAGGTGGACCGGGTCGCGGTCCTGGCGCGCGAGGACACGCCGGGGGACAAGCGGCTCGTCGCCTACGTGGTGACCACCGGCGCCGACCCGGCGGGGGCGGTGCGCGCGTACGCGTCGGAGCGGCTGCCGTCGTACATGGTGCCGTCCGTGGTCGTGCCGCTCGACGCGTTGCCGTTGACCCCGAACGGAAAGCTCGACCGCAAGGCTCTTCCCGCGCCCGGTCCGACGCTGGTCGCGGGTACGGGAAGGCTCCCCGCGAGCCCTCGGGAGGAGTTGTTCTGCGCGGCGTTCGCCCACGTTCTCGGCCTCGGCGAAGTGGGGGCCGACGACGACTTCTTCGCACTGGGCGGGCATTCGCTCTTGGCGGTGTCCCTTGTGGAGTATCTCCGCACCCGGGGCGCCGAGGTGTCGGTGAAGGCGGTGTTCGAGCACGCCACCCCGGCGGGGCTGGCCGCGTCGGCGGGCCCGGACCGCGTGGTGGTGCCACCGAATCTGATCCCGCCCGGCGCGACCGCGATCACGCCGGAGATGCTGCCCCTGGTCGAGCTGACCGAGGCCGAGCTCGACACGGTGATCGAGGCCGTGCCGGGTGGCGCGGCCAACGTCGCCGACGTGTACCCGCTGGCGCCGTTGCAGGAAGGCATGTTCTTCCACCACCTGATGGCCAAGGGGGAGGACGCGGACGTCTACGTGCTGCCGACCGTGCTGCGCTTCGGCTCGCGAGACCTCCTCGACGGTTTCCTCGGTGCCCTGCAAGGGATCGTCGATCGGACCGACATGTACCGGACGGGGGTCGTCTGGAAGGGACTGCGCGAACCGGTGCAGGTCGTGTGCCGGACCGCCGCGTTGCCGGTGGACGAGGTCGTCCTCGACGGCAGCGGTGACGTCACCACTCAACTGATGGCGGGGGCGGGGATGGCGCTGGACCGGGCGCCCCTGATGCGGGTCCGGGTCGCCCTCGAACCGGACACCGGCCGCTGGGTCGTGTTGCTGCTCATCCATCACCTGGTGCAGGACCACACCGCGCTCGACGTGCTCCTGGACGAAGTCCGCGCGATACTCGCCGGGCGGGCAGCGGACCTGCCCGAACCCGTGCCGTTCCGCGAATACGTCGCGAGGGCGCGATTCGGTGTCTCCAGGGAAGAGCACGAGGCTTACTTCGCCGGGCTGCTCGGCGACCTGACCGAGCCGACGGCACCGTACGGGCTGCTCGACGTGCACGGCGGCGGCGAGGCGGTGACACGCGCCGACCGCTGGGTCGACGACGCACTGGCCCGGCGGGTGCGAGGGCTTGCCCGCTCGCGCGGGGTCAGCCCCGCGGCCGTCTTCCACCTGGCCTGGGCTCGGGTCCTCGGCACCCTGGCGGGACGCGACGACGTGGTGTTCGGGACCGTCCTTTTCGGACGGATGACCGCCGAAGCCGACATACGGCGGGCGGCGGGCCCGTTCATCAACACGCTGCCGGTCCGCGTCCGCCTCGACGACACCGGCGCGGGCACGGCGTTGTCGGCCATGCGGGGACAGCTGGCCGGGTTGATGGCGCACGAACACGCGCCGCTCACGGTCGCGCAGTCGGCCAGTGGCGTGCCGGGCGGTCTTCCGCTGTTCACGTCACTGCTCAACTATCGCTTCACCGCGGCCCCTGAGGAGGACGAGAGGGGGCAAGACCCTGTCGACGGCATCGAGCTCCTGGCGTACCGAGAGCAGAGCAACTACCCGCTGACGGTGTCCGTGGACGACGTGGCGGGCCGGTTCCTGCTGACCGTGGACGCGCTCGCCCCGGCCGATCCGGAGCAGGTCTGCGGATTGCTGCACGCCTGCCTCGACAGTCTCGCCTCCGTACTCGAAGAAGACCCCGGTACGGCGCTTTCGGCGGTCGAAGTGGTGGACGCCGCCGAACGACGGCGTGTGCTGGACGCGGGGACCGGGCCGGTCCGCGAGACACGGCAGGTGTCGTTCGGGGACCTGTTCGCGGCGCGGGCGGCCGAAACGCCGCACGCCGTGGCGCTGGCACGCGGGGACGTCGAACTGTCCTATCGGGACCTGGACGCGGTCACGAACCGCTTGGCACGACTGCTGATCGCGCGGGGCGCCGGGCCGGAATCGGTGGTCGCCGTGGTGCTGGAGCGGTCGCTGGAGCCGGTGATCGCGTTCCTCGCGATCCTGCGGGCGGGCGCGGCCTGCCTGATGGTCGATCCCGCTCTTCCCGCCGAGCGAGTCGGACTGATGTTCGCCGACGTCGCCCCGGCGCTGGTGCTGACGAGCGCCGGTCTCCGGTCGGTGGTGCCCGACGGCGTGCCCACGGTCGTGCTGGGGTCGCCGGAGGTCGACGCGGAGCTCGCGCGGCTGGACGACGCCCCGGTCAGCGACGCCGACCGGGTCACCCGGTTGTCGCCGGACCACCCGGCGTACGTGATCTACACGTCCGGCTCGACCGGACGGCCGAAGGGCGTCGCGGTCACGCACCGCGGCCTCCCTTCGCTGGCACGAGCCCAGATCGAGTCCTTCGCGCTGGATGGCTCGTCCCGGGTGCTGCAACTGGCCTCGCTCAGCTTCGACGCGTCGGTCATGGAAATGGTCATGGCGCTGTCGTGCGGAGCGACCTTGGTCGTCCCGGCGGTGGCGGGGCCGCTGGCGGGAGACGACCTCGCCGAGGTGCTGCGGACCGAACGGATCACCCACACGCTGATCCCGCCGAGTGTCCTGGCCACCGTGCCCGAAGGATCGGGCGACGCGCTGGTCACGCTGGTGGTGGGCGCGGAGGCGTGCTCGCCGGAGCTGGTCGGACGCTGGGCACCGGGCCGCCGGATGGTGAACGCCTACGGCCCGACCGAGATCACCGTGCTGTGCACGCTGAGCGATGAGCTGCGTCCCGGCGAGGTTCCGCCCATCGGCCGTCCGATCGAGGGCGTCCGCTTGTACCTGCTCGACGACAGGCTGGCCCCGGTACCGGCAGGCGTGCCGGGCGAGCTCTACGTGGCGGGTCCTGGCGTGGCACGGGGCTACGTGGGCCGTGCCGGGCTGACCGCCGAACGGTTCGTGGCCTGCCCGCAAGGCGGGCGGATGTACCGGACGGGTGACCGGGCTCGCTGGGGCGCGGACGGACAGCTGGTGTTCCTCGGCCGCGGCGACGATCAGGTGAAGATCCGCGGCTTCCGGATCGAACCGGGCGAGGTCGAGGCCGTGGTGGCCGCGCATCCGGCGGTGCGCGCGGCCGCGGTCGTCGTCCGCGAGGACGTCCCCGGCGACAAGCGCTTGGTGGCGTATGTGGTCCTGGGCGAGGACAACGGCGAAACGGTGCGGGAGTTCGTGGCCGCGCGCCTGCCGTCCCATCTGGTCCCGGCGGCGGTCGTCGAGCTGGACGCCATGCCTCTGACACCCAGCGGGAAACTCGACCGCGCCGCGCTGCCCGCCCCCGGGTACACCGCCGGTGACGGCCGGGCGCCGTCCAGTGCCCGCGAAGAACTGCTGTGCGGCGCGTTCGCCCACGTCCTGGGGCTGCCGTCGGTCGGGATGGACGACGACTTCTTCGCGCTGGGCGGGCATTCCCTGCTCGCGATCCGGCTGGTGAGCCGGGTGCGCGCGGTGCTGGGCGTCGAACTGCCCCTCCGGGCGCTGTTCGAGACGCCGACACCGGCCGCCCTCGTCCGCGGTCTCGTCGAGGCCGCGCCGGGACGGGCCGCGCTGGCGGCGCGGGAACGGCCGGACCGGGTGCCGTTGTCGTTCGCGCAGCGGCGGCTGTGGTTCCTGCGGCAACTGGACGGGCCGAGCGCCGCGTACAACGTCCCGGTGGGCCTTCGGCTGTCCGGGGAGCTGGACCGGGAGGCGCTGGAGGCCGCGTTCCACGACGTGATCGAGCGTCACGAGGTCCTGCGGACGGTGTTCCCGATGGTGGACGAGGAGCCGTGTCAACAGGTCCTGCCGGTGTCCGAAACCGGGTTCGAGCTCCGGTTCGCCGAGGTGCCGCCCGAGGACCTCGACGACGCGGTGGGCGCGGCGGCCGGGTACGAGTTCGACCTCGCCACGGAGATCCCGCTGCGGGCCTCGTTGTTCGCCACCGGGGCGCGGGAGCACGCGCTCGTGCTGGTGGTGCACCACATCGCGGGTGACGCCTGGTCGATGGAACCGCTGGCCAGGGACCTCGCGACGGCCTACGCCGCCCGGCTCGGGGGACACGAACCGGAGTGGGCGCCGTTGCCGGTGCAGTACGTCGACTACACGCTCTGGCAGCGGGACCTGCTCGGTGACGAACACGCCGCGGGCACGGTGCTGGCCGACCAGGTGGCGTACTGGCGGGACGCCCTCGCGGGGGCGCCGGACGAACTGGAGCTGCCCGCGGACCGGCCGCGGCGGGCCGAGGCGTCCCATCGCGGCCACGAGTTGCCGGTCCTGGTGCCCGCCGAGGTCCACGCGCGGCTGCTGGAGCTGGCCAGCGCCGAGGGCGCGACGGTCTTCATGGTGCTGCAAGCGGCGCTCTCGACGTTGTTGCACCGGCTCGGCGCGGGCACCGACATCCCCATCGGGGCCGCCGTCGCCGGGCGGATGGACCAGGCGCTGGACGAGCTGGTCGGCTTCTTCGTGAACACCCTGGTGATCCGCGGCGACCTGTCCGGCGACCCGACGTTCCGGGAGCTGCTCGGGCGGGTGCGGGCCACCAGCCTGGCGGCGTACGAGAACCAGGACGTGCCGTTCGAGAAGCTGGTCGAGGAGCTGTCCCCGACGCGATCGCTGGCCCGGCATCCGCTGTTCCAGGTCATGCTCACGGTGCAGAACACCACCGGCGCCGGCGGTGGACCGGCCGCCGGGTTGCCTGGTCTGCGGGCGGACTCGCTTTCGATGGGCGGCGCGGCGTCGGCCAAGTTCGACCTCGACCTGAGCCTGGGGGAGACCTTCGACGAGTCCGGTGCCCCGGCGGGACTGCACGGTTCCCTCACCGCGGCCTCCGACCTGTTCGACGAGTACACGACGGGGCGGCTCGTCAGTTACCTGATCCGGGTCCTCACGGCGGTTTCCGCCGACGTCGAAGTCCGCGTGAGCGCGGTGGAGATGCTCGATCCGGCCGAGTACCACCGGATCGTCGAGGAATGGAACGACACCACTCGCGCCGTGCCGGATCGCCTCGTGCCCGAGCTGTTCGCCGAGCAGGCGGCGCGGGCGCCGGAGGCGACGGCGCTCGTGGGCGACGGGATCGAGCTGTCCTACGGCGACGTCGAGGCGAAAGCGAACCGCCTGGCGCGCCGGTTCATCGCCCAGGGGATCGGGCCGGAGTCGGTGGTGGCCCTGGTGCTGGGGCGGTCGCCGGAGCTGGTGATCGCCGTCCTGGCGGTGTTGAAGGCGGGCGGCGCCTACCTCCCGATCGATCCGGATCTGCCCGCGGAGCGTGTCCGGTTCATGATCGAGGACGCCGCCCCGGCACTGGTGGTGGACGACCCGGGCTTCGTGGACGAGGCCACGGATCACGCGCCCACCCCGGTGTCCGACCGCGACCGGATCGCGCCCTTGTCACCGACCCATCCGGCGTACGTGATCTACACGTCGGGGTCCACCGGGCAGCCGAAGGGTGTCGTCGTCACCCATGAGTCCTGTGTGAGTCTCTCGGTGAGTCACGAGAGGTACGGCGTCGGAGCCGAGAGCCGGGTCGCGCAGTTCGCGTCGGTGGGCTTCGACATGTTCTGCGAGGAGTGGTTGCTCGCGTTGCTGTCGGGGGCGGCGCTGGTGATCGTGCCGCCGGACCGGCGGCTGGGGCGGGAGCTGGCTTCGTTCCTGGTGGAGCAGCGCGTCACCCATGCGACGTTGCCGCCCGCGGTGGTGGCGACGATGCCCGATGACGTGCTGGATCCGGGGTTCGTGCTGGATGTGGGCGGTGAAGCGTGTCCGCCGGAGCTGGTCGAGCGCTGGGCGGACGGGCGCACGATGTTCAACACCTACGGTCCGAGCGAGGCGACGGTCGACGCGACGGTGTGGCGGTGCCGGCCCGGCCTGGAGCCGGGTACGGCGGTGCCGATCGGCCGTCCCATCGCCAATACCCGGGTGTACGTGCTGGATTCGGCGCTGCGGCCCGTGCCGACGGGCGTGGTCGCCGAGCTCTACCTGTCGGGCACGAGCCTGGTGCGCGGCTACCTGGGCCTTCCCGAGATGACCGCCGAGCGGTTCGTGGCCAATCCCTTCGAGCCGGGACAGCGGATGTACCGCACAGGCGACCGGGTGCGCTGGGACGCCGACGGACAGCTCGTCTTCGCGGGCAGGGCGGACGATCAGGTGAAGATCCGCGGGTTCCGGATCGAACCCGGCGAGGTCGAGGCCGTGCTCGCGGGGTATCCCGGCGTCTCCCAGGTCGCGGTGATCGCGCGGGAGGACTCGCCCGGCGATCCGCGGCTGGTGGGGTACGTCGTGCCCGAGGAGGGCGCGGACCTCGGCGGGCTGCGGGGCTTCGCCTCGGAGCGGTTGCCGTCGTACCTGGTGCCGTCGGCCGTGGTGGAACTGGAGGCGTTGCCCCTGACGGTCAACGGCAAACTGGACCGGAGGGCGCTGCCGGCGCCCGCGTACGAGACCGGTTCGGGACGCGTCCCCACCACGACCGAAGAAGAGCTGCTGTGCCAGGCCTTCGCCGAGGTGCTGGGGCTGCCGTCGGTCGGCGTGGACGACGACTTCTTCGCGCTGGGCGGGCATTCCCTGCTGGCGGTGTCGCTGGTGGAGTGGCTGCGGCAGCGCGGGGTTTCGGTTTCGGTGCGGGCGTTGTTCGTGACGCCGACGCCCGCGGGGCTGGCCACGGCCTCCGGCCCGGAACCGGTGGTCGTGCCGCCGAACCTGATCCCGGCCGGGGCGACCAGGCTCACGCCGTCGATGCTGCCGATGGTCGAGCTGACCGAGGCGGAGGTCGCCAGGCTGGTGGAGCAGGTGCCGGGCGGCGCGGCGAACGTGGCGGACGTGTACCCGCTGGCGCCGTTGCAGGAAGGCATCTTCTTCCACAACCTGATGGTCGGCCACGAGGGCACGGACGTGTACGTGACGCCCGCGGTGATCGAATTCGAGTCGCGGCCGCTGCTGGACGAGTTCCTCACGGCCATGCAGTGGGTGGTGGACCGGCACGACATCTACCGCACCGCGGTGATCTCCGACGGACTCCCGGAACCCGTGCAGGTGGTGGTGCGCCACGCCGAACTGCCGGTCTCGGAGGTCGAGCTCCGGCAGGGCGGGCAGGATCCCGCCGAGGAGCTGACCGCCGCCGTCCGCGACTGGATGCCGCTGGACCGGGCACCACTGCTGACCACGCACATCGCCGCCGATCCCGACGGCGATCGCTGGCTGTGCCTGCTCCGGGTCCACCACCTGCTCCAAGACCACACCGCGATGCAGGTGATGCTCACGGAGCTGCGGGCCCACCTGGCGGGCCGCACCGACGAGCTGCCGCCGCCGTTGCCGTTCCGCGAGTTCGTCGCGCAGGCGCGGTTCGGCGTGCCGAAGGAGGAGCACGAACGGTACTTCCGCGAAGTCCTCGGCGACGTCACCGAGCCGACCGCTCCGTACGGGCTGACCGAGGTTCACGGCGACGGCACGACGACGGGGCAGGCGGGCCTCCGGGTGGAGGAGGCGCTGTCCGGGCGGCTGAAGGAGATCGCGCGATCGCTGGCGGTCAGCCCGGCGACGGTGTTCCACCTGGCGTGGGCGCGGGTGCTGGCGGCCTTGTCCGGCCGTGACGACGTGGTGTTCGGCACCATCGTGTTCGGCCGGATGAACTCGGGTGCCGGCGCCGACCGCGTCCCCGGCCTGTACATGAACACCCTCCCGGTGCGGGTACGGCTCGGCGGGCTTTCCGTCGGCGAAGCGCTGACCGGCCTGCGGAACCAGCTCGCCGACCTGATGGTCCACGAACACGCGCCGCTGGCGCTGGCGCAGGCGGCCAGCGGCCTGGCGGGCGGCCCGCTGTTCACCTCGCTGTTCAACTACCGGCACAACCAGGAGGTGTCCAGGGACGAGGCGGAGTCGATGGACGGGATCGACCTGGTGTCGGTCCGCGACCTGACCGACTATCCGCTCGGCGTCGCCATCGACGTCGACGGCACCGGCTTCACGATCGCCGTGGACGCGGTGGCACCCGCCGACGCCGACCAGGTCTGCGCGCTGCTGCACACCTGCCTGGACAACCTGGTCACCGCCTTGGCGGAAGCGCCCGGCACGTCGTTCTTCGCGGTGGACGTGCTGGGCGAGGCCGAGTCGGCCGAGCTGGTCGGGACGCGCAACGACACCGCGATCGCGGCGGCGGACGTCTCGGTGCCCCAGGCGTTCGCCGAGCGCGTGGCCGCCGATCCGGACGCGGTCGCGGTCGTGGGTCAGGACTTCCGGCTCACCTACGGCGAACTGGACACGCGGTCCGATCGGCTGGCGCGGGCGCTGGCGGTGGACGGGGCGGAACAGATCGTGGCTGTGCTGCTGGAACGCACGGTCGACGTGGTCGTGACGTTCCTCGCGGTGCTGAAGGCGGGCGGGGTGTACCTGCCGCTGGATCCGTCGTGGCCGGTCGCCCGGATGCGGGCGGTCGTGCGGGACGCGGGCGCGCGGCGGGTGGTGGTGCACGAGGCGACGGAGGGCCATGAATTCGCCCGCACGACCGGACTGGCCCGGATAGCGGCCGATCGCGGCGAGATCACGGACGTCCGCGCCGCGCTGCCGCCGGTCCCTCCGGGCAGCGCGGCGTACGTGATGTACACGTCGGGTTCGACGGGCGTGCCGAAGGGTGTGGTGGCGACTCATCGGGATGTCGTGGGCCTGGCGAAGGATCGGTGCTGGGGTTCGCCGTCGCGGGTGTTGTTCCACGCGCCGCACGCGTTCGACGCGTCGTCGTACGAGTTGTGGGTGCCGCTCTTGTCGGGCGGGGCCGTGGTGGTGGCGCCGGACGAGCGGGTGGACGCTGAGGTGCTCCGGCGGTGGATCTCCGCGTACGACGCGTCGCACGTCCATGTCACGGCGGGCTTGCTGCGAGTGCTCGCCGAGCAGGATCCGGCCTGTTTCGCGGGTGTCCGCGAGGTGCTCACGGGTGGTGACGTGGTTCCGGCCGATTCGGTGCGGCGGGTGCTGGAGTCGAACCCCGGTGTCCGGGTGCGGCAGTTGTACGGGCCGACCGAGGTGACGTTGTGCGCCACCCAGTACGAGGTCGGTGCCGTCGACGAGGTCGGCGAGGTGCTGCCCATCGGGCGGCCGATGGACAACACCCGGGTGTACGTCCTCGACGGCGCGCTGAACCCGGTGCCGGTCGGGGTGGCCGGCGAACTCTATGTGGCAGGCGCCGGTGTCGCGCGCGGTTACGCCAACCACGCGCCGATGACGGCGGAGCGGTTCGTCGCTTGTCCGCACGGGGAACCCGGTGCGCGGATGTACCGCACCGGAGACCTGGTCCGATGGTCCAAGGAGGGGCCACTGGAGTTCGTCGGGCGCGCGGACGACCAGGTGAAGATCCGCGGGTTCCGGGTCGAACCCGGCGAGGTCGAAGCCGTCCTCGGCGGATATCCGGGTATCGCGCACGCCGCTGTCGTGGTGCGCGAGGACGTTCCGGGGGACAAACGTCTCATCGGGTATCTCGTGCCGCACGAGCACGTCACCCTCGACGACGCCGGAATGCGGGAGTACGCCGCCGAACGGCTCCCGGACTACGCGGTCCCCGCCGCGTTCGTCCACCTCGACGCCCTGCCGTTGACCGGCAACGGAAAGCTCGACCGGAAAGCACTGCCCGCGCCCCAGTACGAAACCGGGGCGGGCGACGGAGGGACGAACGGTCCGCTCGCCGTACTCGAACAGGCCGTGTGCGAGACGTTCGCCGAGGTGCTCGGGCTCCCCGAGGTCGGGGTGAACGACGACTTCTTCGCGCTGGGCGGGCATTCGCTGCTGGCGGTCGCCCTGGTGCAGAAGCTCAAGCACCGTGGCATCACCACCTCGGTCCAGGACGTGATGGCCGCCCCGACCCCGATCGCGCTGCTGAACACGCTCAGCCTGTCCTCGGTGCGGGGCTCGCTCGGCGTGCTGCTGACCATCCGCGGCGCGGGCGACCGGCCACCGCTGTTCTGCGTCCACCCGGCGGGCGGGCTGAGCTGGTGCTACACGCCGTTCGCCGGGCACGTGCCGCCGGACGTGCCCGTCTACGGGTTGCAGGCCCGCGGCATCGACGGCGAGACCCCGCTCGCGGGTTCGGTGGCGGAGATGGCGGACGACTACATCGCGCAACTGCGCGCGGTGCGGCCTGCCGGTCCGTACTACATCGTCGGCTATTCGTTCGGCGCCACTCCCGCCCACGAGATCGCCGTCCGGCTGCGGGCACAGGGCGAGGAGGTCGCCCTGGTCGTCATGGACTCGTTCCCGCTCGCCGAGATCGTTAAGGAAACGAAGGAGACTGCCGACGGCGACGAACCGTGGGAAGAGGTGATCCGGGCGGAGTTCGGCCACCTGCTCGGCGGGTTCTCCGACGCGGAACTCGCGGTCTTCGCGCGGATCTTCGAGAACAACACCAGGATCAGGGCGGCGCATCCCACCGGACTGTTCGACGGCGACACGCTGATCCTCACCGCCACCGACAACGCGTCGGAAGACGGGCCTCTCCGGGCCCGATGGGCTCCTTACGTCTCCGGCGAACTGACCGAGGTGCCCATTCCCGGTGAGCACGCGGACATGGTCCGTCCCGACAAGATGGGCCTGGTCTGGCAGGCGATCGCTTCCTGGCTGGAATCGCGATGAGCGAAGGAAAGGAGAGAACGGACATGCGACGGACCTCCCTGGTGTGCGTCCCCTTCGCGGGGGCGGGCGCCTCGTTCTTCCACCCCTGGGCGGCACTGACGGACGGGGCCCCGCGGATCATCGCGCTGCAGCTGCCCGGACGGGAGTGGCGGCTTTCCGAGGACCCGTACCGGAACGTCGCGGAAGCGGCGGCCGGGTTGCTGCCCGCCGTCACCGGCGAACTCGAGCCGGGGGAACGGATCGCGGTCTTCGGCCACAGCCTCGGCGCGGTGCTGGCCTACGAGCTGGCCCACTTGCTGGTCGCGCGGAGCGACGCCGAGGTGGTGCGGTTGTTCGTGAGCGGCTCGCCCGGCCCGTGGACGCGGCGGACCCGGCGCGCGACCGGCCTCCCCGACGAGGCGTTCCTGGCCAGGGTCAAGGAGTTCGCCAAGTACGACCACGAGGCGCTCGCCGACCCGGACATGCGGGAGCTGATCCTGCCGACCCTGCGCGCGGACGTCGAGATGCACGAGAACTACGTGCCCGTGACGGACCGGCCGTTGCCGCGGCCGATCACCGCCGTGCGCGGGACCGGGGACGACCTGGTGACGGCCGCACAGACGGCCGAATGGCTGCAGGCGACCAGCGCCGAGTTCGCGCAGGAGGAGATCGAGGGCGGGCACATGTACCTCGCCGAGGATCCCGGTTCCTTGCTGCGGCTGGTGAACGACGAACTCGCCCATCGAGAGTACTGAGGGGAAGCGATGCGACTCGACGGCAAGACCGCGATCGTCACCGGGGCCGCCCGCGGTCTCGGCCGGGCCTGCGCGGTCGCCTTCGCCCGCGAGGGCGCCGATCTCGTCCTGCTCGACGTCTGCGCGGATCTGCCCGGTGTGTCGTATCCGATGGGCAGCGCGAGCCAGCTCGCGCACACCGCCGACCTGTGCCGTGCGCGGGGCGCGGCCGTGCTGACCCGGCACGCCGACGTGCGTGACCTGGCC
>NZ_NMQT01000261.1 GCF_002234405.1 Amycolatopsis thailandensis | reverse complement strand
GGGGGAGGTGTGAAGGCCCTCAAAGCGAAAGATCCACCACGATCGGCGCGTGATCCGAGGGGCCCTTCCCCTTCCGCGCCTCACGGTCCACATAGGAATCCGTCACCGCGCCGGAAACACGAGAGTCGGCGTACACGAGGTCGATCCGCATTCCCTTGTTGTTCGGGAAGTTCCCGGCCCGGTAGTCCCAGTAGGTAAACGGGTGGTCGTACTTCAGCGGCCGCGGGAACACGTCGGACAGGCCGAGGTCGCGCAACGCGGCCAGGGCCTTCCGTTCCGGCTCGGTCACGTGCGTCGACTCGGCGAACACGCCGATGTCCCAGACGTCCGCGTCGGTCGGCGCGATGTTGAAGTCACCCAGTACGGCGAACGGCAATCCGCGCGCCTGCTCCTCGCGCACGGTCGCTTCCAGCGCCGAGAGCCACGCGAGTTTGTAGTTGTAGTGCGGGTTCTCGAGGTCGCGGCCGTTCGGCACGTAGACCGACCAGAGTCGCAGCCCGCCGCAGGTCGCGCCGATGGCCCGCGCG
>NZ_NMQT01000260.1 GCF_002234405.1 Amycolatopsis thailandensis | reverse complement strand
GTCGCGCCGATGGCCCGCGCGTCGGTCTTGTCCTCGAAGGTGGGCTCGCCGGTCAGGCCGCGCGTCACGTCTTCCAGGCCGACGCGGGACAGGATGGCCACGCCGTTCCAGCGCCCGATGCCGTACGCGGCCGTCTCGTAACCCGCTTCCCGTACGGCGTCATAGGGGAAGGCGTCGGTGCCGCTCTTGAGTTCTTGCAGGCACAGCACATCCGGTTGGGCCGAGCCGAGCCAGTCCAGCACCCTCGGCAGCCGGGGCCCGATCGAGTTCACGTTCCAGGTCGCGATCCGCATGCCCGCGAGCGTCCCACACCCCACCGACACCCGGACGCGAAAGGGCCCCTCCGAGACGGGTCGCGTCTCGGAGGGGCCCCACCGGGGTGTGAGGTCAGACCCCGGCGGTCGTGCGGATCCAGGAGCGGGCCGAAGCGACGCTGCCGTAGTTGTTGGTGCCGCGGGTGTTCGAGCCGCTCTGGTTCTGCACGGTCGAAGCGACGCCGACCTGGACGCCGTTGGAGACCTGGGGGCCGCCCGAGTCGCCCTTCCACGCCGAACCGTTGATGCCGACGCTCTGGATCGCCGGGCC
>NZ_NMQT01000026.1 GCF_002234405.1 Amycolatopsis thailandensis | reverse complement strand
GTGAGTGGTAAGTGTCGTTAGAACGACACTTACCACTCACGACCACCCCGGCCCAGTGCAAACGCGTCCAATTCGGACAATAAATGGTATGACCACCGTGGTCATACCATTCTTCGCTTCTTGATCATTCCCTTTCCCGCTATTCGCGCCTAACTTCGGTTGTAGAGCGAACAACGGCGAAAGGAAGCAAAATGACGGAACACGCTACCGGACCGCTGGACGGCGTTCGCGTGATCGACCTCTCGACGGTCGTCATGGGCCCGTACGCCGCGCAGATCCTCGGCGACCTCGGCGCCGACGTGATCAAGATCGAGTCCCCAGCCGACACCGTGCGGGTCGGCAAGTTCCGCACGACGCCGGGGATGACGCCGCTCAACCTGAACGTGAACCGCAACAAGCGCAGCGTCGCCCTCAACCTCAAGGACGAGGAGCAGCGCGAGCAGGCCCTCGAACTGATCGACACCGCCGACGTGCTGATCACGAACATGCGACCGGGCGCGCTGAGCAGGCTCGGCATGAACTACGCCGACGTCGCCGCGCGGAACCCCGGCCTCGTCTACGCCCACGCCCAAGGCTTCCGCGGCGACTCCGACCGCGCGGGCCACGCCGCCTACGACGAGACCGTGCAGGCGTCGTCCGGCCTGGTCGACGTCGCGAACCGCGCGCTGGGCAAGCCGGTCTACCTGCCGACGATCATCGGCGACAAGGTCTCCTCCCTGACCATCGCGTACACCGTCCTCGCGGCGCTGGTGCACCGCGACAAGACCGGCGAGGGCCAGCGGGTGGAGATCCCGATGACCGACACGCTGATCGCGTTCAACCTGGTCGAGCACCTGGCCGGGCACGTGTTCGAGCCCGCGGAGAGCCCGACCGGTTTCGGCCCGTCGATGAACCCCGGGCACCAGGCCGTGCACACCAAGGACGGCATGGCCTGCGTGATCCCGTACAACCCGCAGAACTTCCGCGACTTCTTCCACGCCGCCGGACGGCCGGAACTGGCCGAGGACCCGCGGGTCAACGGCGACGCGATCGACGGCGCCGACCACGAGGCGCTCGCCGGGATGATCGCCGAGTGCGCCCCGGCACTGACCACCGAAGAGTGGACCGAGGTCTGCGCGAAGCACAGCATCCCGATGGCGCCGGTCCTCGAACTGGACAAAGCGCACGACGACGAATACGTCCGCGACGGCCACCTGCTCGACGTCGTCGAGCACCCGAGCGAGGGCTCGATCCGCACCATCGGCATCCCGGTGAAGTTCTCCGCGACCCCCGGTTCGGTCCGGCGCCTGGCTCCCCTGCCGGGCCAGGACACCGAAGACGTCCTGCGCGAACTCGCCACCACCCGCTGAGGAAAGAACCATGAGCACCAACGAAGTACGGACAGAACGGGTCGGCACCACGCTGCTGATCACGATCGACCGGCCGCGGGCCCGCAACGCGGTGAACGCCGCCGTCGCGGCGGGCCTGGCGGAAGCTCTCGACCTTCTGGAAACCGATCCCGGCCTGCGAGCCGGCGTCCTGACCGGCGCGGACGGCTCGTTCAGCGCCGGAATGGACCTCAAGGCGGCACTGCAGGGCGAGTCGCCGGAGATCCCCGGCCGCGGGTTCGGTGGGCTGACCGAGGCCGAGCTGTCGAAGCCGCTGATCGCGGCCGTCGAAGGCTGGGCCATGGGCGGCGGGTTCGAACTGGCGCTGGGCTGCGATCTGATCGTCGCCGCCGAGGACGCGAAGTTCGGGCTGCCCGAGGTGAGGCGCGGGCTGATCGCCGCCGGTGGTGGCGTGATCCGGCTGCCGAAGCGGATCCCGCATCACCTGGCGATGGAGTTCCTGCTCACCGGCGAGCCGATCGGCGCCGGTCGTGCCGGAGAGCTGGGGCTGGTGAACCGGGTCGTCCCGAGCGGCGAGGCCGCCGCCGTCGCCCTGCAACTGGCCGACCAGATCGCCGCCAACGCTCCCCTGGCGCTGGCCCTGGTCAAGAAGATCGTCCGCGCCGCCGACGGCGTCCCGGCCGCGCAAGCGTTTGCCTCCCAGCGTTCGGCGATGCCGGCGCTGATGAAGTCGGCCGACGTCCGCGAGGGCATGCAGGCCTTCGCCGAGCGCCGCGCTCCCAACTGGACCGGTGAGTGAAATGAAGCAGCAAGAAGTCCTCCGGCACGTGACCACCCCGCTCACGAACCCGGCGTACGCGCCGGTGGTGCCCAGGTTCACGAACCGCGAGTACCTGAACATCGTCTACCGCACCGACGCCGACGCCCTGCGCGCCGTCGTCCCGGAACCCCTGGAAATCGACGAGCCGCTGGTGCGGTTCGAGGTGATGAAGATGGGCGACGTCAGCGGCTACGGGCCCTACACCGAGTCCGGCCAGGCGATCCCGGTGAGCTTCGAGGGCGAGCGCGGCGAGTACCTGCACGCGATGTACCTCGACAACTTCCCGGCCACCGCGTCCGGCCGCGAGATCAGCGCCTACCCGAAGACCATCGGCTCGCCGAGGCTGTTCGCCGAGAACGGCGCGCTCGTCGGAACGCTCGACTACGGCAGCCAGCGGGTCGCCACCGCGACCATGGGCTACAAGCACCACCGGCTGGACGTCCGCGAGGCCGAAGCGCAGATCACCGTGCCGACGTTCATGCTCAAGACCATCCCGGACTACGACGGTTCGCCCCGGGTCTTCGAACTGGTCCGCACCGAGATCACCGACGTGGTGGTCAAGGAAGCGTGGACCGGACCGGCTCGGCTGCAACTGTTCCAGCACGTCCTGGCCCCGCTCGCCGATCTCCCGGTGCTGGAGGTCGTCTCCGCGAGCCACATCCTCACCGACCTGACGCTCGCCCCGGTCAAGCCGGTCTTCGACTACCTGAAGGGAGCACGGTCATGACTTTCCGCACCGCCGCGGTGATCGGCGCGGGCACGATCGGCCTGTCGTGGACGGCGTTGTTCGCCGCGCACGAAATGGAAGTCTGGGTTTCGGACCCGCGGCCGGACCTCGCCGACGCCGTCGCCGGCGCGCTGGAGGCGTTCGCCCCGCATCTCGGCCGGGACGTCGCGGACCTCACCCCTCGCGTCCACCTCGCCGCCGATGTCACCGAAGCCGTCCGGCACGCGGATGTCGTGCAGGAGAACGGACCCGAGAGCGTCGAGTTCAAAAAGGACCTGTTCGCGACCCTGATCCGCGAGGCGCCATCGCACGCGCTGCTGCTCAGCTCGTCTTCGGCGATTCCCTCGACGGCGTTCGCGACCGACCTCGACGACGCGTCGCGAGTCCTGATCGGACACCCGTTCAACCCGCCGCACCTGATCCCGCTGGTCGAGGTCGTACCGGGTGAGCGCACCGGCGCCGAGTCGGTGGACCGCGCCGTCGAGTTCTACCGGTTCGTCGGCCGCACGCCGGTGGTGGAGCGCAAGGAGATCCCCGGGTTCGTCGGAAACCGGCTCCAGAACGCGCTGAGCCGCGAGGCGATCTACCTGGTGGAACAGGGTGTCGTGTCACCGTCCGAACTGGACGCGGTGATGACCAACTCGCTCGGCATCCGCTGGTCGACCGTCGGACCGTTCCTCGGCTCGCATCTGGGCGGCGGCCCCGGCGGTTACCGGCACATGGCCGAACACATCGGCAAATCGATGAAGAAGATGTGGGCCGGTCTCGGGCAGCCCTCGCAGTCCCCGGAAGAACAGGAACGGCTCATCGAAGCCGTGGAATCCGCTTACGGCTCCTCCACGTACTCGGAACTCGCCGAGACGCGCGACCGCAAGCAGCTCGCGGTGCTGTCCGCTTTGGACACCGCCGCCAAGGAGGAGAACTGACATGGAAGAGCAACTGATCGCCGACTTCTACGACTACGAAGCCCTGCTGCCCGAGGAGGAGCGCAAGCTGCTGCTCAAGGCGCGTGACTTCATGCGCACCGAGGTCAAGCCGCTCGTGAACGAGAACTGGGCCAAGGGCGAGTTCCCGCACGAGCTCGTCGGCAAGTTCCGCGAACTCGGCCTCGCCGGGCTGCCCTACGAGGGTTACGGCGAGCACCTCCCGGCCACGAGCCACCTGCTCAGCGGCATGATGGCGATGGAGATGACCCGCACGGACCCGTCCGTGGCGACGTTCTTCGGTGTCCACAACGGACTCGCGATGTACAGCATCTACTCGGGCGGCGACCAGGAGCAGCGCGACCGCTGGCTCCCGTCGATGGCGGCGATGGACAAGATCGGCGCTTTCGCGATGACCGAGCCGCTCGGCGGTTCCGACGTCGCGGGCGGCATGCGCACGACAGCCAAGCGGGACGGCGACACCTGGATCCTGAACGGTGCCAAGAAGTGGATCGGCAACGCGACCTTCGCCGACCTGGTCATCGTGTGGGCCCGCGACGTGGACGACAACAACGTCAAGGGTTTCGTGGTCGAGAAGGACTCGCCGGGTTTCGTCCCGGTGAAGATCGAGAACAAGTTCGCGTTCCGGATCGTGGAGAACGCGGAGATCACGCTGACCGACGTCCGGGTGCCGGAGGCCAACCGGTTGCAGCGCATCGACTCGTTCCGCGACGTCGCCGAGATCCTTCGCGCGACCCGGGGCGGGGTGGCCTGGCAGGCGCTGGGCGTGATGATCGGCGCGTACGAACTCGCGCTGGACTACGCCAAGGAGCGCAAGCAGTTCGGCCGTCCGATCGCCCGGTTCCAGCTGGTGCAGGACCTGCTGGTGAAGAGCCTCGGCAACATCACCGCGTCTTGGGGCATGCTGGTGCAGCTCGCCCGGTTGCAGGACGCCGGGATCTTCAAGGACGAGCACTCGTCGCTGGCGAAGGCTTTCGTGACCTCGCGGATGCGGGAGGTCGTCGCCTGGGGCCGGGAGATCTTCGGTGGCAACGGGATCGTGCTGGACAACGACATCATGCGGTTCTTCACCGACGCCGAGGCGATCTACTCGTTCGAAGGCACCCGGGAGATGAACACGCTGATCGTCGGGAAGGCCATCACCGGCCAGAGCGCCTTCGTGTGATCTGACGGTCTGTCCGTGAAGGCCTCCTTCACTACCTTGAGGGTAGGGAAGGAGGCCTTCACGGACTCGCGTCAGCGGTACTTGGTGCCGCAGGTGTCTTGGGTGCCGGAGGAGAAACCGTCGCGGAAGGCGGCGACCCTGGCGAAACCGGCCGGGAGGGTCCGGCCCCGGACGTCCGCCGCGATCAGGCTGTTCCGCGTCAGCATCTCCGCGATGGCTTCGTCGAGGTCGCCCGGCGACAACGTGAGCGACCCGCGCTTGCCGTCCGCGATGGTCGAGGCCCAGTAGCCGGTGAGGCACGCCGTGCGCTGCGCGGCCACCGGGCCGTCGAGCCGGAACCCGCCCTCCTGCTGGACGGCGAGGGTGTAGCGCGACGCGACCTCGGCGAACGCGGCGAAGTCACCGATGCCGCCCTGCCGCCCCTTGCGCGGCGGGGTCCCGATGCGCACGAGACCATCGAGGTCGAGGTTGATCTGGTTCGACTCCGAGCAGTACGACGCGAGCGCGTCCTCCGTCGTCACGCCGCAAGCCGCTCCGGTGGTGAGCGTCGGCGGGGTCGCCGCGAGCCGGAAGGCCTGCCGGAGGCTGGTGGTCAGGTCGGCCAGCGCCTCACGGTTGTCGAGGCGGACGTTCACCGCCGCCGCTCGTTCGTTCGCCGCGGCCGATCCGAAGCCGCCTTGGGTACTGCGGCCCTCGATCTCCCGCTCGTCGATCTTCGCGCAGCGGGCTGGCCCGTCGGTGAAGCCGAACTGGAACGCGGAAACCCGGTCGAACGCGTTGCCGTGCGCGCCGTCATCGGAAAAGGCGACCCCGGCCGAGTCACGGATCTGGAACAACGCGGTGAGCACCTCGTTGAGCCCGCGGCCGGTGGAGACCCGGAACATCGGCGACCTGCCCTCGGCGACCCAGCGGAAGTAAGCCCCGGTGTAGCAATCGGCCTGCTGTTCCTTGACGATCGACGGTGTCGCGGCCGGCAGTCCGAGCCGGAACTGGACGGCGTGGCCGATCTCGTGCGCGAGCACGGCCATGAGAGCCGCCGGGCCGAGGGAGTCGTTGAGCATCGGCAGCAGTTCCCCGCGATCCCACGCGACGACGTCCTCTCCCGCGCAGTAGAAGGCGTTCACCAGTCCGGCCGTCGAGGCTCCGCAGATCTCACGGCCAGGCCCCGCCGAATCGTACGAAGCGAGGTTGGCCAACGGCCGGAAATCGCGGTTGAAGACCGCCGGCAGGTGCTCCCGCCAATACCGCTGGACGTCGGCGACGGCGTTCGCCGCGAGCTTGTCGATCTCACCGCCGTCCCCGCCGTCGACAGGGAGAGCGGCGTCGAGCACGTCGGGCTTGAGACCACTCGGGCCGTCGGTGACCTCGAGCCCGGCGACGCGGGTGGGGTCCACCGGTTGTGCCGCTCCCCCTACCGTCGCGGCACAACCGGTGAGGAACAGAGACAGGCTCACCACGATCGCCCAGCCGGACCGACGCTTCATCACACCATTCCCGTCTCTGTCGTCTGTCAACCGAAGAAGAGCGAACTGACCGTGTTGTCGAAGCCGAGCTTCGCAAGATCCTTGACATCACCGTCGATGACGAGTGACTTGCCCTTGCAGTCCTTTTCGGACCACAGCTTGAGCGAACCGGAGGCGGAGACCGACGACGTCACGTCCTGGCGGGCGACGTTCTGGCAGCCCTTGCCCGCAAGCCCTTGCGACGGCTCGTCGTCACTGAAGTTCTTGCCGTCGAACAGGATCGCGCTGGACGCGGGCTTCTGCGGAGACGTGCTCTCTTCCGGCCGCCCGTTCTGCGCCTTCTGGCCGTTCGGCGCGAGCCCGAACCACGTTCCGCCGACGCCCTGTCCGAGCGTGTCGCCCGGCTTGGTGTCCTTCGCGAACCGGTAGGCGGGCCAGCCGCCGACGGTCAGCTGCAAGGTCCCGTCGTCGCGCTTGACCGTGCCGACGGCGGATTTCCTGATCCCCGCGAGGAAGACCTTGCTTCCGGGCGTGACCAGCACCGGCGGCCAGGTCTTGGCGCAGTCGCCGTCGCAGGTCGACTTCGACGGCTTGGCGGTGTCCTTGTCGAAGCGGTACAACGTCAAGTCCGCGCCGTTGACGACCACCGGATCGAGGTTCCCCGCCTTGGCCGCCTTGAGCTGCACCCATTTGCGGGCGACGCTCTGCTCCGCGGTGTTGGGCGTGCCGTCGGAACCCGTCGCCCAGTCACCGGTCTTGGGCTGCGCGTTGTTGGCCTTCGCGGTCCCGCTGAGAAAGGACAACTCGGTGGCGGCCTGCTCGACCGACGCGGATTCCTGTCGCGGCGTGGCTTCCTGTGTGCCACAGGCCGCGAGCGACAACGCCCCGGCGGTGGCGAACACGGCGATCGACACGGCCTTCTTGCCGAGCTTTTTCTTGCTGAGCACGATTCCTTCTCCCCTGCACCCTGGGTTCCAGGCTGTCTGGAACTCCCCTACGCCATCGACACGGACAGCGGCGGGATGCGGTTCAAAAGAATCTTGGAAAAGTTCCAGGGCGGCCGAACGCCGCATTCAGAGGACTAAACGCGGCGGGCTCAGTTGACGCAGCCGACCGACGCGGGCGGCTTGGAAGACGAGGAGGACGCGGTGGACGACGAAGGCGGAGCGGCGGCGGACGAGGTCGCCGCCACCGGCTTGACCCCGATTCCCCCGGTCGGCTCTCCCACCGCGGCGACGGTCGTCGACGTCAGCGCGGCCTTCACGAACGCCTTCACCTGGGCCGGATCCACCTTCACCGCGTCGCCGTCGGACGGCGTCGGCAGGGAAAGGCTCTGGACGGGGATCGTCTGGAAATGGAGCGCTCCCGAGCTCATCCCTCGCAGCTGCTGCGCGAAGTTCAGCACCTCCCAGCCGCGGTCGAGCACGACCGAACCCTGGATCGCGCCGATCAGCGCGCTCAGCCTGGTGGGATCGGTGAACGTCCCGGCGTCGAGGACGGTTTTGGCCATGCTCGAAAGGAACGCCTGCTGCCGCGCGATGCGGTCGAGGTCGCTGGGCAGCCCGTGCCGCTGCCGCACGAAGGCGAGCGCCTGCGGGCCGGAGAGCAGCTGCTTGCCCGCGGGGAACGAAGCCCCGGAGAACTTGTCCTGCACCGGTTCGTTGAGGCAGACCTCGACGCCGCCGACGGCTTCGCTCAGCGCGGAGAACCCGGCGAGGTTGACCGCCGCGTAGTGGTTGATCGACAGCCCGGTGAACTGCTCGATCGTCTGGATGGTGAGTTTGGCGCCCGCCTCGTTGGCCTTGACCTCGAGCTGCGGGCCGGTCAATCCCTGTGCGCGCAGGGAGCTCATCGCGGCGTTCTTGCCGCGGCTGTACGCCGAGTTGATCTTGTGCTTGCCGAAACCGCCCGCGATGTCCACATAGGAATCACGCGGGATGGAGATGGCCGTCGCCGCGGCGCCGCCCGCCGGGATGTGGACCACGATCATGGTGTCGGTGGTGTCACCGCCGTCGTCGCCGCTTCCGGCGTGCAACGTGTCGAGGACGTTCTGCGGCAACGGATTCCCGTTGGTGTCGGTCCGCGAGTCGATGCCCACGAGCAGGATGTTCTGCGCCACCCGCAGCGGCTCGCCCGCCGGGCTGTCGGGCACCTGCGCGGACGGCGCGATCACGTCGGCCGTGACGATCCCCGCGTCCAAACGGCTCAACTGGGTCCACGCGTAGCCCGTGGCCCCCAGTACCGCCGCCGACACCAGGCCCAGTGCGACACGGCCGCCGATCCGCCGTCCTCGCGACGTGAGCAGCACGACCTTCTCCCCGCTTTCGTGAATGATCCCCCGTGTTCGAGGATCACCGCGTTAGCTGGGAATTAGCTGAGAAACTTGTCATGAACGGGTCTTAAAGCCCGATCGGCCCAGCCGAAGTGACCAAGCAGACAACCGGTCGCGACACCGTGTGCCGGGATGATCGCTCAGCGCTTCCTAGCGTGGCATCCGGCGCCAGAGCGCCCGCGGTACCACGCGCATCACCGCGAACACGAGCCTCAGGAGCCCCGGCACCCACACCGTTTCCCGGCGCTTCCCCAGTGCCGCGACCGTCGCGTCGGCGACCTGATCTGGTGTGCTCGAGAACGGCGCGGGCGACATGCCCTCGGTCATCCGGCCGATCACGAAGCCGGGCCGGACGAGCAGCAGGTGCACGCCGGTGCCGTGCAACGCGTCGGCCAGGCCGCTCGCGAAGCCGTCGAGGCCCGCTTTCGCCGATCCGTAGACGTAGTTCGCCCGCCGGACCCGCACCCCGGCGACCGACGAGAACACCACGAGGCTTCCGCTTCCTTGCTCACGAAGCACATTGGCCACCTGAGTCAGCACACTCACGTGAGCCACATAGTCGGTGTGCACGATCGCGACGGCGTGCCCGGCATCGGCTTCGGCACGCGCCTGGTCGCCGAGGATCCCGAAAGCGGTGACGACGACGTCCAGCGGACCGTGTTCCGCGACGACCTTGTCCAGAAAAGGACCGTGCCCCGCCAGGTCGTCGGCGTCGAACTCGACGACGCCGACCTTCTCCGCCCCCGCGGCCCGCAGCCGCTCGGACTCCGCGCCGAGGTCCGCGCTCCGCCGCGCGGCCAGCACGATCTCGCGCGCCCCGCCCTTGGCGAGCCGCTCCGCCACCGCGAGGCCGATCTCGCTCCGTCCGCCCAGTACCAGCACCGTTCCGCTCACCCGCCGCAGTCTGCCAGGCGCGAGCGGGCCGTCCACGAGTGGCACGGTTCACAAACTGCAATTTTGCAGTATCTGCATCTTTAGGCGTATCGTCTTGCTCATGCCCGAACCCGTCAAAGGCCTCCGCGAGCGCAAACGGCTGGATACCCACCGCGCGCTGGCGACCACCGCCGTCCGGCTCGTCGCCGAACGCGGTCTGGACAACGTGACGGTCGAGGACATCAGCGCGGCGGCGGGGGTTTCGCCGCGGACGTTCTTCAACTACTTCCCGTCCAAAGAGGACGCTGTCGTCATCGCGCACGCCGACAACGCCGAGCGGTCACAGCGCATCATCGAGAAATTCCTTGCCACGCCGAAGGAAGTCAGCACCCCGCGTGCCTTCGTGGACGCGTTGAAAGAGGACTTCGCCCAAGTCGACGAGAACCGCGAAGAGTGGCTCGGCCGGATGAAGGCGATCCATGACAACCCCACCCTGCATTCACGCGCGGTGGCGATGAACCACGACACGGTCGCGCCGACGATCGAGGCGATCGCGCGTCGTACCGGGCTCGACCCCGAGGCCGATCTGTACCCGACGTTGCTGTTGTCCACGCTCGGCGGCGTCATCAACGCGGCGCTCAGGCACTGGTATCAGCACGACGGCCGGGTGTCCGCGCTCGCGCTGCTGGACGAAGCCGTCGATTTGCTTCTCGCCGGGCTCCCCGAGCCCGGCGGCCGCGCGCGCTGACGCGCCCGGCCTCACCGGAACACGAAGGGGGACACCCATGTCCGTATCCACGACCGAACCACGAGAACCGGAGGCCCCGGCGGGCTCGATGGGCCGCAAACAGGTCCTCGAAGCGATGTCGGGGCTGATGATGGGCATGTTCGTCGCCATCCTCGCCTCGACGGTGGTCGCGAACGCGCTGCCGCGCATCGTCTCCGAACTGGGCGGCTCGCAGGCCTCCTACACCTGGGTGGTCACCACCGAACTGCTCGCGATGACCGCGACGGTTCCGCTCTGGGGCAAGCTTTCCGATCTGTACAACAAGAAACTGCTGATCCAGCTCTCGCTCGGGCTGTTCGTGGTCGGCTCGCTGGTGGCTGGGTTCGCGGGCAACATCGAACTCCTGATCGCCAGCCGGGTCGCGCAGGGCATCGGCGCGGGCGGGCTCACCGCGCTCGCGCAGGTGATCATGGCCGCCATCGTCTCGCCGCGGGAACTCGGCAAGTACTCGGGGATCTTCGGCGCCGTGTTCGCCGTCGGGACCATCGCCGGCCCGCTGATCGGCGGCGTCATGGTGGACACCTCCTGGCTCGGCTGGCGCTGGTGCTTCTTCCTGGGTGTCCCGTTCGCGGTCGCGGCGATCCTGCTGCTGCAACGCACCCTGAAACTGCCGACGATCCGGCGTGACGTGAAGGTCGACTATCTCGGCGCGTTCCTGATCATGGCGGGCGTCTCGACCCTGCTGGTCTGGTCCTCGCTGGCCGGGCACCAGTTCGCGTGGGGCTCGTGGTGGACCGTCGGCCTGGTGACGGCCGGTGTGGTCATCCTCGCCCTCGCCGTCTACGTCGAGTCGAAGGTGGCCGAGCCGATCCTCCCGCTGGGCCTGTTCCGCAACCGCACGGTCAGCCTGACCACCCTCGCGAGCTTCCTGGTCGGTGTCGCGATGTTCGGCGGGACCGTGTTCCTGTCGCAGTACTTCCAGCTTTCGCTCGGCAAGTCGCCGACGGTGGCCGGGCTGCTGAGCCTGCCGATGATCTTCGGCATCCTCGTGTCCTCCACGGTCTCGGGCCAGCTGATCAGCCGGACCGGCAAGTGGAAGAGCCACCTGCTGCTCGGCGCGACCCTGATGACCGTCGGCCTCGCTCTGCTGGGCACGCTCGACTCGAAGACGAACCTCGTCGTGCTCGGCGCGTACATGGTCGTCCTGGGAGTCGGCGTCGGCATGCTGATGCAGAACCTGGTCCTGGTGTCGCAGAACGACGTCGACGCGCACGACCTCGGCACGGCGACCTCGACGCTGTCGTTCTTCCGCAGCCTCGGCGGCTCGATCGGGGTGAGCGCGCTGGGCGCGGTGCTGGCGAACCGGGTCACCGCGCTGATCATCGAGGACCTCGGGCCGCTGCCCGGTGGCGGCGAAGGCGGCGCGGTGCCGAACATCGCCACGCTGCCCGAACCGGTCGCGAACGTCGTCCGCGACGCCTACGGGGAAGCGACCAGCGAGCTGTTCCTGATCAGCGCGCCGATCGCGCTGCTGGTCATCGTCGCCGTCGCCTTCCTCAAGCACAAGCCGCTCAAGACCCAGTCGGGCAACGAGCGGCTGGCCGAGGAGACGGCCGCCGACGCCGTCGCCTGACCCACCACGAGAGAGGGGCCCGGTTCGCCGAACCGGGCCCCTCTTTTCGCGCGCGCCAAAACCCCAGGGGAATTCAGTCGCGTGATCGAGTGGTTTTCAGGCGGCGTTGCCGACGCGAGTCAGACGGCGCCGCTCATCACTGGTCAGCCCGCCGAAAACGCCATGGGCCAGCCCGTTGTCCACGGCATAGGCCAGGCACGCCGAAACGATCGGGCACCGGGCGCAAACGGCCTTCGCCCTGGCGGCCTGCCTGGCGCCGGGACCGGTTTCGGTGACCGGAAAGAACAGTTCGGGATCCTCACCGCGGCAAGCGGCCTCACCCAGGTCACCCACAATCCTCGGTTCCATTTTCCTATCACCTCCTTGTTTTCCGATTTTCCCTTCCGCGTCAAACGACTTCCGCTCGCCGCCGGGTATCCACCCAGGTACGGGCCGCAAACATCACCTTCACCGAATCGTTACACTCAGCGGCTCGCTCGCTGCACCTGTTCTGGTGAGGGCATTCGCGTCAGGCGGCTGAGAGCGGTGAGTGCGGGTGATGGGCCACGACGGGTTCGACGAGTTCTTCCACGCCGAATTTCCGCTGCTCACCGGCTTCTTGTGCAAGGCGGGGTTCGCGCTCGACCCGGCGCGGGACGCGGCCGCGGAAGCGATGCTCAACGCCTACGAGGACTGGCGGACCATCACCCAGCCGAAGTCGTGGGTCCGCCGGGTCGGGCACCGGAGGGCGAAGGAGCAGACCGCGGTCCGGGCCGACTGGGCCTTCGCCGACGCCGGCCGCGAGGACAAACTCACCGTTCTCGCCGCCGAATCGTCCTCCGTCCTGACCACGCTGGGGCGGCTGCCGAAACGCCAGCAGCTCGGCATGGCCTGGGCGCTGGACGGCTTCACGCCCCGGGAGATCGCCAGGATCCTCGGAATCGCGGACGATTCGGTGAGCGCGACCTTGCGGCACGCGCGGGACCGCCTGGAGGAGCACGACCCGGAGTCCGCCGAGCGCCTGGACAGCGCCAACGACGCCTTCATCGACGCGCTGCGCGTCGGGCTCGACAGCGAAGACACCCTGACCCGGATCAAAAACCGCGCGATGATCCGGGAACTCTCGCTGGTCGAGCCGGGCGCCCCCGCCGAGGCGGAGCCCGAACAGGCGACACCGTCCCACTGGTACACCCTCGACGAACCCGTCGCGGCCGCCGGACGCGGCGACCGGCGGGCGCTGAACCACCTGCTGACCACCATCCGCCCGCTCGTGATCCGCTACTGCCGGGCGCGGATCGGCAGACAGGAGCGGACCTACGTCTCGGCCGACGACGTCGCGCAGGAGGTCTGTGTGGCGATTCTCCGGGCCCTGCCCACCTATCGCGAACGAGGACGGCCCTTTCTCGCTTTCGTCTACGGCATCGCCCAGCACAAGGTCGCCGACGCCCGCCGGGCCGCCGCCCGCAACCGCTCCGAACCCGTCGCCGAGATCCCCGACGGCATTTCGGATTCCGCCGGTCCGGAGCAACACGCGCTGCACAACGAATTGAGTGACCGAATGGGCGAACTGCTACGAATCCTGCCGGACAAGCAGCGGGAAATCGTCGTGTTGCGGATCGTCGTCGGTCTGTCGGCGGAAGAGACCGCCGGGGTGGTCGGATCGACGGCGGGCGCCGTTCGCGTTGCGCAGCACCGGGCTTTGGGACGGCTTCGCAAGATTCTCGCGGAGGAATGAACCATTCACGGATGTCTGATCGTTACGCCGTTTTCGTAACGTCCGGCCTTCTTGGCGCGCGCGAAAATCGCACACGACGAGACGTAACACGGGAATACGTCACACCGATCTCCACGCGAAGACAGGCGAAAGGATCATCGTGACCACTCCCTCCCCGTACCCCTATCAAGCGGCACCCGTAGCCGCGCCTCCGCGTAACGGGTTGGGCACCGCGGGGTTCGTTCTCGGACTCGTCGGACTGCTGTTCTCCCCGATTCCGTTCATCGGCGTCATCGCCTGGCCGCTCGTCATCGTCGGGCTCATTCTCGCCGGGGTCGGTTACTCCAGGGCGAAAAGCGGCGCCGCCACCAACAAAGGCCTCGCACTGACCGGCATCATCTTGTCCGCGGTCGGCCTCGTCATCTGCATTCTGTGGACCGTCATGTTCAGCAAGGCCGTCGTGGACGCGGCGAACTCGCTGCCGACGGCACCGCCGTCCGCACCTGGTACATCGCTGGGCAACGAAGCGGGAGCACCCGTGCAGGAGCCCGCCAAAGAGCAGGCCGGCGAGCACACCGTGGTCTACCGGGTGACCGGGACCGGCGGCGCGAAAGCGGGCAACATCACCTACACGACCGACGGGATGACCACCACCAACCAGGAAGCCAACGTCAAGCTCCCCTGGGAGAAGACGATCAAGCTGCCCGGCGGCAAGTCTCTGCAAATGGTGAGCATCCTGGCGCAAGGCAGCGGCAAGGGCGCCATCAAGGTGACCATCGAGGTCGACGGCAAGCTCATCAAGGAATCGAGCGCCGAAGAGTACGGCATCGCGCAGGCCAACGAGAACATCGGCTCACTGGGCAACTGAGCGGACGGTGCGGGCCCCTCGAACCGCGAGGGGCCCGCACCGCGCGAGTCACGGGCGGCAGCGTTCGGCGGTCGCCGCGGCCTTGGTCAGTTCCGGGGAGTCCAGTACGGCCTTGACCGGGTCGAGCGCGCCGTGCGCGTCTTTCTGGGCGGCCATCAGCCCGTCGACGGCACGGGCTTGCGCGGCCGTGTCACTCCTTTTGGCCGCGTCCAGATCCGCCTTCGCCTTCGCGACCTTGTCGCGCGCCGCGGTGTACTTCCCGAGGAAGTCCGCCTTGGCGGTGTCCGCGGCGGGGACCGGCGCGGGAGGCAGCGCGCCGAGACCGTCGACCGTCTTGCCCAGGATGGACGCGTAGTGCCCGAGCTGGTCACTGGTGCTCTTCGTGATCGCCTCGACGGTGTCGCCACCGGCCGCGGGCATCTTGTTGTTGCCGTCGATGAAATCCTTGACGGCACCGCAGAACCCGTTCATCCACGCCACCGTGGCGGCCGGGTCGGCGGCGGACGACGAGGGCGACGCGGGCGCCGGCGGCATCGCCCGCGGCGCCGGCTCCGGAGCGCACCCGGTCAGGGCCAACGCGATTCCGATCGCGGCCAGTGCTTTCTTGACGGCAAACATGTCCGTTCCCCTCTCTTTCCGGCACGTGTTCCGGCCGGCGCGAGGACTTTGACACGGTGGAACGGGCGCGGTCTGCGTCATCTGACTCAGAACCGGCGCCCCGCGCTCGAATTCGTAACGTTCGAGGCACGGCGGCCGGAGGGCGTAACGGGGTGCGGGCAGACGGCGAGTACCGCATTACCCCTGTTCGCTTAGAGGGCACCCAGCCGAAGAGGTAGCACCATGGCCATCAAGATCATCGCAGCGCGGCTCGAAGGCGGGAAGTTCCACGAGAGCATCACGAAACTGCGCTGGGTGAACCCCGGCAGCGGTGAGACCGGTGAGAGTTTCGTGTCCGCGATCGTGGCTTGGCTCGAGGACGACGACGGGAAGGCCTATGTGGATGAGGGAATCCACCGGGTGGCCGTGGAGATCATCAAACCGACCTTCGGCCCGAAATTTCTCCGCACCCGGGCGGACGGGATCTGGAAGAACAACCTCTTGGAGCTTCCCCGGTTCTGAGGAATTCGTCCGCAATGGATTGGTTGGGAATCCCGATGATCCCTTGCTCTTCGCACGGCGCGCGGAGGTTTTGCCCGGCAGAGCTCCAGGCAGTGGGCCGGATCGGGCTCGAACCGACGGCCAAGGGATTATGAGTCCCTTGCTCTGACGCGTCATCGAGTGTCGTGACCTGTCGGTCCGTCCGAGTGTCGGGCCCTGCTTCGGCAACAGCGGGGCCGGCCGCGGCCCGAGTGTCCATATGGGACACCTAGTGGCGATTGAGCGTCCGATTCATGCCCGAATGGGCCGTTCTGCGTGGGGTCGTGAGTGGTAAAGAGGGTTCTAACCCTCTTTACCACTCACGACCCCACCGCAAAGCCACACAAAGTACCCAAAACGGGCGCCCCAACTGGAATAAGTGTCTCAGGTGGACGATCGAGGTCGCGATCTGCTCCCGCGGGCCGGTTCAGGCGGGCCGCGAAAGCCTTGCCCGGCAGGAGACTCGATCACGCCACATTTGCCTTGCCCCTCAAAATAGCTCACTGGATGTACTCGAAGACCACCAGCGCATTGACCCAGGCGGCGTTCCCGGGCGGGGCCACCTCACTCATGGCGATCGAGTCCACCCGGAGCTTGCCTTTATTCTTCTTCAAGGTCTCGTTGATCTCGGAGGCGATCTCCGCTGAAGAACGTGCGCGGTACGCCTCAATGATCTGCTGCGGCATGGAGGCTTCTCCTTCGTCGGTGTTGAATCTTCTATATAACGCGAGCCCGCTGCCGGCGCCTGGGCCGTGCCCACCCCCATGAGAACGGTCAAACGAACCCGACCTGACCGGCGCAACCGTGTTCGAAACCGTCGGCAGGCCCGGTCGCGGCCGCCGTGTGACTTCCGAAAGGAAGCCTTCAACGACAAGGCTCATCAGTTCACCGAAGGTCATGTCAGGGCGGTGTCAGTGCCGTGTCAGATGCTCCGGCCACCATGCGTCGGTATGAATGACACGCAGAAGCCCACAACCGCAGGAGAATCCCCTCCCCCGTACGGGATGGCGAGGCGCCTGCTGGCCGACCGGCACTCGCTACCGTTGTCCATCGCTCTGCACCTGGTCCCCGGCGCCCTGATCGTCGCGGCCTATCTGCTGATCACCGAGCCGTTCGTCCTGGCCAACGGTTATCCGGTGTTCCTGGGTTGGGCGATCGCGCTGTGCCTGGTTCTCGGACCGCTCATGGCGGGCCTGTACTGGCTGGGGTACAAGAACAACGGCCGATTCTCCTTGCGCGGCGTGCTGCACTACACCGGCAAGCCGCTGTCCCGGGGCAAGGTCGCCGCCCTGGCAATCCCCCTGTTCTTGTGGATGATGGTGCTTTCGATCGCGCTCATCCCCCTGGACAACTTCCTCTTCGACCACTTCTTCACCTGGCTCCCGTTCGCCGACGCGGGCGGCAGCGCCACTACCTACCTCGCGGGCAACGACCGCTCGGTCATCCTCGGCACACTGGCGATATGCCTGCCGTTGACCGGAATCTCGCTGCCGCTCATCGAGGAGTTCTACTTCCGCGGGTTCCTCATGCCCCGCATCGCCCACCTCGGCACGGGTGCGCCGATACTCTCCACGGTCTTGTTCTCGCTATACCACTTCTGGGCCCCGTGGACGTTCGTGTCGAAGCTGATCTTTTTCTTCCCCGGCCCCTGGTTCGTATGGAAAAAGAAGGACATCCGTCTCTCGATCGGCATGCACGTCGGCTCGACCGCGATCTCGACGGCAGGCGGTATTCTCGCGCTGGCGCTGAACCTCGTGTGATTCCCGTACGTCCCGGCGTGACGCCGACCGGATGAGGGACGGGCGGCGCCACGCGCGGGTCGGCTACTGCCGGGTCATGACGCTGGAGTAACCGCCTCCGCCGGGATAGACCCACTCGCCGGTCATGACCGTGCCGCCGTCGGTGAAGGTGCCGCGGAAGTAGGCGGGGCTGCCCGCGGCGCCTGCCCAGATGGTGAGGGTGTCACCGTCGAGTTCGTAGACGTAGTCGAAGGTGTTGCCCTGCGAGTCGTAGAACCGGGACGCGACCTCCTCGCTGACCGGCTCGCCGAAGGGGTGCAGGTGTCCGATCACCTCGAACCCCGTCACGGCCTGGCCGTACTGTTCCAGGTCCACGTGCTGGATCAGGAAGAATCCGCCGAGCGCCGGCTCGTAGCGGACGGTGCCGGTGGCACCGCCCGAAACGGTCCAGGTGCCGACGAGCCGGTCGAGGGCGCGGAGGCGTTCGCTGGGCTTGGCCGGGGTGTCCTGCCCGTGGTCCTCGGCGCTGTCGTTGCTGGTGTTCTCGGTCACGGGTGTGCTCCGTATCTGTCGGTGCGACCGCGGTTCAGGTCGCGCTCGCCGGTACCTCGGAGCAGGCGGGCGGTTCTCGACACGTCTCGCCCGAGAAGTTCGAGGAAGGTTTTCTCGGCGGCATGTCGAAGCGGGTTGCCCGGCTCCGAGGTACCGGCGACGCCGCCCCATCGGGGCGACACCGAACCGATACGGAGCACATCGTGAACACGCCCACCCACACCGGGCAGGTCAACCGCCCGCGCACCCGGACCTTGCTAGCGGCCGCGGCCCTTGCCGGGCCCTTCTTCTACGTCTCGTCCGCGACGCAGGCGCTGACGCGGCCCGGGTTCGACATCGGCGTCCACCCGCTCAGCCAGCTCGCCACCGGCACACCTGGTTGGATCCAGCAGGTTACGTTCGTGCTGGCAGGCCTGGGCGTGGTCGCCCTCGCCGTCGCTCATCGCCAGCTCGTCACCCAGGGAGTCGGCCGACGCCTGGTGCCGATCTTCCTGACGGTCTTCGGCGCGGGATTCGTCGTCGCGGGCCTGTTCACGATGGACCCGCAGAACAGCTTCCCCGAGGGCGCCCCCTCCGGCGTCGTGGACATGTCGTGGCACTCGATCGTGCACACCGCCGCCGCGGCCCTGTCGTTCGTCGCACTCGCCGGGGCATGCGTCACCCTGCTGGTGCGTCACGTCCGCACTCGTGACGTCCGGCCCGCGGTCGGCAACGGACTGGTCGCGCTCGTGCTGCTGCTGCCGACCTCTCCCACCGAGTCGAGCATCCAGATCGCGATCACCGGGCTGATCGCCTACACCTGGGTCACGGTTCACGCCCTCGTCCTGAGCCGATCGGCGTGACCACCGCTAGCGTGAAAACACGACAGTGCCGTTGAGGAGCCACGATCATGAAGTACCTGCTGTTGAGCTACACGCCCGCCGAGGCATGGGATGCCGCCACCGCCGACGCGCCCAGCCAGGAGGCGCTGGACGCGTTCGTCGCGTATCAGAAGTTCGAAGCCGAGCTGCGAGAGACCGGTGAGTTCGTCCTCAGCGAGGGACTCGGTCACCCGGCGGTCTCCGTCACCGTCCGCAAGACCGACGCCGGTGTCACCGCGACCGATGGCCCGTTCGCGGAGCTGAAAGAGGTGCTCGCGAGCTTCGCCATCATCGACGTCGCCAGTCTCGAACGCGCCCGCGATATCACCGCCCGCATCGTCGAGGTGCTCGGCGAGCCCTTCGAAATCCGGCCGATCATGGGCGACGACTTCGCGTGATGCCCGACTCGGCACAGGCTCCGCCCCGGCGCGTCGAGCACGTACTGCGCGAGCAGACGCCGCACGTGCTCGGGGCGCTTGTGCGGCGGTTCGGCCGGTTCGAGCTCGCCGAGGACGCCGTGCAGGAGGCCCTCCTCGTCGCCGTCCAGCGCTGGCCCGGCGAGGGGATCCCGGACGAGCCGCGCAGCTGGCTGATCCGCGTCGGCTACCGGAAGATGATCGACCTGATCCGCTCCGAACGGGCATCCCATCGCCGGGAGGAAGACGCCGCCTACGCCGATCCCGTGCTCGTCGACCCCACCCAGCCCGCCCCGGTCGTCATCGGCCATGACGACAGCCTGCAGGTGCTGTTGCTGTGCTGCCACCCTTCCCTCAGCGAGGTCTCCCAGGTCGCCCTGACCTTGCGCGCGGTCGGTGGTCTCAGCACCGAGGAGATCGCGCACGCCTACGGCGCGGCCGAGACCACGATGGGCACCCGGATCAGCCGCGCCAAGCAGACCCTGAAGAAATCCGGCGCCCGCTTCCACATCCGCGACGACGACCTCGCCGGCCGCGTCGCGGTCGCGATGCGGGTTCTGTACCTGATCTTCAACGAGGGCTACACCGCCACCGCCGGCGACCGCCTCACCCGCATCGATCTCACCGCCGAAGCCATCCGGCTCACCCGGATGCTCCACACCCTTCTCCCCGACGAGGCCGAGGTCGCGGGGCTCCTCGCGCTCATGCTGCTCACCGATGCACGTCGCGACGCCCGCACCGACCCGCACGACCGGCTCATCGTCCTGCCCGAGCAGGATCGTTCTCGCTGGGATCAGGGCATGATCGCCGAGGGGCGGCGGCTCATCGACGATGCCTGGCGACAAGAGCGCGTCGGCCCCTATCAGCTCCAGGCGGCGATCGCGTCCACGCACGCGCAAGCGGCATCAGCGCAGACCACCGACTGGCCGCAGATCGCCGCCCTCTACCTCTGGCTCGAGCGCCTTCAGCCCACCGCTCCCGTACGCCTGGCCCGCGTCGTCGCCGTCACCGAAGCCTTCGGCCCCCGCCGAGGACTCGCCCTCCTCGACCAACTCGACCGCGAGCACGATCTCACCGACGACCCTCTCGTCACCCAGCGCACCCACGCTGTCCGCGCCCACCTCCACGACCGCCTCGGCGACCACGATCGAGCCGCGGCCGAATACCGCACCGCCGCCGAACTCACCGCCAACGATGCCGAACGCCGCTACCTTCTCGAACAGATCGGGCGTCAGGGCGAAACCGCCACGTGAGTCCTGGGGAGCCGACGCCTTCTGGACGGTCTCCAGAACCGCGGCGCCGGTACGACGCTTCTCGATGTTGCGGCGCAGGTTCGAGGCCAGGTCCCAACCGCCATCCAGCTCGCCGATGGTGACCGTCCGGTGTGGATCGGCGGGGTGCCGGTGCGCGAGTGCCGCCGGACCGCCAAAGCCGGTAACGGCCCGCCCCACCGACGGCTATCGACAAGGCCGGCCGGGGCGGATCGGTCACTGCACTGTGAGCTGCCAGTCGAGGGCGATGGCGATCTCATGGATTGCCGGGAGGACGGTGAAGTCGAGCAGGCTCGCCGCCGCCCCGATGTGCAGAAGCACGCCGTCGCCGCCGGGAAACCAGATCATCTCGGTCGAGTCCCCTGCGTCGAATTCGATGGCCACGTCCCCGAGCCACCACGAATCGCCATCGACCGCCCTCAAGAACGACGCCAGCCCATCAGCTTCGCCATCCGCATCGAGCTTTCCCAGGGGCCTGGCCACCCGCGACCGGCCTTCGCCGGTCGCGGTGGCCACGAACCTCAGCAGCCTTCGCTTCTCCTCGATCCCGGCAGCTTCCGGCCACTGCAACGTCAGCGACTCGAAAGTCGGAGGCACACCGGCCCGCGCGACGAAGTCCGGTGCCATGTCAGCGAACTCGCCGGGCTCGTCGCGGAAGACGATCACCTCGACCGGGTCACTCAAATCTTCCTCCAGACCCGGAACACCCGCCTGGCCGTCCGCTTCTTACCGGTGTGGATGTGCCATCGTCCCACATGCGGCTTGGTGCGCTTGGAATACCGCCTGTTCACGGCGTGAGGAGCGTGCAGAGCGATCCGGTGTCTCTTGTACCCGATGCCTTGTCCACCGATCTTGACCTTGCGGAGGATCTTGTTCGCTCGGCTTGCCGCGCTCGCTGAACGAGTAGTCGCGGTGAACCACCGGCCTGCCTTCGAAGCCACCCGGCCGACGGCCTTCACCGCGCCGATCCACTTGGACGCGCCACCGGTGAGCGCCCCGAACGCGTACTGGGCGGCCGCTCCCCAATTGCCCTGGATCGCGTTGCCCACCGCGGCGACACCGCTCGCGATCAAGCCGATCGGCCCCGGCACCCACGAAACCACCTGTGCCACCCGCGTCACCGCGCCGACGAGCGAACTGAACCAGCCGTGACCGTCGAGGTCGAGACTGTTGACGGGATCACCGGCGACGTAGTCGTAATCGTTCGCGGAGCCCCCCTCTTCGGGATCCACCGAAAGGAACCGTCCGAGCACAGGGCTATAAGGCCGCGCGCCCATCTGAACCAGCGCGATCCCGCCCGCGTGTTCGTAGGCTCGCTGGTGTTCGCCCAGCCAGCCGTAGTCCATCGAACCGGGCGAGTTGTCGGGCACACCCCGGGGATCGACGGCCCCGGTACTGCTCAACGGCTGGCCATACGGGTCGAAGGCGCGCAGTGTGCCCACCTGGTGGCCGGACGCGTCGGTCGTCAGCACCAGGTCGCCACGCACCGACGGATGGTCGTACGTCGGGGTAAGCGCGCCATCGCTGCCGACCTTCGTGGTGTAGAGGACGCCACCGGGCAGCCGGTTGGCGGCGTCCAGGGTGAGGTCCGGAGCGTCCCCGTCGCCGGTGAATCCGTAGCGGGCTACGGCGTTGTTGTCGCAGTTCCGCGGGTCTCGCCGGACGATGCGGTCGGTGGCGTCCCGGGTGTAGGCGACCTCGGCGTTGGCGGCGGCGACCGGGCCGCTGGTCTTTACCCCGGTGTTGCGGTCGGATCCATCCCAGGTGAGCGTGGTGACGGCGCCGTCGGCGGCCGTCCATCCGGTCGTGTTGCCCGCCCGGTCGTAGGTGAAGCCGGATAGGCCGGTGCCGCCCTGTGTCGCGAGCAGGCGGTCGGCGGCGTCGTAGCAGTACCGGGTTTCGGCAGTTCCTGCCGCGGACTCGTCGACCAGACGCATGCGGTTCGTGTTGACGCCCGCGTTGGCCTGCGTTCCCGCCGGGCAGGTCGTGGACGCCGAGGAGGTGTAGTCGTAGGTGTAGTGGTGACCCGTCACGAACGCCTCGGTCAGGCGACCCGCACCGTCGTAGACATAGTTCGGTGCGTTGGGCGGGCATCAACGCCTGCCAAAGATTCGTCGACGATCGTGCCCGCCGCCGTGCGACCGACCTGGGACACTCAACTCGTCAATGGCACGCTGATTTTCGTCTTCCTGCTGGAACTTGACGAGGTTGAACAGCATTTACTCCGACTACTGCTCCTGACCCGTGC
>NZ_NMQT01000259.1 GCF_002234405.1 Amycolatopsis thailandensis | reverse complement strand
CGGCTGGCTCCGCACCGGGGACCTCGGGACGATCCGGAACGGCAGGCTTTTCGTGACCGGACGCCTGAAGGACCTGATCATCATCGACGGCCGCAACCACAGCCCTCACGACCTCGAAGAGACGGTCGCCGCCGCGCACCCCCTCCTCGGCCCTGACCGGGTCGCAGCCTTCGCTGTCGACGGCGACGAAGGGGAGGGCGTCGTCGTGGTCGCCGAGCGTGCGCGGAGAGCCCCTGACTTCGACGAATCCGAGATCTCGCGGGCCGCCACCCGTGCCGTCGCCGAGCGGCACGACGTGCGCCTTCGCGCCTTTTTGCTGGTGAAACCCGGCGGTCTGCCGCGGACCTCCAGTGGCAAGGTCGCGCGTTCCGCGGCCAGAACGCGGTATTGGACGGCGGATGGGACAGAATCCCCCCATGGCAGCTGACGGGAGCGAATACGTCGACGAGATCAAGGCCCTCGTCTGCGAGACCTTCGACGTCGATCCGGACACCATCGACGAGAACACGCCCTTCGCCGAGATGGGGGTCGACTCGCGGCGCCGGGTCCGGCTCCTGGCGACGGTCGAAGTGGAGTTCGGCATCGACATCGACCTCGACGAGCTGGATCGCCTGGTCGACATCCGGGGCGCGGCGACCGTTCTAGCCGAGGCCGTCGAGGCGGGGGG
>NZ_NMQT01000258.1 GCF_002234405.1 Amycolatopsis thailandensis | reverse complement strand
GTCGCGAAAGCCACTTTCGGGACATCAGACGTCCCGAAAGTGGCTTTCGCGACGTCGGGCCCCTGCTGGAGTGCCTTGGGTCGGGGGTCTTGAGTGGCGATTCGGGTTCTGTTGAGGGGGAGGGCAGAAGTGTCCGGTTCGCTTGCTGGCGGTGTTGCGAAAGTGGCTTTCACAACCTTCAACGTTGCGAAAGTGGCTTTCACAACACCGCGGACCCGTCAGGCCGCGCCGAGCCGGGGCACGTGGCCTTCGGGGTCCGCAGGAGCGTCGTCAGAGCGACCCCGCAGCCCGGAACAGCGCTTCCGCCTCGTCCACCGCTTTGGCGAGGACGCCGGGATCCGCCCGCAGACCGGCGACGATCGCGTCGATCTCGCGCAATCCCGCCCGCCGCAACAGCCGCTTCTCGTTGGTGACCCATTCGCCCCGGGCCGCCAGCACCGCGTGCGCGGTCTCCATGGCGGCGGTGGCCAGCGCGCCCGCGACCTCCGTGGCCTGCCCGCGCGGCACGAAAGCGCCGCGGGTGTAGCGCAGGGTCAGCTCCGCGCGGCCCCGCCACATCGGCGGAGCGGTTTCCCGCAGCGCTTCCGGGTACTCCGGTCGCGGCAGATCGCCGCGCAGCACGCGGTTGACGGAGAGTTCGGCGACAGGCAGGTAGCTCGGGACACCCGCGAGGTGGAACATCAACGGCTCCCAGTGGAACCGGCCCCGCCGTGCCTCGGCGAGCTGGTGTTCCACGGCGTCGAGATCGCGGTAGTGGACGTCGACCTGCTTGCCGTCGATCGTGAGCCAGGCACCGCCGTTGAACACGCCACCGCCCCAGGCACCGATCTCGGAGACCTTGCCGTCCCAGCCGACGGCCCGTAGTTGCGCCGGGTCGAAAGCCCCGCGGTAGTAGACGGCGAAATCCCAGTCGCTGCCGGGGCCGTGGGTGTTCTGGGCGCGTGATCCACCGAGGGTGACGGCGTGCACGGCGGGCAGCGCGGCCAGGTTGTCGGCCACGTGGGCAAGAAAAGTCTCGTCGTTCATCGCGCGAACGATCTTAGGAGCGTTCCCGGGCGCACGCGACGGGTTTTGAGCGCGCGAGCGCGTGTGCCCGGCCTTACCCTCGGAAGATGACCACGATCCCAGGACGACTCCGCGCCCCGCTCGCGTTCCTCCCGTTCCTGGCCGCGGTCGCCGTGGCCGCGCTGGTGGGCGGGCTCGCCGCGGCCGACGCCCGCTCTGTCTACAGTGGACTGGAGCTGCCGCCGTTCGCGCCGCCCGCCTGGCTGTTCGGTCCGGTGTGGACGGTGTTGTACATCGGGATCGCCGTCTCCGGCTGGCTGTACTGGAAATCCGGCGGCGAACGCCGGGCACTGGCGTGGTACGCGGCGCAACTGGTCCTGAACGCCGCTTGGACGCCGCTGTTCTTCGCGGCCGGTGCCTATGGCCTGGCCCTGGCCGACATCGTCCTGCTCGACGTCGCCATCGTCGTCAACGCGCTGTACTTCCGCCGCTCCTCCCGGATTTCGGCCGCGTTGCTGCTGCCGTACCTCGCTTGGACGCTGTACGCGACCGCGCTGAACATCGCGATCGTCGTGCTCAACTGATCCCGATCGGCAGCGTGGCGGCCACTCCCTTGGCGTGCCTGCCGTCGAGCCGGTCCAGGGTCAGCCCGCCCCGGCGGGCGGCGAGTTCCAGCTCCCGCACCGCGTGCTCCACCGCTTGCGGTCCCGCGGCGGCGACCCGGATCGCCGCGCCGAGCAGGGGTTCGGTTTCGGTGGCGCGCCGGTGCGCGGTCACGGCGAGCGTCACCGCGGCCCGGGGAGCGGCCGCGAGCAGACGGCGGGGCAGCTCCGCCGTGAGTGCCGGTGAGAGCGCGTCCCAGCCGTCGATGCGGAAGGTCGCCTGGCAGATCGGGCCGCTGTGCCAGAACCGCCAGTCCTCGCGGATGCGCGCCCGGCCCGCCGTGACGTGCGCCAGCGACGCGAGCGTGCCGAGGACCTCGTTTTCGGCGAGCGCCCGCACGGGCAGCCCCTCGCGACGGAGCCGCCGTCGCACGCGCCGGACCGTGTTCCCGAGCACCTGCCGCACATCGGCGTCGCGATGGACGTCGACCGTGCGCAGCGCCTGCAGCGCGACCCAGCCCCGCGGCGGCCGCGAGCGGTCCGCGCCGACGTGGTGGATGACCTGGGCGGCGACGTCCAGATCCTGTTCCCGCGAAGGCGGCAGCACCGCCAGCGGCGACGGCATCGGCTGCTCGCGCGCGGCCGACTTCGGTTGCAGCACAGCGGTGATCCCGTCGGCGCGGCTGACCATGAACACCGGCTCGTCACCGATCTCACCGGTGATCCCCTCCGCTTCCGGTGACAACAGGCGCAGCAGCGCGCGGCCTGCCTCGCCCGCGTTCCGGAGGTCCCGGTCGCGGTCGCGCAGCAGGTACCCGGACGCCGAACCGGCCCACTCGTAGAGCCAGCGACCGCGAAACCGCACGGCTGTCAGCGCGAGGACCAGCACGGCCGCGGTGATCACCGCGGCCACCAGCGGCCAAGGCCGTCCCGCCACCAGGACGAGCGCGACGAGGACGAGCTGCCAGCAGATGATCTGCGGCACCCCGATCCCGCCGAACCGGCCGGGGCGCCGCGCCGAAGCGGGCACCGCCGGAGTCGGCGGCGGCGAACCGTACGCGGGTGCGGGGACAGATCGGAAGAGC
>NZ_NMQT01000257.1 GCF_002234405.1 Amycolatopsis thailandensis | reverse complement strand
CGGCTTCTGCCCGCCACCACCGGAAGACG
Source organism: Amycolatopsis thailandensis (assembly GCF_002234405.1). Classification (GTDB taxonomy): domain Bacteria; phylum Actinomycetota; class Actinomycetes; order Mycobacteriales; family Pseudonocardiaceae; genus Amycolatopsis; species Amycolatopsis thailandensis. The sequence goes on along the minus strand of NZ_NMQT01000257.1, from coordinate 1,147 downwards.
GACCGCCACCACCGGACGACGGGCCACCGCCACCGGTGTCCTTGCCCCCGCCACCCTTCTCGACGGGCTTTTCGCCGCCCGTCTCCGGGGTCTTGCCCAAGTCCGCGAACGGGTTTTCGACCACCTTGCCGACCGATTCGTTGAACGCACGCCACGCACCGTTGATGGCGTCACGCGTGTTCTTGCACACCAGCTGGAAGTTCTCGATGTGCTTGCCGAACCAGGCGAGGAAGACGTCCTTCAACCAGGCCACCGCCTGAGGTTTGAGAACCTCGTCGATGGTGCTCTGGTCGATGTCGCCCCAGTCGTCGTTGAAGGCGTTCTTGGCGTCGATGCTCAGGAACTTGATGCAGTGGATGATGTCGTTCTGGCTGCACGAGCCGTCCGCGATGCGGATGATCCGCTCGATGTCCTGCGCGGTGGCGTCACCGACCTTGTCCGTGTACCACTTCTGCAGCCACTCGACCTTCTCCCGGCAGAACTTGCCGACCGAAGCATTCGTCCGCAGCAGTCCGTCACCCGCGGCCTTGAAGGCCTCGGCGACCTGACCGGTCTTGTCCGAGTAGGCCTTCTGATAGGCACGCGCCTGATCCGCGGCGGCGCCTTCCCAGGTGCCCAGCGAGTTGCCGAGCTTCCCGGAGACGTCCTGCGCCGACCCGGCGATGGCCGTGCCGACCGCGGTCAGCTCGTCCGCGCTCGCCTTGAACAGGTTGAACGGGATGTTGTCCTGCTCGTGGTAAAGCCGCTGGAGCTCGGTGAGCGCCACCGCGGCCCCGCCGCCCGCCAGGCTCAGCGCGCGGACGTAGATCGGGTGGAAGATCTCGTAGACCTTGAACCCCGACAGACCGGGGACCATGATGTCGTTCGAATTCGCGCAGCCCGGGTCGGTCTCGGTGGCGCGGCCGGCGATTTCCTGGGTCTTCGCCGCGTCCTTGTTCAGCGCGTCGCGGTCGCCCTGCCGTCCCGCGGCCTGGTTCGCGTCGTACTTCTCGTGCGCGGCCTTGTAGGACTTCTTGACCTCGTCGATCGGCGCGTAGTTGTCGTTGAGGTCGCTCTCGGTGATCCAGTCACCGTTCATCGACTTGACGTAATCCCGAAAGCCGTTCCGATCGGCCTCGCTGGCGAAACCGCAGCTTTCCGGGCTCTC
>NZ_NMQT01000256.1 GCF_002234405.1 Amycolatopsis thailandensis | reverse complement strand
ATGAGGGGTCCCCTTAAGACGAAAAGTGTCCTAAGGGGACCCCTCATGACACAACCGGGCCGGGAACTGTCGGAGCCCGGCGCGATCCTCGACGGCATGAACAAACTCCTGGATCTCCTCATACCCGCCCGCTGCGCCTCCTGCGGAGCACCGGGCGCGCCCTGCTGCGCGACCTGCCAGACCGCTTGGGGTTCGCTCAGCGAGATCACCCGCGCGCCCACGGCCGGCCGAGTCCCCGTGTACGCCCTGGCCCGCTACGCGGACGACGCCCGACGCTTGATCCTCGCCTACAAGGAGCGCGGCCGCCGCGACCTCGCGCCGTCCCTGGGGCGAGCCGTCGCCGAGGCCCTGGTCCACCTGCCCGAGCCGGCCGCGGGATTCTGTCTCGTCCCGGTCCCTTCGAGACGGCACGCCTCGCGTGTCCGAGGTGGACCGCACGTCCGGCGCCTCGCCGAGGAGTGCGTGAAAGCGTTGGCGGACAAAGGAAGACCGGCGACCGTGGCGCCGATCCTCGCGCTCAGGCCCGGGGTCCGCGACGCGGCGGGACTCACCAGGGCCGAGCGCGCGGTGAACCTCGACGGCCGCATCCGTCTCGTCCCGGGAGAGCATCCGGAGAGGGTCGTTCTCCTTGACGACGTGATCACAACCGGAGCGACGGCCGCCGCTTGTGCGCGCCTTTTGGACATAAGCGGAATTCACGTTTCCGCGGTGATCGCACTGGCCGCCGCCGGGTGATCGGAGGGTCACCTACAAGAGTGATGAATGATCGGGAACGGGAATGGGTACAAGGGCGTTGACGGGATATGAGGCAGCTTCCGGGGAACACTCGAGCGGCCCGCCACTCCACCGGGGTGGCGGCGGATTCCCTTGGCGGCGTCACCCTCGGCTTTTTCCTGCCCGAAGGCTTGCGCCGTCCGCGTGAAAACAAATCACGGGGACGACGCCCGACAAGCCGGATTGTCCCGCTGGACACAGCGTCGTCGTCGCGTGCGGTGACGAGGTCTCACGTCCTGATATCCCCCGGCTCGGGGGCTGTTGCTCGGGGCGTGTTGCAGCTAACGTGCAGCGCTATCAGCAATCCCGGCAGGCAGGGAGGTGACCAGCCCATGTCCCTGGCGCCGGAGCCGCGCTGAGTCCGCGCTCGGACATCCGCCACGAGACGTCGTGACCGCATGCCGAGTTCCCTCATCGCCCGCGATCCGGGCTTCGTCCCCGCTTTACCGGCGCCCTAGTGAACACATCTACAGCTCGCAGTCATTTCAGCGAGGGAGGTCGTGTATGGACATCGTCGTTAAGGGCCGCAACGTGGAGGTGCCCGACCACTATCGGGCACTCGTCAGCGAAAAGCTGGCCCGGCTAGAGCGCTACGACAAGAAGGTCATCCGTTACGACGTGGAGCTCTTCCATGAGCCCAATCGCCGGCAGTCGAAGAACTGCCAGCGCGTCGAAATCACCGGTAAGGGCAGGGGCCCCGCCGTACGCGCCGAAGCGTGTGCGGGCGACTTCTACGCAGCGCTGGATTCCGCACTCAACAAGCTCGAGAACAGGTTGCGGAAGACACACGACCGCCGGCGCGTGCACTACGGCCGCAGCCGCCCGGAATCCGTCGCCGAGGCGACTTCGATGGCGGCCGCCGGTGGCATGACCACCGACAACCGACATCTGGCGGGTACCGCTGTGCTCGAGGCGCCAGAGGCCGAACCCCTGGCCAACGGTTTCGCCGTCGAGAGCGGTGAAGAGTTCGAGATGCCCCAGCAGCGCTGGGACGACGGGGTGACCGAACACCAGCCCGGTCGCGTCGTCCGCGAGAAGAAGCACGACGCGGAACCCATGACGGTCGATCAGGCTCTCTACGAGATGGAGCTGGTCGGTCACGACTTCTATCTGTTCAACGACTCCGACGCCGGGTGCCCGAGCGTCGTCTACCGGAGGCGAGGCTTCGACTACGGCGTCATCCGGCTGAGCTAGCCGGTCCCTCCGACCCACCCACAACGCCTATGGAACGGCCCGCACGCGCACGCGTGCGGGCCGTTTCCCGTCCGGATCGGCCGGGATGGGCACCGGCCAGGTCAGATACCGACAGACGGTGCGTGCGCGAACACCGAGGTGTTCCCTACGATGGGGGCGGACGGTGGTGCGTGACCAGCGCACCACCGCGTACGAGATTGCCCGGGACCGGCTCGGGTGCGATCACAATCAGCTAGTGAGGTCGACCGGATGGTGCTGAACCGCCTGCTCCGCGCGGGCGAGGGCAAGATGGTGAAGCGGCTGCGCAACATCGCCGATCACATCAACACCCTCGAAGACGACGTCAAGGGACTTTCGGACACCGCGCTGCGGGCCAAGACCGACGAGTTCCGTAAGCGGAACGCGGACGGCGAGTCACTCGACGACCTCCTGCCGGAGGCGTTCGCGGTGGCGAGGGAGGCGGCCTGGCGCGTGCTCGGCCAGCGGCCCTACGACGTTCAGGTGATGGGCGGTGCCGCGCTGCACCTCGGCCAGGTCTCCGAGATGAAGACCGGTGAGGGCAAGACCCTGACCCAGGTGCTCCCCGCGTACCTGAACGCGCTGTCCGGCAAGGGCGTGCACGTCATCACGGTGAACGACTACCTCGCCAAACGTGACGCCGAGTGGATGGGCCGCATCCACCGCTTCCTCGGCCTCGAGGTCGGCATCATCCTGGCCGACCAGACGCCCGAGGTCCGCCGCCAGCAGTACGCCGCCGACATCACGCACGGCACGAACAACGAGTTCGGCTTCGACTACCTCCGCGACAACATGGCGTGGAGCCTCGAAGACTGCGTGCAGCGCGGCCACAACTTCGCGATCGTCGACGAGGTGGACTCCATCCTCATCGACGAGGCCCGGACGCCGCTGATCATCTCCGGTCCGGCCGACCAGTCCTCGCGCTGGTACGTCGAGTTCGCGCGGATGACGCCGCTGATGAAGGCGGACATCCACTACGAGGTGGACATCCGCAAGCGCACCGTCGGTGTCACCGAGAAGGGTGTCGCCTTCGTCGAGGACCAGCTCGGCATCGACAACCTCTACGAGGCCGCGAACACGCCGCTGGTCGGCTACCTGAACAACGCGCTGAAGGTCAAGGAGCTCTACAAGCGCGACAAGGACTACATCGTCCGTGACGGCGAAGTCCTCATCGTCGACGAGTTCACCGGCCGCATCCTGCACGGACGCCGCTACAACGAGGGCATGCACCAGGCGATCGAGGCCAAGGAAGGCGTCGAGATCAAGGCCGAGAACCAGACGCTCGCCACGATCACGCTGCAGAACTACTTCCGGCTCTACAGCAAGCTGGCGGGTATGACCGGTACCGCCGAGACCGAGGCGGCCGAGTTCCACCAGACCTACAAGCTGGGTGTGGTGCCGATCCCGACCAACAAGCCGATGGTCCGCGCCGACCAGGCCGACCTCATCTACAAGACCGAGCAGGCGAAGTTCGAGGCCGTCGCCGAGGACATCGCCGAGCGGCACGAGAAGGGCCAGCCGGTGCTGGTCGGCACCACGAGTGTCGAGAAGTCCGAGCACCTGTCGAAGCTGCTGCTCAAGCTGGGTGTCCCGCACGAGGTCCTCAACGCCAAGCACCACGACCGGGAGGCGCTGATCGTCGCTCGCGCCGGGCGCAAGGGCGCGGTCACGGTCGCCACCAACATGGCGGGCCGCGGTACCGACATCGTGCTGGGCGGCAACCCGGACATCATCGCCGACGAGGTGCTCCGCGACCGCGGTCTCGACCCGGTGGAGCACTCCGAGGAGTACGAGGCCGCCTGGCCGAAGGTGCTCGAAGAGGTCCAGGCCGACACCAAGGCCGAGGCCGACGAGGTCCGCGAGGCCGGCGGGCTGTACGTGCTCGGCACCGAGCGGCACGAGTCTCGCCGGATCGACAACCAGCTCCGCGGTCGTTCCGGCCGTCAGGGCGACCCGGGCGAGTCCCGGTTCTACCTGTCGCTCGGTGACGAGCTCATGCGCCGCTTCAACGCGACGATGGTCGAGCGGGTCATGACCACCATGCGGCTGCCGGACGACGTGCCGATCGAGCACAAGATGGTCTCCAAGGCGATCAAGAGCGCGCAGACGCAGGTCGAGCAGCAGAACATGGAGATCCGCAAGAACGTCCTCAAGTACGACGAGGTCATGAACGAGCAGCGCAAGGTGATCTACGCCGAGCGCCTGCGCGTCCTCGAGGGCGAGGATCTCCGCGAGCAGATCGAGCACATGCTCGTCGACGTCATCAACGCTTACGTCAACGAGGAGACCTCTTCGGGCTACGCCGAGGACTGGGACCACGAGAAGCTGTGGACGGCGCTCAAGACGCTGTACCCGGTGAAGGTCACCTGGGAATCCCTGACCGAGGACGACGACCTCGACGCCGAAGGGCTCCGCGAGGCGCTGCTCGAAGACGCTCACCGCGCGTACGACGAGCGCGAGGTCGAGATCGACGGCAAGGTCGGCGAAGGCGCGATGCGCAGCCTGGAGCGCCAGGTCATGCTCACCGTGCTCGACCGCAAGTGGCGTGAGCACCTCTACGAGATGGACTATCTCAAGGAGGGCATCGGCATGCGGGCCCTCGCCCAGCGCGACCCGGTCATCGAGTACCAGCGCGAGGGCTACGACATGTTCCGCGCGATGCTGGAGTCGCTGAAGGAGGAGGCCGTCGGCTTCCTGTTCAACCTCCAGGTCGAGCAGGCCGAACCCGCCGCCCCGTCGCCCGAGTCCGCGTCCGCGCTGCCCGCCGGTGTCGGGTCCGGGAACGGCCAGGCCGCCAACGGCGACGGGCGGCACGCCCGCCCGACGCCTCCGCAGGGCCCGGCGAGCGACACCGAGTCCGTGCCGTCCGCCTTGCGGGGCAAGGGACTCGGCGGCGGTTCGCAGTCCGGGCTGACCATGTCGGGCCTGTCCGAGGACGGCGGCGTCGAGTCGCATTCGGACAGTGCCGGCAGCGACGGCGGCGACCAGAGCGGGACCCGCCGGGAGCGTCGTGCCGCGCATGTTCCGCTGCACCCGTCGCTCGCGTTCGACCTGACGGTGACGAGCGCGCTGGC
>NZ_NMQT01000255.1 GCF_002234405.1 Amycolatopsis thailandensis | reverse complement strand
TCGCGGTCGTGCATGGACTGGATCGGGGGGGGGGCGGGGTGCATGGTGGGGCTCGGGGTCTGGGTCGGCGTCGGGTGCGGGGAGTGGGCTGGGTTGGCGTGCGGGGCGCGTGGCGGGGCGGGGGGTGCCGTCCGCTGGTGGGCGTGGTCGGAGTCCCCGCGGGGTGTGCGGGGGCGCGCTGTCCTGGCGGGCCGGTCACGGCCCGCCAGGGCTCGGGCTCACCAGCCGGTGCCGGCGAGGTCGTCGGCCATCAGCTCGGACCGGAGCCGGGCTTCGGCGGCCTCGCGGTCGTTGTAGGCGCGCCACGCCTCGTCTGCGGCGGCGGCGGGGTCCAGGGTGTGTTCGATCACGCGGCCGCCGAGCAGGTCCTGGATCAACTCGGCTGCGGTGACCTCGGTGTCGACGTCGGCGAAGAGGGTCTGGCTGCTCATCGGGTCCTCCTGGGGCTGGGGTGTCTGTGGAACGCGGCTCCGCCCAGTGCGCCGTAGGAGGGGACCGAAGGTCGGCGGGGGTTTCTGGGTCGGCCATTCCGGTGTGATCGCCGTAGGCGACCCCCGAAGGGGGCTTGTCTCACCGGAATGGCTGGCCCAGATTCATCGCCGCTTGCCCCTCCTGCGGTGTACTGCCCTCGGGCGATCCACTGGCGATCCAGCTCACGGGGCCCGATGTCGGCCGGAACCGGTGCAGCCTGGGCAACGCTGGTCGCCTGGCGCGCTACAGCCAGGACTCGCCCTAGCAGTTGGTGGAGCCGGCACCCGGTCACGGCGACCGGTGGCCGGGTACGACGACGGCGCACCCGGCCAGCGGCCGCGAGGGTGTGGGCGTGCCGGATGGTCAGGCTGGGACGTCGTCCAGGGGCCGCGGGTTGGCTTTGCCGCGCTTGAGGCCGTTGCGGAGGTGGCGCAGCGCCTCCGCTCGGTCCCAGTTCTCGACTCCGTCGTGATGGCGGGCGGCGTTGAGTAACGCGGTCTCGACGGCGAGTTCGTCGAGCAGGCCGTTGCCGACCAGCTCGCCCAGTGCGGCCGCCGCGGCGAACATGGTGTCTCCCCGGATCCCCGGGGTCGCGTGCTCGACGTTCGCCGACTCGTTTGCCAGAGCTGCGGACACGTAGGCGTCGCGGCGCGTGCCGCGCGGTAGTTGCAGCGGGATCCGTGGTTGCGGCGGCGGTGGCGTCAGCCTGGTGGCCAGCCACTCAGGCAGTGGAGCGACCGGCAGGTCCCGGGCGATCCGGTAGAGACCCGGGCGCCCGTTGACCCGCCGGATCGATCCGGCGGCGACGATGATCCCGCCATGGGCGCGGGTGTCGACGTGCCAGCCGAGTCCGTTGCCGCGCTCTCCGGCAGAGTTGCGCAGCTCGACCCCGTCAGGCGCGGTGTAGTACCGGTGCTCCCCGGTGCCGGGCGGGCCTGTCTTCCCCGGGGTGATCACGGTGTAGGTGTCGACGGGGTCGGGCTCGCCGGCGCGTTCGGCGAGGACGCGCAGCACGTCGCGGCCGTGGGTGACGCCCAGTTCAGCCCATTCCGGCGGCGGTGGTGATCCGCGTGCCGGGTCGAGGTCGACGACGACCAGACCTGCGGGTCCGCACGCGATCCCGACGTTGTACGCGGCTTGCGCCCAGGTCGCAGTAATGGCGTCGATGTCGGTGGTGGCGGCGCTTTCCCAGTCGTCGACGGCGGGGAAGGTCGAGTACGGGTGCAGGGGGAACACCGGCCAGCCGCGCCGGGCGGCGGCCAGCGCCGCTTGCAGGCGAGGCGGTGGATCCGCCTGCCGGACCGGTGTGTTCCTGCTGGTTGCCATGGAGTCCTCCCCTGCGTAGCGAGGGTAGGCGCTGGGTGGTGTGTCGTGCAGGAGGAAACCGCTGCTCACGGGACCACCACCGGGTCGACGAGCAGAGCGGTCGCGTTGTCCTGGCCGCCGTGCTCGATGCCCGCGCGGGCGATCCGGTGCGCGCCGGCCCGCACACTGCTGGCGGTGGACACCAAGGTGGCGAGGGTGTCGTGCGGTACTTGCTTGTGGACTCCGTCGGTGGTGAGCAGCAGCCTCGTGGTCTGGTCGCCGGTGGTCGCGCGGCCGATGTCGGCGGTCGTGGCGGTCGCGACGGTGGTGGTGACGATGTGCTCCCAACGTGGGAGATGGTGGGCGTACCAGCCGGGCGGTTCCTCGTGCTGGGAATACGCTTCCCGCAGCCAGGCGCGGGTTTCCTCGGCGACGGTGTGGTCGGTGGTCAGCTGGATCAGGTGGCCGTCGCGAAGTTCGTAGCCGCGGCAGTCCCCCACCCAGGCAAGTTCGTATCCGTCACCGCCGGCGCGTGCGGCGGCCACGATCATCACCGCGTCCCCATCCGGCGCCCGGCGCGTCAGTTCATCGCGGGCGGCCAGGATGGCGTCCGCGGGGGCAAGGCGGCTGCCGTAGAGGGCTCGCACCGCGGTGGAGGCGGCGACGCGTGCGGCGTGCGCCGCCTCGGGGGTGTCGCCGATGCCGTCGGCAACCGCCCACGCGGTGACCTCGCCGCACGCGTCGTCGACGAGCACGGCGGAATGGTCGGCGTTGACGCGGCGGCCGCCGGTGAGGCTGGCGCGGCCGCGGTGGAATACCGGCCACTCGGCCGGTCGGTGCAGGTGCTCGCGTGCGAGAGAGCGCGCTTCGGTGTGATCACCGGGCGGGTCGGCGGTTTCCGACCAGCCGCACAGCCCGCACAGGGCCCGTGGCGGCTCGTCGGGTCGGGGCTGGACCGTGGCGACCTTGTGCAGGGCACGGCCGGTGGTGTCGCGCAGGACGTGGAGCATGGTGTTTCTCCCAAGCAGGCAAGGAAAGTGGCGGGGGTGGAGCCCCGGTGCTGGCGGGGCCGAAGCACGCCCGCCAGCACCGGGGAGCTGGGAAGCCGGTCAGAGTCCAGCGGTGAGCAGGATCTGGTTGAACCGCAGGCGCAGCGGGAAGTTCGTGACGCCGTCCTCGACGGGATAGCGCGGGCTGTACTCCAGGCGCAGCTGCTTGGTGGAGTTCTCGTCGAGCAGCACGAGGCAGGTTCCCTCTCGGGTGTCGACCGACTTCACGGCACCGGTCAGCCCGGCCAGGAACTGCGGAGTGACGTCGGTGACCATGACCGGATCGCCTTCGCCGATGTCGGCGGCCAGGTCGTGAAGGCGCTGCTTTCGGGCAGCGTCGACGGAGGTGAGTTCCTCCGGCGCGGCTTCGTTGATGACGAACTTCGCCAGTTCGCCGAAACCGTCAGGCGTGTCGCGGACTTCGAGGGCTTCCACCGGAATGCCGTCCAGGGGGTGCCTCGTGGTGCCCTCGGGCATCCAGATCCGGTTGCGGCCGGTCTGGCTGGCCAGCTTGTCGGTGGAGGCCTCGTCCAGGAGTACGGTGGCGTGCTTGCCGTTCTTGGCCTGCACGGTGCCGGAGAGTCCGCGGTATCGGGCGGGGTTGAGGTTGTCGCGGATCGAGACTCGCGCTCCGACCGTGACCTGGGCGGCGTACAGGGCGTTGGTCGCGTCGTTGAGCAGTCGGCGGCGCAGGTTGATGGCGTCACGCAGGGCATGTGCCTGCGGTTGGGTCAGTTCGTGGACCTGTTTCACGAGGTCGGTGTGCATGCGATTCCTCCGGCCGTCGGGGTGGTGGACGCCGGGAAGCAGCACGCCTGGATAGCGGGGTCGCGGTTCAGAGCACCGGTGCTGTGTCCCGCGGCGGGGGACGCCGGTGCTCTGGCCGCGACGGCGGGGGCCGCCTGCCGGGGGCGTGCCGAGGCGAGATCGCGGAACGCGGGTGAACGCAGCGAGGCGACGTCTCGCCCGCTCGGCGCGCCCCCGGCAGGCGGCATCGGCGCGTGCCCCGCCCGGGCGTGCTCAGCTGAACGCGGTCCCCACACCGGCGCGGGGCGGAACCGGGTTCCGTCAAGTGCGGCGTGGTGACGGCCGGCGGCGTTCGCCCCGGCGGGCACGGCACGCATGACGCCCCCCCCCCCGCCCCCCGTGGCCCGCAGTCCTCGGTGCACCGCCGCCTCATCGCCCTGAGGGTCGTG
>NZ_NMQT01000254.1 GCF_002234405.1 Amycolatopsis thailandensis | reverse complement strand
AAGTTCCACGGCGTGATCAGCGCGTTCACCCCGACCGGCTCGCGGCGGGTGTAGTGCAGCGTGTCCGGGTAGGACACCGGGTTGGTGGTGCCCTGGATCTTGGTCACCCAGCCCGCGAAGTACCGCAGGTGCTCGGCCGCGCCGGTGACGCTGACCTGGCGCGAGATGCCGATCGGCTGGCCCTGGTCGCGCGTTTCGAGCGCGGCGAGCTCTTCGTGGTGCGCGTCGACCAGGCTCGCCAGTTTGAACAGCAGCGCGGCCCGCTGGACCGGCAGCAGCCCCGCCCAGGCGGGGTCGTTCAGCGCCTTCCGGGCGGCGCCGACGGCGGCGTCCACGTCGGCCGCGGAAGCGGTGCCGACATCCTCGATCACCTGGCCCGTGGCCGGATCGTACGTCGGCAGGGACCCACCTCCGGCGGTGGTCCACTGTCCGTCGATGAACAGGCGTGTGGCCATGGCTAGCTCCTCCTCGACCGGTGTGTGATCGAGTATCGGGCGCCACGCCGTCTCCGGTCTTGCCCGCCAGGGCACGCCGATTGTCGGCCAGCGAACCGAATCCGCCGGACCTCGCCGGGCCTTGCGAGGGTGGGGGACATGGACGTCATCGTGGTGGGAGCGGGTTCGGCCGGTTCGGTGGTCGCCAGGAG
>NZ_NMQT01000253.1 GCF_002234405.1 Amycolatopsis thailandensis | reverse complement strand
ACTTGCCTCAGGTAGAACGCCCGTTTTGGGCACTTTGCGTGGCTTTGCTAGGGGGTCGTGAGTGGCAAAGAGGGTTCTAACCCTCTGTCATGTTTCAGGACTTCGTGAACAGATGTGTTTCAGGACTTCGTGAACAGTTTTGGTTTGTTCAGTGGTTGGTAGCGTACTGATCTGTCGAGGGTGAGTTGGCGGGCGACTGTGTCGCCGATCGTGATGGTGACGCGGTCGCCTTGCCAGAACACGGTGGCGGTGTGGCCTGCCCAGCGGCGGCCGAGGACGATGGAGCAGCCGGAGAAGGCGATGACGCCGGTGGCTGAGACCGGGCGCTGGGTGACGCCGCCGGGCTGGCGGCCGGTGCCGGCGGGGGTGGCTTTGGGGCGGGCGTCGTAGCGTTGCTGCGGGGTGTGGCCGTTGAGGCTCTGGTGGCGTCGCCGGGTGTTGTAGAGCTTTCGGTAGTCGTCGAGAAGGTGTTGCAGGGCGGCGAGATCCTCGGCCGGGGGCCGGGCGGCGAGCCATTTCTGCAGGGTTTGGTGGACGCGTTCGTTCTTGCCGCAGGTTTGCGGGTGATAGACCGAGGAGGCGATCGCGGTGACGCCGTGTCCGGCGAGGTGGCGTTCCAGTTCGACCATGTGGCCGCGGTGCTTCCCGGAGAAGGACAAACCGTTGTCGGACAGCACTTTCACCGGAACCCCGTGGCCGGCGAACGCCTGTTGCAACGCAGCCCAGGCGTCGGTGCCGTTCTCACTGGCCGCGGCGTAGGTGCCGACGTCGAGACGGGAGTGGTCGTCGAGGATCTGGATGATGCAGACCTTGACGCCGTCGGCCAGGTAGTACTCCATGCCATCGATCTGCCAGCAGCCGTTGGGGTCGGCGTATTCGAACCGGCGTCTCGTGCGGGGTTTCTTACGTGGCTCCGGGGTGATCTGGCCGTGATCACGCAGGATCCGGTAGACCGCCGACCGTGACGGCAACGGCTCGAACCCGGCGTCTTCCAGCCGCCAGTGGATCGAGATCGGCCCGTTGTCCCAGCCCTCGTCCTCGAGTTCCTTGCGGGCCCGCAGCACCGCCTCGGCCACCTTGGCCCCGAACGCGGCCGGGCGGTGGCGCGGGGCGGTGCTGCGGCGGACGAACCCGTCCACACCCTCCGCGCGGACCCGCGTGACGTACTTGTGGAACACGCCCCGGGAGATGCCACGTTCGCGGCAGAACCCCGAGATGTTGATCTTCTCGCCCGCGGCGACCTTCGCGACCGCGGCGACGAACTCAGGATCCATCGAAAACCCTGTACTGCCCATCGCCGCATGATCACCACAAACACCCAGGTCACCACACCGACAGGCCGGTCAGTGTTCACGATGTCCTGAAACATCAACTGTTCACGATGTCCTGAACTCAGACAGAGGGTT
>NZ_NMQT01000252.1 GCF_002234405.1 Amycolatopsis thailandensis | reverse complement strand
GCCGTTCGTGGGTGCGCAGCCAGCGGTCGGCGAACAGCCCGTCTTCGCGGCGCCGCACGGCGTAGGACTCCATCGGGACGTCCGGCTCGTCCTCCTTGCCGATCGGGCGCACCGAGACGATCAGCCGCTTCAGCCCCGTTTCGGCAGCCCGCGCCTTGAGCGCCTTGAGCATCGGCGTCGACAACCCCGTCCCCCGCATCCGCGGCGCCACAACGACTTCAAGCGCGCACAGGGTGTCCGGCGCGCGGCCGTCCATGAGGTCCTGCGCGGCCCATTGGATCGCCTCGTCCCAGCCGTGGGCGGGCAGTTCGTGCCGGTCCTCGGCGGGGTAGGTCAGCGGGACCGACAGCGCCCGCGCGATCGGCACACCGTCGTCGTCCAGCGCGATCAGGAAATACCGGGACCAGTGCCGCAGCAACCGCTCCGGGGTGATGATCTTCCCGCTGAACCCGGCGTAGATGAACTCACCGCCGACGTCGCCGAGGTTCAGGGCGGGATCCAGCAGATCGGGTCGGGAC
>NZ_NMQT01000251.1 GCF_002234405.1 Amycolatopsis thailandensis | reverse complement strand
GCCACTCGGGCAGCTCGCGTTCGATGCGGCCGAGGCCGTTCTTCGTCGCTTCGATCTCTTCGCAGTCGTAGAACACGAAGGTGATGTCATGCCTCGGCTCGCGGAGAGCGGCGGCGAGATGCAGGAAGACGGCGTCGCCGCTCTTCATGTCGACGGTGCCGAGTCCGTGCAGGATCTCGTCGTCACCGGTCCCCTCACGGCGGACGGGCATGTTCTCGTTCACCGGAACCGTGTCGAGATGCCCCGCCAGCACCACCCGCGACGGACGGCCGAGGTTCGTCCGGGCGAGGACCGCGTCGCCGTTGCGGATCACTTCGAGATGCGGCGCCTGTGTCTCCAACGCGGCCTGCACGGTGTCCGCGATCACCTTCTCCTCCTCGGAAACGCTGAAGATGTCCACCAGCGCGGCGGTGAGGTCGACGGGGTCGGCGTGCAGATCGAGCGAAGGCATGCCCGCACCGTACCGGCGCGGCCTCGGGGCTACCGTGAAGGCGTGCGCACCAAAGCGATCCTGCTCGCCCTTCTCCTGGTACTCAGCGGCTGTGGATCGAACGAGGTCCCGGTCACGGTGAAACCCACGCGCAGCGAGGGGCCGGACGTGCTGCCGATCAAGCTCAAGGCGCTGGGCACCGACCAGTGCTACCTGGCGCCGGGGACCGAATCGCCCAAGGGCTGCCAGAAGTACGTGACCGAACTCTCCAGCGCCGCGGGCACCGTCCGCAAGCGCCGCCCGGACCTGGTGCCGAGTGCCGAAGCGCTCGACCGGCCGATCTCCGTCTTCCGGACCGCGAACTGCCAGGACCAGGCCGCTCCCGGCGGCCAGTGCGGCCAGGCGCTTGTCGATATGGCGGCCGCGCTGACCAGCGTGAAGAGCCTCGTCGGCGGCTGAGGAGGATCA
>NZ_NMQT01000250.1 GCF_002234405.1 Amycolatopsis thailandensis | reverse complement strand
CATCACCGCGCCGACCCCGAAGGCGAGATCGCGGCCTGCCAGGCCGCCTTCGGAGCCGGCGTCCTGCCGCTGTACCTGCCCGCGCGCGACGGCCTCGTCGGGCTCATCACGCGTCGCTACTTCGACTATTCGAAGGGCTTCCCGCCCGAGGTCGGCGAGCCGGCGGAGGACGATCTCGCGCGGATGACCGAGGCCCGCAACGAACTGATCGAGGGAGTCATCGCCGAGAGCGAGGACGAGACCTTGATGGACCGGTACCTCTCCGGCGAGGAGATCCCCGAGGACACGCTGATCGCCGACCTGGAGACCGCCGTCGCCCGCGGCTCCTTCCATCCGGTGATCCCGGTGTGCGCGACGACCGGTGTCGGGCTCGCCGAAGTCCTCGACGGGATAGTGCGCGCCTTCCCGTCGCCGCTGGAGCACGTCCCGCCGGAAGTCACCTCACCCACCGGCGAGCCGCACGCCGGTCTCCGCGCCGATCCCGAGGGCCCGCTGGCGGCCGAAGTGGTCCGGACCGCGGTCGACTCCTACGTCGGCCGGGTGTCGCTGGTGCGGGTGTTCTCCGGGACGCTTCGCCCGGAGCGGCCTGTTCATGTCTCGGGTCACGGTCTGGCCGAACGCGGGCACGAGGATCACGACGCCGACGAACGGGTCGCGCATCTGTACTCGCCACTCGGCGCGAACCTGCGCGAAGTCCCGTACTGCGTCGCGGGCGACCTCTGCGCGCTCACCAAGGTCGGCTCGGCGGAAACGGGCGACACCGTCTCCTCCCCCGACGATCCGCTGATCATGAAACCGTGGACGATGCCGGAACCGCTGCTGCCGGTCGCCGTCATCGCGAAGACGCGCAGCGACGAGGACACGCTCGCGCGCAACCTCTCCCGGCTCGTCGCGGGCGATCCGACGCTGCGGCTCGACCGCAACGCCGAGACCAACCAGCTCGTGCTGTGGTGCATGGGCGAGGCGCACGCCGACGTCGTGCTGTCGCGACTGCGCGCGGGAGGCGCCGACGTGGACACCGAGCCCGTCCGCATCAGCCTGCGCTCGACCTTCGCCGGACCTGGCCGTGGGCACGGGCGGCACGTCAAGCAGTCCGGCGGGCACGGCCAGTTCGCCGTCTGCGACATCGAGGTCAAGCCGCTGCCGAGGGGTTCGGGCTTCGAGTTCGTGGACAAGGTCGTCGGCGGTTCCGTACCGCACCAGTTCA
>NZ_NMQT01000025.1 GCF_002234405.1 Amycolatopsis thailandensis | reverse complement strand
GCACCGCGGGCACCACGCTGGAATCCGCGGCGGCCCCGCTGAAGAGCGGTCCGAACTACACGCGGCTGACCGCGGGCCCCGGCTGGCCGCTCGTGGTCCGGGGCGATCTCGCCGCGCCGAAGTCCGGCCGCGACGACCGGCGCCGCGCGATGGCCTCGTTCGCGCAGTTCACCGACCTGCACTTCACCGACGCCGAAAGCCCGGCGCGGTTCGAGTACCTGCACCCGTTCGTCGGCTCGGCGCACCGGCCGCAGGAGACGCTCGGCCCGGTCGCGACGACGGCGCTGGTGGAGCGCGTGAACAGCCTCAAGGCGGGCCCGTTCACCGGACGGGCGATCGATTTCATGGTCACCACCGGCGACAACACCGACAACCACGAGCTGATCGAGCTCGAATGGTTCCTCAAGGTGCTCAACGGCGGCACGGTGAACCCCACGTCCGGCGACCCGAACACGCACGAAGGCGTCCAGACGTCCGGGTCTTCGCACTACTGGAATCCCGGCAAGCCGCTGGACGACGCGTACACGAAAAAGGGCTTCCCGCAGCTACCCGGCCTGCTCGGCGCGGCGTCGAACACCTTCACCTCGCCCGGTCTCGACGTCCCGTGGTTCTGCACCTTCGGCAACCACGACGACAGCATCGTCGGCACCGTGCCGGATCTGCCGGGGATGGACGCCTGGTACACCGGCCGCTTCAAGGTGATCGGCAAGGACGAGACGACGTCGCGGAAGCTCGCCAAGGCGATCGGCTCTGGCTCCGGCGTCCCGATCACGGAACTGTTCGGCGGTTCGGGCACGATCCGCGAGATCACCCCGGACGAGCGACGGCGGCCGTTCAGCACCGCGGAGTTCGTGCAGCATCACCTCGACACCGCCAACACCGGACCCGGCCCGGTCGGCCACGGGTTCAGCGGGAACAACGCCGACGGACGGAACGTGTACTACACCTTCCGCATCGCGCCGGGCGTCGTCGGCATCAGCCTCGACACCACGACGATGGCCGGTCTCGCCGACGGGTCGATCGGGCTCGGGCAGTTCACCTGGGTGGAGAACACGCTCAAGCGCAACAGCTCGACGTACTACGACTTCTTCGGGCGCAAGGTCACGAAGAACGTGACGGACGAGCTGTTCATCCTGTTCAGCCACCACACCAGCGACACCATGGGCAACGTCCTCCCGGACGCGCGGCACCCGCTGGAGCCGCGGCTCAACGGCGACACGTTCGTCTCGCTGCTGAACCGGTTCCCGAACGTGCTGGCGTGGGTCAACGGGCACACGCACCACAACAAGATCACCCCGCACCCGGGCAAGACGGCGAAGCAGGGCTTCTGGGAGATCAACACCGCGTCGCACATCGACTTCCCGCAGCACGCGCGGATCATCGAGGTCGCCGACAACGCCGACGGCACGCTTTCGCTGTTCACGACGCTGATCGAGGCGGAGGCACCGTACGAGGCGTCGTACTCGGACACCTCGACGCAAGCGCTTGCGTCGCTGTACCGGGAGTTCTCGTACAACGACATCCACGCCTCGCTCGGCGCCGTCGGTACCGCCCAAGACCAGAACACCGAACTCCTGCTGCCCCACCCCCTCGCCTGACACCCGGCGCCCCGCTGGTCGCGAAAGCGACACAAGCTCGGGCCGTCTTGCAGACAACTGTTTACATACCTCGCGCGACCGGCGAAAATCCCTTCCCTACTGGGTGGAACCGAGGGATGGAGCCGGGATGCGCATACGAGGGCTGGTCACGATGCTGACGATCGCGACGCTGACCGCGGTGACGGCACAGACGGCGGAGGCGGGCCCCGGCCGCGGAGACGACGAGTCGATCGACCACCACGAATGGTCCGGTCGACACGGTTTCCGTGACGGCAGACTGGAGGGGCTCGACCTCGACCGCGGCGCGCTGCGCATCGACCGCCCGATCGGCACCGTCGAGCACACGGAACCGGCACTCGGCACCACGAAAACCTACGAATACGGCCAATGGACGTCGAGGAGTCGCAAGCAGGGCTTCGACGCCTCCCAGCTGGTCGCGTCGTGGAACGCGAAGACACCGGCCAAGACCTGGATCAAGATCGAGGCGAAGGGCCGCACCGCGTCGGGCGCCGAAACCGCCTGGTACGTCATGGGGCGGTGGGCCGCCGGGGACGCCGACATCAAGCGCACCAGCGTCGACGGCCAGAGCGACGCCAACGCCGCGGTCGACGTCGACACGCTCGTCATGAAGGCGGGAGTCGCGCTCAGGTCGTATCAGCTGCGGGTGAGCCTTTATCGCGAGGCCGGTTCCCGCGCCACGCCGTCGGTGACGTCGGTCGGCGCCATGACGTCGCTGGTCCCGGACCGGTTCGAGGTCCGGGCGACGAAACCGGGCCGCGCCACCGGCATCGAGCTCAAGGTGCCCGCCTACGCCCAGAACCTCCACAAAGGACAGTTCCCGGAATACGGGGGCGGCGGGGAGAACTGGTGCAGCCCCACGTCCACCGAAATGGTGGCCGAGTACTGGGGCAAACGGCCCAAGGCCGAGGACATGGCGTGGATCCCGGAGGGTTACGTCGATCCGACAGTCGCGTACGCGGCCCGTTACACGTTCGACTACGCCTACGACGGAACCGGCAACTGGCCGTTCAACACCGCGTACGCCGCTTCACTCGGACTGCGTGGGCACATCACCCGTTTGCACTCCTTGAACGAACTCGAAAACTACATCGCGCGCGGCATCCCGGTGATCACGTCGCAGTCGTTCAAGGCCGAGGAACTCGACGGCGCGGGCTACGGCACCGCCGGGCACATCATGGTCGTCGTCGGCTTCACGAAGGACGGCGACGTGATCGCGAACGACCCGGCCGCCAGCAGCAACGACCGCGTCCGGAACGTCTACAAGCGACACCAGTTCGAGACGATCTGGCAGCGCACCAAGCGATACAACACCACGGGCGGCGTTTCCAGCGGCCCGGGAGGGGTCGCTTACATCATCACGCCCAACTGAATCGGTTCCCCACCCGAGCGGATCTCGCGGCCGGAGTCGATTCCGTGGCAAGCTACGGAGTCGACTACTCGGAGGTGGGTATGCCGTACGAGGTGACGTGGTGAAACTCTTCACCGACGCCGATTTCCCCGCCGACCCGTACCCGGGAGCGCGGCCAGGTCATTCGTTCGTCCACTTCGACGGCGCCGGGCACAGTCTCGACACCGCGCCGGAAGGCTGGCGCGAGCGCCAAGCCGTGCTGGCCTACGGCTCGAACGCGTGCCCGTCGAAGATCACCTGGCTGCGGGAGAACATGGGCCTGACGGGCCCGGTCGTCGTCTGTAACGCCCGCTGCACCGACCTGGCCGCGGTCTGGGCGTCCGGCCTGCGGTTCCGGGACGGGCAGCGGCCCGCCACGCTCGCCGCCGCCCCGGGCATCGTCGAGGAGCACGCCGTCTGGTTCGCGACCCCGGAGCAGATCGCCGTCCTCGACGAATGCGAGGGCAACGGGCAGCGCTACCGCCTGGTGCGGCTGACCGCACCGGCCATCACCCTCGACGACGGCACCGTGCTCGACGACGTGGTGGCCTACGTCGGCGCCGCGGACATCCGCCTGCCGATCCTGGTGGACGGCAGGCACATCCGCGTCGCCGACCTCGAACAGCGCCGGGCCGCGGCGCTGGAAGGAATCCCCGCCGAGACGCACGGCCTGGACTGCACGCTGGTCGAGGCCGGGACGCTGGTCAAAGAAGCTTCCCGGGATTGAGGATCCCGGCCGGATCCACGACCTTTTTCGCCGCCCGCAACACTTCGACGCCGATTTCACCGATCTCCGCCGACAGGTACCGCGCGTGGTCGACACCGACGGCGTGGTGGTGCGAAATGGTGCCGATCCCGGTGATCGCCTCCGACGCCGCCGCCTTCGCCCGCTGCCATTGGCCGATCGGATCGGCCTCGTCGCGCGCGGTGAGCACGGTGAAGTACAGCGAAGCGCCCGTTTCGTACGCGTGCGAGACGTGGCACATGATGACGGCCCGGCCGAGCGTGGCCGTGAGCGCGGCGCGGACGGCGTCGCGCAAGTCGCTCAGTTCCGCCCAGTACGCGGCGGTTTCCAGGGTTTCGACGCAGACACCGTTGTCCAGCAAGGCGTCCCGCTGCCGGGGTCCGGAAAACCGGCCGCGGCGCCAGGATTCGCCGAGCGCGGCGCCGATGCGGACGGCGCCGAACGGCTCCAGCACCCGCGTGGTCTCCTGGCGTCGCCGGGCGACCTCGCGTTTCGACGCGCCTTCCCAGCCGACGATCAGCAGGCAGGGCGCGTGGACTCCGCGCGCCTTGAGATACCGTCGCAGCGCCTTGGTCTTCCAGTTGTCGTTGAGCGCGAGCGAAACCTCGCTTTCGTCCACATCGGACAGTCGTGTGACGTCCGCGAGCACGTGCCGCTGGGCGAGTTCGCGGACCGCCGCCGTGCCGTTCTCCCAGCCGTCGAGGACGTAGCCCTCGTAGCGGCGGACTTCCGGGACGGGGCGGACGCGGAGGGCGACCTCGGTGATCACGCCGAGCGCGCCCTCGCTGCCGACGGCGAGGTGCCGCAGATCGGGTCCGGCGGCCGACGCCGGCGCGACGCCGAGTTTCCATTCGCCGCGCGGGGTCGCGAGCCGGACGCCCTTGACCATGTCCTCGAACCGGCCGTAACCCGAAGAGGCCTGCCCGGCGGACCGGGTCGCGGCGTAGCCGCCGATCGTGGCGCGTTCGTAGGACTGGGGCACGTGCCCGAGGGTGAAACCGTGCCCGGCGAGCAGCCGATCGGCCTCCGGGCCGGTGACCCCCGCCTGCAGGACCGCGATCCGGGAGACCGGGTCGACGGAGACCAGGCCGTCGAGCCTGGTGAGGTCGAGCGCGATCACCGCGCTCTTGTCCCCGCGCAGCGCCGAGACCCCGCCGACCACCGACGTCCCGCCGCCGAACGGGACGACGCCGACGTCGTGCCGTGCGCAGATTTCCAGCACCGACTGGACTTCGCCGGGATTGCCCGGCAGGACGACGGCGTCCGGCACCGGAAAATCACCGAACCCGCGGCGCCGCACCAAGTCCAGATAGGACAGGCCGCTCGCCCGCGCGAGCCGTTCCCCCGGCGTCGCCAGAACGTGTTCGGCGCCGACGAGGTCTTCGAGGTCTCGCTTCGGCTGTTCGTCCAGTCGCGGTTCGGGAACGGACAGCGCCGATTCGGGTGCGAACGGCGCCGCGGCGGCCAGCGGGCCGATACGCTGGACGAGCCACCGCAGCGCCTTCGCCGGAAGGTGTGCCGCGTCACCCGCCTCGGGCGTCCAGGATCGTCTTAACCGGTGGTCAATAAGCTCGGTCACGACTACAGTGTTACATATGGACGTAAAACGTCACTCACCTGCGGAAACAGGCGTCTCGGCACTGGCGGACACCCGATCCCGCCAGGCCTCGACACGCGTGTCCGACGACGTTCTGCTCGACGCGGCGAAGAAGTGCGTGCTCGCCGTCGGCGTGCGGCGAACCACGCTCGCCGAGATAGCGCGGACGGCGAAGGTCAGCCGGATGACCGTCTACCGCCGGTTCCCGGACGTGCGCAGCGTGCTCGCCACCCTCATGACCCGGGAATTCGGCGGCCTGCTGCAAGGCGCCGCCGAACCGGAGGTCGAACCGGCCCACTTCCGCGAGAAGCTCGTCCAGAGTTCGACGGCCGCCGTCGCCGCGCTGTCGGGCGACCCGTTGTTCCGCACGCTGCTGGACCTCGACCCCGAGCTGGTCCTGCCCTACATCGTCGAGCGGCTCGGGAAGACCCAGCGCTTCGCCGAGGGCGTGATCCTGCACCTGCTGCGAGGCGGCCACGAAGACGGCTCGATCCGCAAGGGCGACCTGCCCTCGCAGGCGCGCACCCTGTTGCTGCTCATCCAGTCCTTCACGTTCTCCTACCGGCCCGCCACCGCGGACGTGAACGAGAAAGCCCTGATGGCGGAGTTCGCCCACGTGCTCGACGCGGCGTTGCGACCGTGACGCCGGGCTCGCTGAACGCTCTGCGACGTGAGCGGGAGCTCGCGGCGCTGGCCGGCGGCGAGCGGGTCGACCTGGTGGTGGTCGGCGGCGGTGTCACCGGCACGGGGATCGCGCTGGACGCGGCCGCGCGCGGGCTCTCGGTGGCGCTGATCGAGGCGTACGACCTGGCGTACGGCACGTCGCGCTGGTCCAGCAAGCTGGTCCACGGCGGGCTTCGGTACCTCGCCAAGGGCGATCTGGCGCTGGCGCACGAAAGCGCGGTCGAACGCGGGATCCTGATGACCCGCACCGCCCCGCATCTCACCCGGGCGATCCCGCAGCTGTTCCCGCTGTATCCCGAGACTTCCCGCGGTCAGCAGGCGTTCATCATGACCGGCCTCGTCGCCGGTGACGGGCTCCGCCGGGCGGCCAGGACCCCGGCGTCGGTGCTGCCCCGGCCGCGGTCGATCCCGGCCGCGGAGGCGCTCGCGCTCACGCCCGGCCTGTCGCCCCAAGGCCTGCGCGGCGCGCTGCTGGCCTACGACGGCGCGCTGACCGACGACGCGCGGCTCGTGGTGAGCCTGGCGCGCACGGCGGCGTCACGCGGCGCGAAGATCCTCACGCGGGTCGAAGCCCTCCGGCTCGACGCCGATTCCGTGCTGGCCCGCGACCGGCTCACCGGGCAGGAGATCGAGATCCGCGCCGGTCAGGTCGTCAACGCGACGGGCGTCTGGGCGGGCGAGCTGGCGGAGTCGGTGCGGCTTCGGCCGTCCCGCGGTTCCCATCTCATCCTGGCTTCGGGGGCGGCACGGATCGGCGCGACGTCGGTCAACGTCCCCGTCCCCGGTGAGAACAACCGGTTCGTCTTCCTGCTGCCGCAACCCGACGGCCGCGTGTTCGTCGGGGTCACCGACGAACCGACGGACGGCCCGGTCCCGCGCGTGCCGATCGTGCCGGAGTCCGATGTGGACTTCCTGCTCGAAGTGGCGTCGAAGGCGTTCACCCGCCCGCTGACCCGCGCCGACGTCGCGGGCTCGTTCGCCGGACTGCGGCCACTGGTCGAAGGCGGCGGCGGACGCAGCGCGGATCTCTCGCGCAAACACGCGGTGGTGACCGGCTCCGACGGCGTGCTCACCGTCGTCGGCGGCAAGCTGACGACGTACCGGAAGATGGCCGAGGACGCCGTCGATGCGGCGTTGAAGCGGTCCGGGCTGCGTGCCGGGCCGTCGACCACGCCCCGGCTCCCTTTGCTCGGCGCGACTCCGCGCCATCGTCTGTCCTCTGTGGACGCACCGGCCCGGCTGGTCGCCAAGTACGGCACCGAAGCGCCGCGTGTCGCGGCGCTCGGCGAGGTCGATCCGGAACTGGGCCTGCCGCTGTCCGCCGGCACCGAGATCAGCGCGGCGGAGGTCGTCTGGGCCGTGCGGCACGAGGGCGCGCTCGACGTCGAGGACGTCCTGGAGCGCCGCACCCGGCTCAGCCTGGTCACCTCCG
Source organism: Amycolatopsis thailandensis (assembly GCF_002234405.1). Taxonomy (GTDB): domain Bacteria; phylum Actinomycetota; class Actinomycetes; order Mycobacteriales; family Pseudonocardiaceae; genus Amycolatopsis; species Amycolatopsis thailandensis. Next base: position 78,060 of record NZ_NMQT01000025.1, on the reverse strand, counting down.
ACGCCGAGGCCGCCCGCGCCCGCGTCCAGGAACTCGTCGACAAGTCGCTCGCCGGCCTCGCCTGACTGCGTTTCGTCCTCTGAATGCGGTACTTGCGTGCGCAACTACCGCATTTAGTCCTCTAGATGCGGTGAAGCGCGCCCTCAACTTGACGAGTCGTTGGGTTTTTGCAACAGTATGTTCCATGAGCCCGGTCAGACGCGGCAAAGAGCTGCCGATCTACAACCGGCTTCCCGTACTTCGCGCCGAGCGCGGACTGAGCCGGGCCGCCCTCGCGACGGCGGTCGAGGTCAATCCGCAGACCATCGGCGCACTCGAACGAGGCGACCACTACCCGAGCCTCGACCTGGCGTTTCGCATCTGCGCGGTGTTCGACCTCCCGGTCGAGGCCGTATTCAGCCGCGAACCGTTCACGCCACTGTCCACTCAGGTCTACCGGGAGGGGGGAACATGAGTGAGGAACGAGGCCGTCTCGCGACGTACTGGGAGCGCCAGCAGGAGCGCTGGGAGGCACTGGAACGCAAGCGAGCCCAGCGGCTTCCGTCCTGGCGGACGAGGAAACGGCGGCGGACGTTGAGCGTGTTCGTGGTGGCGGGCAACCTGGTGCTCATCACCGGCGCCGCCCTGTTCCACAAGGCGCCCGAAGTGGTCTTCTTCGTGTGCTGGTTCGGCGGCAGCATCGTCGCGGGCGGCGCGCACTACCTGCTGCGGATCCTGACCGGCAAGATGAGCAATGGCTTCTCCATCCGGCTCGACGAGCGCGAGCGGGAATGGCGCCACCGTGCCACGTTCATCAGCTACCAGGTCCTGGTCGCGCTGATGATCGTCGCGGTGTTCTACGGCCTGCTCGTCTCCGGCACCGAGGACGGCGGCGCGCGCGGCGCGATGATGGGCTGCGCGCTCCTGGTCGCCGGCACCACGCTGTCCGGCGTCATCCTGGGCTGGTCGCTGCCGGACGACGATCCCGAGGACTTCGAGGAGGTGACCCCCGCATGACCGTCACCAGGACCCGTTCGGATCGGCGGCGGCTCGCCGTCGCCGCGGTGATCGGTCACCTCGTGGTCATCGCCGGAGCCGCGTTGCTGCGCGAACCGACGTTGTGGTTCGCCGTCGGCATGATGGGCCCCGGGCTGTGCCTGTGCGTCGGCGCCGCGGCCGTGTTGCGCCGTTCGGTCGGCAGACCCGGCTCCGCGGCGAAGGACCTCGACGAGCGCGAACTGCTGCTGCGCGACCGCGCGCACTACGCGGCGTTCCAAGGGATCTGCCTGCTGATGCTGGTGGACCTCGCCTACGGGCTCTACGCGGCCGAGCAGCCGGATTCAGGCTCGTTGCTTTCTTCGATGACAGCGGCGTTGTTCGTCTTCGGTACGTCGCTGCCGGCGCTCTGGCTCGCCTGGAAGCTGCCGGACGACGATCCAGAGGACTTCGACGAGGGGATTCCGGCATGACCGGCCACAAGCGGCGCCACAAGGTGTCGATCGGGGTGATCGCCGTCGCTTTGGTGGCGGGCGGGGTGTTCGGCGGCGCGGTCAGGGCCGTATTGGTTTACCGGGCCACTTCGGTGGTGAGCAACGTCAAGCTGGACGGCTTGATCCAGCGCAACCGCACGGTTTCCGGCGTCCATCGGGGGATCACGGCGCTCGTGCGGTATTTGGAGGAGGGCAAGTGGAAATGACCGAGGGGAAACTGGAGATCGACCGGATCTCCAAGAAGTACGGCGCGAAGGTCGCGCTGGACGAGGTGAGCTTCGAGGTCCAGCCCGGTGAGCTGTTCGGGTTCGTCGGCAGCAACGGCGCGGGCAAGACCACCACGATGCGGATCGTCCTCGGGGTGCTGGCGGCCGACTCCGGCCAGGTGCGCCTCGGCGGCGCGCCGATCACCCACGAGACCCGCACGCACATCGGGTACATGCCGGAGGAACGCGGCCTGTACCCGAAGATGAAGGTGCTGGAGCAGCTGGTCTACCTCGCCGAACTGCACGGGATGTCGGCCAACGACGCCCACCGCAGCGCCGAGAACTGGATCGCCCGGCTCGGGCTGACCGAGCGTAAGAAGGACGAGGTCCAGAAGCTGAGCCTCGGCAACCAGCAGCGCGTGCAGCTCGCGGCCGCGCTGGTGCACGATCCGCGCGTCCTCGTGCTGGACGAGCCTTTCTCCGGCCTCGATCCGCTGGCCGTGGACGTGATGAGCGGTGTGCTGCGCGAGAAGGCGGCGACCGGGGTGCCGGTGGTGTTCTCCAGTCACCAGCTGGATCTGGTCGAGCGGTTGTGCGACCGGGTCGGCATCATCCGAAGTGGACGGATGGTCGCCTCGGGCACCGTCGGCGAGCTGACCGCGGGCGCGGGCAACGGCCTCGTCGTCACAGCGCCCAATGCCGCGCCTGGCTGGGCTTCGGCCGTTCCCGGTGTCCGGTCCGTCGAGCAGAACGGCCCGACGTCGATCCTCGAACTCGAGGCGGGAGCCGACGATCAGGCCGTGCTCGCCGCGGCGCTGGCCACCGGGCCGGTCACCGAATTCACCAAGCGCAGGCGATCGCTGACCGAGCTGTTCCGCGACGCCGTCGCCGAGAAGCCCGCCGCACAGGGAGTTTCCGCATGAAAACCGTTTCCTCATGGCGCGCGGTCTGGCTCATCGCCAAACGTGAACTGAACACCCGGCTGCGCACGCGGTCCTTCGTGGTCGGCACCGCCGTGCTGCTGGTCATCCTGATGGGCTACGTCCTGCTGCAGTCGACGCTGGCCGACAACCAGGACAAGAGCAAGATCGGGCTCACCGGGCAGACCGCCGGGATCGCGCAGCAGCTCCAGAAGGCGGGTGAGGCGATCGGCGAAAAGATCGAGACCGTCACCGTCGCCGATCCGGCGCAGGGCAAGACGCAGGTCGAGAGCGGCGATCTCGACGCGTTGCTGTCCGGCAACGCCACCGAGCTGAAGGTGCTCGTCAAGTCCGAATTGGACACCAAGCTGCGCACCGTGCTGAACGGCGTGTCCCAGCAGGAAGTGCTGAACGGCATCCTTTCCGAGGCCCAGAAGTCCCCCGACGAGGTGATGCGCACGGTCGGGCAGACGCAGGTCGAGGTCGACTCGATCAAGCCGCCGGATCCGGAGAAGTCCCAGCGGATGGTGATCGGGCTGATCGTGGCCGTGCTGCTCTACATGAGCATCGTGACCTACGGGACGCTGGTCGCGCAGGGTGTGGTCGAGGAGAAGTCCAGCCGGGTCGTCGAGATCCTGCTCTCCACCGTCCGGCCGTGGCATCTGTTGCTGGGCAAGGTGATCGGGCTCGGCCTGGTCGGGCTGACGCAGCTGGTCATCATCGGCGGCGCGGGGTTGATCGTCGCCTCGGCGACCAACGTCCTGACGCTGTCCGGGGTCGCGACGGGCGCGCTGCTGTGGGGTGTGGTCTGGTACCTGCTCGGGTTTCTGCTGTACGCCACCGTCTACGGCGCGATGGGTTCGCTGGTCTCCCGGCAGGAGGACACCCAGTCGGTCATCGGCCCGGTCAACATCGTGCTGATCCTCGGCTTCGTCGTCGGGTTCAACCTGCTGGCGCAGTCCCCCGAGGGCACGGGGACGAAGATCCTGTCCCTGGTGCCGTTGCTCTCGCCGGTGCTGATGCCCGCGCGGATCGCGGCCGGGACCGTCGAGGTGTGGGAAGTCGCGCTGTCGCTGGGCCTGACCGTGGGCGCCATCGCCCTGTTCACCTGGCTGGGCGCGCGGATCTACCAGAACAGCGTCCTGCGGGTCGGCAGCCGGATCAAGCTTTCCGAGGCCCTGAAGGGCTGACCCCCAAGTACGTGAAGGCCCCCTTCATCGCGCCTAGGTACATGAAGGGGGCCTTCACGTACCTTTGATGGCGCCGTAGCGCTCCAGGGCGACCTGGCGTTCGTGGGCGTGGTCGACCATCGGCGCCGGATAGTCCTTGACGCCCTGCGGCTTGTGCACCGCTTTCCCTTGCACGGAGCGGAGTTCGGGGACGTAACGGCGGACGTACTCGCCCGAGGGGTCGAACTTCTCCCCCTGCGTGGTCGGGTTGAAGATCCGGAAGTACGGCGCGGCGTCGGTGCCGCTGCCCGCCACCCACTGCCAGTTCAGCTGATTCGACGCGAGGTCGCCGTCGACGAGGTGCCGCATGAAGTGCCGGGCGCCCAGCCACCACGGCAAGTGCAGGTCCTTGACCAGGAAACTCGCGACGATCATCCGGACGCGGTTGTGCATCCAGCCCTCGGCGAGCAGCTGCCGCATCCCCGCGTCGACGATCGGGAATCCGGTGCGCCCCTCGCACCAGCGTTTGAAGCCCTCGTCGTCGCTCTCGTGTTCCATGGCGTCGAAGCGGGAGTCGTAGTTCTTGCGCGCGGTTTCGGGGCGGTGCCACAGGACGTCGGCGTGGAACTCGCGCCAGGCGAACTCGCCGCGCAGCGATTTCGCGCCGGATCCCTCGTTCCCGGCGAGGTCGGCCAGCAAGGTGCGCGGGTGGACGCAACCCCAGCGCAGATACGGCGAAAGCCTTGTCGTACCGGGGCGATCCGGGCGGTCGCGGTCCTCGTCGTAGGTCTCCAGGCCGTCGTCGAGGAACTCGTGCCAGCGCTCCAGCGCGGCCTTCTCGCCGGGCTCCGGCAGCTCCATTCCCTTGAGCGACGGGGATTTGGGGAGCTTGACCGACCGCGGTGGTTCCACCCAGTCCACTATGGACTTTCCGGTGTCCGCCGGGCGCGGCCAGCCGTGGCGCACCCAGGCGCGGTAGAACGGGGTGAAGACGCGGTAGGGGTCGCCGTCCGGTTTGGTGATCCTGCCGGGGGTGATCGCGTACGAGGACCCTGTCTCGGTCCAGGCGATGTCGTGCTCCGCCAAGGCCTTCTTGACCTCGTCGTCGCGGCGGCGGCCGTACGGGCCGGTGTCCGAGCTGACGTGCACGGCCGCGGCGCCGATCTCCCGCGCGGCTTTCACGACCTCCTTGACCGGGTCGCCCTTGACGAGCATCAGCCGTCCGCCGAGCTGGTCGTCCAACGCCTTGAGGCAGCCGTGCAGGAACGCGACGCGCGGGGCGCCGGAGGGCTTGAGGAGCGCGTCGTCGAGGACGTACAGCGCGAGGACGTGCTTGCTGTGCTTCGAGGCTTCCAGCAGGGCGGCGTGGTCGCCGAGGCGCAGGTCGCGGCGGAACCACAGCACTACGGGGGCTTCTTTGGTCACCCGGGAACCCTAAGCGGTACCGGCGGTGAGCGCAGTCCGGCCCCCGGATGTCATGAGGGGTCCCCATGGGACGTTTTTCGCCCTATGGGGACCCCTTATGACACTTGCGAGACCGGAGGGTCAGCGCTCCGAGATCGGCGCGTAGTCCCGCTCGGCGGAGCCGGTGTAGATCTGCCGCGGGCGGCCGATCTTGGTGGCCGGGTCCTGGATCATCTCGCGCCAGTGCGCGATCCAGCCCGGCAGACGGCCCAGCGCGAAGAGCACGGTGAAGTACTTCGTCGGGAAGCCGAGCGCCCGGTAGATCAGACCGGTGTAGAAGTCGACGTTCGGGTACAGCTTCCGCTCGATGAAGTAGTCGTCCGAGAGCGCGGTCTCTTCCAGCTTCTTCGCGATGTCGAGCAGCTGGTCGCCGCCCTTGAGCTTGGAGAGGATCTCGTCCGCGGTGTTCTTGATGATCTTCGCGCGCGGGTCGTAGTTCTTGTAGACCCGGTGCCCGAAGCCCATCAGGCGGACACCCTTTTCCTTGTTCTTCACGCGCCGGACGAAGTCCGCGACGTCGCCGCCATCGGCCTGGATGCCCTCGAGCATGTCCAGGACTGCGCTGTTGGCGCCACCGTGCAGCGGGCCGAACAGGGCGTTGATGCCCGCCGAGATCGAGGCGAACAGGTTCGCCTCGGAGGAGCCGACGAGCCGCACTGTCGAGGTCGAGCAGTTCTGCTCGTGGTCGGCGTGCAGGATGAACAGCAGGTCGAGCGCCTTGGCGACGTCCGGGTCGACCTCGTAGGGCTCGGCCGGGAAGCCGAAGGTCATCCGCAGGAAGTTCTCGACCAGGCCGAGCGAGTTGTCCGGGTACAGCAGCGGCTGGCCGACGGACTTCTTGTACGCGTACGCGGCCAGGGTCGGGACCTTGGCCAGCAGGCGGATGGTGGACAGCTCCACGTTCGCTTCGTCGAACGGGTTGAGCGAGTCCTGGTAGAAGGTCGACAGCGCCGATACCGCGCTGGAGAGCACCGGCATCGGGTGCGCGTCGCGCGGGAAGCCGCTGAAGAAGGCCTTGAGGTCTTCGTGCAGCAGGGTGTGACGTTGGATCTTGCCGGTGAACTCGTCCAGCTGGGCCTGGGTGGGCAGCTCGCCGTAGATGAGCAGGTACGAGACCTCGATGAAGGTCGACTTCCCGGCCAGCTGCTCGATCGGGTACCCGCGGTAGCGCAGGATGCCGGCGTCACCGTCGATGTAGGTGATGGCCGACGACGCGGCACCGGTGTTCACGAACCCCGGGTCGTGGGTGATGTACCCGGTCGTCGCCAGCAGCTTCCCCAGCTCGATCCCAGGCGCACCCTCGACCGGGTGGATCACCTTGAACTCGTGCTCGCCGTTGGGCAGGCGCAGCGTCGCGGTCTCGCCGGACTGCCCCGCAGCCGTCGTCGCGTCGGACATGTAAGTCCCTCTCACGTTCAGCACGGGCCGGCGGCGCCTGTAGGTTCCACAGGTACGCCCTCTTTCACGCGCGTGACCCACGGCCTCGCTGCACACCGCCCCGCTGGGGTATGAATTCCCCTCCACGCTAGTCGAGAATGGGGTCAACGCGCAGCGGGTGAGTTGCTCACAACAGCCCCTTTGGGACCAGGTTCACACGGCGGATGCCATATCGTCGGCCGTCGGCGGTTCCGCCCCACTCCGAGAGACCGTGATCGACGCCGCTTTCGCCGCGAATTCGAGCGCCGTGCGCCAGCCGTCGGCGTCGAGAGTGGACACGTCGCGCACCCCGTTCGAGTACAGCCACGCCAGGAGCGCGCCCTGCACGGTGTCCCCCGCGCCGATGGTGTCGACGACGGCGACTCGGCGTGACGGGACCTGCGCGATTTCCCCCGCCCGTGTGATGACGGACAACCCCTGCGCGCCACGGGTGAGCACCACGGCGTCGACTCCGCGAGAGGTCCAGACCTTTGCCGCCTCGACCGGATCGGCGCCTTCGGCGAGCCATTCCGTGTCGTCGTCGGAGATCTTGAGCAGGCGGATGTGCGGCAGCCAGGACTCGAACCGCGCCCGGTAAGCCGCCGGATCGGTGATCAGCGCCGCGCGGATGTTCGGGTCGAGGACGGTCAGCACGCCTCGGGCGGATTCACGGCGCAACACGGTTTCGTACGTGCTCGCGCCCGGCTCCAGGACCATGCCGAGAGTGCCGAGCGAGAGCGCCGTCACACCGTCCGGCAGCGGGCCGGGGTCGCCGACGAGCCTGTCCGCGGTGCCCTCGGTATAGAAGGTGTACCGCGCGGAACCCTTTTCGTCGAGCGCGACCACGGCGAGTGTCGTCGGCTCGTTTCCCCGCTGCAGCAAGGCGGTGTCGACGCCGGAGGCGTGCAGCCGGTCCACCAGCGCGACCCCGAAACGGTCGTTCGAGACGCGCGAAAGGAAGCCCGTCGGGACGCCGAGCCGACCCGCGGCGAGCGCGACGTTGTACGGACCACCACCCATCCGGGGCAGCAGGGCGCGCAGCCCACCGTCCACAGTGGAATCCAACGGTTCACCAGGAACGAGGTCGACCAGCGCCTCTCCACCCACCACGATCACGGGCGCGATGCTAGCCGAGAGGGCGGCGAAACCACCATGATTGTCAGTTCAGGACATTTTTTGTCGCGATCCCGCCAAGCAAAAGCTCCGACAAAGCGGTGAAGGCTTCGGCGTCGGTCACACCCGCGCGCTGACCGACCACGCCGGTCTGGATTCCCTCGATGATCAGCCCCGCCATTTCCGCGATCAGCCGCGCGTGCACCTCGCGGAAAACACCGTCGGTGACGCCGCGGTCGATGAACGACCGGATCCGCTGGGCCGCGGCGCGGCTGTTGAGCTGATACGCGTCCCGCGCCGGCGCGAATTCGGCGATGTCGGTCATGAAAGCGGCCGAAGCGCGATTCAGGTATTCGGAGATCCCGGCGAGGTACTCCCCGAGGATCTTGCGGGCGTCGTCGATACCGCCGATCCGCTCCTCCAGGAGCTCGGCGGCGCCCTTGAAAAAGTGCGCGACCACCTTGACCGCGAGCTGCTCCTTGCTGGGCGCGAGCGCGTAGAGGGTCGACTTCGAGCAGTGGAGCCGGGCGGCGAGGTCGTCCAGCGTGAACTGCGAGAACCCCTCGGAGAGGAAGAGGGCTTCGAGTTCCGAGAGCAGTGCTCGCTGACGCGCGGTGGGCTGACGGCGCGGGGCCCTGCTCTCGGTCATCGGATCACTATCCCTTACGCGGACGGTGTCCCCCCAGCGCCATCTACTGTACGCTGAATCAGCCCACAGTACTGTTTTGAGTACAGTTCAGCGCGGAGGAATCATGCCGGCGGACCGTCTGCTGCCCAGCACCGAGGCTCAGGATCTGATCGATCTGGCCAAGGAGATCGCACGCGAGGAACTCGCCCCGATCGCGAGCAAGTACGAAGAGACCGCGCACTTCCCGCGCGAGCAGTTCCGCCTGCTCGGCCAGGCCGGGCTGCTCGGGCTGCCGTACGCGGAGCGATGGGGTGGCGGCGAGCTGCCGTACGAGGTCTACCTGCAGGTTCTCGAGGAGATCGCGGCCGCGTGGATGTCGGTCGGCGTCGGGCTGTCGGTGCACACGATGTCCTGCTTCGCGCTGGCGCACCACGGCAGCGACGAGCAGCGCGACCGCTGGCTGCCCGCGATGCTGGAAGGCGGTCTGCTGGGCGCGTACGCCCTCTCGGAGACCCACGCCGGCTCCGACGCGGCCGCCCTCTCGACCCGCGCGCGGCGCGACGGCGAGCAGTACGTCGTGAACGGCACGAAGGCGTGGATCACCCATGCGGGTGAGGCCGACTTCTACACGACCATGGTGCGCACCAGCGACGACGGCGGCCAGGGCATCAGCTGCCTGCTCGTCGATGCGGCGACGCCGGGTCTCTCGGCCGCGCCGCCCGAGCGGAAAATGGGCCTCACCGGGTCGACCACCGCGCAGATGCTGTTCGAGGACGCCGCCGTCGACGCCGACCGGCGGATCGGCGAGGAGGGCGAGGGGCTGAAGATCGCGCTGTCCTCGCTCAGCTCCGGACGCCTCGGCATCGCCGCCTGCGCCGTCGGCCTCGCGCAGGCCGCGCTGGACGAGGCCCTCGAATACGCGAAGGGCCGCACGCAGTTCGGGCGGCCGATCATCGAGTTCCAGGGCCTGGAGTTCCTGCTGGCCGACATGGCCGCCACCGTCGAGACGTCGCGCGCGATGTACCTCGACGCCGCCCGGCGCCGCGACCGCGGACTGCCGTTCCAGCGGCAGGCGTCGATCGCGAAGCTCGTCGCGACCGACGGCGCGATGAAGGTGACCACCGACGCGGTGCAGGTCCTCGGCGGCGCCGGCTACACCAAGGACTTCCCGGTGGAGCGGTACATGCGGGAGGCGAAGGTGCCGCAGATCTTCGAGGGCACGAACCAGATCCAGCGCATGGTGATCGCCCGGGAACTCCGGAAGGCCTGACTCTCCGCGCTGATATGATCACCAGTGGTCACTCGGCAGCCATGAGACACTGTGGAAGACGTGAGGAGACGCTGTGACAGCCCTTCCCTTTTCCACAACGGGGTCGCACGGTGAGTCAGGGTGGGCCATCCCGGAGCACCTGCTGTCCGTCGCGGAGTACGCGGCGCTCGGTGAGCCCGATTCGGGATTCACCGAGCTCGTGGAAGGCCGCCTCGTCATGTCACCGAGCCCCAAAAGGCGGCACAACAAGGCGCTGTACGCCTTGGCGAGACAGCTGGAATCGCAGCTGCCCGATCACCTCGAGTTCGTCCAGGACATCGACGTCGACCTAGGGCTGGTTCCACCTGGTGAGCCGGGCTTCGCCAGGCGTCCGGACCTGATCATCGCCCTTCGTGAAGCAGGCGAGCGGATCGACGAAGAAGACACGATGTATCACGCGGACGACGTCGTCGTGGTGGTCGAGATCGTGTCGCCGGGCTCGAAACGCACCGACTACGTGACCAAGCACGGCGAGTACGCCGACGCGGGGATTCCGCATTACTGGATCGTCGATCTCAGCGAGCCCGTCTCGCTTGTCGCCTGCCATCAAGCGGGTGAACTCGGCTATCAGGATGCTCCCGCCATGACCGGTGAATTCACCGCCACCGAGCCGTTTCCGGTGAAATTGGACCTCGACCGGCTGCTTTCCTGAGCACGGAACTGCTTCACTACCGACCTCGTGAGTGGCAAGGACGGCCTGTCGTCCGTCTGATCACGCGAGTTACGCCTTCCGGCCCGGCGACCAGGCCGGTCCAGGTGCTCGTGAGTGGTAAGTGCCGTTAGAACGACACTTACCACTCACGACCCACGTGACCGAACGGCCGCATGCTCAGCCTTCGCGGTAACGCCTGTCTTCGGTGACGCCGACCCCGGCTTCCTCGTCGAAGTGGTAGACCTCGCGCCCGCGCACGAACACCCGCATCGCGCGGTTCATCACGTCCAGCGGGTCGCCCGACCAGATGGCCACGTCCGCGTCGAGGCCCGGCTTCAGCGCGCCGACCTGGTCGTCGAGGCCCAGCATCGCGGCCGGGTTGACGGTCAGCGCCTTCAGCGCGGTCTCCGGGTCGAGGCCGTCCTTCACCGACAGCGCCGCCTGGTACACCAGGAAGTTGATCGGCACGACCGGGTGGTCCGTGGTGATCGCGATCCGCACGCCCGCCCTGGCGAGGATGCCGGGCGCGCGCAGGGTGCGGTTGCGCAGCTCCACTTTGGACTTGGTGGTGAACAGCGGGCCGAGGATCACCGGCACGTCGCGCTCGGCGAGCAGGTCCGCGATCAGGTGGCCTTCGGTGCCGTGGTTGATCACCAGTTTGTAGCCGAACTCGTCCGCCAGCCGGATCGCGGTGACCATGTCGTCGGCGCGGTGGACGTGCTGGTCCCAGTACAGCTCGCCGTCGAGGACCTTGGCCAGCGTCTCCTTGGTCAGGTCGACGTCGAACGGCTTGCCCTCGCCGACGGCGTGGTCGCGCTGGGCGGCGTAGTTGCGCGCGGCGGTGAACGCGTCGCGGATGGTCGACGCGACGCCGAGCCTGGTCGACGGCGTCTGCTTCCTGTCGCCGTAAACCCGCTTCGGGTTCTCGCCGAGCGCGCTCTTCACGCTGACACCCTCGGCGAAGATCATGTCGAGCACTGTCCGGCCCCAGGTCTTGACGCCGATCGTCTGCCCGCCGATCGGGTTCCCCGAGCCGGGCTTAATGACGACGCTGGTGACACCGCCCGCGAGCGCGTCGTCGAAGCCGGGCTCGTACGGGTCGATCCCGTCGATCGCCCGGAACCGCGCGCCGTTGGGGTCGGTCATCTCGTTGGTGTCGTTGCCCGACCAGCCTTCGCCGTCCTCGTGGACGCCGAGGTGGGCGTGCGCGTCGATGAACCCGGGCAGCACCCAGCTGCCCGCGGCGTCGATCAGTTCCGCGTCGTCGGGGACGTCGACGTCGGCGTCCGTGCCGACCGCGACGATCTTTCCGTTCTCGATGAGGACCGTGCCGCCGTCGATGGGTTCACCGTCGACAGGGACGACGTAACCACCGACGATGGCCTTGACCTGTGCTTTGTCAGACATACTTTGACACGCTAACGAACTGTGCCGTCCGTCCGCACGCGGGGCTTTTCGAAGTGGACGAGCTCGTAGTGTTCCTCGGGCGTGCGGTGCGTCTCGACGTAGCCGAGCTTCCGGTACATCCGGAGCGGACCGGCGCTGCGCTCGCCGGTGAACAGCCGGAACACGGTCACGGACGGCGGCATGGCCGCTTCGGCGGCGAGAAGCAGCGCGCTGCCGAGCCCGTGTCCCTGCCTGTCCGGGGCCACGATGAGCCTGCCGACGAGACCGGCGCCGCCGTCCACGACGATCCGGACGCTCGCCACCAGCCGTCCGGATTCCCTGACGCCCCAGGCGAAACACGCGGGATCGCCCAGGGCCTCCTTGGTCTGTTCGAAGGTCTCCAGCAGCGGCGGGAGGTCGATGTCCTCGTGCGCCCTCGCCTCCGGGACGTACGCCGCGCGCTGCAGCGTGAGCACTTCGCCCGCGTCCACGGGCCCCAGCCGAAGCGGCGGCGACGGCAGTGATGCCATCAGCGCACCCTGATTCCCCAGCTCCCGGTCCACGAGGACGCGGGCTCCAGCTCGATCAGGTCGGTGCCGGTGTTGAGCGCGTCGGCGGGGCAGGTCATCGGCTCGATCGCCACCGCCCGGCCGCGGCCGACCAGGTCGTCCGGCGTGAACACCTGCGCCCAGTGGAAGTCCGGCCCGGCCCAGACCACCAGCTCCCGCTCGCCGTGCGAGAGGACGAACTGGTGGTTGCCGTCGTCCGCGACGCTCAGCCCGCCGAACGCCGTGTCGAGGTCGACGCCTTCAAGGAGCTTGCCGGACCGGAAGTCGTACTCGGTCCCCTCGACGTCCTGCTCCTCGGCGTACGGCATCTGCTCGTCGCCGAGGTACGGCCGGACCCGGCTCGCGGGCAGCGTCAGGGTCAGCTCGTCGGTGGGCACGTCACCGACGCGGAAGTACGGGTGTGTGCCGAGCCCGACGCCGATCGGGCTCTCGCCCTCGTTGCGGATCTCGTGCGTGACGACCAGTTCGCGCGGCGAGATCTCGTAGGTGATCGTCGCGCGCAACGGCACCGGCCAGCCCTGCTGCGCCGGGACGTCGACGGCCAGGGTGATCGACGACTCCGCGTGCTCCAGCAGCTCCCACTCTTCGTGCCGGGTCAGGCCGTGGATCGCGTTGCCGCGCGCCTCCTCGGTGATCGGGAGCTGCTGCTTCTCGCCCTGGTGGACCCACTGGCCGCCCTTGGTGCGGTTCGGCCAGGGCAGCAGCACCTGTCCGGCACCCTTCGGCGGCTTCTCGTCCTCGGCGAACGCCTCGACGTACGGCACACCGCCGACCTCGAACGCGCGCAACCCGGCACCGATCTCGGTGACGACGGCGCGCGCGTTGCCGCGGGTGATCTCGAACTGCTCTCCGGTGGGATTGGCCATGCCGACGAGGTTACTGTGAGAATGCCCCGCCCGGACGAAGGAGACCGCCGCGATGACCGTTCCCGGCTACCCCAGCACCGTCGGCCGTGTCCTGGAGCGGAGCGCGCGCCGCGTCCCGGGCAGGGTCGCGCTCACGTTCGCCGATCGCGTGTGGACGTACGCGGAGCTCGACCGCGCGGCGGGCCGGGTCGCGGCGAAGCTGCTCGAAAGCGGACTCGTCCACGGTGACCGCGTCGCGGCGTTCGGAAAGAACTCCGACGCGTACCTGTTGCTGTACCTCGGTTGCGCGCGGGCCGGGCTGGTGCACGTGCCGGTGAACTTCAACGCTCGCGGCGAAGAACTCGAGTACCTGCTCACCCAGTCCGAACCCGCTGTCGCCTTCGTCGATCCCGCGCTGGCCGAGCACGTGACGTCCGACCATAAGTCCACTTCGGACATTCTCGGCTGGGCGCTCGACGAGACCGTCGTCCCGCACGAGGAGTCCGGTGTCGCGGACGACGATCTCGTACAGCTGCTCTACACCTCCGGGACGACCTCCCGGCCGAAGGGCGCGATGCTCACCCATCGCGCGCTGGTGCACGAATACTCGTCCTGCATCGCCGCGCTCGACCTGAGCGACCGCGACGTGCCGCTGCACGCGCTGCCGCTGTACCACTCGGCGCAGATGCACGTGTTCCTCATGCCGGGTCTGGCCGTCGGCGCGACGAACCATCTCGTCGAGGCGCCCGATCTCGGCGACATCCTCGCGCGGATCCCGCGCCAGGGCGTCACTTCCCTCTTCTTCCCGCCGACCGTCTGGGTGGGACTCGCGAATCACCCCGGCCTCGCGGACGCGGATCTGAGCGGTCTCACCAAGGCGTACTACGGCGCGTCGATCATGCCCGTGCCGGTGCTGGACAAACTCCGCGGACAGCTGCCGGGGGTCGGTTTCTACAACTGCTTCGGCCAGTCGGAGATCGGTCCACTCGCGACAGTGCTGCGCCCCGAAGAGCACGACGCGCGACCGGATTCCATCGGCCGCCCGGTCTTGTTCGTCGAGACGCGCGTGGTGGACGCCGATATGAACGACCTCCCGCCGGGCGAACTCGGCGAGGTCGTGTACCGCTCTCCCCAGCTATGCACGGGTTACTGGGGCAAGCCCGAGGAGTCGGTGGAGGCTTTCACGGGTGGCTGGTTCCACTCCGGCGATCTGGTGCGCCAGGACGAGGAGGGTTACCTGTTCGTGGTCGACCGGATCAAGGACGTCGTCAACACCGGCGGCGTGCTCGTCGCGTCGCGCGAGGTGGAGGACGCGCTGTACGCACACCCCGCCGTCGCCGAGGTCGCCGTCGTCGGCCTGCCGCACGAACGCTGGATCGAGGCGATCGCCGCGGTGGTCGTGGCGAAGGAGTCCGTCGAGGAAGCGGAGTTGATCGAGTTCGCCAAGAAGTCACTGGCGGCGCACAAGGTGCCGAAGTCGGTGCACTTCCTCGGCGAACTGCCGAAGAACGCTTCCGGGAAACTTCTCAAACGCGAGCTGCGGCAACAGTTCGGCGGTTCAGCGTCCGCGATCGGCGTCTAGCGCCTCGGCGTACGCGGCACCGAGGATCTCGCGGACGAAGGCGACGAAACCGGTGATGTCCCCAATGCCACATTGGAGACATTGAGCGTCCCCAATGCCACATTGGGGACATCACCGGCTTACTGTAAGGGTGAGAAGTTGTTGCGCCGCAAGGACAGAGCGCTCATCCCCGGCATCGAGCAGATCCGCCGCGACGGCCGCCGGGATCGCGTAGCCGTCCGATCCCGGCGGACGAAGAACTCCAGACAGGGCCGGAACGCGGATCACCGCGTTGGGCTCCGCACTGTCCAGTCGAAGCCGTCGTGACCGCGCGAGGTCCTCGAAACGGGCGGCGTCCACGTAGAACTCCTCGTCCGCGCCCCCCGCCATCAAATCGGCACCGTAATGACCAGCGGCGGCCGGGCCGCTGACGACAGCATGCGGGTCCTCCCGCAGCCGTGCGAGCGGGCCCGCCAGCATCCGGACGCGGTACACGCGCGCACGGCCGGAGAGCAGGCGCGGCCATTGAGCGGGCTCGCGTTCCTGCGCGTAGCGCTTGAGCCGGACCCGCTCGGACGGCGAGATCCACGACGGGTGACAGCCGCTCAGCGACCACAAGAATCCCCAGGCCATCCGCGCGGAAAGCGGGCGGCCGGCAGCGGGCTTCACCACGCTCTTCCGATGCTCGACCGATCGGGCATCGATCAGCAGTTCGCGGCCGATCCGAATCGCGTCGAGCCTGCCGCCGTGCACGAGTTCGCGGACGCGCTCTCGTGAAATGTCCAGAACCTGCGCCGCCCGCGCGACCGGGAGCAACTGGGCCGAGTCGACCATGTCCGCTCCCTTCGGCCGCCGGTCGGTTCACTGCCCAGTTTACACAAACATTCGTAAAACAGAGGGTTTGTGTAAACCAGTCTTACTAGACCGGTCGTCATAGTTTGAGCTACAGTCGGTCGCATGGTCCGCCGCACCGACACCCGGCAGCGCATGCTCGACTCCGCCGCCGAGCTCTTCCACCAGCAGGGTTATCACGCCACCGGTCTCAACCAGCTCGTCGCCGCCGTCGGCGCGCCCAAGGGATCGCTCTACTTCCACTTCCCCGGCGGCAAGGAACAGCTGGCCGCCGAGGCCATCCGCCAGTCCGCCGATCGGCTCTGCGACCAGCTGCGCACGATCGTCGCGAGCTCGCCCGACGTGATCACGGGCATCGAGAACGTCGTCGACGCGCTCGCGAAGTCCTTGGAGGAGTCGAATTTCCAGCGAGGTTGCCCGCTCGCGACGGTCGCGCTCGACGCGTCGGGTGACAGCGAGGAGATCCGCCGGGCCTGCGCCGACGGTTACACCTCCTGGCACACCCTGATCGCCGAAGCGCTGAACACCGACAAGGCGGCTCACCTGGCGACAGTCGTCCTCGCCGCCGTCGAGGGCGGCTTGCTGCTGGCCAAGACGTTGCACGACACCGCGCCGCTGCGCGCGATCGCCCCTCACCTTCGCACCACACTCGAACGGGAGCTGCCCTGATGCGCGTCCACCATCTCAACTGCGGGACCATGCGGCCACTCGGCGGCAAACTCGTCGACGGCAAACCCGGCCTGTTCCGCCGCGCGGAACTGATCTGCCACTGCCTTCTACTGGAGACCGACACCGGGCTCGTGCTCATCGAGACCGGCGTCGGGACCCCGACAGTCACCCGGCCGGCCGAATGGCTCGGCGCCGGTTTCGTCCGGCTGGTCCACCCCGACAGCGACGACGACCTCAGCGCCACCACGCAGATCCGCGAACTCGGCTTCGACCCGGCCGACGTGCGCGACATCGTGCTCACCCACCTCGACCTCGATCACGCGGGCGGGCTCGTCGACTTCCCGCGGGCGCGGGTCCACGTGCACGCCCGCGAGCTCCAGGCGCTCGAAAAGCCGGTCGACCGCAAGGAGGCCGGCCGCTACCGGAAGGTCCAGTTCAGCCACGGCCCGATCTGGAAGTCGTACCGCGCCGACGGCGAGCCCTGGTTCGGTTTCGACGCCGTCCGCGAGCTCGAAGGGGTTCCGGACGTGCTGATCATCCCCCTCGCCGGGCACACCCGCGGCCACGCCGGCGTCGCTGTCGACACGGGTGACGGCTGGCTCCTCAACGCCGGTGACGCCGTCTTCCACGGCGGCGAACTGGCGGAAAAGCCGCACATCCCCTTCGCACTCGGCTTCTTCGAGTCGTACATGCAGACGGAGAAAACCGCACGACTGGACAACCAGCGCCGGCTGCGCGAACTTGTCAGTAACAACGGTGACGAAGTGACGGTCTTCGCCGCGCACGACGCCACCGCATTCGAACGGCTCAGCCAGAGGAGCAGGCTATGAAGGTCCACCATCTGAACTGCGGCACGATGCGGGCGCCGGGAGGCAAGTTCCTCGACGGCCAGCCCGGTCTGCTGCGCCGCTCGGAGCTGGTGGCGCACTGCCTTCTGATCGAGACCGGCGACGGGCTCGTGCTGGTGGACACCGGTTTCGGCCGCAAGGGTGTCGCGAATCCCGGCGCGTGGCTCGGCACGCCGTTCACGATCATGGTCGGCGCGAAGCCGGTCGAGGTGGAAACGGCCGCCCACCAGATCGAAGCGCTCGGCCACAAGCCGGAGGACGTGCGGCACATCGTCTGCACCCACCTCGACGTCGATCACGCGGGCGGGCTCGCGGACTTCCCGAACGCGGTCGTGCACGTCCGCACCTCGGAGCACGACGCGGCGACCTCACCCGCGAACGCGAGCGAGAAGTTCCGGTTCCGCGCCAACCAGTTCGCCCACCGTCCCTTGTGGAGCACCTACGACGAGGCCGGTGACGAGTGGTTCGGCTTCCAGGCCGTCCGCGAGCTCAAGGGCCTGCCGCCGGAGATCCTGCTGGTGCCGCTCGCGGGACACACCAAGGGCCACACCGGGGTCGCGGTCGACACCGGCGACGGCTGGCTGCTGCACGCGGGTGACGCGTACTTCTTCCACGGTCAGATGGATCCGGTGAAACCGCACTGCCCGCCGGGGATGACCGCGTTCCAGAACATGGTGCAGACGCTGCGCAAGCCGCGTCTGGAGAACGTCGAACGGCTGCGGGAGCTGAGCCCAGAACACGCCGACGAGATCACCGTGTTCTCGGCCCACAGCCCAGTGGAGTACCAGGCCCTCAGCCGCGGATAGGGGTCAGCCGACCGGCGGCTCGATGGGCTGCCGGTCCTCCTCGCTGTGCGTCGCCCGCATGACGAGCCAGTTGATCCCCCACAGCACGACACCGACACCGAGCAGGATCGCGGCGACCTTGTAGTCACGCGCGGGCCGCCCGGACAACGGGGTCACCAGGTAGACGCAGAAGATCGCGGCCAGCACCGGGACGATGGTCGGCGCACGGAAATGCTTGTGCGCCGACTTTTCCTTGCGCAGCACCAGCACGGCGACGTTGACGATGGCGAAGACGGCCAGCAGCAGCAACGCCGTCGTACCGCCGAGCACGCTGATGTCCACAAAGGACACGAGACCGATGGCGATGACGCTGGTGAACACGATCGCCACCCACGGGCTGCGGCGGAACGGGTGCACGGTGCCGAGCTGCTTCGGGATGATCCGCTGGTTCGCCATGCCGTAGAGCAGGCGGCTGGCCATCAGCATGTTGATCAGCGCCGAGTTGATGACCGCGAAGAGACCGATCGCGGAGAAGACCTCGCGCGGGAACCCGGGCGCCCCGACGTCGAGCACCTTCAGCAGCGCGCTGCTCTTGGCTGCCTCCAGCTCGTCGGCGGGCACCAGCAGCGAAGAGGTCACGGAGACCAGGATGTAGATGGTCGCGGCGATGACCATGCCCCACAGCATCGCCTTCGGGAAGATCCGGATCGGGTCCTTGCACTCCTCGGCCATGTTGACCGAGTCCTCGAAACCGACCATCGCGAAGAACGCCAGCGACGTCGCCGAGGTGATCGCCACCAGCATCGTCTGGTTCTCGGTGTCGAACTCGACCAGCCGCGAGGCGTCCCCGTTGCCGTTGAGCACCGCCCAGACGCCGACCCCGATGATGATCAGCAGACCGCCGATCTCGATGCAGGTCAGCACCACGTTGGTCTTCACCGATTCGGAGACCCCGCGGAAGTTGATCAGCGCGAGCCCGATCACGAACAGGATCGCCACCAGTGGCATCGGCGCGGTGATGAACTCGGCGAGATAGGTGTCCCCGAAGGCCTTCGCCGCGGACGAGGCCGACGTGATCCCCGAACACATCACCGCGAACGCCACCATGAAGGTGAGGAAGCGGATCTTGAACGCCTTGTGCGTGTACAGCGCGGCCCCCGCCGCCTGCGGGTACTTCCCGACCAGTTCCAGGTAGCTGAACGCGGTCATGATCGCGACCACGAAGGCGATCAGGAACGGCAGCCACAGCGCGCCGCCAACCCGTCCCGCCACTTGCCCGGTGAGCGCGTAGACGCCCGTCCCGATGATGTCCCCCACCACGAAGAACAGCAGGAGCTTGGAACCCATGACCCGTTTGAGGCTCGGCTGACCGGCAGGGCCGGCCTGTTCCGTTGTCGTCGTGTCCGCCATGCGGCAAGAGTGTGCCGCATCACGTCTGTGGCCGACAGTCCGATTTGGTCAGTTCTTCGTCACGGGTTGACGGAGACCGATTCGGGGTATCAGTTCGCGTCGACCGCGGTCTTCACCAGCGGTGCCATCATCTCCTGCGTCATCTTCACCGGTCCGGTGTAGTTGACCAGCACCGGGACGTTGTTCACGAGTTCGGCGGCCGCCAGCGTCGCGGTCTTGTTCTCGTCGGTGTAGTAGATGGCGCCCTCACCGACTCCCGGGACGTCCTTCGCGTTCGCCTTCGCCTTCTTCAGCGCCGCGATCATCTCGGCGGACTTGATCTTGTTGCCTTCGAAGCGGGTCACGGCGAGCGCGCCGATCTGCTTGCCGGCGGCGGAGTAGACGCAGCTCTTGGCCTTGCCGCCGTTGGCGGCGTTGTCCTGCACCGGGCCCGGCGCCGAGGTCACGCCCTGGATGTTGATCGCCTTCGAGACGGCCTCGGCGGGGAGCAGCGCGCACGGCTCCTTCGCACCGGCGCCACCGGTGGGGGCGGCCGAAGAACTCGGCGCGGCGGAGGAGGACGGAGCGGGCGCCTGGCTCGACGGCTTCGCCGCGTTGTCCGACTTCCCGTCCCCGGAAGAACAGGCGGAAAGGGTCGCGATGACAGCGGCGAATCCGACGATCGCTCGTGAAATACGCATGGGCCCGACGATAGCCCCGGCGAATCAGTCCACCGGGGCCCGGTACCGCCAGAAGGACGGGATCAGCAGCGCGGCGGCGACGACCAGCACGATGACCAGCACCCCGCCGCCCGAGGCGGCGGCCGCGGTGCCGACACCGGCGGCAGCCCAGCCGTGGGTGAGGTCGGCGATCCGCGGACCGCCCGCGACGACGACGGTGAACACGCCCTGGAGCCGTCCGCGCATCTCGTCGGTGGTGGCGACCTGCAGGATCGACATCCGGTAGATCGCGCTGACCATGTCGGCGGCCCCGGCGAGCGCCATGAAGAAGACCGCGAGCCACAGCGAGTTCGCGAGTCCGAAGCCGACGATGGCGGCGCCCCAGACGCAGACCGAGATGATCACGCCGGCACCTTGTTTGCCGATCTTGGTCAGCCAGCCGGAGAAGAGCCCGATCAGCATCGCGCCCGCCGGGAGCGCGGCGTACAGCCAGCCCAGCGCCGGTCCGCCGCCGGGCGGGTCGCCGAAGGTGCGTTCCGCCATCTCCGGGATCAGCGCCCGCGGCATGCCCGCGACCATCGCGATGATGTCGACGAGGAAGGACGCCAGCAGGATCTTCTGGGTCGCCAGGTATTTGAAGCCGTCGATGATGTCGCGGATCCCGGCGCGGCGCGCGATCTCGCCGAGCGGCGGGATCGGGGGCAGCTTCCAGACGGCGATGAGGGTCAGGGTCAGCGCGACGACGTCGATCAGGTACAGCGTCGAGAGGCCGAGGATCGGGATCAGCGACCCGGCGAGCAGTGGGCCGAAGACCGCCCCGAAGGTGGCCATCGTGCTGCTCAGCGCGGTCGCGGGCGCGATCAGGTTGTCCGGCACCAGCCGGGCGACGACGGCGCTGCGGGTCGGCATGTTGACCGCGAAGAACGCCTGGTTGGCCGCGAGCAGGGCCAGGACGAGCCAGACGGAGCCGATGTTCACGAACGCCTGAAGCCACAGGACCGCCGAAGTGACGGTGACCCCGACGTTGGTGACGAGCAGGAGCTTGCGGCGGTCGACGGCGTCCGCGATGGCGCCGCCCCAGAGGCCGAAGACGAGCAGGGGGATCAGCGCGACGAGGCCGGTCAGGCCGACGTACGCCGACGAGCCGGTGAGGTCGAAGACCTGTTTGGGGACCGCGACGGCGGTGAGCTGGCTGCCGATGGCGGTGACCGCGGTGGACAGCCAGAGGCGGCGGAACGCGGGGATCTTGAGCGGCCGGGTGTCCACGACGATCGAGCCGAACAGCTTGCGGACACCTTTGCGCTGCTCAACCCCCACGTCATCACTCACAACCAGACAGCTTAGCCGCGCTAACTAACCAACCGCGCGCGATTTATGTCACCCACCACCCGAAGGGAACTTTCCCCACGTCAGACGCGGCGAAGGGCGCTTTCACCTCATGAGATGCGGCGAAAGTCCCCTTCACCACGTCTCATGAGGTAAAGGGCCCCTTCAGCCCACGGCTGTCAGCCGCACCGAGGCCCGGTGACCCGACGCTGTCGCGCCCCAGTCTCCGTGACCCCACGCGTCTCCCGGAAGCGCGTCAGCGCGACGGGAGACTTCACCGCCGCGCGCCCTCTTTTGGGCCGAAGGCCCACGAAAACGCGATGAAGGGGCGCCCTCCGCACCCAACGCGAGTTGCGTACGGCCCGGCGCCCCTTCGGCGCGCTTTTCGTAAGCGCGCCGGCCAAAATTACGGCGCGACGCGCTCTACCTGCCAGCCGTCGTCGGTGCGGACGTAGCGGAGCCTGTCGTGCATGCGGTCCTCGCGGCCCTGCCAGAACTCGACGACGTCGGGCCGGATGCGCCACCCGCCCCAGTGCGGCGGGAAGGGGATGTTCTCGACGTCGGCGAAGCGGCGCTCGATGCCGTGCAGCGCGGTCTCGAGGGCGCGGCGGCCGTCGACGACGCGGGACTGCGGCGACGCCCAGGCTCCGAGCTGTGAACCCCGCGGCCGGGAGGCCCAGTACTCGGCGGTCTCGGCGACGTTGACCTTCTCCACCTCGCCGCGCACGTGCACCTGGCGCTGGAGGGCGTACCAGGGGAAGGTGATCGACGCGTAGCGCGTCGCGGTGAGGTCGTGGCTCTTGGTCGACGTGTAGTTCGTGTAGAACACGACGCCGCGCTCGTCGAGGCCCTTGCACAGGACGGTCCTGGAGGACGGCCTGCCCTCCGGGTCGGCCGTGGCGAGCACCATCGCGTTCGGTTCGGCGACCCCGGCGGAGACGGCCTGGTTCAGCCAGTCCTGGAGCTGGGTGGTCCAGGTCTCCGCCAGCGCGGACTCGTCGAAAGCGGCCCCTTCGTAGGCCACCCGCATCCCGGGCAGGCGAACGACGGCGTCGCCGTTGTCGGCAGCGCCTTCCTTGATCTCCGGCATCATCCGCCAAACCTCCGTACCCGGTCGGGGCATCTGTGACTGCGGCTTCGCCGCCGACGGTATTGCCTCCGACGCGGCGGCGAAACCCACTGAACGGTGACACCCGCCACCCCCGTCCGATCATCTGTGCGTAACCGCTGGACCGCAAGCCGTTACCTCCCGGTTACCTGCCCGGTCCTGATCGATCCAGCACGGGACGCCCGTCGCACCGCTTTGTTCCGAATCGCCCCGGCGACCCGCGGAATCGCGCTCGCCGCCGCGGAGGCGGACCGGCCCGTCTTTATCCGGCGCGGGAATTGCCTGGACAGACCGGGTCCGCGCAGATCGACAAGGAATCGTCCGCCAATGAAAAAGGCCCCCACTTCTCTTTTCTTCGCCGACCATTCCGGCGCCCGCGAACAATTCTTCCGGCCATTCGAGTCCGGCCCGCGCGGGCGACCGGTCCGCCGTCCCGTTAATTCTGTCGATTGACAGAAATTACCCGGCCGGGAAACCTCCGCGACACATCCGGGCAAGATGTGTCAGAAGACCGGCCCGGGACGGCAATTCGTCCCGAAACCGGCCTTCACTTCTCCTGTCCGGCTGTCAGTTCGTGACAGTGAACTCCGCGCGGACAATCCAGCCCCAGCAGTCGTACGACGCCGTGTACCGGCCGGGCACCGTCCCCACTGGACCGTCGCCCCGGAGCGCGACGCCGATGCCCCCGGTGCCGCCGTCTCCCACCACCCGCAAGGGAATCGGCGCGGCGAGACCGTCCGCGACGAGCGTCGTCGCGAGCTCGCCCGCACCGGACGGGCGCAGGCAATAGATGTCCGCGGTGACCGTCCCACCTGCGACGACGGCGCCAGGGCTCAACACCAGACTGGACGGTCTGGTCGCGTTCGCCTGACCCGCTCCGGCCAAGGTGGACACGATCGCCGCCCCCGCGACGCACATCGCGGCCGAACGAAATTTCATCCTCTGCTCCCTCCCGGAAGACGGGCGAGGTTTTCACCCGCCACCCGATCGACGTACCTCGACCGGCCGGGGTTGCCCATCAGGCGAGACTCTTCCCCTTGGGGCGAACGGCCGGATTTAGCAGAATGTGACAGCAAATCGAGCAAGAGCTGACGATCACACTAGGTAGACCTTGCGCCACTCGATAGGATCGCCGCCGAGAGCAACGGGGTGATCACCTCTATCCAGAGTGTTCAGAGGTTTCGGATGGGACTGCCGGGTGTGCGGCTGATCCATCCGCTATTGCCGGCCGGGCTTCCACGAGGAGCCCGACACCGGTCGATCAGTCCTGCGCTCGAACCGCCGGAACTTTCCACGCCCGAGTTACTCCCCTTCCCCAGGAGTGCGTTGTGATTTCCCGTTACCGCCGTCTCATGACGGCGTTGTTGTGCGCCATTTCGCTCGCGGGCGTGACCGCCCTTTCGGCATGTTCCGACAGCACGGCGGCCTCCGGCACCAAGGTCACCATCGGTTACAGCGCCTGGCCGGGCTGGTTCCCGTGGGCCGTGGCCCAGGAGAAGGGCCTCTTCGAGAAGAACGGCGTGACCGTCGACCTGAAGTGGTTCGACAGCTACACCGAGAGCATCAACGCGCTCTCCTCCGGCGCGATCGACGCGAACAGCCAGACCCTGAACGACACCCTCGCGTCGGTCAGCGGTGGCGCGAAACTGTCGGTCGTCCTGGTCAACGACAACTCGACCGGCAACGACAAGATCATCGCCCGCCAGGGGATCACCGGCGTCGCCGACCTCAAGGGCAAGAAGATCGCCGTCGAACAGGGCACCGTCGACCACTACCTCCTGCTGCTCGCGCTGCAGGAGGCGAAGCTGACCGAAAAGGACGTCGAGCTGGTCCCGCTGCTGACCGACGCCGCCGCGGCCGCGTTCGTCGGCGAGCAGGTCGACGCCGTCGCCGCCTTCGCCCCCTTCACCACGAAGGCGCTGGAGCGCCCCGGCAGCCGCGCGATCGCGACGTCCGCCGAGTTCCCCGGTGCCATCCCCGACCACCTTGTCGTCTCCGAGCAGATGTCGAAGGAGCGCAAAAAGGAGGTCCAGGCGCTGGTGAACACCTGGTTCGAGACGGTCGAGTGGATCAAGCAGAACCGGGACGAGGCCGTGAAGATCATGGCCAAACGCGGCGCCGTGTCGATCGACGAGTACAAGACCTACGACGCCGGCACCACGATCTTCACCAAGCAGCAGAACCTCGACGCCTTCACCCCCGGCGTGACCCCGGCCCACCTCAACTTCCAGGCGGGCAAGATCGTCGAATTCATCCTCTCCAACGGGCTCGCGCAGAACCGGCCCGACATCGACGGGCTGTTCGACGACCAGTACGTCAAGGCGGTGAAGTGAGCACCACCGACGCGGCGAAGCCCGCCTCTCAGCGGACGGACGCCGCTGACGAGGCCGAAGCGCGGCGTCTCGACGACGAGCAGCGGCTCGCCGAAGCGCAAGAAGACCGTCGCCGGGGTGGCGCGCGACCGGACTGGTCGCCGCTGCCCCGCCGGGCGGGTCTCAAGCCGAACGCGTCCCCGCTGTTCTCGCTCCGGACACCGATCCCCGCGCGCTGGCGGTGGACGCTGGCGGTGGCCTCGTTCGCGATCCCGCTGCTGATCTGGGTGACGCTGAACGCACTGGGCACCATCAAGCCCACGTTCCTGCCGACGCCGGTCGCGGTGTTCGACGCGCTGCTGAAGATGATCGAGTCCGGCGAACTGTTCAGCGATCTCTGGGCCACGACCCAGCGGGTGCTGCTCGGCTTCGGGCTCGCGGTGCTCGTCTCGGTCCCGCTCGGCATCGTGATGGGGACGTTCAACGCGGGATTGGCGCTGTTCGAACCGGTCATCGCGATGCTGCGGTACCTGCCGGCGAGCGCGTTCATCCCGCTGCTGATGATCTGGCTCGGCCTCGGCGAGCCGTCGAAGGTCGCGGTCCTGTTCCTCGGCACGGTCTTCTTCAACACGCTGATGACCGCCGACGCCGTGCGCGGGGTGCCGCGTTCGCTGATCGACGTGTCCTACACGCTCGGCGCGCGACGCGGTGAGGTCCTGCGCAAGGTGATCGTCCCGCACGCGCTGCCCGGCATGATCGACGCGACCCGCGTCAACGCCGCCGCCGCGTGGAACTTCGTGGTGGTCGCCGAACTGATCAACGCCACCGCCGGACTCGGCCTGCGGATCATGCGGGCGCAGCGGTTCACCCAGACCGACCGGATCTTCGCGCTGCTGATCGTGATCGGCCTGCTCGGGCTGGTCATCGACATCGCGCTGCGGCTCCTGCGGGCCCGGGTCGGGAGGTGGGCGGCGTGACGCTCCAGCTGAAAGCCGTCGCGAAGGACTACACCGTCCGCGGCAAGACAACCCGCGCGCTCGACGGGATCGACCTCGACGTCGCGCGCGGCGACTTCGTCTGCGTGGTCGGCGCGAGCGGGTCCGGCAAGTCGACCCTGCTCTCGCTGATCGCCGGCCTGACCGAGCCGTCCGAAGGTCTCATCACCCTCGACGGCGACGCCGTGACCGGGCCCGGCCCGGATCGCGGCCTGGTGTTCCAGCACGGCGCGCTGTACCCGTGGCGCACGGTGGAGAGCAATGTCGCGTTCGGACTCGAACTGCTCAGCCTCGACAAGGCCGAACGCGCGCGCCGGGTCGACTGGTATCTCGAAGAGACCGGGCTCGCCCAGCTGCGGAAGTCGTTGCCCAAACAGCTTTCCGGCGGGCAGAAGCAGCGCGTCGCGATCGCGCGGGCGCTGGCGGGCGAGCCCGACGTCCTGCTGCTGGACGAACCTTTCGGCGCGCTGGACGTCCAGACCAAAGAGGACATGCAGGTCCTGATCCGCCGGATCTGGACCGACACCGGCACCACCGTGCTGATGGTGACCCACGACGTCGAAGAGGCCGTGTTCCTCGGAAGACGCGTCGTGGTGCTCGCCTCGGATCCGGGCCGGGTGGCCGCCGACATCGTGGTCGACCTGCCCGAAGACCGCGAGCTCGCGGTCAAACGCGCGCCGGAGTTCGTCGCGCTGCGCGCGTCCATCGAAGATCTCGTCCGGGAACAGCACCGCGGACATCTCGGGCGGAGCCGAGAAGAAAGGTGACCATGAGGCACGGGAAGACCCGGCCGGAACGCACCCCGCGTTCCGGACTGCTCGGCAGACTCGGCATCCGGGGCAAGCTCAACCTGCTCCTGATGCTGCCGCTGACCGCCGTGGTCCTGGTGTCGGTGCCTTACGTCGCCGGTGAAGTCGACGACGCCCGGTCCGCCCGCACCACCGCCGACGTCGCGTCGCAGGCCCGTGCCCTCGGCACGCTGGCGTGGGAACTGCAACGGGAGCGGCTGCTGACGGCGCACTACATCGCGTCGTCGTCGGCGAGCAGCTCGGCGATGCTGAAGCAGCAGGGCGTCGTCTCGGACACGGTGAACCAGGTGCGCGCGCAGCTGCCCGCCGACGCTCCGGAAGAGCTCGCGGCGGCGCTGGTGCGGATCGGGTCGCTGAACGAGATCCGGGAGAACGCGCTCCGGCGCGGCGCCTCGCTCGACAGCGTGGCGCGGACGTATCACGCGGTGATCGACGCGGTCATCAACTCGCTCCGTCTCGTCCCGCAGCAGACCAGTGACGCGGAGGGCACCCGTCAGCTGACAGCGCTCGACGCGCTGCTGCGCGCGAACGAGGAGAACTCGTTGCGCGGTATGGCGTTGATCATCGTGCTGGTCACCCCCGATTCCGGGCGGCCGGTGCTGGACGACGCGAAACAGCAGTCGTCGCTGTTCCTCGAACGGTTCGTGCAGCAGGCCGACGTCACCCAGGCGACCCAGGTCGTCGCGGTCGAGCAGGGCGAGACGGGCCGCCGGGTCGACGCGCTGGAAGGCAAGATCGCGGAAACCCGCGGCTCGCAGGCCGTGCAGAGCCTGCTGCCGGACATCCTCGGCGCCGTCGACGCCCAGTCCAACCAGCGGCGGCTCGCCCAGGACGCGGTCACCACCGGCATCACCGACACCGCGACCGCGCGCGCGGACGCCGCACAGAACCTGGCGTGGACGATCGGTGTCGGCGCCGGTGTGCTGTTCCTGCTGGTCGGTGGTCTCGCGATCGCGGTCAGCCGGTCGATCGCCGATCCGCTGCGGAAGCTGACCACGGCGGCGACGTCGGTCGCCGACCTCGCGAGCACCGAACTGGTGCGCGTCACCGACACCGAGCAGGCGGAAGAACTCGCGCCGCGGCTCGCCACGATCGACGTGTCCTCCCAGGACGAACTCGGCAAGCTGGCCGAAGCGTTCAACCGGGTCCAGGCGACCGCGGCCGAACTGGTGGAACGGCAGGCCGTCACGCGGCGCAACGTCGGCCTCATGTTCGCCAACGTCGCGAAGCGGACGCAGAACCTGGTGGGCAGGCAGCTGGCGCTGGTCGACGAACTGGAGCGCAACGAACAGGACGTCGCGCTGCTGGCGAGCCTCTACCGGCTCGACCACCTCTCCACCCGGTTGCGCCGGAACGCGGACAACCTCCTCGTCGTTTCGGGAAACCGCGACGAGGCAAGGATTTCCGGGCCGATCGAGCTTTCGACGGCGTTGCGCTCAGCGCTCGCGGAGATCGAGGACTACCAGCGGGTCCGGCTCGGTTCGATGGGCGACCTCCTGCTGTCGTCGCCGTTCGGTTCGGATCTCGTGCTGATCTTCGCCGAGCTGCTGGAGAACGCGACGTCGTTCTCGCCGCCGGAGTCCTTTGTGGACGTCGGAACGAAGATCCTGCCCGACGGCTCGTGCCTGATCGTGATCGTGGACCAGGGCATCGGCATGACCGCCGAACGGCTGGCCGAGGAGAACCGGCGGCTGGTCGAACGCGAGCGGCTCGAACTGGCGCCGACCAGTGTGCTCGGGCTGTTCGTGGTCGGACGGCTCGCGCGGCGGCACGGGCTCAAGGTCGAGCTGACCGAAACCGAGCCGGGCGAGGGCATCACCGCGCGCATCATCGTCCCGTCGGATCTGCTGACCTACCGGGCGCCGGTGCCGAAGTCGGTCCCGGCGCCGCCGGCGTGGCCGACGGTGGAACCGGGCGACGAACCCGCCCCGCAGCCACCCCGGGCCCAGCCTCGGGAGAAGGCGCCCGCGCACGAGCCGCCGACACTGGCGATCGCCGGGATGATCCCGCGCGACGGTCTGCCACCCCGGGACTTCCGCTGGTTCCGCAAGACCGACGGCGAGATCGCGGAGCCGATGCCGGAACCCGCACCGCTTCCCGTGTCACCGCCCGTGTCCCTGCCCGCGTTCGAGGCGCCCAAGCCGACGCTGACCGCCGACTCCGGGGAGACCCGCGGCGGTCTGCGGCGGCGGGTCAAGGGCGCTCAGCTTCCCGGTGCCCCCGACGCGCCGTCGCGGCAGAAGTCCAGGCATGATCCAGAAGCGGCCAAAGCGGCCTTCGACGGGTTCGAGGCCGGACTCGCGAAGGCCACCACAGGATCCCCTCAAGATCCGGTACCGCCGCAAGCACCTCCGCCCCCGGTGAGCCCGCCGGCGGGCAACCCGATGCCGATGCCGACCCCGACACCGGTGCCCGCCGCCTCGCGCGGCGGTCTCACCCGGCGGGTCCCCGGCGCCCAGTTGGCGCCGGGACTGGCGAAAGGGCCGGCCGCGCGACACCAGACCGCGCGGGCGGCGCTGAACACCACCAAGCCCAAGGGCATGCGTGACCCCGAGGCCGAGCGTGCCGCGTTCGACGCCTTCAGTGACGGGTTGGAGAAAGCCGTCAACCCGGAGATGGAACAGAGAGAGAAGAGCAAGAGATGACGACCGGAGTCAGCGTCGAAGCCCGGAACTTCAACTGGTTGGTGACGCGCTTCGCACAGAACACGGCGAGCGCGATGGGCGCGATCGCCGTCTCGGCCGACGGCCTGCTGATCGCGATGTCGTCCGAACTGGAACGCGCCAACGCCGACCGGCTGGCCGCGATCTGCTCGGCGATGCTCGGACTGGCGCACGGCGTCTCCGAGAGCCACCCGCTCGGGTCGCCCGACAAGATCATCATCGAACTGGAGCAGGGCTACCTGCTGGTCTGCACGATCAGCATCGGTTGTTCGCTCGGCGTGCTCGCCACCAAGCAGGCCAGCCTCGGCACGATCGCCTACGAGATGGCGATGTTCGCCAACCGGGCCACCGAGGTGCTCACCCCCGCGCTGATCGAGGAACTCAAGAAGAGCGTCGGCAGCTAACTGACGAGGGGACAAGGGAATGAGCGACGATCAGGTACCTCAGCCGAGAGGCGCCGAACAGGGCATCTCACCGCTGCGCCCGTATCTGCTCACCGCCGGCCGCGCGCAGCCGGTGGACGGCACGCTCGAAATCGAGGCACAGGTGCTCACGAGCAGGCTCGGAGCGGCGTCACAGGCGAGGCTGACCTTCGAACGACGGGAGATCGTTTCCCTTTGCCGGGAAACGAAATCCGTCGCCGAAGTGGCCGCGATGCTCGGCCTGCACATCGGCGTGGCCAGGGTGCTCGTGGCGGATCTCGCCGCGCTCGGCTACGTCGTGCTGCGCCGCCCTGCCGGAGCTTTCACCCAGGACCTCGGCATGATCGAAAGGGTCATTCGTGGACTCGAAGCAATTCGCTGAACCGGTGTCGGCCAGGCCGCCGACACCGGTCAAGATCGTCATCGCGGGCGGGTTCGGGGTCGGCAAGACCACCACCGTCGGCGCGATCTCGGAGATCAAACCGCTGACCACCGAGGCAGCCATGACCTCGGCGGGCGCGGCCGTCGACGGCCCGGGCGGGGAGGTGCCGTCGAAGACCACCACCACGGTGGCGCTGGACTTCGGCTGCATCACCATCGACGAAGAGGTGAAGCTGTACCTCTTCGGCACCCCGGGGCAGGACCGGTTCGGGTTCATGTGGCACGACCTCGTGCTCGGGGCGCTGGGCGCGCTCGTCATCGTCGACACCCGGCGCCTCGACGACTGCTACCCGGCGGTCGACTACTTCGAGAAGGCCGGGCTGCCGTTCGTGGTCGGGGTGAACGTCTTCGACGGCTCCCTCAAACACGATCTCGAAGACGTGCGCTGGGCGCTCGCGGTGAGCGAGGACGTCCCGCTGATCACCTTCGACGCACGAGCTCGGCTTTCGGTGCGGGACGCGCTGCTCGCGGTGCTGCACAACACCTTCCGGCGGGCCTCCGCCGCCTCCTGACGCATTTCGTCCTCTGGATGCGGTACTTGCGCGTGCATCTACCGCATTCAGAGGACGAAACGCGGGGTCAGGCCGGGCGGGTGATCGCGGCCAGCATCAGGGCCCGGAGCTCGGCGGCGACGTCGGCGACCGGCAACGGCGGAGTATGCGCCTGCCACTCGCGCAGCAGCCCGGTCGCCGCGCCGACGAGCGCGATCGCCGTCAGGTGGTAGTCGCGATCCGGCGCCACGCCGTGCGCGGCGGCGTGCCGGGCCTCGGCTTCGATGAACGCGGCCCACCGGTCGACCCATTCCTGGTGCTGCGCCTCCAAAGCGGCGCTGACACCGACCGCTTCGACGTAGTTCAGCCGCGGCATCCGCGGATCCGAGGTGACGGTGCCGACGAAGACGTCCAGTAGCGTCCCGATCCGGGTGACCGCGTCGGCGTCCTCCAGCCGTTCCAGCGTGCCGGTGACGTGCTCCAGCGCGAGGGCGTTGATGCGCTCGTGCAGGGTCAGCAGCACCTTCTCCTTGCTCTCGAACTCCTCGTAGAAGTTCCGCGTGGAGACGCCTGCCCGGGTACACAACTCGGTGATCTTCGCCTGGCGGTAGCCCGTCGAGGTGAACAGGTCCAGGGCCGCCACGAGCAGGCGCTCACGCCGTTCGGCGCGCCGCTGCTCCGGTGCGACCCCGCCGTACGTGCGGGCCACTCGTCCTCCCCCGATTCGGTAACAGGGATTGCCAGATGCTACCAACACCGCCTACATTGCGAAAATCTCGATTACCAAACTGGAGACGGCAATGACGCTTCGGACAGTTCTGGTCTCAGCCCTCGCAGCCACCCTCATCGGCGCGCCCGCCGCGCAAGCCGCGCCAAGCGCGCCAGGGGACCTAGTCGACTACAAACCGGTCGTCGCCACCGCTCCGGCGAAGGCCTGGAAACTCAACTACCGCTCGACCTCGGCGACAGGGAAGCCGAACACGGTGTCGGGCATCCTGCTGGTGCCGCCCACCCCGTGGACGAAAGGGCCGCGCCCGCTGATCAGCTACGCCGTCGGCACCCACGGCCTCGGCGACCGGTGCGCGCCGTCGAAGCGGCTGACGAACGGGTCCGAGAACGAAGTCCTCCTGATGAGCCAAGCGCTTTCGCGCGGCTGGGCGGTCGTCGTGACCGACTACGAAGGCCTCGGCACCTCGGGCACGCACACCTACGCCGTCGGTCAGTCGGAAGGCCGGGCCGTCCTCGACGCCGCCCGCGCCGCCGCCCGGGTCCCCGAAGCGGGACTGTCGAAGACCGGCCCGGTCGGCGTTTTCGGCTACTCACAAGGAGGTCAGGCCGCGGCGTTCGCCGGCGAACTGCAACCGTCCTACGCTCCCGACGTCAACCTGGTCGGCGTCGCGGAAGGCGGTGTCCCGGCGGATCTGAACGCGGTCCTGAAGTTCAACGACGGCGGACCGGCGTTCGGTCTCGTGCTCGGCGCGGCTGTCGGCTACGCGGCCGCGTACCCGGAACTGCCGTTCGACAACGTGCTCAACGCGAAGGGCGAGAAGGCCGTCGCGAAGGTCAAGGAAGCCTGCACCGTCGAACTCGGCGCGGCGGCGCCTTTCGCGCGTCTCAACGACTTCACGACCGTGCCGAACGTTTCCTCGGACCCGCGCTGGCAGGCCCGCCTCGGCGAGAACCTGGCGGGTAAGACCAAACCGGGCGCGCCGGTCTACCTCTACCACGCGTCACTGGACGAACTGATCCCGCTGTCGGTCGGCAAAGGCCTGCGCGACCGCTACCGCGCCCTCGGTGCCGACGTCACCTGGCAGGAGTTCCCGCTGCTGGAACACATCGGCGGCGTCTCGGCGGGCGGCCCGGTCGCGATGACCTGGCTGGGCACCAAGTTCTGACGGGGAGTCGGTCCGTGAGCGTGTCATGAGGGGTCCCCTTAAGACGAATTTTGTCTTAAGGGGACCCCTCATGACACCTGGGCGCCGTCGAAAACCCGGAGCGCGGTCACGGCATCCGGCGCCAACGACGTCGTGAGTATCCCTCCGGCGGCAAGCGAGGTGCGAGACCACCAGTCGCCGCAAGCTTCAGGAACCGAAGGGCCACCGACGACCAGATCGGTCGCCAGCACCCGCCGTCCGGCCAGATGCGCCAGACTGGAGTCCAAAATGGAGTCCCCGATCTCCAGCGTCTGCCGAAGTACCGGTACTTCACCCCGCGTCACGTGCTGCGTGGTCACCAGAGACCCGGGCTGCTCACCCGCCCGGCCGAGTACGAGCACCTCCCGCGTGTGCAGACAGGCATCCTCCGCCAAAGCGGCCCGAAGCACAGCAGAGTGCCGGGCCCGGGCGGTCACGACGGTCGGCTCCGGCAGATACTCCAGCGAGCCACCCGCCTCCACGACGACGTCCACAAGGGACGAGCTGCCCTCACCGTGCAACCCGGGGAGCGCGATGGTCGCCGCGACACCGGAAATCCGCAGCGAAGCACCGGGGCCGACGCGGATGGTCAGCTTCAGCTCGTCGCCACCCAACGGCGAGGTCGCCGAGTTGACCAGGTGCACCACCGCCGACGCACCGGTGCCCCGCTTGGGGAGCAGTGTGAGCGGCGCCATCGAGCGCAGCTCACGCAGAACGGTCCGGCCGCCCTCGAAGCAGGCGGTCAGCCGCGCGTGCGCCTTCACCCCGCGTTGACCGGGAGCAGCGAGCGCACCCAGTCCGCGACCGCGGGCGCGTTCGGAGTGTCCACAAGGGACTGCGTGATCACGGGGAGTTCGCCTCGCATCCGGTGCGCGTCCGAGGTCATCACGTCCATGTCCGCGCCGACCAGATGCGCGATGTCGATCTTGTTGATCACCAGCAGATCCGCCGTCGTCACGCCCGGCCCGCCCTTGCGCGGCACCTTGTCGCCGCCCGCGACGTCGACCACGAAGACCTGACTGTCGGCGAGCCCCCGGCTGAACACCGCGGTGAGGTTGTCCCCGCCGCTTTCGATGATCACCAGATCCAGCCCGGGGAACCGCTCCTCCAGCCGTTCGACGGCGTCGAGGTTCGCGGTGATGTCGTCGCGGATCGCGGTGTGCGGGCACGCGCCGGTCTGCACGGCCTCGATCCGCTCCGGGTCGAGCACCCCGGCCTTGCGCAGGAAATCGGCGTCCTCGGTGGTGTAGATGTCGTTGGTGACGACGGCGAGGTTCACCTCGTCGCCGAGCGCCCGGCACAGCGCCGCGGTGAGCGCGGTCTTCCCGCTGCCCACCGGCCCGCCGATGCCGATCCGGTACGCGCGGCCCGCGGTCGGCGCCGGGTCGTAGTGATCGGGCTCCGCGGCGGTCGGGTCGAAGTTGACCGGGTGGACGTGACCGTGTCCATGACCATGCTCAGCTGGCAAAGAGACGCACCTCTTCCTTGTGGTGCCGGGCGTGTGCCTCGGCGAACAGATCGAGCGCCGGAGACCCCGGCGCCGGGAGTTCCGCCGGGTCGTCCCCCGCGACCTCGGCCGCGCGCGAGGAGACGTCCCGGACCTCGTGCGAAAGCCGGGCCACGACGGCGTTGACGGCGAACGGATCGAGCCCGAGCAGCCGCACCGCCGCGCTCGCCGGACCGCTGATCGCGAGGTACGCGACCGCCATCGCCGCGTCGAAGGGCACCCCGATCAGCGCACCGACGATCACCGGATGGTGCGGTCGCGGGGTTTCCTCCAGCAGCCGGGAAAGCACCGGCGACGGCCACGCCGCCTTGCCCGCCCTCGCCGTTCCCCGCCCCTGCGCACGGGACGCCTCCCGCTGCGCGAGCGACGGCGTTCTGGCGTCGAGTTCGAGGTCGAGCCGTCGCCAATGTCCACTTCGGACGTTTCGCGCGGCAGCGTGCGCCGACGCGGCGGCGAACACGGCGGCCAGCGCACCCGCCGTGCGCAGGCGGCCGGAGAGGAACCCCGGCAGGTCGCGTTCGTGCGTGATCAGCTTCCGGGTGACGGCTTCTTCGAGCCCGCCGGAATGGACGTGCCCGCCCCCGGGGAAGCGGGAGTCGGCGAGGATGAGCGCGGAGAGGTCCATCAAAACAAAAAGTACCTTTGCGCCATGGGCAGTTCGGTCACCGGTTTCGGTTCGATGAGCTCGCCGTCGACGTGCACGGCGAAACTGTCCGGCTCCACCCGGATGTCCGGTGTGGCGTCGTTGAGCACCATGTCCGCCTTGCCGCGCGAGCGGGTGTTCGCGATCGGCACGAGTTTCCGCGCGATGCCGAACCGTTCCGCCACCCCGTTTTCCAGCGCTTCCGGCGCGACGAAATGGAAGCTGCTCGCGGCCGCGACCCCCGGGTCCGCACCGAACATCGGCCGCGCCAGCACCGGTTGCGGCGTCGGGATGGACGCGTTCGCGTCGCCCATCGCCGCCCACGCGGGGAATCCGCCTTTGAGCACGACATGCGGCCGGACGCCGAAGAACTTCGGTTCCCACAGCACGAGATCCGCGAGTTTCCCGACCTCCACCGAGCCGATCTCGCGGTCCATGCCGTGCGCGATCGCGGGGTTGATGGTGTATTTGGCGACATAGCGACGAGCCCGCAGGTTGTCGGCGGCACCGTCGCCCGGCAATGCGCCGCGCCGCCGTTTCATCACGTGCGCGGTCTGCCAGGTCCGGATGATCACCTCGCCGATCCGGCCCATCGCCTGCGAATCCGAGCTCATCATCGAAATCGCGCCGAGGTCGTGCAGGACGTCCTCGGCCGCGATGGTCGTCGGCCGGATCCGGCTTTCGGCGAACGCCAGGTCCTCGGGTACGGACGGGTTCAGGTGATGGCAGACGACGAGCATGTCGAGATGCTCGTCGAGGGTGTTCGCGGTGTGCGGGCGCGTCGGATTCGTCGACGACGGCAGGATGTTGGGCAGCCCGGCGACCTGGATGATGTCCGGCGCGTGCCCGCCGCCCGCGCCTTCGGTGTGGTACGCGTTGATCGACCGGCCGCCGATGGCGTCCACAGTGGACTCCAGGAAGCCTGCCTCGTTCAGCGTGTCGGTGTGGATCGCCACCTGGACGCCGGATTCGTCGGCGACGGTGAGGCAGGCGTCGATCGCGGCGGGGGTGCTGCCCCAGTCCTCGTGCAGTTTGAACCCGCCCGCGCCGGCGGCGAGCTGTTCGCGCAGTGCCTCGTGCCGGACGGTGTTCCCCTTGCCCAGCAACAGGACGTTGACCGGCTGGCCGTCCATCGCCCGCAGCATCCGGCCGAGGTTCCACGCACCGGGCGTGACGGTGGTGGCCTTGCTGCCCTCGACCGGCCCGGTCCCGCCGCCGACCAGCGTGGTGAGCCCGGACGCGAGAGCGGTGTCGGTCAGCTGTGGGCAGATGAAGTGGACGTGGCAGTCGATCCCGCCCGCGGTCAGGATCTTCCCGTTGCCGGACAGCACCTCCGTGGACGGGCCGACGACCAGCGCCGGATCCACCCCGTCCATCGTGTCCGGGTTGCCTGCCTTGCCGATGCCGACGATCCGGCCGTCCCGGACGCCGACGTCGGCCTTGACGATCCCCCAGTGGTCCAGGATCACCGCGCCGGTGATGATCAGGTCCGGCGCGCCCTCGGCCCGGGTCGCCATCCCCTGGCCCATGGATTCGCGGATCACCTTGCCGCCGCCGAACAGCACCTCGTCGCCGCTGCCGGACGGGCCCATACTGCGGTCCTCGGTGACCTCGATGAGCAGATCCGTGTCCGCGAGACGGATTTTGTCGCCGGTGGTCGGGCCGAAGAGTTCGGCGTAGCGCTCGCGATCGATCGACGGCATCAGGACTCCTTGCGCAATCCGGGCACCGCGCGGTCCCCGGCCAGCGGGACGAGGTCGACTTCGCGTTCGACGCCCGGTTCGAAACGCACCGAAGTTCCCGCGGGCACGTCGAGCCGATGCCCTCGCGCGGCCCCCCGGTCGAATTCGAGTCCGGGATTGACCGCCGCGAAATGGTAGTGCGAGCCGACCTGCACGGGCCGGTCGCCGAGGTTCCGCACGAGCAGCCGGACCCGCGGCCTGCCGGGGTTCAGTTCGACCGGCCCGTCGCCGGTGATGATCTCTCCTGGTCGCACTCGCGGCCCTTTCTAGACGATCGGGTCGTGCACGGTGACGAGCTTCGTGCCGTCCGGGAAGGTGGCTTCGACCTGCACGGAGTCGACCATCTCGGGAATGCCGTCCAGTACCTGCGCCCGCGAGAGGACCGAACGCCCGCTCGCGACGAGTTCGCTCACCGTCCGGCCGTCACGGGCGCCTTCGAGGACGTGGTCGGTGATCAGCGCGACCGCCTCGGGGTAGTTCAGCAGCACCCCCCGCTCCAGGCGTTTGCGAGCTACGTCCGCGGCGACGTGGATGAGCAGTTTGTCCCGCTCCTGGGGGCTCAGGTGCATGAGAAAGGTGTATCACCGGAAACCGGTCGGCGCCGGTTCCCGAAACACAGGATTTACCTCGGCGGCCGGTACACGCAAAGTGAACGCCGCCGTAACTCTTCGCGTACGAGGGTCGTTTTCACTGAATCGTTCTCGTAATCGTGACCGAAAGCACCACATCTTTCGATTGCCCCTGGACCCGACGTGGAGCAAAGTTTGTCCATCCGTGCGATGAGGCGCGCCTTCGCTGCGTGTATCCCGTCCACGCATGAACACAAAGCCGGGGAATGCGCATCGAAAGGTTTCACCACAGTGAGTACCTCCACGATCAGCACCAATCAGCCGTCCGACCAGGTCGACGACGGTTTCCGACCGGGTCTCGAAGGCGTCGTCGCCTTCAAGACCGAAATCGCCGAGCCCGACCGTGACGGTGGCGCGCTGCGCTATCGCGGTGTCGACATCGAGGATCTCGCCGGCA
Organism: Amycolatopsis thailandensis; assembly: GCF_002234405.1. GTDB lineage: Bacteria > Actinomycetota > Actinomycetes > Mycobacteriales > Pseudonocardiaceae > Amycolatopsis > Amycolatopsis thailandensis. Next base: position 40,732 of record NZ_NMQT01000025.1, on the reverse strand, counting down.
AGGTGACCTTCGGTGACGTCTGGGGTCTTCTCGTCGACAGCCGGTTCGGCCACGGGCTACCGCCCGCCGAACCGTTCCCGCTGCCGGTGCACACCGGTGACGTCCGGGTCGACGTCCAGGCCGCGCTGGCCATGCTCGCCCCCATCTGGGGTTACCGGCCGCTGCTCGACATCAGCGACGACGAGGCCCGCGACCAGCTGGCCCGCGCGTCGGTGATGGCGCTTTCCTACGTCGCCCAGTCCGCGCGCGGCATCGGGCAGCCCGCAGTCCCGCAGACGCGGGTCGACGAGGCCGCGTCGATCACCGAGCGGTTCATGGTCCGCTGGCGCGGCGAGCCCGACCCCGCCCACGTCAAGGCCATCGACGCCTACTGGGTCTCGGCCGCCGAGCACGGTCTCAACGCCTCCACCTTCACCGCCCGCGTCATCGCCTCGACCGGCGCCGACGTCGCCGCGGCCCTGTCCGGCGCGATCGGCGCCATGTCCGGCCCGCTGCACGGTGGTGCGCCGGCGCGGGTGCTGCCGATGATCGAAGAGGTCGAGAAGACCGGTGACGCGGTCGGCCTGGTCAAGGGCATCCTGGACCGCAAGGAACGGATGATGGGCTTCGGGCACCGCGTGTACCGCGCGGAGGACCCGCGGGCGCGCGTGCTGCGCCGCACCTGCCAGGAGCTCGGCGCGTCGCGCTACGAAGCGGCCGCGGAGCTGGAGCAGGTGGCGCTGAAGGAGCTGCGCGAGCGGCGTCCGGACCACCCGATCGAGACCAACGTCGAGTTCTGGGCGGCCGTGATCCTGGACTTCGCCCAGGTTCCGCCGCACATGATGCCCGCGATGTTCAGCTCGGCGCGCACCGCCGGCTGGGCCGCGCACATCCTGGAGCAGAAGAAGACCGGCCGTCTCGTGCGGCCTTCGGCCAAGTACGTCGGGCCGGAGCCGCGTAAGCCGGAAGACGTCGAAGGCTGGGACCTGGTCGCGAAGCAGGCCTGACAAGCGCAATGAAGGGGCCTTTCATAGCAAATTTTGCTATGAAAGGCCCCTTCATTGCAGTCGCGGGACCGAGGAGTCGTGCCCAGCGGTGGTCGCCAGCATCGCCGTCAGCTGGTCGACCAGCCAGCTGTCGAGCACCTCGCGCGGCACAGCGCGTTCCTGAAGCCAGCTCAGCAGAGCGCCCTCGACCACGGCGGTCCAGCAGCGCAAGGTCAGCAGGAGCATCGGCGAAGGTTCCGGCACGCCCAGCGCGCCGAGAATGAGCTCGACGGCGCGGTTGCGCACCTCGTCGATCGCCGCGTCCGTCTCCGACGTCGCGATCACCGAACCGCTGCGCAGCAGTGCGACGTACCCCGCGCGGTAATGGTCGGCCACGTCGATCAGCCCGCGGACGGCGGCCCGCAGCCGCGTTTCGGGCGGCCCTTCCTCCAGCCCGGCCAGGCCGTCGATGAGCCCTTCGGTGACCGTTTTCAGCGCCTCGACCTGCAGTTCCCGCAGGCTTGAGAAGTACCGGTAGAACAGCGGCCGCGAAACCTCGGCGCGGGCGATGATGTCGTCCACCGTGACGAGTTCGGGCGCGCGTGAGCCGAACAGGGCCAGCGCGGCGCGGATCAGGTCCTCCCGGCGCGCCTGCGGCGACATCCGGCGAGGGCGTCTGGCGGAGGTCACGGGGTGACGTCCAGCTTCGCCGCGGCCCGCAGCAGTCCGGGTGTGAGCCGGGAGAGGACGAGCGCGGCCTTGGCCTCCGGTGTCGACGGCTGGATCGCCTTGTCCTTCTCGACCGCGCGCAGAATGTCGCGTGCGACCTTCTCCGGTCCGAAGCCGCGTTTCGCGTACAGCTTGCTGCTCGACTTCTGACGCCGCTTCTGCTCGATGTCGTCGACGCCGACGAACCGGGTGGTGCTGGTGATGTTCGTGTTCACGATGCCGGGGCAGATCGCGGTCACGCCGATGTTCTCGGCGGCGAGCTCCGCCCGCAGGCAGATGCTCAGGGTGAGCACGGCGGATTTCGTGGTGGCGTAGGCGGAAAGGATCTTCGACGGGAGATAGGCGGCGGCCGAAGCGACGTTGACGATCTGGCCGCCTTCGGCCCGCTCGCGCATCTGCTCGGCGAAGACGCGGCAGCCGTGGATGACGCCCCACAGGTTCACGTCGATGAGGCGTTCCCAGTCCTTGACCGTCGTGTCGAGGAACGGACCGGACATGCCGATCCCCGCGTTGTTGACGACGATGTCCGGGACACCGAACTCTTCCTTGACCTGCTGCGCGAACTTCTCGACGGCTTCGGCGTCGGAGGAGTCCACTGTGTACTCGCCGACGGTGACACCCTTGTCCCGCAGGAGTTTCGCGGTGTCCGCGGCGGCGGAACCGTTGATATCGGTGATGACGAGGTCGGCACCCCGGTCCGCGAACGCGAGCGCCGTCGCGCGGCCGATCCCGCTGCCCGCGCCGGTGATCAGGACGAGCTTGTGCGCGAAACCGCCCGTGCGGGCTTGCTTGAGCGCACGGCTTTCCTCACCACCTTCGACGTGGTCGATCAGCTCGGCGGTGGCGTCGGCGATCACCTGAGGCTTCTCGCGGACCACCCAGTGCGTCCCGACGATCCGGCGGACGGACAGGTCCGGCGCCCAGCGCTCGATCTCGGTCTGCAACGGCGTCGTGACGAACTTGTCGCCAGTGGGCGCGAGCACCTGCACCGGGATCTCGGCACTGCGCGGCTTCGGCCGGGAGAGCCGGGTGAACATGTTGGCGCGGTAGAGATTGAGCCCGAACAGGCCGTCCGAAGTGGACGGCGCGGCCGCCGCCGGATCCATCCGGCCGATCAGCGCGCCCATCGCCCCGGTGCGCCACAGCAGCTGCGGGATCAGGGGGATCTGGAAGCCGAGGATGTAGGTCGAGTGCGCCCACTGGACGAGCGCGTTCTTGAGCCGTTTCGGGCTCGGGCGCACCTGCGCGCGGAACCACGCGCCCGCGTGGTCGAGGCTCGGCCCGGAGATCGACGTGAACGACGCGAGCCGCCCGCGCAGCCTGTCGCCGGTGACCGAATGCCAGGTCTGGATGGAGCCCCAGTCGTGCGCGAGCAGATGGACCTTGCCCTCGGGCTGGACCGCGTCGACGACCGCGGCGAGGTCCTCGGACAGCTGGTCCAGCTTGTAGGACGCGCGTCCCGAAGGCTTGTCCGAGCGGCCCGCGCCGCGGACGTCGTAGACGACGACCCGGTAGCGGCGTTCCAGCAGGGCGGCGATGCCGTCCCACATGGAGCCGTTGTCCGGGTAACCGTGGACGAGCACCACCGTGGGCGCGTCGTCGACACCGGTCACCCGGACCGAGAGGCGGACACCGTCGCTGGCCGTCACCCACGTATGAGACATATTGTCATGTTAGACAACATGTCAATAAGGCCGTTTCTTGAGCAGCGCGCGGCCGACCGTCCACACGGTGTCGATCACCAGGACGAAGGTCCAGATCCGGCCGAGGTTCAACAGCCAGTGACCGCTCGAGTTCCAATACCAGCCCGCGTCGTGCGCTTCGCCGAACAAGGCTTCGACGGGCCAGCTGTAGCCGGCCATCGCCAGTGCCGCCTGCGCGAGGACGTACACCGCGACATGGATCGCCCAGTTCCGGAGCGGGTTCGCCCGCTTGTTCGCCTCCTCCGTCACCGGTTCGGGCTCTTGTGGACTTTCCTCGATCATGCGGGGAGCCGGGTTTTCCTTTTGTGACACCGTTTTTCGGTGTTCCACGGGAAACTCCGCAACTCCGACACGCCGTACGGCGCCACGAACCACGAACGATCCGAAGATCAGGAGCGCCGCCGCGCCGAAGCAGGCGACGCGCCAGCCGACGTCCGAGCCGTAGAGTTGCCCCGCCAGGAAGGTCCCGATCGTCGCTCCGAGTAGCGTCGCGCTTTCGTAGATTCCCATGGCCCGGCCGAGGCTCAGCCCTGCCGCCTCGGCGACCACCGCCTGCTCGACGGGGATGGCCGCGGCGAACGCGGCCGCCGACAGGACCCACATGACGGCGAGCACCGCCGGGCTCGGCGCGAAGGACAGACCGGCGGCGAAGACCGCGCTCGCCAGCATCGCCAGCGAGAGCACCCGCGTCCGGCCGACCTTGCGGACGAAACCGTGCAGGTAGTCCGGCAGCAGGCTGTACACGATGAAGCCGGGGATGAACACCGCCGCGATCTCGCCGAGCTCCAGCCGGTGCCCGCGTTGCAGATGCATCAGGAGCAGCAGCGCGACCCCGGCCTCGGCCATCGCGGTCAACGCGACGAGCGCGAGCATCGGGCGCATCCGTTTGCCCAGTTGCAGGAGCCGTGGCGCTCCTTCCTCGCGCACCGGCGCGGATTTCGCGTTCAGCAAGACCACCGCGGCCACGACGCAGGCCGCCGCGCCGAGCCAGAACACCCCCCGGTAGTCGATCCAGGCGATCGCGGTCAGCGCGACCACGAACGCGATCCACGTGCCGCCGCCCTCGGCCGCGAACAGCTTGCTGAACGCGCCGTCGTCCCGCGCGAGCCCCTCCCCCACACGGGCCCGCAACGCGACCCAGAACAGGGCGCCACCCGCGCCGCCGAGAACCGCGGCCAGGTACGCGACACCGATCCCCGGCGTCACAGCGTAGACCACAAAGGACAGTCCATAGAGGACCGCACCGACAGCCGCGATCCGGCCCCGGTCGAACCGGTCCGCCAGCGAGCCCGCGATCGGCCGGACCACGAACGACACCAGTGTCTCCAGCGCGGTCAGCGCCCCGACCTCGGCGGCCGACGCGCCGAGCTGGCTTCCCACCCACAACGGCAGGAGGAAATCGAGGACCTCCGCCGGCCCCTTGGTCAGCGCGGCGGCGAGCTGATTCTCCTCCGACCGCCTTTTCTGTGCTGTCTCATCCACCCCAGTACCCCCCTTTTTTCGGATACGACTGTATTCTAAAGAGGCTTGCTGGGCAAGCGATAGGACCCCTTCACCCCCTGCCGGCTGCGAGGTTGCGGGCGGAAGGTGCCCCCAATGTGGCATTGGGGACACTGAGCGTCTCCAATGCCACATTGGGGGCACCGATCACGAGGCTGCCGCGCGTGGATCGGGGTGCCCGTTCGCGGAGTGGTCGCGGTCGACCCGACCGGGTCGGCGGAGAGGAAGATGCGAACGTGCCGAAGATCGTGGACCGGACCGAACGCCGCCGGGAGATCGCCGGCGCCCTCCTGCGGATCGTCGCGCGTGAAGGCGTCGAGGCCGTGAGCGTGCGCTCGGTCGCCGCGGAAGCGGGCGTATCCGGTGGCGCGGTGCAGAAGTACTTCTCCACCAAGGAAGATCTGTTCCGCTTCGCCCTCGACATGACGAGCGAGTTCCTGGAGCAGCGCTGGAACACCCTCGACCAGTCCGGGAACCTGCTGGACCTGCTGCTGCGGCTGCTCGTCGAGGCGATGCCGCTCGACGAACAGCGCCGCGCGGAGGTGATCGTCATCAACGCCTTCACCGCCCGCGCCGCCGTCCTGCCGTCGTGGGCCGAGTTCATCCGCACCGGCTACGACGAACTCGCGGAGATAACGGCGCAGTACATCTCGAAGGCCCAGTCGGCAGGCGATGTCCGGGACGACCTCGTGGCCTCCGACCTGGCCGACGCCGTCCTGGCCCTGTCGGACGGCTTCGCGAACCGGATGCTCACTTCGACCGACCCGGCCGCACTACTGCCGTCCCTCGAAACCTCCGTCCGCACCCTGCTCACCCCCCGCGTTTAGTCCTCTGGATGCAGCACTCCAACAAGCATGTACCGCATCCAGAGGACTAAAAGCGGGAGGAGGAGACACCGGTGTCCACCGATCGGTTGACAGCCGGGTTCAGTCCTGCGGACGTCCCGGGGCACCCGGCGCCCCAAGCACGATCGACGTATGAAAACAGCGGTGAAAACGCGGGGCCTGCGCAAGGAGTACCCGGGCCACACGGCCGTCGGGGGCATCGACCTCGACATCGAACAAGGCGAGGTGTTCGCGCTGCTCGGCCCCAACGGCGCGGGCAAGACGACGACGGTCGAGATCCTGGAAGGCCACCGCGAGCGGACGTCCGGTGACGTCGACGTCCTCGGCGAGGACCCCGGGACCGCGAGCCGGGCCTGGCGGGCGCGGCTGGGGATCGTCTTGCAGACGGCCAACGACGCCGCCGAGCTCACCGTCGCCGAGACCGTCCGGCACTACGCCCGCTACTACCCGAATCCGCGTGACGCCGAAGAAGTGATCGAGAAGGTCGGCCTGACCGAGAAGGCGGGCGCCCGCGTCAAGAGCCTTTCCGGCGGGCAGCGGCGTCGCGTGGACGTCGCGCTCGGGATCATCGGGCGGCCCGAGCTGGTCTTCCTCGACGAGCCCACGACCGGATTCGACCCGGCGGCCCGGCGCCAGTTCTGGGACCTGATCAGGAGTCTCGCCCACGAGGGCACCACGATCCTGCTCACCACCCACTATCTCGACGAGGCCGAGGCGCTGGCGGACCGCGTCGCCGTCATCACGCGCGGCGCGATCGTCGCCGAGGGGACGCCGCAGACGCTGGGTGGCCGGGCGACGGCGGAGGCCACCGTCCGCTGGGCCGACGAACGCGGCAGTCACCAGGAGCGCACCCACTTCCCCGCCAAGCTCATCCGCGAGCTCTCCGCCGACGGCCGCGAGCCCTCGGAGCTGACGGTCCACCGGCCCACCCTCGAAGAGACGTACCTCGACCTGATCGGAGAAGCCCGGTGACCACACAGTCCACGCTGACCCACCCGGGCACCCTCCCCGGCACCCTGTCGCTGGGTCTCATCCGGGGCTCCGCCGAACTCAAGCAGTTCTTCCGCATCCGGGAGCAGGTGATCTTCACCTTCGCCTTCCCGTCCCTGCTGATGGTCCTGCTCGGTTCGATGCTGAACTCCTCGATGCCCGGCATGGCGATCACCACCGGCCAGGTTCTGGCCGCGGGCATGATCGGCTCCGGCATCGTGTCGACGTCGTTCAACAGCATCGGCATCGGCCTCGCGTCGGACCGGGAGGCCGGGGCACTCAAACGGCTGCGCGGCACGCCGATGCCCGCCGCGTCCTACTTCATCGGCAAAATCATCCTGGTCGGCTTCACCAGCATCGCCCAGGTCGCGCTGATGTCGGTCGTCGGCAGCCTGCTGTTCGACCTCGAACTGCCCACCGACCCGATGAAGCTGCTGACCGCGCTGTGGGTCTTCCTTCTCGGCGTCACCAGCTGCACGCTGCTGGGCATCGCGCTCAGCTCGGTGACGAAGTCGGTCAGCGGCGCGGTCGCGGTGACCAACCTGATCTACATCGCGCTCCAGTTCATCTCGGGCGTGTTCGTCACGCCGATCAGCAATCTGCCGAAGGTTATGGTCACCATCGCCTCCTTCTTCCCGGTGAAGTGGATCTGCCAGGGCTTCCGCTCGGTGTTCCTGCCGGCCGAAGCGGCGACACAGGAAATGGCGGGGACATGGGAACTTCCGATGGTGGCGCTGGTGCTGACGGCGTGGTGCGTGGCGGGGCTGCTGCTGGCGAAGCTGACGTTCCGCTGGTCGAACGAAGGCAGGTGAACGCCTGGGAGCGGCTGTTCTGGCTCTGGGAGGTCCTCTTCGGGATCACCTTCGTCGCCACGACGGCACTGATCCTCATCGGGGACGACGCCACCGTCGACAAGACGATCGCGATCCTGTGCCTGGTCGGCGTCGGCGTCGCCTACCTGGTCCGGGGCCGCGGCCTCATCAAGGGCCCGGACTACGAGGACACGCCGTGGCTGTTCGTCGGGATCCTGATGCTCCTGCTGACCGCCGCCACCTTCGCCACCACCACCTCGAGTTTCATCCTGTTCTTCGCCTGCCCCGTGCTCTACATGACGTTGCCGACGAAGACGGCGTCGATCCTCACCACGATCGCGGTACTGCTGGGGCCGCTGTCGTCGATCGTCCGGGGCGGCCTCGATCAGCCCGCGTTGCGCATCCTGGTGCCGATGACGGCGATCCTGATCATCTTCAGCCTGCTGGCCGGGCGCTACACCACGCAGATCATCGAACAGAGCAAGGCTCGGGCCGCGTTGATCGAGCAGCTGAAGGCCAGTCAGGCGGAGGTGTCCCGGCTCTCCAGGGAGGCTGGGACCGCCGCCGAACGCGAGCGCATGGCCCGGGAAATCCACGACACGCTCGCGCAGGGTTTCACCAGCATCGTCACGCTGACCCAGGCCATCGAGTCCGAAATGGACACCGATCCGAAGGCGGCCCGGCGCCACCTCGAACTGGCGGCGCGGACGGCGCGGGAGAACCTGGCCGAGGCACGGGCGATGGTCGCGGCGCAGGGGCCGTCCGCGCTCGCCGCCGACTCACTGGAAGAGGCCTTGCGCCGGCAGGTCGAACGGCTGACCGAGGAGGCCGGGATCGAGGCGTCGATCGAGGTCGACGGCCCGTTGCCCGCACTGCCGATGGCCACCGAGGTCGTCGTGCTGCGCGGGGCACAGGAGGCCTTGAGCAACATCCGCAAGCATTCGCGCGCCACCGAGGTGTCGCTCCGGCTGTCCGTTGTGGACGGACGCGTCCGGCTCGGCGTGACCGACGACGGCGCCGGATTCGACCCCGCCGCGCCCACCGGCGGCTTCGGCCTGGCGGGGATGCGGACGCGGGCGGAACAGGTCGGTGGCATCGTGACGCTGAAAAGCGAACCCGGTGCGGGGACGAAGCTGGAACTGGAGGTGCCCGCGTGATCACGATCATGCTGGTCGACGATCACCCCGTGGTGCGGGAAGGCCTGCGCGGCATGCTGGAGGCCGAACCGGACCTCAGCGTCATCGGGGAAGCGGGTTCCGGGGACGAAGCCGTGGCCTTGAGCCGGGTCAAGCAGCCGGACGTGATCCTGATGGATCTGCGGATGCCCGGTCTCGACGGCGTCGGCGCGACCCGGAAGATCCTCGCGGACCGGCCCGGCCAGCGGGTCGTCGTGCTCACCACCTACGAGACGGACGCGGACATCCTGCGCGCGGTCGAGGCGGGAGCCTCCGGCTACCTGCTGAAGGACGCTTCGCGCACGGAGCTGGCCGGAGCGATCAGGGCGGCGTCACGCGGCGAGACGGTCTTGGCCCCTTCGGTCGCCGGGAAGCTGGTGAACCGGGTGCGCAACCCGACGGCGTCGCCGTTGTCGGCGCGCGAGATCGAAGTGCTCCGGCTGGTGGCGCAGGGCAGCACGAACGCCGACATCGGGCGAACGCTCCACATCAGCGAGGCGACCGTCAAGACCCACCTGCTCCGGACGTTCGGAAAACTGGACGTTTCGGACCGCACGGCGGCTGTGACCACCGCTATGCGACTGGGCCTGCTCGGGTAGGCAGAATGCGTCTCATGCTTGCCACGACCGAAATGGCGCTGCTACGCCGCCTCGCGCACGAGCAATCCTCGTGCCGCGCCCCGTCCATCGTCGCCGCCGTCGTCCGCGACGGAGAACTCGTCTGGTCAGGAGGACGCGGACGCGTCGACGGCGCGACGCCGGGCGCCGACACCCAGTACCGGCTCGGATCGATCACCAAGACGCTCGTCGCGACGGCCGTCATGCGCCTGCGCGACGAAGGCAAGCTCGACCTCAACGACCCGCTCGAACAGCATCTGCCGGGTACCGCGTTCGGCTCGGCCACCATCGCGCAGCTGCTCTCGCACACCTCGGGCCTGACAGCGGAATCGCCCGGCTCCTGGTGGGAGCGCACGGTCGGCGCCGACTGGGACGCGCTAGTCGAAAGCCTCAAAGACGGCGCGACGCGGCTGCGGCCGGGCAGCAAGTTCCACTACAGCAACGTCGGCTACGGCGTGCTCGGCGAGCTGGTCGCCCGGCACCGCGGGCAGTCCTGGCTCGACGTCGTCCGCGCCGAGATCCTCGGCCCGCTCGGCATGACCCGGACCTCGCCGCATCCGGAAGGCGCGCACGCGAACGGATTCGCCGTGCACCCCTTCGCCGACCTGCTCATGCCGGAGCCGTCGCCGGACGCGGGCGCGATGGCGCCGGCCGGGCAGCTGTGGTCCACGATCACCGACCTCGCCCGCTGGACGGCGTTCCTCGGCGGCCACACCGGTGGCGTGCTGAGCGAGCAGACCGTCGCGGAGATGCGCGAAATGGTCACCGTGGACGACGGCGACACCTGGTCCACCGGCTTCGGCCTCGGCGTCATGCTGGTCCGCACGGAGGGCAGGCGCCTGGCCGGGCACACCGGATCGATGCCGGGCTTCCTCGCCTGCTCGCTGGTCGACGCGAACGCCGGCCTCGGCGCGCTGGTGCTGACGAACTCGACGGCGGGCGTCGGCATCACGCAGCTGTGCCTCGACCTGATGAACCTGACCGAACAGCACGAACCGTCGATGCCCAAGGAATGGGTTCCGTCCACTGTGGACCCGAAGCTGCTGGAGCTGACCGGGCTGTGGCACTGGGGCCCGACGCCGTACCACCTGCGGCTGCTCCCGGACGGCCTGTTCTCGCTCGCGCCGTCCGACGGGCCCGGCCGCGCGTCGCGGTTCGCACCGGTCGGCGAGGACACCTGGGTCGGCCTCGACGCCTACTACGCGGGCGAGACGCTGCGGGTCGGGCGGGACTCGGCGGGGAAGCCGAACCACCTCGACCTCGCGACGTTCATCTTCTCGCGGACGCCGTTCGACCCGGCCGCGCCCATCCCGGGCGGCGTCGACCCCGACGGCTGGCGCTAGCGGAAGCGGAAGGCGGCGGTCGTGAACTCGCGACCGCCGCCCGCGCACACCAGGACGTCGCTGTAGTCGGGGTCACCGACGACCCACATCCGGCGCGGGCCGCGCAGCGACTCGGCGAGTTCGCCGGGGCATCTCTCGATGACGAACTTCGCCGGGCGGCCGTCGAGGACGGCCCACCCGCGCGCGGTGTCCGCGTCCGGATCCAGTGTGGCGGTGGCCAGCGCCCAGGGGCCGAACACGACGTCGAGGACACCTTCACGACGCCGGATGGTGAACCGCAGCGCCGTCCACCACTGGCGGGTCTTCGGCGAAGAGATCTCGTCCGGCCCGTCTCCGTACACCCAGCGCGGCAGGCCGGGGACGAACACGAGCACGAGCGCCCCCGCGAAACCGAGCGGTGCGGCGATGGCCGTCGTCTCGTCCCACTCGCCGAAGACCCAGTGGATCACGAACACGAGGAAGTACAGGAACAGGAAACTCCATCTGGGTCTCCACGGATCGGGCATCAGGCAGCCGGGGTGTGCCCGACGGCCGTCCCCACCGCCGCGATGAACTTGCGGGCGATGCGCTTGCCTTCGCCCCAGTCGACGAAACCGAACTTCAGGCTCGTCTGGATCGCCAGCCCCGAGCCCTCCGGCGTCCGCTCGACCTTCACCGTGACCGTCTGCCCGTAGCTGAACAGGCCCATGCTGGTCGAGAAGGTGACGTAACCCGCGGCCGAGTCGTAGTAGGGGTTCTTCCCCTTGACCGCGGTGACCCCGCTCTGGAGGGCCTGCCACAACGCCTCAGGGGGCAGGGGGAATCGTTCGTGCACTGTCGCCATGAGGCGAGAAGCTACCCGGCGGTCGGCGACGGCGGGAGGGAGTTCGCTGATCCCACATACCGGACAGGCGGCACCGACTGTCAGCAGGCCCGTCCCGACCTGAGAGACTGGGCACATGACCGACGCACCTGAGTTGACCCTCCCCGCGGACCTGAAGCCTGCCGATGGCCGCTTCGGCTGCGGACCGTCCAAGGTCCGTGACGAGCAGCTCGCCAACCTGGCGAAATCCGGTGCCACCTACCTCGGCACCTCGCACCGGCAGAAGCCCGTGAAGTCCCTTGTCGGCCGCGTGCGCGCCGGTCTGTCTGAATTGTTCTCCCTGCCCGAAGGCTACGAAGTGGTCCTCGGCAACGGCGGGACGACCGCATTCTGGGACGCCGCGGCGTTCGGCCTCGTGCGGGAACGCTCGCAGCACTTCACCTACGGCGAGTTCTCCTCGAAGTTCGCCACGGTGACCAAGGGCGCCCCGTTCCTCGCCGACCCGATCGTCGTCAAGGCCGACCCGGGCAGCGCGCCCGAGATCGCCTACGAGGCCGGTGCCGACCTGGTCGGCTGGGCACACAACGAGACCTCGACCGGTGTCGCGGTGCCCGTCCGCCGCCCCGAAAACAGTGACGGCGCGCTCGTCGCCATCGACGCCACCTCCGGCGCGGGCGGCCTGCCGGTCAAGGCCGAGGACTTCGACGTCTACTACTTCGCGCCCCAGAAGTCCTTCGCCTCCGACGGTGGCCTCTGGATCGCGCTGGCCTCGCCCGCCGCGGTCGAGCGCATCGGCGAGATCGGCGCGAGCGACCGGTGGATCCCCGAGTTCCTGTCGCTGACCACCGCGCTCGACAACTCCCGCAAGGACCAGACGTACAACACCCCGGCGGTGTCGACGCTGTTCCTGCTGGCCGACCAGATCGAGTGGATGAACTCGAACGGCGGCCTGGAGTGGACGACCGCGCGCACGCGCGACTCGTCGACCCGGCTCTACGAGTGGGCCGAGAAGACCTCGTACACGACGCCGTTCGTCAGCGACCCGTCGCTGCGTTCGCAGGTCGTCGGCACCATCGACTTCGCCGACGAGGTGGACGCCGCCGCGGTGGCGAAGGTGCTGCGCGCCAACGGGATCGTCGACACCGAGCCGTACCGGAAGCTCGGCCGCAACCAGCTGCGTGTCGGCCTGTTCCCGGCCATCGACCCGGACGACATCACGAAGCTGACCCAGAGCATCGAGTACGTCGTCGAGCGCCTGGGCTGAGCTAGCTTTCCGTGAAGGCCCCCTTCATTGCGCCAGGCGCAATGAAGGGGGCCTTCACGTACTTGGGGAAGACTGCGGCCAGCACTAGGAGCAACAAGCCGTAGAGGACGAAGGATTCCGTCGCCAGCCACCAGCCGAAGCTCCCGGCGGGCCGCGGCGCGAGCCACATCGGCGCGATCACGAACAGCGCCGCCGTCACGGCGGCGAGCACGTACGAAACCGCCGATCGCAGCCACACCAGCAGCACGAGGATCGGCACGCACCAGATCCAGTGGTGCGTCCAGGTCACGGGCGAGACCAGCAGGCCGCCGATCGCGCAGGCGGTCAGCGCGAACACCGGTTCCACGACGCGCGCGATCACGAACGCGGTCAGCGCGACCACCACGACAGCGGCCAGCACCCAGACGATCTCTTCCGCCGAGCCGAACCCGAATCGCGCCAGCATCCCGCGCAGCGACTGGTTGCCGACGTAGCCGCGATCGCCGATGCGGCTGGTGTCGAAGAGGACGTCCGTCCAGAACTTCGCCGACGCGCCGGGCGCGAACGCGAACATCAGCAGCCCGGCGCCGAGGAACCCGGCGACGACCCGGGCGGCGGAGCGGAAGTCCTTGCGGAACAAGAAGAACAGGATGAAGAACGCCGGGGTAAGCTTGATCGCGGCGGCGACGCCGATCAGCAGTCCCTTCGTACGCGCGCGGCCCGGCAGCAGGGCGTCGAGCACGACCATCAGCATCAGCAGGGTGTTGATCTGGCCGAAGCCGAGCGTCGACCGGACCGGCTCCATGATCCCGCCGACGGCCTGCGCCCCGATCGCGGCCAGGACGGCGATGGCGCGACCCCGGACGTTCGCGCGGTCGGTGAGCGAGCCGTTGAGCGTCGCGACGAAGAGGTACACGACGATCCCGCCCGCGATGATCGACGCGAGCCCGACCAGCCTCGTCGCGATCGCCGTGGACAGCAGCGTGCCGGGTACGAACACCGCCGCCGCGAACGGCGTGTACGTGAAGGGCAGCCAGCCGCCGTGCGTCTGGACCCAGGTGCCGTACAGGTCTCCCGAATCGAGGAGCAGCCGGGAACCGCCGACGTAGACCTCGAGGTCCTGGCCGTCGAAAACCTTCATGGTGAACAGCACGCCGACCACGACGACTTCGAGCGCGAGCAGCGCCCCCGCGAGTTTCCGCCCCGACAATCCCACCAGCACCCGGCGAGATTACCCACCGCCACCACGCAGTTAGTCCTCTGGATGCGGTAGTTGGCAGTGCGAACCACCGCATCCAGAGGACGAAACGCCAGCTAGGCGAGGGCCTGGGTCGGCGGCAGCCGCGCCGCGCGCATCGCCGGATAGGCACCCGCGACGGCACCGACGAGCGCCGAGACCCCGACCCCGCCGAGCAGGGCGCCGACCGGAAGCACCGCCGGCCAGCCCTGGCTCAGCGCGTACCCGGACGTCACGAGGACGCCGACCAGCACCCCGGCGATCCCGCCGAGCCCGGACAACAGCACCGACTCGGCCAAGAACTGGCCTCTCACCTGCCGTTTCGTCGCGCCGAGCGCGCGGCGCAGGCCGATCTCCCGGCGCCGCTCCAGCACCGAGATCACCATCGTGTTGGCCACCCCGACGCCGCCGACCAGCAACGCCACCCCGCCGAGCCCGAGGAACAGCGCGCTGTAGGTGTTCTCCGTCAGCTTCTGCGCCTCCAGCGCCTCCGACGGGCGACGCACCTCGACCTCGTTCGGCGCCTCCGGGTTCATCGTGTGCGCGAGCACCGAGCGGACGTTCTCGACCTGCGAATCCTTCGCCCGCACGTACACGGTGGTCGGATGCCCCTTGAAGCCGAGGAGCCGCACCGCCGCGTCCCAGCCGACCAGCGCCGACCGCTCGATCTCGGGCGCCAGCGGCGTCGGCCCGAGGATCCCGCCCACGGTGAACCACTTCCCGTCGATGAACACCTTCGGCGGGGCGGCCTGGTCGATGTGGTCGATCCCGAGCCGCGCGGCCGCGACCGAGCCCAGCACGACGACCGGGTAGTCGCGGGTCGCGTCACGGAGGAACCGGCCGTCGCGAACGGAACCACCGATGACGTCGAGCAGTTCCGGCGTCGCCGCGAAGACGGACAGGCCGGACGTCTCGTCCTTGTCGATCTTGTCCGTCCGCCGGACCGACGCGCCGGTGCCGCCGGTCGCGGACGCCGCCGTCACCGGGGCGATCCGCTTCGCCATCGGCACAGCGCTGTCCGGCAACGTCGCGTCGCCGCCGAACATCGTCTTGCCCGGTCCCGCGGTGAGCAGGTTGGTGCCGAGCGCGGACAGCTGGTCTTGCAGTGCCTTCGCGCCCGACGCCGGGATCGCGAGCACCGCCACCATCGCGGCGATCCCGATCCCGATGCCGAGCGCGGACAGCACCGCGCGCATCGGCCGCGTCCGCATCCCGTGCGCGCCGAGGTTCAGCACGTCACGTGGGCCGAGCCGGGCCGGATCCGGCGTCTTGTCGAGCACCGGCGCGCTCACACCGGCACCCCCGTCCCGGTGTCGAGCCGGATCCGGCCGTCCCGCAGCTCGATCCGCCGCGGGATACCCGCCGCGATCTCCCGGTCGTGGGTGATGATCACGACCGTCGTCCCCTGCGAACTCAACGTGGCGAGCAGGTTGAGGATCGCCGCGCCGTTGCCCGTGTCGAGGTTCCCGGTCGGCTCGTCGGCCAGCAGGATCGACGGCGAGTTGACGACCGCCCGCGCGATCGCCACCCGCTGCCGTTCCCCTCCGGAGAGCTCGTTCGGGAAATGACCCGCACGGTGCGCGAGACCGACCCGGTCGAGCGCCGCCAGCGCCCGCTCGCGCCGTTTCCGCCGCGGCACCCCTGCGTACAGCAGCCCCGTCGCGACGTTGTCGACCGCGCTCACCCCCTCACTGAGGAAGAACTGCTGGAACACGAAACCGATCCACCGTGACCGCAGCGCGGAAAGCTTGCGGTCGGGCAACTTCGCGACGTCGTGCCCGCGCAGTTCGATGACGCCGCTGGTGGGCCGGTCGAGTGTGCCCATCAGCTGCAAGAGCGTCGACTTGCCGGAACCGGACGGCCCGAGGATCGCGACCATCTCCCTGTCCTCGATGGACAGTGTCACCTCGTGCAGGGCGCGCACGCCGCCGGGATAGGTGCGCGAGGCGTCGCGCACGGCCAGCACCGGGGTCATGACGTCGTCACCACCCGCATCCCGGCGGCGAGGCCGGTGCCGGTGATCTCGACGCGGCCGCCGGAGAACAGGCCGGTCTTCACCGCGATGAGCCGTCGCTTGCCGCCTTCGTCGACCTCGACGGCGTAGCCGCCCTCGGCGAGCGCGAGCAGGGCGCCGACCGGGACCGCCAGCACTCCACTGTGGACTTCCTTGGTGAACCGCACCGAGACCGGCGTCGAATCGAGAGACCCCGCGGCGGCCGGATCGTCCAGCTTGATCTTGACCTTGATCTTCGGCTTGCCGTCGTCCTGCCCGGCGCCGTCCTTGCCGTTCTCCGCGACCTTGCCGACCTCGGTGATCACGCCGTCGGTCGTCTTGCCGCCGGTGATTTCGACCCCGACCTTGTCCCCCTCCTTCGCGATGGCCTGCTTGGCGGCGTCGAGTTTGACCTCGACGATCCGCTCGGTGCCGGTGTACTTCAGCAGTTCGCCGCCGCCGGGACCGCCGAGCTGCGCGGCGAGCTGCGAAACCCGGATCTCGCCGGCCGCGAGGACGACGTCGCCCTGCCCGAAGGCGCCGGTCTGCTCGACCCCCAGCGACTTCTGCCACTTCTTGATCGCGGCGGCGGTGGCCGAGGTGAACTTCTTGTCGGGCGTGCCGAAACCGCCGAAACCGAGCGCCTTCAGGTTCTCTTCCAGCTGCTTGACGTCCGGGCCGTCCGCCGCCCCGTCTGCGAGGTCACGGAAGAACGGCAGCGTGCCGTAGAACAACGGGACCGGCTTGGCGTCGACGCCGTAGACGGCCTTGCCGCGGGTGAGCACGGCGCCCGCGTCCGGAAGGGACGTGATGGTGCCCTGTTTCCGGCCGGCGAGGGAGCTTTCCTCGCCGTAGCCCAGCTTTCCGCTCGCTTCTTCCTCCTCCTGCAAGTCGGTCTTCTCCACCTTCGCGGTTTCGACCGGTGGCGGCGCCTGCCCGACCTGCTGGGCCTCCGACGTCACCCTGGTCAGCACGACCACCGACGTCGTCCCGACCACGACGGCGAGGACCGCCGCGATGATGAACCAGCGCGCCCGGCGCGAACGCCGAGCGCCGCCGGGACCTTCGTGTTCGCTCATTTCGCCGGAGCCGCCCTCATGGTCATGCCGAGACCGCAGGCCTTCGCCGCTTCTTCGAACTTCTTCGGGTCACCGTTCGCGTCGCCCAGCGCGATGGCGGCGCCGCCCTTGCCCGCGGGCTCGGGGTCCGGGAAGTCGATGCCGTGGTCGCGCATGCACTTGGCTTCCTTGCGCATCTTGTCGAGCTCTTCCGGCGTGGGCGGTTTGATCTCGCCGCCGTTCGGCAGGAGCTTGCGGCACGCCTCGTCCGCCGCCTTCATCTTGTTCTCGTCGAATCCACCCTCGACCGCCTCGAAGGTGACCGTGTCCTGGCCGTTGGCGTCCCTCTTGGGATCGGGCATGTCGACCCCGTGCTCGCGCATGCACTTCGCGAAGTTGCGCCTCTTGTCCTCGTCGGACACGTTGTCGGCCTGCTGTCCGTCACCGGCGCCGGCGCTCGGCGGCGATGAGATCGAGGCGACCTTGTCGCCGCCGTCCCCGCCGCCGCAGCCGGCCACCAGCGCGAAGACCGCTCCGGCGATCAGTGCCGCCATCGGTCGTTTCCGCATCGCTGCTCCTTCGGTCGTCTTGGCGACCCGATTTCTACGGAGGCGGCGATTCCGGCGCGGTAAGCGAAGTCGCTTATGTCGCGCTTACGCTCCCACTGGTCCGGCCCGCGGCAGGTGCACCCAGCCGTAACTCGCGTGCTTGACGCCGTAACTCGTGTGCTTGAAGCCGGATCACGCGAGTTACGGCTCCAAGCACATGAGTTCGGCCTCCAAGCACGTGAGTCACGGCTCCGATCACGCGAGTTCGGCCGGGGCCACCTGGCCGGCTGAGCCAAGCCGTCCGCAGGTACCGGCTCTGTCTCGGCAGAACGCGTTGTGAAAGCCACTTTCGCAACCTTCAACGTTGCGAAAGTGGCTTTCGCGACACCGGGCCGAGGTGGGCCGAGGCCGGACCGGTCCGTTCGCGTGACCGAGTGGACGACACGTGTGATCAGACGGACGACACTCGTGGCCAGACGGACGACATTCGGCGACGGCCGAGTCCCCACCGCGTGCCGTCCGCCCAATCACGCGTGTCGTCCGTCTGATCACGGGTGTCGTCCCACCGGTCACGCGAAACCGTCCGACCGCAGGTACCCAAGACACGATGCCTCCAACCCGACCGGGCCACACCACCCGGCCGGACGACCCGCGCTTATCTCGCGCTTACCCCCATCCGGGGCAGACTGACCTGGTGAGAGTGCTGGTGGTGGAAGACGAGCGGCTCCTGGCGGACACGATCGCCGAGGGCCTGCGACGGTTCTCCATGGCCGTCGACGTCTGCTACGACGGCGGCCAGGCCCTGGACCGGGTGGGGGTGCACGGCTACGACGTCGTAGTGCTCGACAGGGACCTTCCCGTCGTGCACGGCGACGAGGTCTGCGCGGCGGTGCTGAAGACCGGCGGCGAGGCGCGCGTCCTCATGCTGACGGCCGCCACCGACGTCGACGACCGGGTCGCCGGGCTGGGCCTCGGCGCCGACGACTACCTGACGAAACCGTTCGCGTTCGCCGAACTGGTCGCGCGGGTGCAGGCGTTGTCGCGGCGCGCGCGGCCGGCGCTGCCGCCGGTATTGGAACGCGGCGGCGTCGTCCTCGACCTGCCCCGGCACCAGGCGTCCCGCGACGGCCGGTTCCTTCCCTTGTCCCCCAAGGAATTCGCGGTACTGGAGGTGCTGATGCGCGCCGAAGGGACCGTGGTCAGCGCGGAGGACCTGCTGGAGAAGGCGTGGGACGAGCACGCCGACCCGTTCACGAACGCCGTCCGCGTGGCGATGATGACGTTGCGGCGCAAGCTCGGCGAGCCGCCGCTGATCGAAACCGTGCCCGGCGCCGGTTACCGGTTCGGGTCGTGAAACCGCTCCGGCTCTCCGTCCGCACCAAGCTGACGGCGCTCTACGGCGGGGCGTTCCTGATCGTCGGGCTCGCGCTGCTGATCGTCAACTACCTGCTGGTGAGTTCGAAGCTGCCGGACACGGCCGCCTTCGCCGACACCGCCGCGGGCATCTCGGTCCAGCGCGCCCAGGCGTACCCGATGGACACGGCGACCATCATGCCCGTCGAGCGCGCCCAGGCCACGCAGCTGGTCGCGACCTCGATCACCGAATACCGCTCGGACGTCCTCTCGACACTGCTGTGGCAATCGCTGGTGGCACTGGCGATCGCCGGCGCGCTCGCGGTGCTGCTCGGCTGGCTGATGGCGAGCCGGGTGCTGCGGCCGCTGCACGCGATCACTTCCACCGCGCGGAAACTCGAGGTCGAGAACCTCGACAGGCGGATCGACCTCGACGGCCCCGACGACGAACTCAAGGAGCTCGCCGACACCTTCGACGGCATGCTCGACAGGCTCGCCGTGTCGTTCGACAGCCAGAAACGCTTCGTCGCCAACGCGTCCCACGAACTGCGGACCCCACTGGCCGTGCAGCGCACGCTGGTCGAGGTGGCGATGGCCGACCCCGACGTCAGCCCGGAGGTCCGGAAACTCGGCGAGCACCTGATCTACACCAACGAACGCAGCGAACGGATGATCGAGGGCCTGCTCGTGCTCGCCCGCAGCGATCGCGGCCTGGCCGCGCGCGGCCCCGTCCGCCTGGACGAGGTCGCGGCGACGGTCATCCGGTCGGCGGCGGCCATGGCCGAGGAAGCGGGCGTCACCGTGGAGTCGCGGCTGCGGCCGCGGACCGTGTCCGGCGACCCCGTGCTGCTGGAACGGCTGGTCACGAACCTCGTGCACAACGCCATCACCTACAACCGCAAGGGCGGCTGGATCCACGTCGACATCGGCGGCGACCCGGCGCTGGTGGTGCGCAACACCGGCCCTCAGGTGCCGTTGGACGCCGTACCCGCGCTGTTCGAACCGTTCCGGCGGCTGTCGGTCGACCGGACCGGCGACTCGCGCAACGCCGGGCTCGGCCTGTCGATCGTCCGGTCCATCGCCCAGGCGCACGGCGGGACCGCGGGCGCGGAACCGGGCGGACGCGGCGGCGGACTGGTCGTCCGGATCCGGCTGCCGTAGATTCCCCCGATCGTGACTGTGTGTGTCCAGCGCGTCACGCGGCGAGCCGTGGATTACTCCAGCAGAATGCACTTGCGGTCATGAACAAAATAGTGAGCAGGACACATGACATCGGCGCGCCTCACACGTCAAGGCGACGCGCCGTTTTAACGTGGACACCCACAAAGGTGAAGAATCGGGGAGGCGAGAATGCGAGCGCTACGGGTGGTCGGGCTGCACGAGGACGGTAAGTCCATCGTGTGCGAAGACCCGGCGAGCCGCACGCGCTTCCTGCTCCCCGCGGACGAGAGGTTGCGAGCGGCGGCGAGGGGTGACATCACCCGCCTCGGCCAGATCGAAATCGAGTTGGAGAGCCAAATGCGGCCACGCGAGATCCAGGCACGAATCCGGGCCGGTGAGTCCGTGGAGCAGGTCGCGAGCAGCGCCGGCGTGACCGTGCAGCGCGTCGAGCGGTTCGCGTACCCGGTCCTGCTCGAACGATCCCGCACCGCCGAACTGGCCCAGCGCGCGCACCCGATCCGCGAAGACGGCCCCGACGTGCAGACCCTCGGTGAGGTCGTCGCGCACTCCTTCGGGCAGCGCGGCCACGACTACAGCCAGGCGACCTGGGACTCCTGGCGCGGCGACGACGGCAAGTGGGTCGTCGTGCTGAGCTGGAAGGCAGGCCGCTCGGACAACCGCGCGCACTGGGCGTTCGCGCCCGGCGCGCACGGCGGCACCGTGCAGGCGCTCGACGAAAACGCCGAAGTCCTGCTCAATCCCAACGCCTACCGCGCCCCGCGCACGGTCCGGGCGCTGGACCCCGCCAAGGAACCAGCCGTCCAGCCCACTCTCGATTCGGCTCCGGACGAACCGGTCGCGAAGGTGATCGACGCGCCGCTCGCGGAGCCCGACGAAGATGTCGAGCCACCACTCCCGGCTGACGAGCCGGAGGAAGTGGCCGAACCCGCTCCACGGGCGAAGGGGAAGAAGAACCACCCCATCGTTCCATCCTGGGAAGACGTCCTGTTGGGCGTCCGATCGCAACGAGGTTGACTTCGCACGTAATGGCCCCTTCCGGTGGAGGGGCCATTACGTGCGTCCGGGGACCTGCGCGATCAGGGATTTCGGCGCCACGAGGCAATAGGCGTCGGTGACGATCCGCTCGATCTCGGCCCAGTCGACGTCGACGTCCACCCGGACCCCGATCCAGCCGCTGTGCCCGACGTAGGGCGGCCGGAAGAACCGTTCCGGCTCGGCGCCCACCAGTTCTTCCTGCGCGCCGGGCGGCGCCGGGCACCAGAACGCGACCTTGTCGTCGTGATGACGGTCGGCGTATTTGACGAACGACTTCTTGCCGCGCACGAACCACGCCGGCTCGCCGTGGCTGAGGCGCTCGGAGGTCTCCGGCAGCGCGAGGCAGAGCCGTCTGAGTGAAACGAGCGGGTCACCGGCCATGGATCTCAGTATCCTCGTGCGAGGGGGATACTCATGCACGATTGGTACATCAGCACCGTCCGGTTGCGGTACGAGGTGTTCACCGGGGCGCCGTACTCCCACGTGTCACCGCTGGAATGGCGGCTCGACCCTGACAACGTCCGCGGGATCGCGCGCGAACGCGGCTACCTGGAGATCCCGCCGATGTACCAGGGCTGCCTCAGTTTCCAGTACGCGCCACAGCACGTGCCGCCGGTTCCCTGGTTCGACGGTCCCGACCGGCCGGACAAGGACCGGGAACGCTGGCTGCTCAACCGGATCAGCGGTTCGGACCAGGTCTGGATCAGCCTCAAGCACGCGAACCTCTCCGCCCGGCGTGTCGCGGAGGTCGCCGAGACGGAGGGTTTGCGGGTCGCGGCGGATTTCGGCGATCCGGACGACCGGATCCTCCTGCTCGGCCGCGACCCGTCACCACCGCGGCTTCCCTTGCCCGCGCCGCCGGGGCCCGGGTTCCGCCCCGTGTGGCTGAACGGCATCGTGCCCGTCACGATCGCCGTCCTGCTCGTCGTGGCGCTGATTTCCGCCGGAGCGTCGGACGAATCCGAGGACCCGCTGGCCAACCTGCTGTTCTTGGCCGCTTTCGCCGGAATCATCCCGACCGCCTTCGTCACCTGTGTGTTCCCGCGCACCTCCCGCCTCGGGTGGCTCGCGCGGGAATTCGACGGGCGGCCCCACGTGCAGATCGCGATGCGCGCCTACCGGATCTCCCCGGCGCTGGTCGTGCAGATCGCCGGATACCGCGGTTACACGCTGAGCGGGCAAAGGACGACGCAGGCGGGCGGGCAGATCCTGATGTTCTCCAAACGCGTCTAGAAGACGACGACCAGCACGCCGATCCACGCGATCACGATCCCCGCGGCCGCGCCGAACGACGCCCACCGCACGATCGGCACCCGGCGCGCCAGCCACAGCGACGGAGCGATCCCGGCGGTCACGACGGCGGACGCGAGCAGCGCGAGCCAGCCGCTGGTCTCACGCGCCAGGGTGTTCGCCAGCGCCAGCATCGCCACGACGACCACGGCCGCGACGAACGCGGAGATGGTCAGCCCGGTCAGCCACGGGGTCGGTTCCCCGGCGGGGTCCGGCGTGCCGAAGAGGCGGCGCGCGAGTTCGCTGCGGGGTGCCGGAGTGGGCGGGTCGACGATGACGCCTTCGCCGGAGACGGGATCGACGAACCGCACCGAGGTGCCCATCGTGGCGGCGACCCGCTGGGCGAGCTGACGACCTCGCTGGGAGACCACGGAAACGGCTTCGGTGCCGGTGTCGCCGGAGTCGGGGTCACCGGAGTCGCCGGGGCGGGCGGCGCCGACGGCCGACGCGACACGCGCCCACTCGTGCAGCGCCTGGGCGAGGTCCGAACCGATCGCGAGTGAGTGCGGGTCCACCTCGCGCGCGCTTCCGCCGTCCGGCCCGGCCAGCACCGCGCGTCCCTCACGGATCCGCAATTCCATGGGTTCTCCTCGTGATCGCTCGGATGCTCACGATAGCGGTGGACGCGTCTCGTAGAACGCGATCGCGCCCGCGGTCGCGACATTCAGCGAATCGACGCCGTCGGGCATCGGGATCCGCACCGCGACGTCGGCGGCGGCGATGGCCTCGTCGGTCAGGCCGGGGCCCTCCGCACCCAGCATCAACGCGACCTTCTCCGGTGTTTGATCCCGTAACTGGCGCAGCGAAACGGAATCCGCACGAGGAGTGAGGGCCGCGATACGGAAACCGCGTTCCCGCAGCATTTCCAGGTCGCCGGGCCAGGAACCGAACGTGGCGAACGGGACGCGCAGCACGTGCCCCATCGAAACGCGGACGCTGCGCCGGTACAACGGGTCCGAACAACCGGCTCCGAGCAGGACGCCGTCGACACCGAGCGCGGCCGCGTTGCGGAACAGCGAGCCGAGATTCTCGTGGTCACCGACGCCTTCGAGCACCGCGAGCACCCGCGCGCCGTCGATGACGCTTTCGACCGTCGGCGGCGGGACGGGCCGGTCCGCGACGGCCAGGATCCCGCGGTTCAGATGGAATCCGACCGCCTCGGCCATCGTCTCGGCCGAGGTCACGTAGCCGGGGACGTCGACGCCGTCCAGTTCGCCGCTCAATTCGTGGAATCGCCGCTCCACGCCGAGGAGGGCGCGGACCGGATATCGGGATTTGAGCAGCCGTTCGACCACGACGGTGCCCTCGGCGATCACGAAGCCACGCCCGCCCGGCCGATCGGGCCGCCGATCGGCCGTGGACAAGTCGCGGAAATCGTCGAGCCGGGGGTCGCCGGAGTCGTCGATGGTGATCAGTTCAGCCACCGGGAGAGTGTGTCATCACCCTCACCGCACGCCGTTCGCGTCCGAACGTTCCGGACGAGGTGGTACGAACGGGCGTATTTTGCTGTAAGTTAACCCCTAGTGACAGAGAGCACCAGTTTGGCCGCTAGCCGGGCGAAGGCGATGCGTGAAACCGTTGGGCCGCCTGGCAGTCCCGCCTGGATCCCGCGGAGCGTGGCCAATGAGGAGCTCGACGAACATGGGTAAGAATCTTTCGGCGGACCCCTGTGAACCGCAAGATCGCGGACGTTACCGCCGAAAGGTCCAGCGTTGTCTCGACACTTTGGCCCGAATGCTCACCGACGGGAGTTTTTCCTTCCCTCGCAAGAACATCGGGCTCGAGGTCGAACTCAATCTCGTGGACGCCGAGCTGCGCCCGTCGATGACGAACACGACGGTGCTCGAGGCGCTGAACGATCCGTCGTTCACCACCGAACTCGGCCAGCACAACCTGGAGCTCAACGTGCCGCCGCGGCCGCTGGCCGGCGAGTCCGCGCTCCAGCTGGAGGACGATCTCCGCGCGTATCTGGGCGCCGCCGCGCGCACGGCCGAGGAATCCGGCGCCTCGCTGGCGATGATCGGCATCCTCCCGACGCTGCGGCACGAGCACTTCGACCAGAAGTGGCTCACCAACAACGCGCGGTATTCGCTGCTCAACGACCGGATCTTCGCCGCGCGCGGCGAGCGGACGGTGCTTTCGATGGAGGGCGCGCCACTGCCCGGCAGACAACCCGAGCGCCTGCGCAGCTACTCCGAGTCGATCCTGCCCGAGGCAGCCTGCACCTCGGTCCAGCTGCATCTCCAGGTCGCGCCGGAGGAGTTCGCGGCGCATTGGAACGCGGCACAGGCGCTGGCCGGGGTCCAGATCGCGGTCGGCGCGAATTCGCCGTTCCTGCTCGGCAAGACGCTCTGGCACGAGACGCGGATCCCGCTGTTCCTGCAGGCCACGGACACCCGGCCGGAGGAGCTGAAGAACCAGGGCGTGCGGCCGAGGGTCTGGTTCGGTGAGCGGTGGATCACGTCGATCTTCGACCTGTTCGAGGAGAACGTCCGGTATTTCCCCGGCCTGCTGCCCGAGACCGACCGGGAAGACCCGATCGAAGCGCTCGACTCCGGCCAGGCGCCGAAACTCACCGAACTGCGGATGCACAACGGCACCGTCTGGCGCTGGAACCGGCCGGTCTACGACGTCGTCGACGGCATGCCGCATCTCCGGGTGGAGAACCGGGTGCTGCCCTCGGGCCCGACCGTCGTCGACATGGTCGCGAACGCGGCCTTCTTCTACGGCGCCCAGCGGGCTCTCGCCGAGGCCGACCGTCCAGTGTGGACACAGATGTCGTTCCAGGCGGCCGAGGAGAACATGTACGCGGGGGCGCGACGGGGTTTCGACGCGCAGTTGTACTGGCCCGGCATCGGCTGGATCCCGCCGGACGAGCTGGTGCTGCGGGTCCTGCTGCCGCTGGCGCACGAGGGATTACGCCGATCGGATGTTTCGGACGCGGCGAGAGAGCGCTATCTGGGCGTCATCGAGCAGCGCTGCCTCACCAGGCGGACCGGCGCGGCGTGGCAGCGGGAGTTCGTCCTGCGCGCGGAGG
Organism: Amycolatopsis thailandensis; assembly: GCF_002234405.1. Classification (GTDB taxonomy): domain Bacteria; phylum Actinomycetota; class Actinomycetes; order Mycobacteriales; family Pseudonocardiaceae; genus Amycolatopsis; species Amycolatopsis thailandensis. Next base: position 15,275 of record NZ_NMQT01000025.1, on the reverse strand, counting down.
AGCGCGGGGCCGAGCGCGAGACCGCGCTGAACCGGATGCTGGGCCGGTACCTGGAGCTGTCCGCGACCGACACGCCGGTGCACACCTGGCCCCTGGAGGCCTAAGGTCTCCTTCCAGGAGGTGGCTCGTGCCCAAGATCATCGGCCGGTCGCTGGAGGAGCACCGGCGCGAGGTCCGCAGCAGGGTGTTCGACGTCCTGCGCGGGCAGCTGTACGAGCGCGGATTCGACGCGGTCACGCTCGCGGGGGTCGCGGCCGAAGCCGGTCTCGGCCGGACGGCGATGTACAACCACTTCCCCGACAAGGAAAGCCTGCTGGTCGCCTTCGTCGAGGACGAGGCGACACGGTACGTCGAGCGGCTGACGGCGGCCGTCGCGACCGCCGACACCCCGGTCGCGAAGCTTTCGACGTTCGTCCGGCTGCAACTGCGGGTGCTGGCGGAGTACCACCTGCCGCCGGGGACGGCGCTCGCGTCGGCGCTGGCGCCCGCCGCGTACCGGCGGATCAGCGCGCACGCGGATCCCATCACCGGCCAGCTGCGGGAGATCCTCGCCGAGGGAGTGCCGGAAGAGGATCCGGACGTGCTGATCCCGATGATCACCGCCGCGCTGGGCAGCCGTCAGGTGGTCGACGTGCCACCCGAACGGCTGGACGACGCGATCGAGGGAGCGGTCCGATTCGTGCTCAGAGCGGTCGGCATGACGGAGAAACCTAAAGATTAGGGTAGCCTAACTCGCGGTTGTGCCTTACGCTCTTTCTGACAGCATGTCAGATCGATGCTTGGAGGCTGTGTCCATGCCGGTGACCACCGACGTCGAATCCGGGCCGTTCTCCGCGAACCTTCGCGCCTCCACCATGGCCGCCCACGAGCGGGCCAACCACTCCGAGTACATGAACGCGCTGCTCGGCGGCGAGCTCTCGCTGGAGGGCTACACCCGGCTGGCCATCCAGTACTACTTCATCTACCAGGCCATCGAGCGCGCCGCCGACAAGCTGGCCGCGGACCCGGTGGCGGGCAAGTTCGTCTTCGAGGAACTGCGGCGGCTGCCGAGCCTCGAACGCGACCTCGAACACCTCGTCGGCCCGGACTGGCGGGAGACCGTCCGCCCGCTGGCCTCGACGGAGCGTTACGCGCGGCGCGTGGCCGAGGCATCGGACTGGTCCGGCGGGTTCGTCGCCCACCACTACACCCGCTACCTCGGCGACATCGCCGGCGGCCAGGTCATCCGGCGACTGCTGGAGCGCGAGTACGAGGTGCGCGACGCGGGGTCGCTGTTCTACCACTTCGACCAGCTGGGCAGCGCGCCCAAGTTCCGGGACGGCTACCGCGAGCGGCTGAACTCGGCGCCGTGGAGCGAGGACGAGCGCGCGCGGCTGATCGAGGAGGCGATCGTGGCCTTCGAGTGCAACATCGCGGTGTTCGACGAGCTGGCGAGCGAGCTGGACTCGTACCGGGCGGCCTGACCTCGGTCCCGTGTGTCATGAGGGGTCCCCATGGGACGAATTCCGTCCCATGGGGACCCCTCATGACATCGCTTACGCGGTCCGGCGACGCACCACCAGCACCAGAAGCAGTCCGGCGCCCAGTAGATCGCGACTTCGGCCGTCCACATGAGACACCTATGCCAGCCGGAACGCCCGTTTTGGGAACTTTGCCTGGCTTTGCGAAGGGGTCGTGAGTGATAAAGAGGGTTCTAACCCTCCTTATCACTCACGACCCTGCACAGAACATCCCATACGGGCACAAATCGGACGCTCAATCGCCGCTAAGTGTCCCCTGTGGAGACTCGGGCCCTGACCGGTCCGAACCCTGCCCTCAAGGCAGCGAAGAAGGCCTGCTTCGATCCCGGCACACGCGGAAACGCCACTCTCACGCAGGTCACGCGTGGGTAGGTTGCCGGTCCGCTCTAACCGTCCTAGCCACTCACGACCGTTACACGGTCCGGCGACGCACCACCAGCACCAGAAGCAGTCCGGCGCCCAGCAGCACCAGTCCCCCGAGCAGCCAGACGCCGCTCTCGACACCGGTGGAGGCCAGGGCCGAGTCCGGCCGGTACTTCACGTCCGGCACCAGATCATCGGAGCCGGAGCCCGAGCCGGCACCGGGACCCGAGCCGGGCCCGGAACCGCCCGGCAGGTTCGCGCACGAGGCACCGAGCGTCACCGCGGCCTCGTCGAGCACCTCGCCGACCGTGTAGAACTTCGCGAAAGCCTCCGCGTTGCCCAGGGTGACCTTGATCCCGGCGACACTCAGCACGCCCGCGCCCTCGGTGGTCTTCGCCGCCGCAAGGTCCAGCGACGCGAGTTCCACACCAGGCTGATTGATGGGCGGCGACGGCGCCCCGCTGGTCGTCTTCAGTTCCACGTCGGCGTAGAGCGTGCCCTTCCCCTGCGCCACGACCACCTTCGGCCGCCCGATCGACAATTCGAACGAGTGACTCGGATAGGCGAAGGTCACCTTGCCCCGGAACTGCGTCGTGAACTCGCTCGCCGACTGGTACCGCACGCTGTCGAAGCCCCACCGGTAGGCCCCGCTCAGCGGCCCCGTCCCGTCGATCTTGTCGATATCGGTGACCTCGACACCGTCCGAAGCGGTGATAGACGTGCCCGAACCGGTCGCGACATAGCGGCGGAAGCTCTGTTTGAAGCCCCACAACAGGTTTCCCTGCTTCGCGGAGTCCGGGGTCAGCACACACGCCGAGGACGTCGTCGAGGCGGGAGTCGAGGTCGGAGTCGAGGTCGGAACCGAACTCGTGGGCACCGAACTGGTGGGCTGACTCGAAGTGGGCGCGGGGCCGCTCTTGCCGGGGAAGGCGATCTGGCCCGTGTCGAGAGCGTCGCCCTCCTTGTAGAAGTCGGCGAACGCCTCGGCACCCTCCTTGGTCAGTTTCGCCGACTCGATGTCGACGACGACGCCGTCACCCACCTGCTGTGGCGCCTTGAGCTTGAGGTCGGCGAACACGACGTCGGACGGCGTCCGCACCTTCTGGGGCGCGGTCTTGGTCCCGTAGAAGGAATACCCGATCTTCGCGGTGAGCTTCCCGGTGCCGTCACCGGCGATGGCGATCCGGGGATCGGCGATGGTGAAGTCCCAGATCGTGTGCGCCTCGAACGTGTAGGTGACCTGCCCGGCGTAGGAGACCGTGCCCTTGCCGGAGTCCCATGTGGACGATCCGTACTTCCATCGGTACGGGAACGGCTCGACGTTCGGCGCCGAGGAATCCAGTGTCGCCCCGTTCGACGGTGTCACCGTGCCGCCGCGGGTGATGTAGCTCCGCCAGGACTGCCTCACGCCCCAGCCGACCCCGGCCGCGGTGTCCCCCGGACCGGGATCGGGGTCACCGATTCCGGTGAACTTCACCGGCGTCGTGCTGTCCCAGGTGAGCACCGGGGTGTCCCAGCCGAAGACGAAGACACTGAACGGCTGCGTCTTCGCGCTGTAGGTCGTGCCGCTCGCGACGTACTCGGCCTTGACCGTGACCGCGTATTCCCAGTTCCCGTCGTCGCCGAGCGGGATCTGGGTGCCGACGGCGCCCTTCTTGATCAGGCGGCTGACCTGGAAATCCTTACCGGCGCGGTCCCGGACGTCGGGCTTCGCCGGGCCCACGCGCAGGCCGAAGCCCTTGCCGTCGTTGGCGGCCGGGTCGAACCCGGTGCCCTTGACGACGATCTTCGTCCCCGCCGGATCGAGTCCGGTGCTCGGTGTCACGGTCACCTTCGGCGTGAACGGATCGGCGGCGAGCGCCGGGGTGACGGCGATTCCGGCCACCAGGGCAGCACCCGCCAGCGCGGCGCCCCATCTTCGCAAGGACACTTCATTCACCTTCCGCGTTTCGGGTCCGTTTGCGGGCCCGGATCAGGGGGACGGCGAGCGCGGCGATCAGCACCACGCCCGCCACGACGGCGATCCACCACCACGAACCGGATTCCCCGCTCTGCGCGGCAGGCTGCACGGCCTGAGCCGGAGTCGCCGCGGGCGTGGATTCCACAGTGGACATAGGTGGCGCCGAAGAGGACGCCGGCGCCGCGCCGGAGGAGGGCTGCGGCGCCGACGAAGCCGGAGGGGGTGGTGGCGCGGCGGCCTGCGTCGTGGGCGCCTTCGGCACCGCGAACGTCACCGGAGTGAAAGTCTCGTTGGTGGCGTTGACCACGCCGTGCGCGCCGACCGTGATCAGTCCACATCGGACTTTGAGACAATCGACGTCGACGACCTTCCCGGACCGGTCGGCCGCCTTGAACCGGGCGCCGGGGATCACCAGTTTCGTCGACCAGGTCCCGTTCGCGGCGAGCTCGCCGTTGGCCGCGGACGCGGTGTCGCTGCCGGGGAAGGCCAGGAATCGCTGGAAGCCGTTGTTGTCCTTGGTTTCCTTGTCCTTGACGTACCGGTAGGTCTCGCCTGCCGCGCCGCCCTGGCTCGGCTGCCACGCGCCGTCGGCGACCCAGCCGAACAGCAGGTAGATCCCGCCGTACCCCTTGGGCACGGACTGGAACCCTGTTCCCTTGACCTGCAAGGAGGTCGCGTAGTCCGGGTCCGCGGCACCGGGTGAGAACGTCACGGCCGCGCCCGCCGCCGAGGCGGGCACGGGTGCGGCGATCATGAGCAGCCCGGCTGCGACGGCCACTCTCATCAGCTGTTTCATCGGCGCTCCTCGGCCGCTCGGTGGGGCAGGACGATCGGTTTCCCGGTGCGGGGATGGGTGAGGACTTCCACGGGATGCCGGTAGACCTCGCTGAGCAGCGACTCGGTCAGCACCTCGGCGGGCGTGCCTTCGGCGGCGAGTTCCCCGTCCGACAGCACCGCGACCCGGTCCGCGTACGCGGCGGCGAGGCCGAGGTCGTGCAGGACGACGAGCACCGCATCCCCGGCCTCGGCCCGCCGTGTCGCGAGCGTGAGGATCTCCTCGCTGTGCCGCAGATCCAGGGCGGCGGTGGGCTCGTCGAGCAGCAGGAGTCCCGCCCGCTGCGCGAGCACCCGCGAGAGCGCGGCCCTCGCCTGCTCGCCGCCGGACAGCGTGGTGAACCGGCGTCCGGCGAACCCGGTCATCCCGGTCGCCTTCAGCGCGGCCGCGATCTCGGTCTCGTCGAAGTCCTCGGCTTCCGTTCCCTCCCAAGGGGTTCTGCCCATCCGCACGACTTCCTCGACGGTGAACGGGAAGGTCACGGTGTTCTGCTGCGGCAGTACCGCCCGCAACCGCGCGAGTTCGATCCCGCTCCAGCCACCCAGCTCCGTCCCGGCCACGAGGACGCGCCCCGAATCCGGGCGGAGATCCCCGGCGAGCAGCCCGAGCGTCGTGGACTTGCCCGCGCCGTTCGGGCCGACGACGGCGAGGACCTCGCCCGCGCGCACTCTCAGCGAGACCTCACGCAGCAGCGTTTTCCCGTCGACCGCATAGGAGACGCGATCGAGTTCGGCACCGCGTCCGGCGTGCCGGGGCAAGGTGTTTTCACGCCGGGAGAAGAACTTCACGCCCAGCCTCCCGAACGCCGCCTGGTGCGCAGCAGGAGCCAGAAGAAGAACGGCCCGCCGACGAGCGCGGTCAGCATGCCGATCGGCAGATCCGCGTAGGTGAAAAGGGTTCTGGCGCCGAGATCCGCCGCGGCGAGCAGCAGCGCGCCACCGAAGAGGCTCGCCGGGATCAGCACGCGGTGCCCGGGACCGAGCAGCATCCGCAGCCCGTGCGGCACGATCAGCCCGACGAACCCGATGATCCCCGAGTACGAAACGGCCGCGGCCGCCATCAGCGCGACGATCACGACAGCGCCGAGGCGCAGTCTTTCGACGTCCACGCCGAGATGCCGGGCCTGCCGCTCCCCGAGCGCGAGAAGGTCGAGCTTCCGGGAAAGCGCGATCGACACCGCGACCCCGACGGCGACCAGCGGCAGCACGGTCACGACGTACGGCCAGCGCGAACCGGCCAGGGAACCCAGCTGCCAGAACACGATCTGCTCACGGGCGGCCTGGTCGGCGGAAAACATCAGGAACGAGATGATCGCCATCGTGACCGCGTTGACCGCGACGCCGGTCAGGATCAGCGTCACCACCTCGGAGCGCCCGCGAGACCGCGAAAGCGCGTAGACGAGCAGCGTCGTGACGAGCCCACCGGCGAAACCCAAGGCCGGTGTGGTGAAAGCGCCGAAGAACGTCCAACCGGCCACAATGGACAGACTGGCCCCCACGGCCGCGCCGGAGGAGACACCGACCACGGCCGGTTCGGCGAGCGGGTTGCCGAACACGCCCTGCATCACCGCGCCGCAGACCCCGAGCACCCCACCGACCAGCAACGTCATCACCACGCGCGGGAACCGGACCTGCCACAGCGCGCCCTCGGCGAACGGATCGAGCCGCGTTTCCGTGAGCCCGAGCCGGTGCAGCACCGAATCGAAGACCTGCGACAGCGGGACGCCGAACTGCCCGCTGCCCGCGGAAACGAGGGAAACCGCGACGACACCGGCGACGAGCGCGGCGAACACGGCGGTCACCTTGACGCCGCGGTTCATCCGGCGTCGTCCGGCGCGTAGAGGGCCCGTGCCAGCGCGTCGAGCACGCCGGCGGTGAGCGGTCCGAAGCTCAGGATCTGCGAGTCCGCCATGTCGACGACGCGGCGGTGCTGCCCGGCGGGCGTCTGCGCCACCCCGGGCACCTGGAGCGCGCCGTCGATCCCGCCGACGGATTCGAGACCTTTCGTCATCATGAGGATCACGTCGGGCTTGGCCTTGGCCAGCGCCTCCGGGTTGACCGGGCGCATCCCCTCGATCCCCGCCTGGGTGGCGACGTCGACCGCGCCGAGCGCGCCGATCAGCGAATCGGCGCCGGATCCCTTGCCGAACAGGTGATACACGCCGGCTTGTCCGCGCATGTAGAGGAAGACGACGCGGAGTTTGCGGGCCGGATCGGCGGGAGCGAGCTTCGCGATCTCCGCCTTTTTGGCGTCGACGTCGGCCGCGAGCCTGGTGGCGAGGCTTTCGCCCGCTTCGGGAACGCCCAGCGCGGCGGCGACCTGACGGACGATGTCACCGACGTTGTCCATCGAACGCTTCGCGTCGACGACGACCACGGGCACCCCGGACGCGCGCAACTGGAGCACGACGTCCCAGGGGCCCAGCGTCGTGTCGGTGATCACCACGGTCGGGCGCAACGCCAGGATCGCCTCGGCGTTGAGCCGGTGGCCGTTCACGGTGACCAGCGGCAGGTCCCTGGCCGACGGGAAGCCGGTGGAGACGTCCCGTCCGACGACGTTGCCGCCGAGGCCGAGGCCGAACACGGTCGCGGCGAGCGTGCCGGACATGTCGAAGGCGAGGATCCGGCTGGTGTCGGTCACCGTGACCGGCGTGCCCTGGTGATCCGTGATCGCCGCCGGGAGGTGCTGGACCGCCGGTTTCCCGCCGGTGATGTCCGCCTGCGCGAGCCTCGCGGTACTCGGGCCGACCTGGTTCTTCGGCTCCGACAGGGGCTTGACCTGTGAAAGCGGCTGCAGGTCAGCTCCGGTTTCGGCCGCTTTCGTGGTCGCCAACGGCGGTGACGAGCAACCGCTGACAACGATGGCGAGGAGCACGGCGACCGTGGACAGCAACCCCCTTGACAACATTAGGCAAGGCTAACCATATTCACTCCCTGATAGGTAAGCCTTGCCTAAGGCTGTGACCTCCTTGTGATCGAAGGGAACCTCCCATGTCGAAGAGATCGGTCCTGCTCCGCGCCGCACTCGTCACGACCGCCGCGACCGCGGCCGTCACCGCGCTCGCCGCCCCCGCCTCGGCCGCGCCGGGCAGTGCGACCCACAACGGCAAGACCCTCTCCGCCTCCAACGCCACCGGTCTCGCCGCCGCCGGCGAGACCATCACCGTCACGGGCAGCGGTTTCAACTCCGCGGAGGGCTACTACGTCGCGCTGTGCGCCGTGCCCGAGGACTACAGCTACGGCACCAAGCCGAGCCCGTGCGCGGGCGGCGACGGCCAGGGCGGCACCGGCGTCGGCCCGTCCGCCTGGGTCACCAACTTCCCCGGCGGCTCCTCGCCCATCGCCTCGAACGGCACCTTCACGACGCAGATCCGGATCGCCGAAGTCAACAGCGGCCTCGACTGCTCCAACCCCTCGGTGACGTGCGCGATCATCTCGCGGCGCGATCACTTCGCCTCGAACGACCGGAACTCGGACGTCTTCATCCCGGTCTCCTTCTCCTGAGCCGAAGAGTCATCGGCCCTCCTTCGATGACCGGCGTCACATCGCCTTGACCTCCAGCTAACTGGAGCTAGCAGGGTGAGTTTCAGGCAGTGGCCCCACCGGGTACTGCCGGTAAGAACGAGTCGTTCCACCTGGGGAGAAACGCGGCGCCCCCGGTCGCCGCAAACGGGTGAAGACGACTAAGTTCGTCCTTGGAAACTCGTGTCGAAGACAGAAGGAGGGCCGATGGCCCGCTACGTGCTCCCCGATCTCGACTATGACTACAGCGCTCTTGCGCCGCACATCTCGGGCGAGATCAACGAGCTGCACCACAGCAAGCACCACGCGACCTACGTCAAGGGCGCGAACGACACGCTCGACAAGATCGCCGAAGCCCGCGACGCCGGCAACTTCGGTGACATCGTCGGCCTCCAGACCACGCTGGCGTTCCACCTGGCCGGGCACGCCAACCACGTCGTGTGGTGGAAGATCCTCTCCCCGGAAGGCGGCGACAAGCCGACCGGCGAGCTGGCCTCCGCGATCGACGAGGCGTTCGGCTCCTTCGACAAGTTCAAGGCGCAGTTCACCGCGGTCGCCACCACGATCCAGGGCAACGGCTGGGCCGCGCTCTCCTGGGACCCGATCGGCAAGACGCTGATCACCCAGCAGCTGCGCGACCACCACAACAACCTGATCCTGCCGACCACGCCGATCCTGCTGGTCGACGTCTGGGAGCACGCGTTCTACCTGGACTACAAGAACGTGAAGCCGAAGTACGTCGAGGCCCTGTGGAACATCTTCAACTGGGCCGAGATCTCCAAGCGGTTCGACAACGCCGTCGCCGGTGGCAACGGCCTGCTGCTCGGCTGACCTCTCGCCACGAAACGGGGCTCTCCTCCGGGAGGGCCCTTTTTCGTGCTTGACCTCCAGCGAAGTCGAGGTGTCAAGGTGGTCGCATGGACGTCGCCGCATACCTCGATCGCCTCGGCCTGGAGCGCCCCGCCGCCGTGGACGTCGCCGCGCTGCGGGTACTGCAGGAGCGCCACCTCGCGGTGGTCCCGTTCGAGAACCTGAGCATCCACCTCGGCGAACCGATCGTCCTGGACACCGAGGCGCTGTTCGACAAGATCGTGCGACGGCGGCGTGGCGGCTTCTGCTACGAACTCAACGGCCTCTTCGCCGCCCTGCTGCGTGAACTGGGTTTCGACGCCGATCTGAAGGCCGCGAAGGTGTTCCGGGCGGACGGCACCCTCGGGCCACCGTTCGACCACGCCGTCGTGCGCGTCGAACTGGACGAACCATGGCTGGCCGACGTCGGTTTCGGCCGGTTCAGCCGGTTCCCGCTGCGGCTGTCCGCCACCGAGCCGCAGGCCGACCCGGACGGCGAGTTCCTGTTCCTCGACGCGCCCCACGGCGACATCGACGTCCTCTTGGACGGCAAGCCCCAGTACCGGATCGAGCCGCGGACGCGGGCGCTGGACGAGTTCGTCCCGACGGCGTTCTGGCAGGCGACGTCACCGGACTCGCATTTCACGCGGGGGCCGACCTGTTCGCTGCCGAGCACCCACGGCCGGGTCACCCTGACGGGTGACAGGCTGATCGTCACGACCCACGGCGTCCGCGAGGAGACCAGGCTTTCGAGTGATCAGGAGGTCCTGGACGCCTACCGGAAGGAGTTCGGGATCGAACTCACCCGAGTGCCGGAACACCCTTGACCGGATCGACGCCGGTCATCGACCATGAACCCCCGGAATGAACGAAGCCCCGCCTCCGGGGGTGACCCGGTTGCGGGGCTTCGTCCGTTCCCGAACTGACTGCCGCTCCCACCACGAAGCGGACATGTATGAGGTTAGCCTAACCTCATCTACCCCGGCAAGGGGTTCGCCTGAGAGACGCCGATCTCACCCGTCCGAGTGACTACACACTGGTCTCATGAGCCATCTGAGCGGTAAAGCCGTGGTGATCACCGGAGCCGGGCAGGGTCTGGGCAGGGCTTTCGCGCTGCACGCGGCTTCACACGGGGCCGCCGTCGTCGTCAACGATGTGGACGGTGACCTCGCACGGGAGGTCACCGGGGAGATCCGGTCGCTCGGCGGACGCGCCGTCGCCAACGACCGCTCGATCGCCGAAGCCGCTTCGGCCGCCGGGCTGATCGACCAGTGCGTCACCGAATTCGGCTCGCTCGACGGACTGGTCAACAACGCCGGCGTCAACTACCGCGCCGATCCGTGGGCCGACGATCCGGCCAAGATGCGCGAGGTGGTCGAGGTCAACGTGCTGGGCCCGCTGTTCTGCGGGACCGCCGCGGCCGCGGTCATGTGCGAGCGGGGCGGCGGCGTGATCGTGAACGTGGGCTCCGGTTCGATGATCGGCCAGCGGCGCGCGGCCGCGTACTCGGCCTCGAAGGGCGCCGTCGCCTCCATGACCGCCTCCTGGGCGGCCGACCTGGCCGAACACGGCATCCGGGTCAACGCCGTCGCGCCGGTGGCCTGGACTCGGATGGCCTGGAAGGACCCGAGCGTCGTCCAGACCCCGGAGCACACGCCGGAGCGGGTGGCCCCGCTGGTGACCTACCTGCTCAGCGAACTCTCGGCGGGCATCACCGGGCAGATCCTGCGGTTCCGGGGCGACATCCTGTGCGTGCTCCGGCAGACCGCGATCAAGGACCCTGTCCTCGAACGGGAGACGTGGACCGTGGAAGACGTCGCGGACGAGGTAGGCGGCGATCTGCGGGAGGCGCTGGAACCGCCTCCGTCCGCCAGGTGGAAGTGATCGTTCGGCGCTTCAGACCTTGATCGACGCCTGGGCGCGACGCCGGTGATAGTGCCACGTCACGACGGCGAGCAGCGGACCCCAGAGCAACAGCGGCACGTAGACGATGGCGATCAGCCAGTCCGCCCAGGGCTCGCCCGCCATGTCGGCGTTGAAGGTCGTGTAGACGAACAGCCCGGCGTAGATCGTCGTGGCCAGCACACCGAGCGAGGACGTGATCACGACCTTGCGGGCGGAGACGGATTTGCCGCCCACGAAAGGGATCCAGCGTGGCCAGACCTCGCCCCACGGCTGGACGAGACCGAGAGCCAGGAAAGCGACGGCTTCGGAGAACACGGCGAGGAACACCAGGTAGAGCGATCCCCAGCCGGGTGTCTTCATGGCGTCCATTTCGGACTGTGCCAGGCCGAACGGGATCCCCACGGCCAGCCCGAGCCGCCAGATTCCGGACGGGACGTTCACCAGGGCGACGGTGTGCGCCGACCACTTCGCCCATCTGGGCACTCCTGCGACGCTGCGGAACGCTGTGCTGGTCATGCCTTGAAGCATCGTCGGACGCGCTTCGGGCCGGTTCCCTCCGGCGACCCTTCCGCCTCCCTCTTGCGAGTGGTCGGCTCTCCCGCCCCCAATGTGGCATTGGGGACATTGAGCGTCCCCAATGCCACATTGGGGGCAAGCATGGTGCCAGTGGCGCGGCGGGTTGGCGTTTCGCCGGACAGCGAGCCCCCGAGCGGCTAGCTTGACCCCGTGGCCACCCCGAACGACTACCGCGCCATCGCCCGCAAGACCGACCGTCCGATGTGGATCTGGGCGGGCTGCGCGCTGACCAGCGTCCTGCTGCTGTTCGGCGTGGGCATCTTCGTCGCGATCACCCTGCTGAACAAGGGTGGCACCAGCGCGGAGGGCGAACTTCCCGAAACCTGGCCGTCCAAGCCGGAGAACGCGCTCCGCCCGGTCCTGATGCCGACGGGCGAGATGGTGGCCGCGCTGACGAGTGAGACCGGCGCGCAGGTGCTGTGCCAGGCGATCCCGGAGCAGCGCTGGGAGGAGATCCTCGGCGGCCGCACGCTCCGGGAGGCGAGCGGGTCCTGCCACGCTGTCACCGCGCAGTTCGACGTCACCGCCCAGATGATCCCGGCGCTGCCCGAGAGCACGAGCCGCGGGCTGCCGACCAGGACCACCGTCGCGGGCAAGCTCGCGGTCATCGCCACCGAGATGGGCACCATCAGTCTGAGCGTCGAACTGATCGAGGTCGCGCCACACAAAGGCGCGTCGCCGGTATTGAACGTCGCCGTCCGCAGCCGGGCCGTCAAGACGCCCGAGGCCGAGGGCAAGGCGAAGGCACTCGCCGAGGCGCTGATCGCGGGAGCGATGCCGCCCGGGCCGCGGTTGCCGAAAATCGGCGAAGACGGCGAGATCGCGCCGCAACCGGTCGAAGCCGGGCCACTCAAGGACAAACCACTCCCGGTGATGTCCTGGCTGTTGTGCGGGGAACTCGGCCGAGCGCTCGGAGTCCCCGCGGACAAGGCGAAACCGACCTTCTTCGCGTCGTGCGAGCTGAACGGCACGACCGCGGACTACAGCGCGCTGTCCTCGGTGGTCAAACCGACCACGACGATCGCCGGACGGCCCGCCCAGGTCAACGGGCGAGGCGTCGTCGTGCAGCTCACCGAAGATCCGGTCGGGCAGACGCTGAAGTTCAAGGGCGCCGGCGATCTGCAGGCGCTCGCCGAGAAGATGGTGCCGCCGCTGCTCGGGCCCTAGGCGCGGTAGTTCGACAGGAGGTCGCGGAGAAGGGTCTCGTACGCCTTCCGATCGAAAAGGGCTCCGGTGAACTTGTACTCGTCCGGGTCATCGAAGGGTTCGTAGTCGGTCTGCCAGCCGAAGTTCCGCCACTCGACCACGTCGTCACCGAAGACGACCTCGACGCTGTAAGCACCGCAGCCGAGGTCGCCGCACAGCGGGCAGAAATCCAGTGCGACCCGGCCGTCGTCGAAATCGCCCGGCAAGTCGCCCAGCAGCCGGGACAGCGTCGCGACGGCGGTCTCGCGCCACCCGTCGTCGTCCAGGAACAACGGCGTTTGATTCTGCGTGGGAACCAGGTCGCGCAGGGCGGCGCCGTCGATCGTCCAGCCGAGGAACCGGGCCTCGCCGCCGTCCCACCGGGTCACCGACGGTTCGACGCCGAGTCTGTTCACACTCGCTCCCTCTTCAGCACGCGCAGCCCGTTGCCGAACCGCCGCACCGGCAGGCTCACCCCGCCGCGCCGGATCAGCACGACGGCACAGGCTATCGCGGCGATCGCCGAGATCGCGCCGCCGATGTAGAACGGCGAGCGGCCGCCGAAGGCGTCGGCCATCCAGCCGGTCATCGGGCCACCGATGGGGTTCCCGCCGATCAGCACCAGCACGTACAGGCCCATCACGCGGCCGCGCATCTCCGGGCTGACCGCGGTCTGCACCAGCGCGTTCGCCGTGTTGAGGAAGGTGATCGTGGCGAAGCCGAGCGGGATCAGCGCGAGACCGAAGGTCAGGTACGTCGGCATGAACGCGGTGATCACTTCGAACGCGCCGAGCAGGAACGCCGAGATCAGCAGCAGCCGCACACGAGGACCACCGCGGGTGTTGCGGCGGGCCGACATCAGCGCGCCGGTGAAGGTGCCGACGGCGACCAGCGTCGACAGCAGGCCGTAGCCGTCGGCGTTGGTGTGGAAGACGTTCGCGGCGACGATCGGCAGCGAGGTGAAGTACGTGATGCCGAACGTGCTCACGAAGAACACCAGCACCATCACGGTCATCAGGTCACTGCGCCGCCGGACGTACCGCAGCCCCTCGACGAGCTGCCCCTTCTCGCGCGGGATGGCCGGGCCGCGGAAGAGCTTGTCCGGGTTCATCATCACCAGCGCGGCGATGACGGCGCCGGTGCTCACCGCGTTCGCCATGAACAGCCAGCCGGTGCCGACCCAGGTGATCGCGAACCCCGCGATGGCCGGGCCGACGATGCGCGCCATGTTGAAGATCGAGGAGTTGAGCGCGACGGCGTTGGTGACCTTGTCCCTGCCGACCATCTCGGCGACGAACGACTGCCGCGCGGGCACTTCCAGCGAAGCCGTGCAGCCCAGCGTGAAGCAGAGGAGATAGACGTGCCAGAGCGCCGCGATCCCGCTCAGGTCCAGGGCGCCGAGGACGACCGCCTGCGCCAGCACGGCGATCTGGATCCCGATCAGCAGCCGCCGCTTGTCGACGCGGTCGGCCAGCACCCCGGCCCACAGCGAGAGGAACAGTGTCGGCGCGAACTGCAGCGCGACCGCGATGCCGAGGGCGATCGGGTCGTTGCCGCTGAGGGTGAACACCAGCCAGTCCTGCGCGATGCGCTGCATCCAGGTGCCGATGTTCGAGATGACCTGGCCGGTGAAGAAGAGCCGGTAGTTGCGGACCTTCAGCGAAGAGAACATGCTCCCGCGCGGCTTCTCGCGCGCGGGAGGTGGCGGCGGTGGAGCGGGTTCCCGGGTAACGGTGGTCTTGGAAGGACACTCAGTTTCGTTACCCGTGGTCGTCACCGCTGTTAGTTCCCCGCCATCCTGTCGATGATCTCGGCGGCGCGAGAGAGCACTTCGCGTTCCTCGGCGCTCAACTCCGCCAATTGCTTGTCCAGCCAGATCTCCCGCGCGGTGATCTGCTCGACCACGTAGGCCCGGCCGCGGCCGGACAACTCGACGATGGCCTGGCGGCCGTCCGTCGGATGCGGCCTGCGCTCGACGTAGTCCATCTCCTCGAGCGCGGCGATCACCCTCGTCATCGAGGGCGGCTGGACGCCTTCCTTCGCGGCGAGCTGGCCAGGGGTCAGCGCACCGCATTTGTGCAACGTCGACAACGCCGAAACCTGGGTCAGCGAGATGCCGTCACCGGCCCGCTGGGCCCGTAGCCGTCGATTGAGCCGCACCACCGCGAGACGCAGGCGGCTCGCCAGTGAGCGCTCGTGCGTGTCTCCGGACATATAGTTAGCATACCTCACGATCGGATCGCCGGCCCGTGAGATCGCCCACGGATGACATAACCGCTGGTCAGTTGAACGCCGCCTGGATGGGGCCGACGGCGAAGTAGGCCACGAACATGGCGGCGATGGCCCACATCAGCGGGTGGATGCCCTTCGCCTTGCCGGAGACGGCGCGGAGCACGACGTAGCTGACGAAGCCGGCGCCGATGCCGTTCGCGATCGAGTAGGTGAACGGCATGACCACGATGGTCAGGAACGCGGGCAGCGCGATGGTGAAGTCGGAGAAGTCGATCTCCTTCACCTGGCTCATCATCAGCGCGCCGACGACGACCAGCGCCGGGGCCGCG
>NZ_NMQT01000249.1 GCF_002234405.1 Amycolatopsis thailandensis | reverse complement strand
CCCAGGTGGGCGTGCGCCATCCACGAACGGGCCAGTTCTAGGTGCCGCCGGGTATCGACTGTGTCCCGGTCGTCGGCGGCGGCCAGTGCCGCGCGGATCGTGTGGGCGAGGACGTTGAGAACCACGTCATCGGGCACGATCCGGCACCCCGGCCGCAGCGCGCGGCCGAGTCCGAACAGCACAGCCGCGGGCACGGCGAAGTCATCCGGGCAGGAGATCATCGCGGCCTTGCGCAGGAACACCGCGTGCAGCGCGATCACGGCGTCCTCGGCGTCGTCGTACCTCGCGAAGAGCGGCCGCAGCGCCTGGACCTCGTCGTCGATCATGGTGCGGCGACCGAGCGTCGACAGCTCGGAAACCCTGGCGATCATGGTCGCCGGAACATCGGCGAGGAGTACAGGGTGAGTGGACGTCATCGGTCGATCACCTCAACGAGGTCGAAGCGGGCATGGAGTTCGGTCCAGGCGGCGTGGTGACGGTTGTCGGCGGTGTGCCAGTGCCCGTCGTCGCCGGGGAACCACAGGTGCATCAGGTCGTCGCGCACCACCGGCGCGTCGTCCGGCGCGGGCCGGTGGGCGACGCCGGCGGCGAGCCACACACGCGGTGCCGTGGGGGCGCTCATCGGAGGCTCACCCCCGGGAACACCTCGGCCGCCTGGGACCAGTCGATCGCGGCGGACTCAGTGCCGGGACGGACGGCATCGAAGGTGGCGGCGACGAGCTCGGCGAGATCGTCACGGCGGAACACCACCCAGCCGGAACCTTCGGGCGTGCTCAGGCCGCC
>NZ_NMQT01000248.1 GCF_002234405.1 Amycolatopsis thailandensis | reverse complement strand
CAGCCGAGGGAGGTCCGCACGGCGACGTTCCTTCCGCTGGAGGAACTGATCGCCGCGCACCTCGGCGAGCTGTTCACCGGCATGGAGGTCACCGAGCACCACGCCTTCCGCGTCACCCGCAACGCGGACTTCGAGGTCGAGGAGGACCGGGACGAGGACCTTCTCCAGGCACTGGAACGCGAACTGGCCCAGCGCCGGTTCGGCCCGCCGGTGCGGCTCGAAGTGGCGCAGGACATGAGCGAGCACATGCTCGAACTGCTGCTGCGCGAACTGGAGGTCGACCCGCGCGACGTCGTCGAGGTCCCCGGTCTGCTGGATCTGACCTGCCTGCACCAGTTGTCCGGTGTCGACCGCAAGGAACTCAAGGACCGCCCTTTCGTACCGGCCACGCACCCGGCGTTCGGTGAGCGGGAGACGCCGAAGTCGGTGTTCGCGACGCTGCGCGAGGGCGACGTCCTCGTGCACCACCCGTACGACTCCTTCTCCACCAGCGTCCAGCGGTTCATCGAACAGGCCGCCGCGGACGAGAAGGTGCTGGC
>NZ_NMQT01000247.1 GCF_002234405.1 Amycolatopsis thailandensis | reverse complement strand
GTCTCGACGATGGCGTGCTCGGGCACGGTCTTGATGACCTCGCCCTTGACGAAGATCTGGCCCTTGCCGTTGCCGGAGGCGACGCCGAGGTCGGCCTCGCGTGCTTCGCCGGGGCCGTTGACGACGCAGCCCATGACCGCGACGCGCAGCGGGACCTCCATGCCCTCCAGGCCGGCGGTGACCTGCTCGGCGAGCGTGTAGACGTCCACCTGCGCGCGGCCGCATGAGGGGCAGGAGACGATTTCGAGCTTGCGCTCCTTGAGGTTCAGCGATTGCAGGATCTGGATCCCGACCTTGACCTCTTCCACCGGTGGCGCCGACAGCGACACGCGGATGGTGTCGCCGATGCCCTGGCGCAGCAGCGCGCCGAAGGCCACGGCCGATTTGATGGTGCCCTGGAACGCCGGGCCGGCTTCGGTGACCCCGAGGTGCAGCGGGTAGTCGCACTGCTCGGCGAGGATCTCGTACGCGCGCACCATGACCACCGGGTCGTTGTGCTTCACGGAGATCTTGACGTCGTGGAAGTCGTGCTCGGCGAACAGCGACGCCTCCCACAGCGCCGACTCGGCCAGCGCCTCCGGGGTGGCTTTGCCGTACTTGTCCATGATCCGCTTGTCCAGCGAGCCCGCGTTGACGCCGATCCGGATCGGGGTGCCGTGGTCCTTCGCCGCGCGGGCGATCTCCTTGACCTGATCGTCGAACTTGCGGATGTTGCCCGGGTTCACCCGGACCGCCGCGCACCCGGCTTCGATCGCGGCGAAGACGTACTTCGGCTGGAAGTGGATGTCGGCGATCACCGGGATCTGCGACTTCCTCGCGATCGCGGGCAGCGCCTCGGCGTCGTCCGCCGACGGGCACGCGACGCGCACGATGTCACAGCCCGCAGCCGTCAGCTCGGCGATCTGCTGCAGGGTGGCGTTGACGTCCGAGGTGAGCGTGGTGGTCATCGACTGCACCGAGATCGGGTGCTCGCTAGATCGGAAGAGCGGCGTGTAGGGAGAGCGTGGAGCTCTCGGCGGTCGACCTAGTCTCAAAAATAACCACCGTAACTCCACA
>NZ_NMQT01000246.1 GCF_002234405.1 Amycolatopsis thailandensis | reverse complement strand
GCATGCTCACTGCCCGTATCACACCTCTATTGTTCAGCATCACGTATATCTAGGTGTTTTTGTGATCTAATGCTACTGCCACCCACGCGCTCTACACCCTTTCCCTCCCCGACGCTCTTCCGATCTGCCCCGGCCGAGCGGGCCGGTGCCGCGTCGGCGATCTCCGCCACCGCGTACGAACTGGGCGGCTCGCTCGGCATCGCGGTGGTCGGCAGCGTGCTGTCGGCGGTCTACCACGCCGAACTGACCCTGCCCGCCGGCGTGCCGCCCGATCTGGCCGCCCAGGTGCGGGAGTCGTTCAGCGCCACCGCGGCGGTCGCGACCGGCCTGCCGGAACCGGTGGCGACGGCGGTCCGCACGGCGGCCGAGGAGTCGTTCGTCGGCGGCATCCGGACCAGCATGCTCGGCAGCGCGGCGGTGATGGTCGTCCTCGCGGTGGTGGCGCTGCGGAGCCTGCGCGGAGTCCCGAAGGTGATCGAGACGGACGTACCCCCTCAACCCGACCCGGTGGCCGAGAGCACCCGCGGTTAGGCGACGGTGTCGTACTCGCTCGCCTACGTGCCGGCTTCGGATGATGTTGTGAAAGCCACGTTCGCAACCTTCAACGTTGCGAACGTGGCTTTCACAACACCACCACCGCACCAGGCCGGGGTGGTCGTGAGTGGTGAGTGTCGTCTGTCGCTCGCCCGCACGGGCCGGACCCGGGCGCCGCGAAAGTCACTTTCGGGACATCTGATGTCGCGAAAGTGGCTTTCGCGACACCTCCGGGCCCCTTGCCACCGCCCGCTGATCGCCCCGCAGAACACCGGTCCGTGAAGGCCTCC
>NZ_NMQT01000245.1 GCF_002234405.1 Amycolatopsis thailandensis | reverse complement strand
CGACGTCCCCGAAGCTGAAGACGAAGGTGAAGGTCACCAGCCACACGCCCCACATCAGCAGCCCGCCGCGCACCGGGTCGGTGCGCTCGGCCCGGCGCGACCACCACAGCCCGCAGAACAGCGCCAGGAAGGCGAGCGGGAACAGCCACGAGATCGCGACGCCGAGGTGGCCGTCGAGCAACTTGTTCCACCCCAAGGGGTCCGTGCGGCTTTCCACCTTCGACGGATCCGCCTGGGTGGGCGGCGCGCCGCCCGGTCCCACGATCACGTCGCCGTTGGGCAGCACCAGCACGTCTCCGGGCCCGGGCTGGCTCTGTCCGGGCCCCGGCTGACCTTGTCCGGGACCGGTGTCGCCGGGTCCGGTGTCACCCGGGCCGGTGTCGCCGGGCCCCATGTCGCCCGGTCCAGGCTGACCTGCTCCCGGTCCCGTGTCACCGGGTCCGGTGTCACCCGGCCCGGGTCCCCGGTCGCCGGGGCCCTGGCCCACGTCACCCGGACCGGCCTCCGACATATCCAGCGGATGGTCGGGCGGACCGAGTGCCGGCGCACCGCCCGCGCGGCCCGCGTCCGGCACCGCGCCGGGCAGGTTGATGCCCACCCGCGCGAGACCGTTGTAGCCGAACACCATGGCGAAGGCGCTGTTGTTCGTG
>NZ_NMQT01000244.1 GCF_002234405.1 Amycolatopsis thailandensis | reverse complement strand
ATCTCATGTACGACAAGGCGCTCGCCGAGCTTCCGGTCTCCCATGGCGAAGGCGGCTGGCGGGCCGACGTCACGCGCTGGGCGGAGGACCTCTGGGCCTTCTACCTGCGCCATCCCTGGGTCTTGCAGATCTCGCAGGCCCGGCCGGTGCTCGGGCCGAACGAGTACGTCGTGCTGGAGGCGCTGGTGAAGATCCTGCGCCGGACCGGACTGGGCCCGGTGATGCTGCGGAGGCTGGTCAGCGCGCTGTACTCGTGCGTGCGCGAGCCCGCGAGGACGGCTTCCGAGGCGCGGCAGGCCGAAAAGGCGACGGGGCAGTCCGACGACGAGTGGTGGTACGCGCGGTCCGCGCATCTGCGGGAGGTCTCGCCGGACTTCGCCGAACGGTTCCCGACGCTGACCTGGATGGAGGGCGAACAGGCGTTCCGGATGGAGGACGAGACGGTGTCCTACCTGGAGCAGGAGGCGAGAGAGGCCTTCGAGCTCTCGCTGGCGGTTCTCCTGGACGGAATCGAAGTCTCGATGAAAGCGGAGTAGCCTTCTCCGCATGCCCAGTGATTTCGCCCTGAAGACCATGAACGCCGTCCATCGCGTCATCCAGAAGGTCAGCGGCGGCCGCGCCGGCTGGCAGGTCGCCGGGATGACCGTCGTGGAGCTGACCACCATCGGCCGCAAATCCGGCCAGCCGCGCACCGTGCTGCTGACCTCGCCGTTGCGCGAGGGTGACGCGTACGTCGTCGTCGCCTCCCGCGGTGGC
>NZ_NMQT01000243.1 GCF_002234405.1 Amycolatopsis thailandensis | reverse complement strand
CTCATCTCGCCGACGTCGTGGTCGCATCACTGGGTGTGGATCGCCCCGGCGCTGTTCACGACCGCCGCCTTCGTGGTGCTCCATCGCCGGGATCGCCGCCGGGCACTGGCCTGGCTGGCCGTCACCGGGGTGATCGCCACGGTCTTCGTCACGGCGCCGTTCCGGTACTTCCCGGCCTTCGACCGGCCCGGTCAGACGTGGACGGCCGCCCAGCAGTGGCTGGGAAACTGCTACGTCCTCGCGGGCTTGGTCTTTCTGGTCTGCGCGGGCGTCTTCGCGCTGCGGAAAGGACCGCGATGCTCGACCTGACCGGCACCACCACCCTCGTCACCGGGGCCAGCGGCGGCATCGGCCGGGGTATCGCCCTGCGCTTCGCCGAAGCGGGCAGCGCCGTCGCCGTGCACTACCACCGCGACGAGGCCTCGGCGCTCGCCGTCGTCGACCATGTCGAAGCGGCCGGGGGCACCGCCGCCGCGTTCACCGCCGACCTGACCGACGACGGCGAATGCCGTCGGCTCGTGGCCGCCGCGGCGGCCTGGACCGGACGGCTGGACACCCTGGTCAACAGCGCGGGCGTGCAGCCGGTCGAGCCGTTGCCGGGGATGTCGGCGGAAAGCTGGCGCGCCGTCCTCGACGCGAACCTGACCAGCGCGTTCTCGTGCACGCAGGCCGCGGCCGAGGTGATGAGCGGCGGCAGCGTCGTCCACATCGCCTCGATCGAAGCGGACCGGCCCGCGCCGGGTCACGCGCACTACAGCAGCGCGAAGGCCGCTCTGGTCATGCACGCCCGCGCCGCCGCGCTCGAATACGGGCCGCGGGGCCTCCGCGTCAACGCCGTC
>NZ_NMQT01000242.1 GCF_002234405.1 Amycolatopsis thailandensis | reverse complement strand
TGCTGGCGGTGCTGAAGGCCGGTGGCGTGTTCGTGCCGCTGGACACCGGCTGGCCGGAGGCCCGGATGCGCGCGGTGACCGCGGACGCGGGCGCCTGCCTGCTCCTGGCGCACGAGCCGACCAGCGGGCTCGAACTCGGCGTCGCGACGTTGACGGTCGAGGCCGGGACGGACACCGCGGTGGAACTGCCGGATTCGGTGCCGCCGGATTGTGCCGCCTACGTGATGTACACGTCCGGCTCGACCGGCGAGCCGAAGGGCGTCGTGGCCACCCATCGGGACGTCGTGCGCCTGGCGCTGGACCGGTGCTGGGGGACCGCGGCACGGGTGCTGTTCCACGCCCCGCACGCGTTCGACGCGTCGTCCTACGAACTGTGGGTGCCGCTGCTGTCGGGCGGCACCGTGGTGATCGCGCCGGACGAGCGCGTCGACGCGGCGTCGATCCGGCGATCGATCTCCGCGCACGGGCTGACCCACATCCACGTGACCGCCGGTCTGCTGCGGGCACTGGCCGACGACGACCCGGGCTGCTTCGCCGGAGTGCGCGAGGTGCTGACGGGCGGGGACGTGGTGACGGCCGACGCCGTGCGCCAGGTCCTGGAGGCGGGTTCCGGGGTGGTCGTGCGGCATCTCTACGGGCCGACCGAGGTCACGCTGTGCGCCACCCAGCACGAGATCGCCGAGGCCGCCGAGGCCGGCGTCGCGCTGCCCATCGGGCGGCCGCTGGACAACACCCGTGTCTACGTCCTGGACGACGGGCTCAACGTGGTCCCGGTGGGCGTCGCGGGCGAGCTGTACGTCGCCGGTGCCGGAATCGCGCGCGGCTATGTCAACCGCGCCCAGTCCACGGCGGAGCGGTTCGTCGCGTGCCCGTACGGGACGGGCGGGCGGATGTACCGCACAGGGGACCTGGCCCGGTGGACGCCGGACGGACGGCTGGTGTTCGCCGGTCGCGCGGACGACCAGGTGAAGATCCGCGGGTTCCGGGTGGAACCGGGCGAGGTCGAGGCCGTGCTCGCCGGGCATCCGGCGGTCGCGCGGGCCACCGTCGTCGTGCGTGAAGATGTGCCGGGGGACAAACGGCTCGTCGGTTACGTGGTGCCCGTGGACGGCAGCGGGTCCATTGCCGACGCGGTGCGCGACCATGTCGCGGGCCGCTTGCCCGAGTACCTCGTCCCGGCGTCGTTCGTGGAACTGGCGGCGCTTCCATTGACGGTCAACGGGAAGGTCGACCGCGCGGCGCTGCCCGCGCCCGAGTACGCGGCCGGTGCGGGGCGCACTCCGGCGAACGCCACGGAAGAG
>NZ_NMQT01000241.1 GCF_002234405.1 Amycolatopsis thailandensis | reverse complement strand
GTGCCCGAACCGTCCAGACCACAGGCGGCGCCGATGCCAGGGGGACCCTGCTTCACGGCGGTCGATCTGCGGCCGCTCGCCGCCGGAGAGGGCACCAGCGCCTACTGCGTGAACGACGCCGGGATGATCGTGGGCGAATCGGGGTCACGGCCGGTGCGCTGGGATCGCGAAGGAAATCCCGCGCCCTTGCCGATTCTCGACGGCTGTTCGGGCGGCCGGGCCGTCAGCGCCAACACCGCCGGCGTCATCGCCGGGGCGCTCTACACCGGCGAGTACCTCCGGCCGGTGTGCTGGCGGCCCGACGGCCGGGTGCAAGCGCTCGACCTGCCCCTCGGCACGATCTCCGGCACGACCTGCCGGGTGAACGAACGCGGCTCGATACTGGGGAACGCGATGCGGCCGGGCTACCGCTGGCGGGCGCTGCGCTGGGAACCCGACGGCGAGGCGGTGGAACTCGCCGCCCTGTCCGGCGGCGAGACCCAGGGCCACGACCTGAACGGGCTGGACGAGGTCGTCGGTTCGGCCAAGAACGGCACCGGCGGCCGGACCGCGGTGCGCTGGGACCCCTCGGGGAGGATCAGCAAACTGCCACCGCCCCGCCGCGCGACGGCCTGCGGGATCACCGATTCCGGCGCCATCCTCGGCGACGGGGTCGTGTGGAACCGCGACGGGGGCACCGTCCTGCTGACCGGGGGACCGGAGTTCTCGGCCGGACAGGTCGTCCGGATCACCGGGCACGGCGTCGCGATCGGCTGGGGTGTGACCGCGGACCGGCAAGGCATCTGCGCGCGCTGGGATCGTGAAGGACGGCCGACGCTGCTCCGTCCCTTGCCTTCGGACCTCGCCAGTACGTGTTACGACATCGATGACGCCGGGACGGTCGTCGGCG
>NZ_NMQT01000240.1 GCF_002234405.1 Amycolatopsis thailandensis | reverse complement strand
GGAGGCGCCGGCGAGGCTGCCGCGCTCCATCCGCACGTAGTAGTCGACCGATATGCCTGCCAGGAGAGCCACCTCTTCGCGACGCAGACCTTTGACCCGGCGGTTGCCACCGTAGGCGGGCAGTCCGGCCCGCTCTGGCGCGATCCGTGCGCGACGCGAGCGGAGGAATTCCTTGATCTCGGTGCGCGGGTCGATCTTGGTCACCCCTTCACCATAGGCTTTGCCCGCAGGCGGAGGGAGGTTCTGCCGGTACCCCCGACGCCTAGGCGCTGTCCTAGGTGCCCGACGCGGTCGTGGCGATGCCACCGTCGACAGGGATGACGGCGCCGGTGAGGTAAGAGCCGGCCCGGCCGGCGAGGAACACGGCGATGCCCGCCATGTCGTCGTCGCGGCCGATCCGGCGCAGAGGGGTCTTCGCCGCGATCGTGTCGCCGATGGCCTCGATCGTGGCCGCCATCATCCGCGACGGGAACACTCCTGGGGCTACCGCGTTCACGGTGATGTGCTGGGGGCCCAGTTCCCTGGCCAGCACCCTGGTGAGTTGGTGGAGTGCCGCCTTGCTGCCGGCGTAGGAATAGTTGGGCGACTCGGCGACATGGATGGCGGCGATACTGCCGATGTTGACGATCCGCGCGGGATCATCGGCGGTGCCCGCCCTGCGAAGTGCCGGGAGCAGTGCCTGCACCAGCCAGAACGGCGACTTGAGGTTGAGATCGATCACCG
>NZ_NMQT01000024.1 GCF_002234405.1 Amycolatopsis thailandensis | reverse complement strand
CGGTTCCGGGCGGTCACCGCCGCTCCTGCCCACTTGAGCCGCCGTGAAGGCCTCCTTCACTACCTTCAGGGTAGGCAAGGAGGCCTTCACGGACCGGACTCGCGCTCCGCCACAGCCGGAACCCAGCAGATACCTAAGACACGGTCGGCTCTAACCCGAATCGCCACTCACGACCAACCTGACCGACCCGGTCCCGGCGCCCTCGCTCGCCACTAGAGCCGGGCTTCGAGTCCGTCCAGGATCACGTCGACGCCCAGTTCGAACAGGTCTTCGCCGCTCTGCGCCGCGAAAGCCGGGCCGAGCCTGCTCACGTGGGGATACGCCGCGAGCCGCGCCAGGAATCCCTCGTCCGGCTTCCGCGCGGGGAGGGTCTCCACCGAAGCGAGCACGTGTGCCGTGAGCAGTCGCGAGATCCCCGCGGTGTCCTCCTCGGAGAACCCCGCCTCCAGCAGGATCCGCGCGGTCGTTTCGATGTGGCCGAGCCGGTGCGGCCCGGTCGGTGGCCGTTCGCGGAGCAGGGCGGCCGCGTCGCGGTGACTCAGCAGGAGGGCGCGGAACTGACGGAGCCCGCTCGCGAGCTGTTCGCGCCACGGCAGTTCGCGGTCGATCTCGAACGCGTCGGCGCAGATCGCTTCGGCGACGAGGTCCAGCAGTTCCGCCTTGTCCTTCACATGCCAGTACAGCGTCGGCGAGCTGACGCCGAGCTTCGCCGCCAGGCGCCGGGTGCTCAGCTCCGCGAGACCGGTTTCGTCGAGCAGTTCGACGGCGGCTTCGGTGATCTTGGCGAGGTCCAGCGAGCCTTTGCGTGCCACCCGAGGACTCTATCAGTGATAGATTTGTCTCTATCACTGATAGAGAACGGGGGAAGTGATGCTCTGGACACCGAAAATCCGCCTGGTCACGGTGCTGTGCTCGATCGTCTTCGTGCTCGGGACGGCGTTGCAGAATTACGTGATCATCGACCTGGACCTGATCGAGGCGAGCATGCGGCTCAAGGGCGCGGACACCGCCGAGGCGCCCACCTACCTCAGCGCGTTGCGGCTGGTGGGGAACGTCTTCATCGCCGGAAACGCGCTCGGGCTGCTGGTCTGGTTCCGGTGGCGTTGGCTGTTCTGGCCGGTGCTCGCCTTCAACGTCGGTCAGGCGTTCGGCGTGTTCGTCGTGCCGTTCGAGGTGCACCGCGCCGCGATCGGCGAACACGGGTGGCCGGGCGTGCTTCCGTCACTGGTCACCGACGGCGGCGCGGTGATCCTGTCGATCGTGCTGATCCTCGCGTACGTCCGCTCGCGGCGGCTCACGCGGACAGGCGACCCAGTTCGGCTTTGACGGCCTCGACAGCCTTCTTCGTCTCGGTGGCCGGGTCGGCGCCGTCGCGGGCGATGCGGCCCAGCGCGTCGACGAGTGCGGCGTTCGCCGACGGTGTCCACAGTGGACCGGCGGCGCGGCCGTTCTCCTTGACCAGCTTCGCGGCGTCTCCCGCCGCGTCGACCTTGTCGAGCACGCTCAGCCGCGCGGGCAGGTGGAAACCGAACCTGGTGGCGAACTCCTGCTGGAAATCGGTGCGCTCCAGCCAGAGCCATTTGACGAAGTCCTTGGCGGCGTTGGGGTTCAGGCTCTTGGCGTGCACCATCGCGCTCATGCCGCTGACCGGGACGGACGGCGCGCCCGACGCGTCGAGCCGGGGGAAGGCCAGGACGCCGAAGTCGTCTTTCACGGTGTCCTGGATCTTCGGCAGGTTCCACAGCCAGGTCCACTGCATGGCCACGAGCCCGTCGATGAACGGGATCGGGTCCGGCCAGTCCGTCGAAGCGCCCAGCAGCAGCGAACCGTTGAGCTCGTGGAGTTTCGCGAACGTCGTGGCGGCCCGCGGATCGTCGAAACCGACGGATTTGCCGTCCTTGACGTAGTCCAGCCCGGCCGACCACAGCAGCGGTCCGGCCAGCGCCGCCGCGCCCGCGTCGTTGCCGGCGAACAGCCCTTTGACGCCGTCCTTGGACAGTTTCTTCGCCGCTTCGACGAGTTCGTCGAGCGTCTGCGGCGGCTGTACCTTCGCCTCTTGGAGGAAACTCTTGCGGTAGAAGAGAACCTGGGTGTCGAGTGCCTGCGGAACGCCGTAGAGCTTGCCGTCGACGGTCTGCGCCGCGAGCACCGAGGCGTTGAAGTCGCCGCGCACTGGCCCGACGACGTCGTCGAGCGGGACTAGCTGGCCCTGCCGGACGCGGTCGACGGTGACCTGGCCTTCGAAGACGTCCGGGACCGGGCCCGCCGTCAGCGCCGCGTTCAGTTTCGCCTCGTAGTCGTCGGGATTCCACTGCACCGCGACCTTGGACTTCTGGTACGCGGCCGCGTAGCGCGTGACGGCTTCCTGGACACCGGCTTCGGGATACGGGTGGTACCACTGCGCGAGGTCCACCGGTTTCGGCTTCGGCCTGGTCACGCCGGCGGAGTACGCCGTCGAAGGCGGCGGGGTTCCTGTTTGGACACTGTTCGACCCGCAGGCTGAAAGCGCCGCGGTCCCCGCCATGGCCAGGAACGCGCGCCTGCTTGTCTTACGCACCAACAAAACCCTTCGCCGAACGCCGTGAAGGCCACCTTCAGGGACCAGCGTCCCTCAAGATGGCCTTCACGCAACGGCAGGCGCGCGGGAGATTAACCCGTTAGAGCTGACTGATGTCGAGTTTGCCCTCGGAGTGGAACGCCCGCAGCCGCTTCTTGTCGAACTTGCCGACGCTGGTCTTCGGGACCTCGTCCACAAAGGTCCAGTTCTCCGGAAGCTGCCACTTCGCGACCTTGTCGGACAGGAACTCGCGCAGTTCCTCGGCCGTGACGCTCTGGCCCTCCCGGAGCACGACGGCGACCAGCGGGCGCTCGTCCCACTTCTCGTCGGGGATGCCGACCACGGCCGCCTCGGCCACCGCGGGATGGGCCATCACCTGGTTCTCCAGGTCCACCGAGGAGATCCACTCGCCGCCGGACTTGATGACGTCCTTCGCGCGGTCGGTCAGCGTGAGATAGCCGTCCGGGCTGATCTTGCCGACGTCGCCGGTGCGCAGCCAGCCGTCGTGGAACTTCTCCGGATCGGGCTCGTCCCCGCTCGTGCCGCTGTAGTACGACGCCGCGATCCACGGCCCCTGCACTTCGAGCTCGCCGACGCTTTCGTTGTCCCACGGCAGTTCCTCGCCGTTGTCGCCGATCAGCCGGGCGCTGACCGACGCCGGGAACCGGCCCTGGGTGTAGCGGTACTCCCACGCCTTCTCACCGGTCGCGGCGGCGGGCGGGCGCGCGACGCTGCCCAGCGGCGATGTCTCGGTCATGCCCCAGGCGTGCAGGATCGGCACGTCGTAGCGGTCTTCGAAAGCGTGCATGAGCGACGGCGGCGCGGCCGAACCGCCGACGACGACCTCGCGCAGATGCGAGATGTCCTGCGGGTTCGCGTCGAGGTGGGAGAGCAGGCCCTGCCAGATCGTCGGGACGGCGCCGGCGAAGGTCGGCTTCTCGGCGTCGAGCATTTGGGCGATGGGGGCGGGCTGGAGGAAGCGGTCCGGCATCAGCAGCGAGGCGCCGACCATCAGCGCCGCGTACGGCATGCCCCAGGCCATCGCGTGGAACATCGGGACGATCGCGAGCGCCTTGTCGTGCTGGGCCAGCCGCATGCTGTCGGTCATCGTGACCTGCATGGAGTGCAGCCAGATCGACCGGTGGGAGTACGCGACGCCCTTGGGGTCACCCGTGGTGCCCGAGGTGTAACACATCGCGGCGGCCGAACGCTCGTCCACCTCGGGCCAGTCGAAGGTGTCCGGCTGACCGGCCAGCAGTTCGTCGTAGGAGTGCACCTGGACGCCGTCGGGCGCGGGGAGGGCCGACGCGTCGCCGTTGGCCACGATGACGTGACGCACGGTCTTCAGTTCGGGCAGCTGCTTGGCCAGCAGCGGGATCAGCGTGCCGTCGACGATGACGACCTGGTCCTCGGCGTGGTTGGCGACGAAGACCAGCTGCTCCGGGAACAGCCGGATGTTGAGCGTGTGCAGCACCGCGCCCATCGCGGGGATGGCCAGGTACGCGGCCATGTGCTCGGCGTTGTTCCACATGAACGTGCCGACGCGCTGGTCGCCGGTGATGCCGAGGCTCCGGAGGGCGTTCGCCAGGCGAGCGGCGTGTTTGCCGAGCTCACCGTAGGTTTCGCGGCGGGCTTCTGAACCGGTCCAGGTGATGACTTCGCTCTCGGAGTGCACCTTGGTGCCGTGGCGGAGCAGCCTGCCCAGTGACAGCTGCCCGTCCTGCATCGTGCTCAACATCGCGTACTCCCGTGGTGCTCGTTCTCCGGTGAACTGGGGTTGGGCCGACTCTAATGCGGGTCGGGTGAACTGGTCAGTAACGTCGCAGGCAACCGTTCGGTCACAGTGTCGCGCTAACGGGTGTTCGCCGGTTCGGGTCAAGATCATCAATAATTCGTATTTTTCCTACCATGAAACGAAAAATGGCTAACAGCGCGAAGTCTTCGCATCGCTCATAAGGGTGATGAACGCCATCGAATCGCCGCCCGATGGGCGTGTTTCCGCAGGCTGGGGCGGGTTGCCCGTGGCGTGGTCGAGGGGTAATAAGTGCGTGTCGGTTTCACGGCCGAGGAACGGGTGGCGTTTACTGGAGCCGTGGTACAGAGACGGCTGGCCAGCGCTTGCTCTTGCAAGCATGGTTAAAGGCCGTCGGCCGCGAAAGCGGAGACCTGAGATGAAAGGACTACTACGTTGGCTCTGCCCACGTTGACTCCGGAGCAGCGCGCCGATGCCCTCGCCAAGGCGGCTGAGGCTCGCAAAGCGCGCTCCGAGCTGCTTGCGTCGATCAAGTCCGGCAAGGAGAGCATCGACAAGGTGCTCAAGCAGGCCAAGGAGAACAAGACCATCGGCAAGACGAAGGTCACGCAGCTGCTGAAGGCCGTGCCCGGCCTGGGCGCGGTCAAGGTCGCCGCCCTGCTGGAGCAGGCCGGGATCGACCCCGACCGGCGTGCCGCCGGCCTGGGCGAGCGGCAGCGCGAGGCCCTCCTCGAGGCGCTGAAGTAAACCTTCCGCCCAGGTCACGGGCTGTCCGGGGGAAAGTGTTGCCTGAGAGGCTGTTGCCCGGGCAACACTTTCCCCTGGTCTCAGCCGGAGCCTGGGACGCTGGTGAGGTGACGACCAGTACCGCACCGGCGACCCCGGCAGACCTGGCCGCCCGCTACGAGCGGGGCGACTTCCTCCTGGCCACGGCGCGGCACGCGCTCCTCGCGAGCGGGGCCGCGGCCACCGCGACCGACACCGATCCGGCGCGGCTGTCCCAGGCACTGCCTGGACTGTTCACCGGCTCGGGCGCTCCGATCGCGGTCGGAGTCCTGCCCTTCGACACCAGCGACGGCACCTCGACGCCGGGTCACCTGGTCCTGCCCCGCACGGTGCACCGCGCGTCTTCCGACCGCGGGGCCGGTCCGTCGCGCACCACGCTTCCGCAGCCGGTCAAGGTCACTTCCGTGCCCGAACCGGAGGCGCATCTCGCCGCCGTCCGCGCGGCCGTCTCGGCGCTGAGCGACCGGGACCTGCGCAAAGTCGTGCTGGCCCGTGCCCTCGATCTCGATTTCGCCGAGGCCGTCCCGGTCGCGGACGTCGTCCGGAACCTGGCGAACGGGAACCCCCGGCACACCACCTACGCCGCGCAGCTGCCCGGCGGTCGCACGCTGGTCGGTGCCACCCCCGAACTCCTGCTGTCCCGCACCGGCGGCTCCGTGCTGTCCCGGCCGCACGCCGGGTCGATGCCCCGGTCGGCGGACCCGGCGATCGACAAGGCCAATGGTGAGGCACTCCTGGCGTCCGAAAAGGACCACGTCGAACACGCCGTGGTGGTGGAGTCCGTCGTCGAGATCCTGCGGCCGTTCTGCCGGACCCTCGACGTCCGCGGCCCCGAGCTGGTCTCGACGCCGGCGATCTGGCACCTTTCGACCACCGTCACCGGCGAGCTGATCGACCAGGACGTCACCGCGCTCGACCTCGCCGCCGCGCTGCACCCGACCCCCGCGATCTGCGGCACGCCGACCGATGCCGCGCGCTCCCTGGTCCAGGAGCTGGAGCCGTTCGACCGCGAGTACTACGCGGGCGCCGTCGGCTGGGTCGACGCGGCCGGGGATGGCGAATGGGCCGTCGGGATCCGGTGCGCGGAGGTCGCCGAGACCTCCATGCGGCTGTACGCCGGTGGCGGCATCGTGCCCGCGTCCGACCCGCGGACCGAGCTGGACGAGACGTCGGCGAAGTTCCGCACCCTGCTGGCCGCGATGGGCCTGGAGATCTAGCGCGTTTCGTCCTCTGGATGCGGTACTTGCACGCGCAACTACCGCATCCAGAGGACTAATTGCGTGGGGTCAGAGGGGTGCGAAGTCTTCGGTGACCGAGATGTCGTCCGAGGTGATCAGCGCGACGGCGGCCCGGTAGCCCTCGGTCGCCTTCAGGTCCGCGAGCCGGGTCCGCGCCGGGTCGAGCGCCGCGTGGCTCGACCGGACCAGCCGCGCCTCCTCGTCGTACCCGGAGAACGTGATGCTCTGAAGCGGGATCTTCAGGCCCTTCCCGGTGGCCTTCATGACGGCTTCCTTGCGCGTCCAGTACGTGAAGAACGCCGTCGCGCGCTGCTCGTCGGACAGGCCGGAGATCGCGGCCTGCTCCGTCGGGGTCAGCGCGTACTCCATGAGCGAGTCCTCGGCCCGCCTGGTGGCCGTCTCGACGTCGAGGCCGACCGCGGTCCCCGCGGTGGCGGCGACGCCGATGAGGTCGCCGGAATGCGAGATCGACAGCATCAGCGGCGCGTCCGGGATCCGGGGGCGGCCGTGCGGTTTGCCGCAGTCTTCGCAGGTCGCGTCGAATTTCACGGCCTCGACGGCGAGACCGAGCCGCTCGGCGGCGACGGTCTTCGCCAGCACCCGCCCGGTCAGGAACCGGCGTTTGTCGATGTCCTGACGGTAGGTGTCGTACCGGCCTTGTTCGAGCTCGTCGAGCAAGGCCAGGAACCGGGGTTCAGCGGGCAGGGGCTCCGACCAGCGGACCGCGCATTCGATCACCCCTCCTTTTTACCGGACTCCGCACTGGCATCACTCGAGTTTTCATCGAGCAATGTCGCCTCGTCGAACGGTGACTCGCCGTTCAGCGTCCGGTCCAGCTGCTCCCGGTCGATCTCGTTGGTCCAAGTGCCGATCAGCACGGTCGCGACGGCGTTGCCCGCGAAGTTCGTCAGCGCGCGGGCCTCGGACATGAACCGGTCGATGCCGACGATGAACCCGACGCCGTCCACCAGCTCCGGCCGGTGCGAGGACAGGCCGCCCGCCAGCGTCGCGAGCCCCGCGCCGGTGACCCCGGCGGCGCCCTTCGACGCGATGATCATGAACACCAGCAACGAGATCTGCTCGCCGATGGTCAGCGGTTTGTCGAGCGCGTCCGCGATGAAGATGGACGCCATCGTCAGGTAGATCGCGGTGCCGTCGAGGTTGAACGAGTACCCGGTGGGCACCGTGATGCCGACGACGGGTTTGGAGACGCCCGCGTGCTCCATCTTCGCGATCAGCCGCGGCAGCGCCGACTCCGAGGACGACGTCGACAGGATCAGCAGGAACTCGCGGCCGAGGTAGCGCAGCAGCTTGAAGATGTTGACCCTGGCGAACACGCCGATGATCAGCCCGAGCACCACGAACACGAACAGCCCGCAGGTGATGTAGAAGCCGAGCATGATCACCGCGAGACTCTGCAGCGCCTTCCAGCCGGTCTCGCCGACGACGGCGGCGATCGCGCCGAACGCGCCGACCGGGGCCGCCCACATGATCATCGCGAGGATCCGGAACACGAGCCGCTGGATGTGCTCGATGCCGCGGCGGATCGGCTCGCCCTTCGTGCCCAGCTTCTGCAGCGCGAACCCGGCGAGCAGCGCGACCAGCAGCGTCTGCAGCACCTCGCCCTCGGTGAACGCCGAGACCAGCGTCTTCGGGATGATCCCGAGCAGGAACTCGACGGTGCCCTCGCTCTTGGCGATCTGGTCCTGGCCCTTTTCGGCGATCTCCGGGGTCAGGTGCAACCCGGTGCCGGGCTGGAGGATGTTGCCGACGACCAGGCCGATGACCAGCGCGACCGTCGACATCACCAGGAAGTAGCCGATGGCGAGCCCGCCGACGCGGCCGACCTTCGCGGCCTTCGCCACCGAGCCGACGCCGAGCGCGATGGTGCAGAAGATGATCGGCGAGATCATCATCTTGATCAGGTTCACGAACCCGGTCCCGAGCGGCTTCAGTTCCTTGCCGACCTCGGGGAACAGGATGCCGACCGCGATGCCGAGACCGACGGCCGCGATGACGGCGATGTAGAGGTAATGGGTCCGGTCCCGCTTCGCCGCGGGTGCCTGCGTGCTCATGGGTGCCCTTCGACAAGACGGGGACAGGTTGCGAAAACTTATGACAGTTTCTCGGCGAACGACAACCGAAGCGGTACGCTGAACTAAGCGAGCGCTTAGTCAATGCCGAACAGGAGCGGGCTGACCATGGATTTCTCTCTCAGCGTCGAGGAACGCGAGGTGCGCGACTGGGTCCGCACGTTCGTCCAGCGGGACCTGATGCCGCGCGAGCAGGAGGTGCTGCGCCGCGAACGCGCCGGTCAGCCGGGTCTCACCGGTGAAGAGCTGCGCGAACTCCAGCTCAAGGCCAAGGACTCCGGCTTCTGGGGCGTGCAGACGCCGGAGGAGTACGGCGGCATGGGCCTCTCCGCGGTGATGACCGCGCTGCTGGAGGCCGAGCTCGGCCGCACGTTCGTGCCGTTCCGCTTCGGCGGCGCCGCGGACAACATCCTTTATTACGCCAACGACGAGCAGAAGGAGCGCTACCTGCTCCCGACGATCTCGGGCGAACGCAAATCGTGCTTCGCGATCACCGAACCCGGGGCCGGCTCGGACGCCAAGGCCATCCGGACCTCCGCCCGCAAGGACGGCACCGACTGGGTGATCAACGGCGAGAAGACCTTCATCACCGGCGGCAACGAGGCCGACTTCGTGATGGTGTTCGCGATCACCGACCCGGCAGCGTTGAATTCTCGGGGGCAAGCGAACGGCGGCGTCACCTGCTTCCTCGTCGACCGTGACGCGGGCTGGAAGTCCGAATACATCGACACGATGGGCGAATGGGGTCCGGCGGCGCTGGTCTTCGAAGACGTCCGCGTGCCCGAGACGCAGATCCTCGGCGAACTCGGCCACGGTTTCGACCTGGCCATGCAATGGATCGGCGCGGGCCGCTACCTGCTGCCCGCCCGCGCGATCGGCTCGTGCGAAAGGCTGATCTCGATGGCCATCGAGCACGCCAACACGCGGGAGACGTTCGGGCAGAAGATCGCCGAGCGCCAGGCCATCCAGTGGATGATCGCGGACTCCGGCACCGAGCTGGAGGCGCTGCGCTGGCTGGTGCTGCACGCCGCCTGGCAGGTCGACCAGAAGCTGGACTCACGGCACGCGCAGTCGATGGCGAAGCTGTACGGCGGCGTGAAGGCGAACGAGATCGTCGACCGTGTCCTGCAGATCCACGGCGGAATGGGCTACACGCGGGAACTGCCGGTCGAGCGGTGGTACCGCGAACTGCGGCTGCTGCGGATCTACGAGGGCACCGACGAGATCCAGCGCCGGACCATCGCGCGCAACCTGCTCAAGGGGCACGTCAAGGTCGGCGGCACCCTGGGCTGACCCGCCTGAGGAGCCCAAGTGCAATGAAGGGGCCTTTCATCGCAAATTTCGCGATGAAAGGCCCCTTCATTGCGTCGGCTCTAGTCGTCGTCCTTCTGGTTCCGCATCGCGATCGGGACCCCGGCCAGGTCCTCCTCGTTGCAGAGAAGCTTCACGTCGTAGTAGGGCGAACCCTTGCGGTCGTCATAGTCGAGATGGACGGCCAGCACATCGACCGGTTCCCCGAGCCACTCCTGAGCCTGGCGTAGCCATGTCGCGCACCGTTCGAGGGCCGTGGGCAGGTCGTCGTCGCGGAAGCCCACCGGGCGGTAGGGGACGTCCTGCACCTGATCACGGGGGTTCGAAGGCACCGGCAACGCCGGCGAGAGACCCGAGTCGTCCAGTTCGAGTTGGATCGTTTGCTCAGTCACCCTTCGAGCGTCCCCCAGACAAGCCGTCTGAGCAAGGCGTACGGGGTATGAGTCGCCGTTAAACGGGCACTCGCCACACTCCCGAGACCACTTCACGGCAGTTTTGCAACGCGGTGACGTCGAGATGACGTTCACAGGCGAGCGCGCGCAGCGCCAGTTCCGCGTAATGCGAGGCCAGCTGATCAAGGGTGAGCGGTCCGCTCGGCGAATACCAGCGCGCGACCCCGCTGCACATCTCCACCAGTGCGAGCCTGGTGACCGAAGGCTGATCGGTGTGGAAGACGCCGGCCGCGACACCGTCTTCGATGGCGTCCGCCCACAGCCTTTCGTAGGCGTCACGCAGCCCCACCACTCCGGCCCTGGCGCCGGGGGTGAGGGCGTGGACCTCGTTGTCCACCACGCGGGTGTCGTCCGGCTGGATGGCGTGCGCGAGGACGTGCAGGGCCACCAGGGATCCGAGCCGGGACACGGGATCGGTAAGCCCGGCGGTCGCCAGCTCGGCCGCGTCGAGCAGCCGCCGCAGCGACTCGTTCATGATGGCGACCAGCAGATCCTCTTTGGTGCCCATGTAGTGGTACAGGCTGGCGGACGAAAGCTCCGCCTCCTGTGCCAGGTCCCGGATGCCGGTGCCGTGGAACCCCTTGGCGGCGAACAGTTTCACCGCCGCCTGCCGGACCCGCTCGCGAGTACTCACAGCCATGTCGCGGTGGTCCTGTCCCAAGATCCGGCGCGGAGGTCTTCCGTCTTCTTCAGCTCGCCCTTGGCGACCCGTTCCGACGGTGTCATCGGCAGTTCCTCGGCGAAGGCCCAGAACCGGGGGATCTTGAAGTAGGCCAGTTTCGCCGCGCAGAACTCCGCCAGTTCGGCCGGTTCGCTGTGGTGTCCCTCGTTTTCTTCGAGGACCAGGTACGCCTTGACCTCCTCGCCGCGGATCTCGTCCGGCACCGCGACGACGGCGGCGAGCTTGACCGCCGGATGCAGCTGCAACGCCCGCTCGACCTCGTCGGCGGAGATGTTCTCGCCGCTGCGGCGGATCATGTCCTTGGTGCGGCCCACGTAGTACACGCGGCCCTGGCCGTCCATTGTGGCCAGATCGCCGGTGTGGAACCAGCCGCCGTCGAACGCGCGCGCGGTCGCCTCGACGTCGTCGTGGTAGCCGTGCATCAGGCCGACCCCGCGGATCAGCAGTTCGCCGGTTTCCCCGCGCGGCAGCGGCTTGCCGTCCGCGTCCGCGATCATCACCTCGCGCGTCGGCGCGGGCCTGCCGAGGCAGCCGGTGCCGACGGTTTCCTCGTGATCCGCCGGGTACATCCGGATGTCGCCGCCGGTCTCGGTCATGCCGAAGGCCTCGTACCAGGGCGCGCCCCAGCGCGCTTCGAGCGCGGCGTGCAGGTCACGCGGGATGGCCGACGCGCAGATCGCGCGGACCTGATGTGCCTTGTCCAGTTCGCTTTCCGGCTGGCGCAGCAGAAGTGTGGGCATCAGGCCGAGGCAATAGAACCAGGTGACGCCGTGCTCGCGGATCTTCTCCCAGAACGTGGACGGGTGGAAGCGGTCGAGCACCACCAGCGTCGCGCCACCCGCGAGCCCCAGCGCGACGTTCCACTGTGGATCGATGTAGTGGAACGGTTGCGCGGTCAGGATGACGTCGTCCGTGCCGACGGCGGGGAAGTCCGTGGCCAGGCTGATCGCCAAGGTCGTCCAGTACCGGTTCGGCAGTACGCAGCCCTTGGGGGCGCCAGTGGTGCCGGAGGTGTACTGGATGTTGACCGGGCGTTCGCCTTCGGTCCCGAAAGCCGCGGCGCCGCCGGGATCGGTGAGCTCGGCGGGGGTGAGTACGCGTTCCAGCGAGGTTTCCGGCGCGATCTTGTGCAGCAATTCCAGGAATTCTTCGGCGGCGACGGCGAACCTGGCGCCGGAATGCCGGAGCACGTGGGCGCCGTCGAATTCACGGTATCCGGTGTTGACCGGGACGAGCACTCCGCCGATCTTGGCCAGCGCCAGCCACAGCAACGGGAATTCGGGCTGGTTGCGCAGCATCACCGCGACCCTGTCGCCCGGCTGGACGCCGAGGTCCAGCAGCGCGCGGGCGAATTCGGTGCTGCGCGCGTCGACCTCGGCGAACGTGAAGCTCTCACCGGCGGAGTCGAAGATCCACGCTGTCTTGTCCGGCCAGAGCGTGGCGGCCCTGGTGGTCAGCCCGAGGAGGGTGTCGATCCCGGCGAGCGAGGTCATGTCCGGCTCCGGAAAGCCTCGGCCGACGCGGCGACCTCGGCGGAGTGCTCGGTGATCAGCGCGTGGCTGACCTCCAGTTCGAGCGCGGCGTCGAGCGAGCTGTCGATACCGGAATCGAGGGCGCGTTTGGCCATCGTGGCCGCGGCCGCGGGGTGGGAGGCGATCTTGGCCGCCCAGGCGAGCGCGGTGTCCATCAGGTCGTCGACGGGCAGGGCGGCGTTGACCAGGCCGAGTTCGTACGCCTCGGCGCCGCTCACGCGTTCACCCAGCAGCAGGAGCTCCTTGGCCTTCAGCGGGCCGACCAGCAGCGGCAGCAGCCGCGACGCCGCGCCCGTGACGCTCAGCCCGAGCGAGACCTCGGGGAAGGCGAACACCGCGTCGTCCGCGGCGAGGATCAGGTCGCAGCCCATCGCGAACTCGGCGCCCGCGCCGATCGCGTAGCCGTGGACAGCGGCGATGACGGGCTGGCGGAGGCCGCGAAGGCGACGCGTCACGTCCTGTAACCGGTCGAGTCGCGGGCGTGAATCACCCTCAGGGGTGGGCTCCTTCAGGTCGTGACCCGCGCAGAACGCGCGTCCCCGGCCGGCGAGCACGACGGCCCGCGCGTCTGACTTGGCGGCCGCGTCGAGGGCCTCCAACAGGTCGTCGACCAGTTCGGCGACCACCGCGTTCAGTCGTTCGGGGCGGTTCAGCCAGATCACGCAGATGCCGTCGTCGAGTGCGTAGTCCACGGTGCTCATGACGCCGAGCCTAGACGACCGATCGATCGATCGATAGGGTCGAATCCATGCGGGTCGACACGGTTTACGAGAACGCCCGGTTCCTCATTGGAGCCGGTGAATTCGTAGCACTTGCGGCTTTGAACGGACGAATCGTCGCTTTAGGTCAGGACACGGCGACGCTTTCCGCAAAGCGACGCGTGGACCTCGGCGGCTCGGTGGTGGTGCCCGGCTTCCACGACGCGCACAACCACATGGCCTGGTTCGGCATGGCGCTCGACGATGTCGCGCTGTCGGATTGCCGCAGCGTCGACGAGGTGTACGACGCCGTCGCGCGGCGCGCCGCCGAGACCCCGCCGGGTGAGTGGATCATCGGCAGCGGCTACGACCAGAACAAGCTCGTGGGCGGCCATCCGACGAGACAGGGGCTCGATCGCGCCGCCCCCGGGCACCTGGTGCGGCTCAAGCACACGTCCGGGCACATGACCGTGGTCAACTCCGCCGTCTTGGAGCGGCTGGACCTGGGAAACGTGCCGGTGGGCGGTGACGTCGTCCGCGACGAGGACGGTTCGCCGACCGGCCTGCTGCGGGAGCAGGCCCAGCTCCTGCTGCGGCCGCTGACCTATCCGACGCCGGTCGAGCGGGTCGTCCGCGGGCTGGACAGGGCGAGCGAGCGCTACCTGTCCGAGGGCATCACGAGCGTCCAGGAGGCCGGGATCGGCGGGGGCCTGGTGGGGGAGACTCCCGCCGAGCTGGCCGCGTACCAGGTCGCGCGCGATCGCGGGGTGCTGCGAGTGCGGAGCACGGTGATGGTCGCGGCGAGCGTGCTCCACGACCTCGACGCCGGTGCGGGCTTCGGTCTGGACCTGGGGATGCGCACCGGCTTCGGCGACGAATGGCTGCGGATCGGCGCGATGAAGCTGTTCGCCGACGGTTCGCTGATCGGCCGGACCTGCGCGATGCACGAGCCGTTCGCCGGTGAGCCGGACAACGTCGGCTACTTCCAGGTGCCCGAGGACGAGATCGCGCGGACGATCGCCGCCGCGCACCAGGCCGGCTGGCAGATCGCGACGCACGCCATCGGCGACCGAGCGATCACCGTCGTCCTCGACGCCTACGAAGCCGCGCTGAAGGCCGACCCGCGGCCCGATCACCGGCACCGCATCGAGCACTGCGCGGTGCTGCGGCCCGAGGAGCTGGAGCGGCTGGCGTCGCTGGGGCTGATCGCGTCGCCGCAGGGCCGGTTCGTCAACGAGATCGGCGACGGGATGCGCGCCGCGCTCGGCCCCGAGCGTGAACCGTGGTGCTACCGGCTCAAGAGCCTGCTCGACGCGGGATGCGTGCTCCCCGCCAGCTCGGACCGCCCGGTCGTCGAAGGCGCGCCGCTGCTCGCGCTGGCCGACATGGTGCGGCGGAAGACCGCCTCAGGTGTCCTGCTGGGTCCCGATGAGCGGCTCACGCCGGTCGAAGCCTTGCGCGCGTACACCTACGGCTCCGCGTACGCCGCTTTCGCCGAGAAGGACCTGGGCACGCTGGAGATCGGCAAGCTCGCCGACTTCGCCGTCCTCTCGGCCGACCCGACCGACGAGTCCACTTTGGATTCGATCCACGTCGTCGCCACCGCCGTCGGCGGCGACCTCGTCTACGAACGGAGCTGAGACTGATGCCGGTACGGGACGCCGTCGCGGGCGACATCGAGGAGATCTGCGCGCTCATCGAGGAGCACGCGGTCTACGAGGACAAACACGATCTGAAGCTGGACCGCCGGGAGATGGCCGGATTCCTCTTCGGACCCGATCCGAAGGCGTGGGTGCTGCTCGCCACACCCCCGGACGAGCCGGGCGAGGTCGCGGGCTTCGCCTTCTGCAGCTGGAACTTCTCCACCTGGGAGGCCCGGCCGGGGATCTGGCTCGACGACCTCTTCGTGCGCCCGGAGCACCGGCGCTTCGGCCTCGGCCGGGAGCTGCTCGGCGAGCTGAGCGCGCGGACCCCGGGCCGGGTCGAATGGGACATGCA
Organism: Amycolatopsis thailandensis; assembly: GCF_002234405.1. GTDB lineage: Bacteria > Actinomycetota > Actinomycetes > Mycobacteriales > Pseudonocardiaceae > Amycolatopsis > Amycolatopsis thailandensis. The sequence goes on along the minus strand of NZ_NMQT01000024.1, from coordinate 71,677 downwards.
GGAGGGCAACGAGAAGGGTGAGGCGTTCTACGCCCAGCTCGGCGCCGACCCCGTCCCCGGCTGGATCCGGTACCGCTGGCGACCGCACGCTGGGTGAGCCGCGGCCAAGCGGCAAGCCGTAAACTCGCACCCATGGGTGAAGGGGCGAACCGCAGGTCGTCGTCGGTGGAGGACTACGTCCGGGTGATCTACGGGCTGGTGGAACGCGGCGAGGCCGTCACCAACACGTCGCTGGCCGGACGGCTGGAGGTCAGCCCGTCCTCGGCGTCCGGCATGGTCACCAAGCTGTCGCAGCTGGGGCTGGTCGCGCACGTCCCGTACCGCGGGATCGAACTGACCACCGAAGGCAGGCAGCTCGCCCGTTCGGTGCTCCGCCGTCACCGGCTGATCGAGACGTACCTGGTGTCCGAACTCGGCTACACCTGGGACGAGGTGCACGCCGAAGCCGACGCGCTCGAACACGCGGTGTCGGACAGGCTCGTCGAACGGATCGCGGCGAAACTCGGCAACCCGGTCCGCGACCCGCACGGCGACCCGATCCCCGCCCCCGACGGCAGCGTCGAGGAGATGCCGATGCGCATCCTCGACGACCTCCCGCCCGGCGCGGTCGGCGAGATCGTCCGGGTCTGGGACACCGACCCGGAACTCTTGCGCTACCTGACCGAGCATTCGATCGGCCTCGGCGAGCGGATCGAGGTCGTCGAGCGCCAGCCGTTCGGCGGCCCGATGGTGGTCAAGGTCGGCTCGCCGCCGGACGCGGCGACGCACGCGATCGGCAAGGAGATCGCGCAGGCGCTTTCGGTCGCGCTGCGCTGACCTCGGTGTCCACTGTGGACACTTATCGGGCGGCGTCCGCGGTGGGAATTTTCCCTACGTCTCTGCATAATTCGGATTCCGTGGACGTCACCCACATGCCGTGCGGATAGGTGATCTAAGGCCCTTCCGATCATGTGTCCCCACGCCTAGGCTGCGCTATTCCGGGTGGCTAAGCGAGCGTGCGAAGGCGATGACAATGACCGGTCAGCGGACACACACCATCGACCGGGGGGTGGCGGAAGGACGTGAACTCAGGCGGCTGCTGGAGACCGGGCCGTTCGCGGACGCCCTCAGAGCCGCGATCAGGGCGAGGGGTCTCGGTCTCGACCGGATCCGGTACCGGCTGCGAGGGCGGGGGTGCTCGGTCAGTCTCGCGACGCTGAGCCATTGGCAGTCCGGCCGCTGCCGTCCCGAACGGCCGGAATCCCTGCTGGTGCTCAAGAATCTCGAAGAGATCCTCGGGGTGCCGCCGGAGTCCCTGTCCCGGCTTCTCGGGCCGCCACGCGGACGTGCGGCCCGGTGTACGGTGCCCGGCGAGGGGCTGGTGACGCAGCGGGGCCGGGACACGGGAACGTAGAGGAGCGAGGGTTGCGGGCGGTCGTCTTCGAGGAGTTCGGGGTGCTGCCCGAGGTACGCGAGGTGCCGGATCCGTCGGCGCCGCCGGGCGGGGTGGTGATCGCCGTCGAGGCGACCGGGGTGTGCCGCAGCGACTGGCACTCCTGGCAGGGCCACGACGCGTCGGTGAAGCTGCCGCACGTCGCCGGGCACGAGCTCGCCGGCCGGATCTCGTCGCTCGGCGAGGGCGTCCGCGGCTGGTCGGTGGGCGACAGGGTGACGGTGCCGTTCGTCTGCGCCTGCGGCACCTGTGCCCAGTGCGCGGCCGGTGACCAGCAGATCTGCGACCGCGAGTTCCAGCCGGGCGCGACGCACTGGGGCTCGTTCGCCGAGTACGTCGCGCTCGAAAACGCCGAGGTCAACCTCGTGGCGCTGCCGGACTCGCTGTCCTCGGCCGAGGCGGCGGCGCTGGGCTGCCGGTTCGGGACGGCGTTCCGGGCGGTGCTGCGCCAAGGCGGGGTCCGGCCCGGTCAGTGGGTCGCGGTCTACGGCTGTGGCGGTGTCGGCGTCTCGGCGATCCTGCTGGCCGTCGCGGCCGGTGCTTCTGTCGTCGCCGTCGATCCGTCGCCGCAGGCCAGGGCTCTGGCCTCGCGGATGGGGGCGGTGTCGGCCGTCGATCCGTCCGGGTTCGAAGGCCACGAGGCCGTCGCTCTTCAGGTCCGGGAGCTGACCGGCGGCGGCGCGCACGTGTCCCTCGACTGTCTCGGCTCGCCGAGCACCTGCGCGGCCTCGATCGGCAGCCTCCGGAAGCGCGGACGGCACGTCCAGGCCGGGCTGATGCCGCCCGCGCAGGGCATCGCGCCGATCCCGATGCACCGGGTGATCGGCGGGGAACTGGAGATCGTCGGCATCCACGGACTGCAAGCGCACGAGTACCCCGAGATGCTGCGGGTGGTGGAGACGGCTGGAATCGACCTGGAGGCCATGATCGGCAAGCGGGTCGGCCTCGACGACGTCCCCGCGGTGCTCGCGGCGATGAACGACCCTGTACCGGCGCAAGCCGGGGTGACGGTGGTCGAATTCGCGCGGTAACCGGGTGTACGCGTTGCGGTCAACCCGCCGATCGGCCTAATCCGAAAGGTGGTTTCTCGCGTCGGGTTGTGGAAGGTTTCTTCGCTGTGACAGTCAGGGATGCCCCGTCTCGCCCGCGTCTCGTCCAGCGGGTGCTGCGACGGTTCGCCGTGGCCGGTGTCCTGGTGCGGGGCCACCGGATCATCGGCGCGCGCCCTGGCAAACTCGACCCGTGGACGCGCTGATCCCTCGCCCGCGCGCCGAAGTCGCGCCCGGTGCCGTGCATGTGCCCGACTGGCTCGACCTCGACGAGCAACGCCGTCTGGTCGAAGCCTGCCGCGGTTGGCGTGGCTATCGGCAGACGCGGCTGCCGAACGGCGGTGTCATGTCGGTGCGGACGGTCTGCCTCGGCTGGCACTGGCACCCGTACCGGTACTCGAAGGTGACCGAAGACGGCTCGCCGGTGCTCCCGTTTCCTTCGTGGCTGGGCGATCTCGGTCAGCGGGCCGTTGCTTCCGCCTACGGGCCTTCTTCGGTTTACGCGCCGGACATCGCGCTGGTGAACTTCTACGACTCCGCCGCGAAGATGGGGATGCACCAGGACAAGGACGAGGCCTCGCTGGAGCCCGTCGTCTCGCTGAGCCTGGGGGACGCGTGCGTCTTCCGGTTCGGGAACACGTCGGATCGCGGGCGGCCTTACACGGACGTGGATCTGCGTTCGGGGGATCTGTTCGTGTTCGGCGGACAGTCACGGCTGGCTTTCCACGGGGTGCCGCGGGTGTTGCCGGGGACCGCTGATCCCGGGTTGGGGTTGGCGGGGCGGTTGAACATCACTCTGCGGGTTTCGGGTCTTCCTTCGTCTTCTTGAGGTTCTGCTGCGTTCGCGTTAGCGCCGGGGTTCGGGTGTGCGTGGATGGCCCGATGGGCAGTGTTGCGAAAGTCGCTTTCGCAACGTTGAAGGTTGTGAAAGCGACTTTCACAACACCTCTCGCGAGTTTTGGGGGCCTCCGGCCTCCGATGTCGCGAAAGCCACTTTCGGGACATCAGACGTCTCGAAAGTGGCTTTCGCGACACCTGCCGGCACTGGGGCGGAACAGTATTCCCGCGAGACCGGCCTACGCCGGACGAAGCGTCGTCAAGCGAGCCGGAACCGCACCCGTTGCCCCGGCCGCACCTGAGCGGCCAGATCCAGATCCGCTTCCTCGACCACCGCGATCACCGGATAGCCCCCGGTCACCGGATGGTCGGCGAGGAACAGGATCGGCTGCCCCGAAGGAGGAACCTGCAAAGCACCCGGCACGGCGGCCTCGGGCGGCAACTCGCCGTCCCTCGCCCGCGAAAGCGCCGCACCCGAGAGGCGTACGCCCACCCGATCGACATCGGCGGTGGCGACGTAACCGGAGGAGACCAAAGTGGACAGTGCGCCTGGAACGAACCAAGGAACCCGAGGACCGGGAGTGACCCGCAGAGTCGGCACGTCCGGCAGCGGGGCGCGAGGAGCGAGATCCACGCCGGGATGGGCCAGCACGTCTTGCCCGACCTGCAAGGTCATCCCCGCCGAGAGCGCGGGCGGGCCGAGTTTGCCGAGGGTGTCCGTCGCCCGGGCACCGAGCACGGGAGGGACGTCGATGCCGCCACGCACCGCGACATAGCACCGCAAACCTTGAGCGGCCATGCCGAGGACGAGTTCGTCACCCGGGCTCACCGAGATCGGCGAGTCGGGGCCGGCGGCCCGCGTCCCGACGGTGATGGAGCACGGCGCACCGGTGACGGCGACGGTCGCGGGGGCCGAGAACCGCAGGACGAGGCCGCCCAGCACGCATTCCAGGGCGGCGTGGCCTTCGGGGTTCCCGACCAGTCGGTTCGCCAGCCGCAGCGAACCGCGATCGGCGGCACCGGACCGGCCGATGCCGATCGCGGCCAGACCGGGCCGGCCGAGATCCTGCACGGTGGCGAAGACCCCGGGCCGGACCACTTCGATCTTCGCGGTCATGAAGTGAACCGGATCCGCGTACCCGGCGCCAGCAGGTTCGGCGGTTCCCGTTCGACGTCCCACACCGGCAGCGTGGTCCGCCCGATCAGCTGCCAGCCGCCGGGTGAAGCGTTCGGGTACACCGCCGTGTACTCGCCCGCGATCGCGACCGAACCGGCGGGCACCCGGGTGCGCGGGCTCGTCCGGCGCGGCAGGTGCAGGGCGGGGTCGAGTCCGGTCAGGTAGGCGAAACCCGGGGCGAAGCCGCAGAACGCCGACACGTACGTCCCGTCTTCGTGGCGCCGGACGACGGCTTCGGCCGACATGCCGGTGGCCGCCGCGACGTCGGCCAGGTCCGGGCCGTCGTAGCGCACCGGTACGACGATCTCGGCGGCCTCGCGCGGTGTGACGTCCACTGTGGACCGATCGAGGACGTCGCAGGCGAGCCGGTCGTGGTGGGTCCGGCCCGGGTCGAACCGGATGAGCAGGGTCCGCGCGGCCGGGACCAGCTCGACGACGCCGTCCGGCGGGTCCTGCACCAGGGACGCGTGCAGGCCGAGCACCTCCGACGGGTCGTCGAAGTCGACCATGGCCGCCCGCGCCCCGTAGGGCAGCACCCGCGTCACGCGGCCTCCAGGAAGGATCCGATGTGGACACCGGACGCGCCGAGCCCCGCGCGGATCCGTCGCGCCAGTTCGACCGCGCCGGGTGTGTCGCCGTGGACGCAGAGCGAATGTGGCCGAAGGGCCAGCTCGGTTCCGTCGACGGCGACGACCTTGCCGGTGGCCGCCATCGCGACCGCCCTTTCGGCCACCTCGTCGGCGTCGTGGAGGACGGCGCCCGGCAGTTTCCGGGAGACCAGAAGGCCTTCCGGCGTGTACGCGCGGTCCGCGAAAGCCTCGGCGTACGCGGGCAAACCGGCCTTTTCGGCTTGCCCGGCCATTTCCGACCCCGGCGGGCACAGCAGTGCGAGCCCGGGATGGAACCGCCGGATCGCCTCGACCACCGCGCCCGCCTGCTCCGGATCCACCGCGGCCGTGTTGTACAGCGCCCCGTGCGGTTTGACGTACCGCACCCGTGAGCCCGCCGCGCGGGCGAACGCGTCGAGCGCGCCGATCTGGTAGAGCACGTCGTCGGCGAGGTCGGCGGGGGCGACGTCCATCGCCCGCCGCCCGAAGCCGGCCAGATCGCGGTAGGCGACGTGGGCGCCGATGACGACACCCCGTTCCGCCGCGCGTTCGGTGACCCGCCGCATCACCGACGGGTCACCGGCGTGGAAGCCGCACGCGACGTTCGCGCTGGTGACGATGTCGAGCATGGCGTCGTCGTCGCCCATTTTCCAGGCGCCGAAACCTTCACCGAGGTCACTGTTGAGGTCCATCAGGCCACCCTGAACTCACTGTCGAGTTTGTCGGTCACGAACATGTAGCCCGGCGCGTGCGTGATCGCGAACGGGGGCCGCGAGGCCATCAGCGCCGCCTGCGGGGTCACGCCGCACGCCCAGAACACCGGTATGTCACCGGGTTTCGCGTCGACCGGGTCGCCGAAATCGGGCTTGCCGAGATCGGTGATGCCGAGCGCGGCGGGGTCGCCGATGTGCACGGGAGCGCCGTGCACGGCGGGCATCCCGCGGGTGACGCGCACGGCGTCGTCGATGCGGCATTCGGGGATCTGCCGCATCGAGACCACCATCGGCCCGTGCAGCCGCCCGGCCGGGACGCATTCGCGATTCGTCACGTACATCGCCACGTTGCGGCCCTGGTCGACGTGCCGCAGCGGGATGCCTTCCGCGGCCAGCGCCGCTTCGAAGGTGAAGCTGCACCCGATCGAGAACGCGACCATGTCGCTGCGCCACAACCCGCTCGCGTCCGGGACCTCGCCGGACAGCGCGCCGTTCTGCCAGACGCGGTAGCGCGGCAGGTCGGTGCGCAGGTCCGCGCCGGGCGCCAACGCTGTCGACGGGTCGCCGGGATCGCTGACGTCGAGCACCGGGCAGGGCTGCGGGTTCCGCTGGCAGAACAGCAGGACGTCGTAGGCCCAGGCTTCGGGGACGGCGATCAGGTTGGTCTGGGTGAAGCCGTTCGCCCAGCCGGTGGTCGGGCGGGCCGTGCCCGCGCGGAACAGGGCGCGGGCCTCGGCGGGGGACAACGTCGCCGGTTCGTCGAAAGTGGTCATCGCGGTGCCTCCTCCTCCGATTGTCGTCACAGAAGTTCGCGGCCGCGAGTCTCGGGCAGGCCGAGCAGCGCCAGCACGGCGATGCCGTAACCGACCGCGCCGAACACCATCGCGCCACCCGCGCCGAGGAAACCGACCACGGCGGGGAAGGTCGCGCCGATGGCCCGGCCGAGGTTGTAGGTGAAGCCCTGCCCGGTTCCGCGCAGCGCCGACGGGTACAGCTCGGCGAGGAACGCGCCGAACCCGCTGAAGATCGCGGACATCGAGAACCCGAGCGGGAAGCCGAGGAACAGCACGAGCGTGTTCGCGCCCGCCGGGATCTGCGTGTAGGCGACGATGAGTCCGGCGGACAGCACCGAGAACAACAGGAAGGTTTTCTTGCGGCCCAAGATGTCCGTGAGATAGCCGCCGGTGATGTAGCCGATGAAGGCGCCCGAGATCAGGAACGCGAGGTAGCCGCCGGTCCCGATGACGGTGAGGCCGCGAGTGGTCTTGAGGTAGCTCGGCAGCCAGGTCGCGAGCGTGTAGTAGCCACCCTGGACGCCGGTGGCGAGCAGCGCGGCGAAGAACGTCGTGCGCAGCAGATCCGGCTTGAAGATGCCCGCCAGCGAACCGCGTTCCTTCTTGGTGGCCCGTGCCGCTTGCGCGACGGGCGCGTCCTGGACGTTGCGGCGGACCCACAGCACCAGCAGCGCCGGGATGACGCCGGTCCAGAACATGACGCGCCACGCGATGTCCGGGCTGAACAGGCTGAACACCACCGTGTAGACGACGACCGACAGTGCCCAGCCGACCGCCCACGCGCTCTGCACGAAGGCGACCGTGCGGCCGCGGTACTTCGCCTGCGAGTACTCGGCCACCAGCGCGGCGCCGGCGGCCCACTCGCCACCGAAACCGAGACCCTGCAAGGCGCGGAAGATCAGGAGCGTCTCGAAGTTCGGCGCGAACCCGCAGAGCACGGTGAAGACCGTGTACATCGCGATGGTGATCTGGAGGGTGCGCACGCGGCCGATGCGGTCGGCCAGGACGCCCGCGCCGATGCCGCCGATCGCCGAGACCACCAGCGTCGTCGTGCCGAGCAGGCCCGCTTCACCACCGGAAAGGCCGTAGTAGGCGGTGATCGCGGCCAGACCCAGCGGCAAGGTCTGGTAGTCGAACGAGTCGAGCCCGTACCCGCCGAACGCGCCGACGAAGGCCCGTCGGCCTCGCGAACCGAGCGTGCGGAACCAGGCGAAGGGGCGTGTGTCTTCTTCGGTAGTGGCTGTCGCGTTCATCGGCGCCTCCAGGAAGTGAATCTCAGCGTGGCATGGGTCACATGAGAAGCCAGATACAGCACTGTAGGTATTGTTCAACAATTCCACAAGAGGATCCCTGGCTTGCCCTCTTGTTCGTAGGTAGGATCGGTCACGTGACGATTGCGGAGGGTGGTCCTAGGCCGGTGCGAGGACTCGAAGCGGACCGGGACATGATCAGCCGCACCAGCACCGCCGAGCGGGTCGCGGGTGTCCTCCGCACGCGCATCGCGGAAGGGTTCTTCCTGCCCGGGGTGCGGTTGTCGGAACACGACATCGGCTCGGCGCTCGGCGTCTCCCGCAACACGCTGCGCGAGGCGTTCCGGCTGCTCACGCACGAACGGCTGCTGACCCACGAGCTCAACCGCGGCGTCTTCGTGCGGGTGCTGTCGATCGAGGACGTCATCGACCTCTACAAGGTGCGCAAGGTCGTCGAGTGCTCGGCGGTGCGGGCGGTGACGGAGAAGCCGCCGTCGTTCGCGAAGCTCGCGCGCCTGGTCGAAGACGGCAGGCTCGCGGAGCGGAGTGAGCGCTGGCAGGACCTGGGCACCGCGAACATCCGGTTCCACTCGGCTCTCGCGGAACTCAGCGAAAGCGAGCGGATCGACGAGCTGATGCGCGGCATCCTCGCCGAGCTGCGGCTGGTGTTCCACATGATGGCCGACCCGCGGCGCTTCCACGAGCCGTATCTCAAGCGCAACGCGGAGATCCTCGAGCGCATCGAGGCGGGCGACGGCATGGGCGCCGAAAAGCTGCTGGCGCGGTACCTCGCCGACGCCGAAAACCAGCTCGTCGAGGCCTACGCCGAACGCGCCGAAACGCCTTCAGAGGACGAAACGCGGTAGTCCGGAGTCCGGACCACCGCGTTCAGAGGACGAAACGCGTTCTCAGGGGGTCGTCCACTTCTGGTTCGCGCCACCGCCACAGGTCCAGATCTGGAGCCTGGTCCCGTTCGCCGAGCTGTTGCCGGTGGCGTCGAGACACTTGTTCGCCTGCGGGTTCACGATGTCGCGCGCGCCGCTGATGGCCCACTTCTGCGCGCCGGATCCGTTGCAGCCCCACAGTTGCACGGCCGTGCCGTCCGCCGTCCCGCCGCCCGAGACGTCGAGGCACTTGCCTAGCGCGCGGATCGTGCCGTCGCTCCCGACGGTCCAGTTCTGCGCGGCGTTGCCGTTGCAGTCGGTGATCTGGATCGGGGTGCCGTCGGCGCTGTTCGCGGCGGCGACGTCGACGCATTTGCCGCCGATACCGGTGATCCGCCCGGTGTTCCCCGCCGTGTTGCTCGAGTTGACGTGTACGTAGTCGACGACGAGGCGCTGCGGGAACACCGTGCTGGAGTTCGGGTCGCCCGGCCAGTAGCCGCCGACGGCGAGGTTCAGGATCAGGTAGAAGGGGTGGTCGAAGACCCAGCGGTTCCCGTTGAGATCGGCGGGAGTCCGCGTCTGGTAAAGATTCCCGTCCACATACCACTTGATCTGGTTCGGCGCCCAGTCGACGGCGTAGGTGTGGAAGTCGTCGGAGAAGTTCGGGCCGTTGTAGCCCGCGCCGATACCGCCCGCGCCGGAGTAGCCGGGGCCGTGGATGGTGCCGTGCACCGTGTTCGGCTCGAAGCCGACGTTCTCCATGATGTCGATCTCGCCGCTGTTGGGCCAGCCGACGTTGCCGATGTCGGCGCCGAGCATCCAGAACGCGGGCCACATCCCTTGTCCGCGCGGCAGTTTCATCCGCGCTTCGAACCGGCCGTAGGTCTGGGTGAACTGGCCCTGCGTGGACAGCCGGGCCGAGGTGTACTCGCAGCGCCCGTACCAGCAGTTGTAGTTGCCCGGGTTCTCCTTCTTCGCGGTGATGACGAGGTTGCCCTGGCCGTCGAGCGCCGCGTTGTTCGTCCCGGACGTGTACCACTGCCGCTCGTGGTTGTTCACGTTGTCACCGGTCTCGAAGTGCCACTTCGAGGTGTCGATCCCGGCGCCGGCGGGACCGTTGAAGTCGTCGGTGAACGTCGCGGCCATGACCGCGGCCTCGGAGGCCGGGGCCTGCGCCGTGGCCGGAAGTGAGCCGAGGAGGACGCCGGCGGCGAGGAGCGCCGCCCAGCGAAAACGTGAAGAGATGGACATCGTTGTCGCCTCTCTGACCGTTGGGGACCCCGCGCGGGGTGGCGCGCGAGAGAACGGAAAGCGCTGGCAGAACCACTTTGTTGTGCCTGACAACAAAGTATGCATGGTCTCTACCACTGCGACAAGACGTATTTTTCGACTTCGAATTAAGGCTCAGGCGGCCGACCCGCGTTTCGATCCGGCCGTTCGCGGATCCGCGCCCTGGTCCAGCAGGGCGGCGACCGGGAGGGTGGCGGCTCCTATGGCGACGGCGTCCGGCCCGAGCTGCCCGAGCTCGATCTCGGTCTGGTCGAACACGTGCGCGAGCGCGTGCTCGCCCGCCACGCGCCGGATCTCCGGCAGGTACTTCTCGCCGAGCGCGAGCCCGGCCCAGCCGCCCAGCACGATCCGCTCCGGGTCGAACAGGTTGATCAGGTTGCCGATCCCGGCGCCGAGGTAGCCCGCCGTCTCTTCCAGCACCTTGGCCGCGGCCTTCGACTTGCCCGCCGACTCCAGCAGGTCGGCGAACTGTGTCTGTTCGTCCTCGTCCGAGGCGGTCTTTCCCCCGCGCGCCTTGCGATAGCGGGCGAGGACGCCCTCAGCGCCGACGTAGGACTCCAGGCAGCCGCGCGATCCGCAGCGGCATTCCTGCCCGCCGTAGACGATCGTGGTGTGGCCCCATTCGCCCGCGCTGCTGGTGGAGCCCCGGTAGGTGGTGCCGTTGGTGACCACGGCCGCGCCGACCCCGGACCCGATCAGGACGATCACCGCGTGCCGCGCGCCGCGACCGGCGCCGAACCACATTTCCCCCTGGCCCTGGGTTTTCGCGCCGTTGTCGACGAACAACGGCAGCTCGACCCCTTGCGCGCGCAGGAGATCGGTCAGCGGGACCTCTTTCCAGCCGATAGTGGGCGCGTGCACGCGCGGCGCCTCGCCCTTTTCGCCGGAGCCCTGCTGGACGGTGCCGGGAACGCCGACGCCGACGCCGAGCACGGTCGCTTCGTCGATCCCGGATTCCGTGATCACTTCCCGGATCCCGGACGCCACCTGGGTGACGGCGGCGGCCGCGTCCGGACGTGGGGAGGCGAGCGGGTGTTCGACGGTGGCGAGCCGGTTCATGGCGAGGTCGAACAGTTCGACCTTCACCCCGGTCTCGCCGATGTCGACGCCCGCGACGTGGCCGTACGCCGGATCGACGCGGAGCAGGACGCGCGGCCTGCCGCCGTCGGACTCGACCAGCCCGGCTTCGGTGATGAGGCGTTCTTCGCCGAGTTCGGCGGTCACGTTGCTGACCGTCGCGGCGCTCAAGCCGGTCAGACCGCTCAATTCGTGGCGGCTGAGCGGGCCGTCGAAGTAGAGTTTCGACAGCAGGAGGGAACGGTTGTGCCGCCGCAGGTCACGGACGGTGGTGCGCTTGGCAGGCATGCGGATACCCATCTTATGGCGGCGGACCTTTCCAGGATGCCCCACGACCTTAGCCTCCGCCATGTATTAACTGGTGAAATAAGGCGGGCGAGCCGGGAAGGAGGGGTGTCATGACGGGGGAGGACGAGCTCATCGGCACCCTGCCGCCGGACTTCCGCTGGGGTGTCGGCAGCTCGGCGCACCAGATCGAAGGCGCGGTCGCCGAAGACGGAAGAACACCGTCCATTTGGGACACCTACGCCCGATCGCCGTGGTCGATCGACAACGGTGACACCGCCGAGGTCGCCTGCGACCACTACCACCGGATGCCCGCCGACGTCGCGCTGGTGAAGGAACTCGGCGTCGACACCTACCGGTTCTCCGTGTCCTGGTCCCGGGTGCAGCCGCGCGGTCGCGGCGGTGTCAATCCCGCCGGGATCGCCTTCTACGACAGGCTGGTCGACGAGCTGCTCAACAACGGCATCGATCCGTGGCTGACGCTGTACCACTGGGATCTGCCGCAGCACCTCGAAGACGCCGGTGGCTGGCCCGCGCGCGACACGGCCGTCCGTTTCGCCGATTACGCGATGCTCGTGTTCGAGCGGTTGAGTGACCGTGTCCGCCACTGGACCACGCTGAGCGAGCCGTGGTGCACGGCCATGCACGGCTACGTCCACGGGGTGATGGCGCCCGGCCGCCGGGACCCGAAGGCGGGGATGGCGGCGGCGCATCACCTGCTGCTCGGCCACGGCCTCGCCGTGCGGCGGATGCGGGAACTCGCGCCGCCCGGGACGAAATTCGGCATCACGCTCAACCTGAGCACCGCCGACCCGGCGACCCCCAGCGAGGCCGATCGCGAGGCCGCCCGGTTCGAAGACGGGCTCGGGACGCGGTTCTACCTCGACGCGCTCGTACACGGCCGATACCCGGAGGACGTCCTCGAAACCCTCGCGCGGCAGGGCATCCGCCTGCCGTCCGAGCCGTGGGACCCGTCGATCATCGCCGCGCCGCTCGACTTCCTCGGCGTCGACTACTACTTCGGGACGCGGTACTCCGGGGTGGAGGAGAACGGGGACGCGGTGGAGCACTTCGGGATGCCGGCGTTCCGCAAGGTCCCGTTCGGGGCGCCGTCGACGGTGCTGGGGTGGGAGATCCTGCCGCACAAGCTCACCGAACTGCTGGTCCGGGTCAGCCGGGACTATCCCGGTCTGCCGCTTTACGTCACCGAAAACGGCGCCGCGTTCGCCGACGTCCCCGACGAGACCGGCTTCGTCCGCGACGACGACCGCGCCGCGTATCTCTCCGCGCACATCGCCGCCACCGCCGCCGCGCGCCGGGCGGGAGCCGACGTCCGCGGCTACTTCGCCTGGTCCTTTTTGGACAGTTTCGAATGGGCCTACGGTTACGCCAAACGGCTCGGCCTGGTGCGGGTCGACCGTGAGACGCAGGCGCGCACGATCAAGCAGAGCGGGCTGGCCTACCGCGACATCGTCGAACGGGTCAAGAAGTCAGCGAACGGGCGATGATCGTCCGCTGCACTTCGGACGCGCCTTCGTAGATCCGCGGCGCCCGGACCTCGCGGTAGAGGTGTTCGAGCAGATGCCCGCGCCGCAACGCCCGCGCGCCGTGGATCTGCACGGCCGAGTCGACGACGTACTGGGCCGTCTCGGTGGCGAACAGTTTCGCCATCGCGGCACGGCCGGCGAGGTTCCGCTCGCCCGCGTCGTAGGCGGCGGCCGCGGCGTAGACGAGCAGGCGCGAGGCCTCGGTGCGGGTCGCCATTTCGGCGAGGGTGTGTGCCACGGTCTGCTGCCGCAGCAAGGGTCCGCCGAAGGCGATCCGGGACTGCGAGTGGTCGACCGCGGCGTCGAGCGCGGCCTGCGCCATCCCGACGGCGAACGCGCCGACGCTCGGCCGGAACAGGTCCAGCGTCCGCATGGCGACGCCGAAGCCGCGTTCCTGCTCGCCGAGCAGTTCTTCCCGCTCGACCCGGACGCCGTCGAACACGAGGGTGCCGATCGGATGCGGGCTGACCAGGTCCAGGTGCTCGCCGGAGAGCCCGGCACGGTCGGCGGGGACGACGAACGCGGAGACGCCGCGCGAGCCCGCTTCCGGGGTGGTGCGGGCGAAAACGCTGTAGAAGTCGGCCTCGGGGGCGTTGGAGATCCACATCTTCTCGCCGGTGAGGCGCCAGCCGTCGCCGTCGGGCTCGGCGGACAGTTCCAGCGCCGCCGCGTCCGAGCCCGCGTTCGGTTCGGTGAGCGCGAAAGCGGCGACGGCGTCGCCCGCGGCCACGGCGGGGACCCACTTCGAGACCTGGGAATCCTGCCCGGATTGCAGGACCGGATACGTGCCAAGCCCCTGCAGCGCCAACGCCGTCTCGGCTTCGGTGCTCTGGCTCGCGAGCGCTTCCCGCAGGATGCAGAGATCCGTCGCGGCGGCCTCCCGGCTCGGGCTGCCGCCGTCGACGCCGGGGAACAGCCGGGCGAGCAGGCCGAGCGCGCCCATTTCCTTGAGCAGCGGCCGGTTCACCGCGCCCTCGGTGCCGGATTCGGCCAGTGGCCGGAGCTTTTCGGCGCCCAGCCGCCGGACCTGGGTGGCGAAGGCCTGCTGTTCCGGGCTCAGTGCGAAGGCGGTCATCGGTCGCTCCCAGGTCGCCAGCGGGCGTGCGCGGTGCCGGGTTCCCCCGAACGCAGCAGTTCCAGCCGTGGTTTCGGCCCGTCGGTGCGGCCGCCCTGCGGCTTCCGGCTGCCCGCCGCGTACTGCTTCGGCCACGGCATCGGATAGCCCTGTTCGGCCGCCGCGTGCAGTGTCCACTGTGGATCGTAAAGGTGGGTCCGGCCGAGCGCGCACAGATCCGCGCGGCCGGCCAGGATCAGCGAGTTGACGTCGTCGTAGGAGGAGATCGCTCCGACGGCGATCACCGCGATCCCGTACTCGCGCCCGATCTCGTTGCGGATCCGGTCGGCGTACGGCGTCTGGTAGCTACGGCCGTACTCGGGTTTCTCCTCGCTGACGACCTGGCCGGTCGAGACGTCGATGCCGTCCGCGCCGTGCTCGGCGAACGCGCGGGCGATCTCGACGGCATCGTCGACGTCGATCCCGCCTTCGTACCAGTCGGTCGCGGAGACGCGGACCGTCATCGGCCGGTCCGCGGGCCACGCGGCACGGACGGCGTCGAAGACTTCGAGCGGGAAACGCAGCCGGTTCTCCGGCGAACCGCCGTAGGAGTCGGTGCGCCGGTTGGTCAGCGGGGACAGGAACGACGACAGCAGATAGCCGTGCGCGCAGTGGAGCTCGAGGAGGTCGAACCCGGCACGCGCGGCGGCGCGGGCGGATTCCGCGAACTGCTCGCGGATCTCGGCCAGTTCGGGGACCGTGAGCTCGCGCGGGGTCTGATTCGCCGCGCCGTACGGGATCGCGGACGGGCCGCAGATCTCCCAGTTGCCCGCTGGCAGCGGCTGGTCGATGCCGTCCCACATGAGTTTCGTCGAGCCCTTGCGCCCGGAATGGCCGAGCTGGACACCGATCCGCGCGGGGGTGTGGCCGTGGACGAAGTCGGTGACCCTGGCCCAGGCCTGTTCCTGTGCCGGGGTGTACATGCCGCCGCAGCCAGGGGTGATCCGGCCGGTCTCGGAGACGCAGACCATCTCCGTCATCACCAGCCCGGCGCCGCCGAGCGCCTTGCTTCCCAGGTGCACCAGGTGGAAATCGGTCGGGACGCCGTCCTCGGCGGAGTACATGTCCATCGGCGAGACGACGACCCGGTTCGGCAGCTCCAGGTTCCCGATCCGGAACGGCTGGAACATCGGCGGCCGGACCTCGCCGTCCACAGTGGACGCCAGCCAGCCGTCCAGTTCCGCGGTGAATTCGGGATCGCGCAGCCGGAGGTTGTCGTAGGTGACGCGGCGGCTGCGGGTGAGGATGTTGAACGCGAACTGCGCCGGGTCCTGATGGGTGTACTGGCCCATGTTCTCGAACCATTCCAGGCTCGCCTGGGCGGCGCGCTGGGTCGAGGTGACGACGGGGCGGCGCTCTGCTTCGTAGGCCTCCAGCGCACTGTCCATATCGGACTGTTCGTGCAGGCAGGCGGCGAGCGCGAGCGCGTCCTCCATGGCGAGTTTCGTGCCGGAGCCGATGGAGAAGTGCGCGGTGTGCGCGGCGTCGCCGAGCAGGACGACGTTCTCGTGCCGCCAGCTCGCGCAGCGCACGGTGGCGAACGCGGTCCACTTCGAGTTGTTGGCGAACACCTGGTGGCCGCCGAGGACGTCCGCGCACAGCTCGCGGATGACCTCGATGGACTTCTCGTCGCTCTCGCCAGGCGCGAGCGAGGTGGCGGCGATCTCGCCGAACGCGCGCTGCCAGACGTCCTCGTGCAGTTCGAGGATGAACGTGCTCGCCGTGTCGCTGTACGGGTAGCCGTGGATCTGCATGATCCCGTGCGGTGTTTCGAGGACGTGGAACTTGAAGGCGTCGAACACCAGGTCCGTGCCGAGCCAGATGTACTTGCAGCGGCGGGTCTGCGTGCTGGGCCGGAAGCTCTCGGCGAGAGCGGCGCGGGTCGGCGAGTTGACGCCGTCCGCCGCGACCACCAGGTCGTACCCGGCGCTCGCCTCGGCCACGCTCGGCGCCTCGGTGCGGAATCGCACGTCCACGCCGAGTTCCGCGCAGCGTTCCTGGAGGAGGCCGAGCAGCCGTTTCCGGCTCATCGCGGCGAACCCGTGCCCGCCGGAGGTGTGCACCGTGTCGCGGAAGTGGACGTCGATGTCGTCCCAGCGCGCGAACTCGCGCCGCATGGCCGCGTGGATCACCGGATCGGCGTGTTCGATCCCGCCGAGGGTCTCGTCGGAGAACACCACCCCGAACCCGAAGGTGTCGTCGGGCGCGTTGCGCTCCCAGACGGTGATCTCGTGATCGGGATGGAGCTGTTTCGCCAGCGTGGCGAAGTAGAGCCCCGCCGGGCCGCCGCCTAACACCGCGATACGCACTCGCTCAGGGTATGTCGCGGTATGTACGACCGTCAACGATGCGGGATATGCTGACCCGTATGGAGCGCATCAACCCGCCAGGACTCGGCCGCCCGTCCGGCTTCTCGCACGCCGTCGCGGCGAGTGGACGGTTCGTCTTCCTCGCCGGTCAGACGGCGTTGAACGAGGAAAACCGCATCGTCGGCGATGGCGTGGTCGAGCAGTTCGAACGCGCGCTGTCCAATCTGCTCACCGCGTTGCGCGCGGCGGGCGGGGAGCCTGCCGATCTGTGCAGCGTGACCATCTACATCGTCGACATGGACGACTACAAGGCGCACGGGCGCGAGATCGGCGCGGTATGGAAGCGGCTGGCGGGGAGCGAGTACCCCGCGATGGCGGGCATCGGCGTCAGCCGGCTCTGGGACGTCGAAGCCCTCGTGGAGGTGCAGGGCTTCGCGGTCGTTTAGAGGGTGCGCGAGACGTGCGCGGCCGCGGCCTCGCCCAGCCGCGAGTGCAGCGTGAAGAACAGGTCCGCGGCCCGGATCCCGGCCCAGCCGGACGGCAGCAGCTCGGCGGGCAGGCCCGGGTCGAGGTAGGGCAGGCGCCGCCAGTCGGTCAGCACCCGGACGTAGTCGGCGAACGCCTCGGCCTCGTCCGTGGTCTTGCGCCGCTGCCAGCGCCGGAGCGCGGCCGCGTGCTCGTCGAGGAAAGCGGTGTACAGCGTTTCCAGCTGGTCGAGGTCCCACCAGTCGCGGATCTTCGCCCGCACGTCGCCGAACGCGAGGTGCTCGGCGTGGAAGAGATCGGCGTAGCCCTCCAGTTCGAGCCGCCGGAGCATGTCGGAGGTCGCGTCGCGCAGATGCGCCGGCGCGATCCAGACGCCGGACGACGCGGTCCCGAAGCCCAGCCGGGCGAGCTGGGTGCGAAGAACGTGCCTTTTGTGCCGTTCGGCTTCCGGGACGGAGAACACCGCGAGCAGCCAGCCGTCGCCGGGGGTGGCGCGTTCCCGGCGGAAGATCCGCTCGTCGCCCTCGCGCAGGATCGCCAGCGCCGTTTCGGAAAGCTCGTATCCGGCCGCCCCGTTCCGGCGTACCGCGGAAAGGATGCCGCGCCGCTTCAGCCGGGAGATGGACGAGCGGACGGCGGGTTCCTCGATGGCCACGCCCGCCAGCAGGTCGATCAGGGAACGGACCGAGAGCCAGCCGCCCTCACCGCGTGAATAGAGGCCGTACACGGTCACGATCAACTGGCGCGGTTGCGCCGTCCGCCCCGCGCCGTCGACTTCGGTTGCCTCCGACACGACCGTCACCCGGTCACCATAACAACGACGGCGGGCCGACGTTTCGGTCGTGACCGAAGCGTTCCGCACTTAGCGTCACGGTATGGAGAATCCGCTCGCCGAAGCCCCCGTCCCGCCGGTGCCCCAGGACGTCGAACCGGGTGGTGTCCGGTGGCTGAGGGCGAACGTCGCCCGGTTCAGCCGCCCGGAGGACCACGCGCGCCGGCGGGCGCTCGTGGTCGCCGAACTCACGCCGATGACCGCCTTGCGGGAAAAGGCTTTCGAGCTCACCCGGGAATTGCGGGACGGGCCGGTGGAACGGATCCTGTGGACGGTCCCGGTCGCCGTCCTGGCCGCGGAACTCGGATTACCGGACGTTTCCCGCGACATCGCGACGGTTTCCGCCGCCTATCACCCGCACACCGAAACCGGGCCCGACGCCGAAAAGGCCATGCGGCGCTTGATCGAGGGCTGCGGTGGTGACGTCGACGAGCGGACGGCCGCGCGGATCGGGCTCCTGGTGCAGGCCTGCGACGCGACGGCGAAGCTGGTCGGCAAGGCACTGGAGGCCCATCGGCCCGGCGAAGACGCCGCCGGTCTGCTCGACCGGGTCCTGCGTGAGGACCCGCCCGTCCGCGTCACCCGGCGGTGGATCAACGGCGCCGTGGTCGAGGTGGACCTGACGGAACGCCCGTTCGGCGCAGGACCGAAGCGATGCCCGGGACAGGCGCACGCGATGGACGTGGCCAAGGGAATTCTCGACGTCCTCCTGTGCTAAGAATTACCCCGGCAATCCGGAACTGGGGAGATTTTCGATGCTGTATTTCAATGGTCTTTTCGGCGTTCTCACCCTCGGCCTGTGGATCTTCTGCATCGTCGACGTGATCACCACCGACGAGGGCTCATGCCGCAACATGCCCAAGACGATGTGGCTGCTGCTGGTGTTGATCGTGCCGCTGGTCGGCTCGATCGTCTGGCTCGTCGCCGGCCGTCCGCAGCACGCCGCCCGGGCCCCGCGCGGCCGCTACGAGCGCGAGTCGCCGTCGTTCCCGGAGTACGACCGGCCCGGTCGCTTCGCCGCGACGAGCGCTGAAGACGACGAGGAATTTCTGCGCAAGTGCCGGGAGCGCGCCGAGGCGCAGCGCCGCAAAGCCCGTGAGGTCTGAGTAGCCTCGGCGGCAGGGAGATCGACACTGGAGGAACAGATGTCCGAAATGCTCGACTGGAACAAGAACATCATCAAGGAGTTCCGCGAGAACGAGGGGAAGGTGGGCGGCCCGTTCGAGGGCGGTTCCCTGCTGCTCCTCACCACCACGGGGGCGAAGAGCGGCGAACCGCGCACCTCGCCGCTCGCGTACACGGAGGACGACGGCAAGTACGTCATCGCCGCGTCGTACGCCGGGGCGGACAAGAACCCGGCCTGGTACCACAACATCGTGGCGAACCCGAAGGTCACCATCGAGGTCGGCACGGAGAAGTTCGAAGCGACCGCGACGGTCGTCCTCGAAGACCGCGCCGAGCGTGACCGTCTCTACGCGAAGATGATCAGCACGATGCCGGGCTTCGCCGACTACGAGAAGAAGACCGATCGGGTGATCCCGGTCGTCACGATCTCGCGCTGATCGCCGCAATTAGTCCTCTGAATGCGGTACTTGCGTGGGCAACTACCGCATTCAGAGGACGAAACGCGAGGGATCAGCGCGCGCCGCTGGGAGCCTCGACGGAGTTCGGCGCCTCGAGTTCGGCTTCGGCCGCACGCAGCGCCTTGCGTTCCTGGCGGCGCGCGATCAGCTTCTTGCCGGTGAGGATCATCGGCTGCTCCACCCAGCGGTGGATCAGGTCCGCGATCCCGAGCCCGACGGCGAACACGGTCAGCGCGCTGATCATCCGGTTCTCGCCCAGCGGCGGGACGGCCTCGACGACGACGAAGTGCACCGGGCCTTGCAGCAGGTAGAGCGAGTAGGAGCGCTCACCGACGAACCGCATCGCCTTGGTCGCCAGCAGCCATCGCAGCGGACCCGGCGAGACCAGCACGACCAGTAGCAGCGCCGAGAGCACGCCGTAGGCGATCAGCAGGCCCAGGTTGGTGCCCGGCCGCCGCCACAGGCTCTCCATGTTGACGTGCAGCAGGGCGAACGCGCCGAACACCGGGATGGCGGCGAGCGGGTGGGTCAGCGGTTTGAGCACCGCGTAGGACCGGCGGTAGTGCATCGCGACCGCCAGCACACAGCCGATCAGCAGGATCGCGTAGTGCACCGTCGAGCGGTAGATCGGCACGTGCGGCCCGTCGAGCACCCAGCCGCCGGTGACCCCGACCAGCCCGGCCATCAGCGCGAACGCGGCGAACGCCAGTGCGAGCTTGCGCCAGGCCGCGGCCAGGCCCACGGCACCGGCGATCACCAGGAGGAACGGCCAGACCAGGTAGAACTTCTCCTCGATGCCCAGCGTCCACGAGCCGGTGAAGAAGTTGTCCTGGCCGCTCGTGTCGGACTCGCTGCCGGGCAGGAACTCGTTGAAGAAGGTCAGGTAGTACTTCAGCGCGTGCGGGAAGTCGCGGGCGAGGAATTCGCCGCGCAGCAGCACGAACACGACGATGCCGCCGAGGATCACCAGATACGGCGGCAGGATCCGGAACGCCCGGCGCAGGTAGAACGCCGAAAGCGAGATCCGGCCGGTCCGGTCCTGCTCACGAAGCAGCAGCGTCGTGATCAGGAAACCGGACAGCACGAAGAAGATGTAGACCCCGACCCAGCCGGAAAGCCAGCTCCACTTCGGACCCGCGAAGTGGAAGAGGATCACGATGGTGGCCGCGATCGCGCGCAGCCCGTCGAGCGCGGGGAACCGACGCATGGCGAGGAACTCGTCATGGTCCAAAGTGCGCACAAATGCTCCCAACGGCGGTGTCGGCCCGGAAGTATAGGCATGCCGTTCGCTACGTCTTCGCGCGGAGGGGAGCTTCGGTTCGGCGCTTTTCGTAGTTCACCCAGCGTCACGCGCGGGTTTGACGTTGTGGGTCAACCGGAACCGGTTCGCCGGGTCGACGGCCGCCTTGACCTGGGCGAGCCGGCGCAGATCGGCCGCGGAATACACCTTGGACGCTTCTTCGGCCGCGTCGCTTTCGCCGTAGACGAAGGTCAGCAGTTTGCCGGTCGACCAGGGCTTCAGCACGTCGAACAGCTTCCCGTGGGCGGCCTTGATCTCGGCGGGCGAGGCATCGTCCACTACGGACAGTGCACGGACGGTGAAGGCGGCTTCCCGGTCCCAGTCGACCCCGGGGTGTTCGGGCTGGTCGGACAGCGCGCCGCCCAGCAGGTCCAGCAGGACGACGGTCGGCACCGGGGCGCCCGGTCCGGCGTGTTCGAGGATCGCGTCGAGCATGGTGTCGTTGAGTTCGGACACGGTGACGTTGTCGGCGCGGTAGCCGTGCGGGAACGGCGGCTCGTTCGCGATCTTGCCCGATTCGGTGAACGGGATCTCGGCGAGCGTGTCCCCCAGCGGCTCGGCGGCGGCGCGCAGCGGGGCGACCAGGCGTTCGCCCTCGGCGGCGTCACCGAGGTAGGCGATCCGGATCTGCGCGACGTGCTGCCCGCGCAGCGGCTCGGGCACCATCGGCAGGTCCGGCATCGGGACCATGCCCAGCGACGACGTCATCCCGCGCGGCATCTCCGCCGCCCAGTCGCGCCAGGCGCGGAGCACCGTGGCCAGCGATCCGGTGCCGAATTGCAGGCTGCCGCCGTACAACCGGGTGACCGGGACGAGCCGGAACTCCAGCGCGGTGACGATCCCGAAGTTGTCGCGGCCGCCGCGCAGCGCCCAGAACAGGTCTTGCTCGGTGTCGGGGGTGGCGCGGCGGAGTTCGCCGTCGGCGGTCACGACCTCGATCGCGGTCACCTGGTCGGCGGCCAGGCCGTACTCGCGGCCGAGCAGGCTGAACCCGCCGCCGAGGGTGTAGCCGACGACGCCGACCCCGGGGAAGGACCCGCTCAGCGGGGCCAGCCCGTGCTCGGCCGCCGCTTCGATGACCGCACCCCAGCGCACGCCCGCGTCGACCCGTGCGATGCCGTCGTCGATCCGGATCCCGGTCATCAGGTGGGTGGTGACGAGGACACCGCCCTCGAAGGGGACGCCCACGCCGTGCCCGGTCGAGTGCACGGCGATCGGGAGGTCGTGCTCGGCGGCGTAGCGGACGGCTTCGACGACGTCGGCGGCCGAGGTGGCGGCCATGATGACGTCGGGGCGGCGGGAGACGGCGGTCTGGAAGCCGGCGAGTTCCTGGTCGTATCCGGAGTCGCCGGAGCGGAGCAGTGTGGTCATGACACCAGCTTGATCCCCCTTCGATCATAAGTCCAAGATCTGGTTTGTCTGGCAACTAGAATCATCAGTTATGGAACTGCGTCAGCTCGAATACTTCGTCGCGGTGGCCGACGAGGCGAATTTCACCCGGGCCGCCGAGCGGCTGCACGTCGCCCAGCCCGGCGTCAGCGCCCAGATCCGCCGCCTCGAACGCGAACTCGGCCAGCCGCTGCTCGACCGGTCGGCCAGGGCGGTGCGGCTGACCGAGGTCGGCGCCGCCGCGCTCCCGCACGCCCGGGCCGCGCTCGCCGCCGTCGCCGGGGTGCGGCAAGCGGTCGACGATCTCACCGGGCTGGTCCGCGGCCAGGTCGCGATGGGCATGGTGTCCTCGCGTGGCCCGGTCAACCTGCCGGATCTGCTCGCGCGTTTCCACGAGCGCCATCCCGCCGTCGACATCACGCTCGCCGAGGCGACCTCCGACATCCTGCTCGCCGGCGTCGCCGACGGCCGGTTCGACGTCGCGCTGATCGGGGTGTCCGGTGAACCGCCGCCGGGGATCGGTCTCGAGGTCGTCCTCGACGAGCCGCTCGTCGCCGTCTCCGGGCCGGAGGATCCGCTCACCGCGCGCGCCACGATCACGCTGTCGGAGCTGGAAAGCCGTTCGCTGGTCAGCCTGCCGAAGGGCACCGGCATGCGGGCGATCGTCGACGCGGCCTTCCTCGCCGACAGCGCCCAGCCGCGGGTGACGCTGGAAGCGGGCGACCCGAACGTCGTCGCCCAACTCGTCGGACGCGGGCTCGGCGTCGCCGTGGTGCCGATGTCGCTGGCGACGCACTACACGGAACTGCACGCCATGGAGATCACGCGCCCGGCCGGGCTGCGGGCGAAACTGGCGCTGGCCTGGCGGACGGAGGGGCCGGTCAGCCCCGCCGCCCGCGTGTTCATCAGTCAGGCGCGGGCGCTGCTCGGACTGTGAGCCGCCACAGCGAAGTCATCTCCTTCGAACGGGCGGCGTGCAGCGGATCGCCCGGATCCGTGGCCTTGGGATGCCTCGGCCGGACGTCCTCCCTGCCGCGTACTTCGAGCCCGGAACGCTCGAACGCTCCGAGGAGTCGCTCGCGCGTGCGCAGGCCCAGCAGTTCGGCGAGGTCGGACAGGATCAGCCAAGCCTCCCCGCCGGGCGTGAGATGCCGGGGCAACCGGTCCAGGAACGCTTGGAGCATCCGGCTTCCCGGGTCGTAGACGGCGCGTTCGAGCGGGGTGTGCGCCCTGGACGGCAGCCAGGGCGGATTGCAGACGACCAGCGGCGCGCGACCGGGCGGGAACAGATCCGCCTCGAGGACTTCGAGCCCTCGGAGACCGAGCCGGTCGAAGTTGTCGCGTGCGCAGGCGATGGCGCGTGGCTCGTTGTCGGTCGCCACCACGTGCTCGACGCCGCGACGGGCGAGGACCGCGGCGAGCACGCCGGTCCCGGTGCCGATGTCGAACGCCAGTTCCTTCGCGGGTAACGGAGTTCTCGCCACCAGGTCGACGTACTCGCCGCGGATGGGGGAGAAGACTCCGTGGTGCGGATGGATCTTCGCGCCGAGCGCCGGGATTTCGACGCCCTTCACGCGCCATTCGTGCGCGCCGACGACGCCGAGCAGTTCGCGCAGCGACACCAGCGACGCGGTTTCGGAAGGTCCGTAGACCTCCGTGCAGGCCACCCGGACGTCCGGTCCGCGTCGCAGCGGCAGGACGTGGCCAGGATCCAGCGGAACCAGCAGCCTGCCGAGGATCCGCGCTCGGCGTGCCTGATGGTTCCGCTGGTCCTGAAAGGGTTTCCCGGCCGCCGTGCCGCAGCGACGGGACAGCGCGGCGAGAAGGTTCCGCGCGTTCGGGAAGTCGCCGTGCCAGGCGAGGCCGGTGCCGGACAAGGCGAGCCGGAACGCCTCGTCGGCGGTGGTCCCGTCGTCGACGGCCACGACGTTCCGAGGTGGTTTCGAGCCGACGGTGGTCAGCCAGCGCCGACCACCGTCCTTTGTGGACTGGGGGTTCATGGTTTCCGTTCCTGTTTCCGCCCGCGGCGAAGAGACCCCGCGGACGTTGCTCCGTGGAGGGCGTTTTCAGGAACGGCGGCTAGTGGACCGCCGCGGCATGAACCGGTGTCGACACGAGCCCGAGTTTAGCGGAACGCGGCGGCGTGCTCGGCGGCCCAGACCTCGAAGTCCAGGCCCGGCCTGCCGGTGATGTCCTGGACGGTCGAGGTGACCGGACCCGGTTCCGTCAACAGGCCCCGCAGCCCGCCCAGCATGGTGTCGACGACGAAGTCCGGCATCTTCGCGAGCATGGCCGCCCGCGCTTCTTCGGGCGGGATCTCCTCCCAGCGCGCCGGGCGGCCCGCGGCCTCGCCGATGATCCGGACCTGCTCGATCTGCGTCATCGGCCGCGTGCCGGTGAGCGAGTACTTCGCCCCCGCGTGCCCGTCGCCGGTCAGCGCCTCGACGGCCACTGCCGCCATGTCCTTCTCGTGGATCAGCGGCATCGACGCCTCACCGTACGCGCCGCGGACGACGCCGTCCGCGCGGATCGACGCCGCCCAGCCGAGCGTGTTGGTCGCGAAGGCGTGCGGCCGAAGGAAAGTCCACTCCACGCCCGCGGCTTCGATCGCCTCCTCGACGACGCGATGCCAGGCGCCGATGGGATTGACCTGCTCCGTCAGGGAATCGTCGACGGCGCCCGAGGACAGGAACACCACGCGCTTCACGCGCTCGCCGAGCAGCGAAACGGTGGGGATCAGGGCTTCGGCGGATCCGGAGAGCATCAGGAACACCGTGTCGACGCCGTCGATCGCCGGCGCGATCGTTTCGGGTTTCGCCAGGTCACCGCGGGCACCGTCCGGCGGCGGGTTCCGGCTCAGCGGCCGGACCGGGACGTCCCTCGCCCGCAACTGGGCGACCACCTGCGATCCGACGTTGCCCGTCGCGCCGGCGACCAGGATCGGCTTCATGCCGCCACCTCCGCTTCTGTCGTCGACGACAGGATCGGGCGGTACCGCTTGACCGAACCGCCCGACATCCCCGGGTAGGTCTGCACTTTCTTCCACACGTCCGTCGTGCCGATGCCGTCGGCGCCGGGGGTCGCGAGCGCGGCGAGGTGGGCTTCGACGCTGGCCCATTCGGCGTAGTTCAGTACCCGGGTCCCGTCGGTGCTCACGTGGAAGTAGCCCGAGATCCCGCCGTCCGGCCGTGCCGGTTCCGAAGCCATCGCTTCGAAGACGAGGTCGATCCAGTCGCGTTGCCGCCGCTCGTCGGGGCCTTCGAACTCGACCGAGACGATCACGAGGCAGCCGGGCGTCCCCTCGCCGCGCTGCCCGCGGTAAAGGTGGAACACGGGAGCGCCGTCCAGGTCCTGGATGGCGTCTTCGCTGGTCCACTGCTCGTAGGTGAAGGCGCCGTCGTGGTCGATGCCTTCGTAGGCGGTGAAGGAGACGAGCCCTTCGTGACTCTTGAGCGCCGCCCGCGCCGCGTCGGCGTCCGGCCACTCCCGCGCCACCACGGCCGTCTCCCCGTTCGGTGTCGGCCAATGTCCCTTGTGGATGGTCGATTCGGAGGTCCCCTGTGCTGTCATGCCTCCAGCCTGAAACTTGAACAAGGGTTCAAGTCAAGGGAGGATCGTGTCCATGACCGAGCCGTCCGCCGAACTCACCATCGGGGAGCTGTCCCGGCGCAGTGGCGTCGCCACCTCCGCCCTGCGGTTCTACGAGCGCCAGGGCCTCATCAGCAGCAGGCGGACCAGCGGAAACCAGCGCCGCTACCCCCGCGCGACACTCCGTTTGGTCGCGTTCATCCGCGCGTCGCACCATCTCGGCATCCCGCTGGAGGTGATCGGCGGCGTGCTCGACCTGTTGCCGGAAGGCGCCGCGCCGGATCACGATTTCTGGCAGCGCGCCTCCGCCTGCTGGAGCGCGGAGCTCAACAAGCGCATCGAGCAGCTGGAGTGCATGCGCGACCGGTTCACCGAATGCATCGGCTGCGGTTGCCTTTCCTTCGAGCAGTGCGTGCTGGTCAACCCCGGCGACTTCCTCGCGGCGAAGGGGCCCGGCCCGGCACGGCTGATCACGGACTGACGGCGGCCAGCTTCCGCTCCAGCAACCGGCGTTCGGCGTCGTTCTCCGCCAGCCGGATCGCGGTTTCGTACGCCCGCGCCGATTCGGCCGAGCGGCCCAGCCGGTGCAGAAGATCGGCTCGGATGGCGTGGTACAGGTGGTATTCGGCCAGTTCCAAGCCGTCGATCACGTCGAGCGCGGCCCGTGGTCCGTCGACTTCAGCGACCGCCACCGCGCGGTTGAGCGCGACGATCGGCGTCGGATTCGTCGCCAGCAGCAGGTCGTACAGCTGGACGATCTGCGACCAGTCCGTGCTCCCCGCGTCGGCCGCGTCGCTGTGGACGGCGTTGATCGCCGCCTGGATCTGGTACGGCCCGGGCTGGTTCCGCCGCAGGCAGGCGCGGACCAGCGCTTGCCCTTCGGTGATCAGCTCCCGGTCCCATCGCGACCGGTCCTGGTGCGCCAGCAGGACGACGTCGCCGTCCGCGCCGGTGCGGGCGGCCCGCCGCGACTCGGTGAGCAGCATCAGCGCCAGCAGCCCGGTGGCCTCCGGTTCGTCGGGCATGAGATCGGTCAGCAGCCTGCCGAGCCGGATCGCTTCGGCGCACAGGTCTTCCCGCACCAGCCGTTCGCCCGAACTGGCCGTGTGTCCCTCGTTGAACACGAGGTAGATCACGGCGAGCACCGAACGCAGCCGGTCCGGCAGATCGGCGTCCTCCGGGATCCGGTACGGGATCTTCGCGTCGCGGATCTTGCCCTTCGCCCGGACAAGCCGTTGCGCCATCGTCGTTTCGGGGACGAAGAACGCGTGCGCGATCTCGCCGGTGGTCAGCCCGCCCAGCAGTTTCAGCGTCAGCGCGACCTGCGCGGTGACGGCCAGCGCGGGGTGGCAGCAGGTGAAGATCAGGCGTAAGCGATCGTCGCGCACAGGTCCCTCCTCGGCTGGTTCGTTGGTGGCACCGAGTAGCGCGGCCTCGGCGTGTTTGTCTTCGCGCGCGGCTTCCCGGCGCATCCGGTCGATGCCCTTGTTGCGGGCGGTCGTGATGATCCAGCCCGCCGGGCTCGGCGGCAGACCGGTGGACGGCCACCGGTCGACCGCCGTGGCGAAGGCTTCCTGGACCGCGTCTTCGGCGAGATCGATGCTGCCGAAGACGCGGACCAGGACGGCCACCGCGCGGCCGTACTCCTCGGTGAAGACCCGGCCGATCTCGTCGGCGGTCAGACGCACGAAGGGCCTTCCTCGCCCTGGAACGGCCGGACCTCGACGGGCAGGTAGGTGATCTCGGTGACCCGGCAGCCCCATTCGAGTGCGGCGTCCAGATCCGGTGCCTCGACGACGGTGAATCCGCCGAGGTGTTCCTTGCCCTCGACGTACGGGCCGTCCGTCATCGCGATCGCGCCGTTCTCCTTGGCCTGCAGCACGGTCGACGTGGTCGGCGGGTGCAGCCCGCCGGCGAACACCCAGGCGCCCGCGGCCTTCATCTCGTCGTTGAGCGCCTGGATCTTGCGCGCGATCGGCTCGAGGAACTCCGGCGGCGGGACGGGGCCGTCGGGCTGGTACAGGCTGATCAGGTACTGGGTCATGGCGTCCTCCTTGGTGTCACTGCCTATACGAAGGGCGTCCCGCCGATTCGACACTGGCTTGGAAATTTTTCCGGCGAACGCATCTTCGCAGGTCAGATCGACTTCAGCAGCCGCGTTGTTGCGGTGTGGAGGCGCTCTGCCTCTTTACTGTCGGCGTCGACCGTGAGCCGCTTGTCGCGCTGGTAAGCGCTCAGGGGCGCCTCCGGCCGGTTCGCGATGAGGTCGAGCATCGGCCGGATCGCCTTCTCCGGCGGCGTGCCCAGGAGCTTCGCGAGCACGCCGACCATCTTTCGTGAGGTCTTGCCGAGGGCGCCTTGGTGGCTGGTGCGGACGAAGCCCGGGTTGTAGAGGACGTACCGGACGTGGTCCGAAGCGAGCCGGGCCGCGGAAAGCAACCCCATCCGGCGGCTCTGCTGATTAGCCGCCTTCCAGGTGAAGCCTTGTGACAGCTGGAAGTCGTCCCAGCGGATGGCGTCCTTCGGCGCGCCGGGAACGGTGGTGTCGAGGATCAGCGGCTGCTCGGCGGCCCCGAGCACGCCTTGGAGTTCCGAGGCGAAGATGTAGCGGCTCAGGTAGTACAGCGCGAAGGTGTGCTCGAAGCCTTCGCTGGTCAACTGCCTGTCCCGGTGCACATACGCGGCCCCTAGGACCAGCGTGTCGACGACAGGGAAGTGCTCGGCGATCTCCCTGGTGGCGCGGAAGTTCTCCGACACTTCGCGCAGGTCGGCCTTGATGAAATGCGCGTCGCCCGTCAACGAACGGAACTTCGCCTCGCTCCGGCCGACCACGACGACGGTGTGGCCTTCGCGAAGTCTGTCGGCGGCCAGCGCGCGGCCGAGGCCGTCGGTTCCCCCGGTGATCACGATCGTGGACATGCTTTCCCTCCAGTTCCGGAACACGTGTTCCGGAACATCATCGTATCCGAAACGCTTGTTCCGGAAAAGGTAGGATTTCGGCATGACCACTTCGCGACGTCAACGCTGGGACGCTGCGCGGAACCGCGGCCAAGTGCTGGAAGCCGCGCGAGAGTCTTTCGCCGAACGCGGGCTCGCGACCGACGTCCGCGAGGTCGCCCGGCGAGCCGGTGTCGGCGTCGCCACCGTGTACCGGCATTTCCCGACGAAAGAAGACCTGGTCAAGGCCGTCTTGGCAGACGACGTCGCCGAGTGGGAGGCCGTCTCCGAAAGCGCGAAAGCGGCGGAGGACGCCTGGGAGGGGATCAGTCTCATCGTCGAGCGGACGCTGGCGATGATGGCCCGGCACCGGGCGTTCCTCGACGGGCTCACGGTCACCGAAGGCGCTCTCGAAGCCTGTCGCGCGCATCTCGCCGAGAGTCTCGACGGCTTGGTCGAACGCGCGCGGCGGCAAGGGCGGCTGCGGGACGACATCACCTCCTCGGACATCGGCCTGCAGATCCTCGCGCTCGGCCGGATCGTGGAGCTGACCGCCGGCCAGGGCGACGACGTCTGGCGCAAGCACGCCGGTCTCGTCCTCGGCGCGTTCGAGGCCTGACTGGTACCGCCGGACCCAGGTTGAGCAGGCCGTGCCATCTCTCCGCGCGAGCCGGTTACCTGGACTCCGGAACGAGAGTCCACAGAGGAGAGACAAATGACGAACACTTCGGCGCCGCACTCGGGCAGGGTCGCCGTCATCACCGGCGCGTCCAGCGGGATCGGCGAAGCGACCGCGCGGCGGCTCGCCGCCTCCGGTGCGGCGGTCGCGCTCGTCGCCCGCCGCGCGGACCGGCTGGAAACGCTCGCCAAGGAGATCGACCAGGACGGCGGTACCGCGCTCGTGCTCGCGGCCGACGTCGCCGACGCCGAGGCGATGCGCGCCGCGGCGGCGGAGGTCGAGGCGAAACTGGGTCGTGCGGACCTGCTGTTCAACAACGCGGGCGTGATGCTGGCCGCGCCGATCGACGAACTCGCGACCGGCGACTGGCAGCGCATGATCGACGTCAACATGACGGGCCTGATGAACACGATCGGCGCGTTCGTCCCGCATCTGGTCGCTTCGGCGGCCGAGAAGGGCGTCGCGGACCTGGTGAACACGTCGTCCATCGGCGCTCAGGCGATCTTCCCGTCCTTCGCCGTGTACGTCGCTTCGAAGGCGTACGTGACGCATCTGTCGAAGAACCTTCGCGCCGACCTCGGCCCGAAGAACGTGCGGGTCGCGGCGATCGAGCCCGGTCTCGTCGAAACCGAGCTGCAGGGCCACGTCACCGACGCGGGCGCGCTGGAGTGGCTCGACGGCGTGCGCGAAACGCTGACCTGGCTGAAGCCGGACGACATCGCCGCGACCGTGGCGTTCCTGACCTCGCTCCCGGCGCGGGTGAACCTCCAGCAGGTCACCGTCATGCCCACCGCGCAGGTCTGATCAGGGCCCGGGGAACAGAATCCGGGCGATCGCGCGGGCGGCGGTGTCCGGATCCTCGAGGTGCTCGGTGCGCAGGGCGCCGGTGAGCCACAGGTTGGCGAACCCGTGCATCAGCGACCACGCGGCGACTCCCGCCATCTCGTCGTCGCTGACCGACGACGCGCCGCTGGTCAGCAGGAGCCCCGCGCGATCGCGGGCGGCGACCAGCGCGGGGTCGTCCTGGCGCTGGAGTTCGGGGCGGAACATCACCTCGAAATGCGCGCGATGCTCGATCGCGAACCGCACGTAAGCCACGCCGACCTCGACGAAGTCCCGCTCGCCCTCGGCGGCCAGGGAGTCGGCGAGCAGGTCGAACCCCTCGGCGGCCAGCGCGGTGAGCACCCCGGCCTTGTCGCCGAAATGGTGCACCGGCCCGGCGTGCGAGACCCCCGCGCGCCGGGCGAGGTCGCGGAGGCTGATCCCAGCCGGGCCGTGTTCGGTGACGGCCGCGACGGCGGCGTCGAGCACGGCCCGGCGGAGGTCGCCGTGGTGGTACGGACTCATGAGCTCGAATCTAGTCATTGACAAGATGGCCTGCAAGCGCGCATCTTGTCAGTGGAAAGTTTCGCTGCTCGGAGGGCATGGTCATGGATCCCGGTCTCGTACCCGTACTGATGCTGGTCGCCGTCACGGTGACGTTGTTCCTGCTGGGCGCCGCCGGCGTCCAGCGGCTGAAACCCTGGCCGGTGGCCGTGCGCGGCGGCGTCGCGGCACTGTTCGTCACGACCGGGCTCGCGCACTTCATCGGCATGCGCGAGGAACTCGTCGCGATGGTGCCGCCCGCCCTGCCCGCGCCCGGGCTGCTGGTCACCGTCACCGGTGTCCTCGAACTGGCGGGTGCCGCGGGAGTGCTGTGGTCGCGCACGGCGCCGTGGGCGGCAGGCGGGCTGACGCTTCTGCTGCTGGCGATGTTCCCGGCGAATGTCCA
The DNA here is from genome assembly GCF_002234405.1 of Amycolatopsis thailandensis. Taxonomy (GTDB): domain Bacteria; phylum Actinomycetota; class Actinomycetes; order Mycobacteriales; family Pseudonocardiaceae; genus Amycolatopsis; species Amycolatopsis thailandensis. The sequence continues at coordinate 40,746 of NZ_NMQT01000024.1, read as the reverse complement.
CAAGGCGCTGCACGGGCCGGTGGATTCGGTGATGGACGAACTGGTGCCGCGGAGCCTCATGCAGGTGGTCTTCCTGGCCGCGACCGGGTCGCTGGTGGCGTATTACGCGCGTACGCCGAACAGACCCTTTGCCCAAAGGAGACCTTAAGTCTTCCCCAAGTCCGGGCTCGGCCGTTGAAACGGGCCCTACGATCTGAGAATGAAGATCTCATTGTGGATCGGATTCTGTGGGCTGTGCATCCTCGCCGGGCACATGCTTCTCGGTGCTGTCGGTGTCGTACTGCTGATGAGCTGCCTCCCGGCGGGACGCGATCACGAATCCGTTGACAGAGCAGGGAAAGAGTCCGCGCGGCTGGCCTGAAGAAAGGGTCAGCCGAGGGTGCTCGCGAAAGCGAGCGCGCCCAGAACCGGAACGCTGATCGCCGCGAACAGTACCGATCGGCGGCTCGGTTTGGGACTTTCCAGTAATGCGCGAACACCGGCCGGAAGCAACGCGACACAAAGTCCGGCGGTACCGATGATCGACACGATTTCGGTACCCTTCAGCACTCCGAGTGGAAGAAGTCCCATCGTCGCCAGCCCGATCGACCCGACGATGCCCAGCGCTTTCGCGCGATAGGCGGCGAAGGCGAGCGCGTACCAGCCGAACATGATGGTGAACGACAGGAAACTGAACAGGTGCAGGTCCTGGTACGTCTCGCTGACGACGCTCTCGGCGAATCCGGCGCCGCGTCGCCCGGCGAGTCCCAGGGCGGCCTGGTCGATGCCGGCGTGAAAAGTCCGCTCGAAGAGTCCGATAAGGACGGACACGCCCGCCCAGGCGGCCAACGCCGGTCTGGTGCGGCCGATCTTCGTGGCGAGCCCGACGATCGCGGGCCACAGCAGGACGTTGCCTGCCAGGAAACATGTGTACGCGGCGGTCATCAGCGCCGGATGATCGCTCATCGCCTTGAGCTGGTCCGGGAAGAAGAAGTTGAACTGCGACCGCAAGAGCGTTCCGGTGAGTAAGAGGACCGGGCCGAGGATCATCGAGACCGCGGTGACGCGGCGGCCGGGGAAGACGTAGTCGGTTTCCATGCCGAGGAGCCTGCCGATCCTGACGCGTGCCCGGATCGGCTCACGGGCTGTACTTCCGGCTCAGCCCTCGGGTGGACTTCGGCCCGGTGTCTAAGCCTGTCGCCGGTTTTCGGTAGTGGGTCTGGGTTGCCGGTGGTGTGTGGCAGCCGAGGGGTGCCGTTTTCGACGACAGGGCATGGCGCGCCCTGAGGGCGCGTGGTTGCTGTGTCGCCGGTTTTCGGCAACGGGGCTCAGAACGGTGGCGGCTTGCTGGTGGGTGTGCAGCGATCGACGCCCGCTGGGCGTTGCGATATTTCGGCGATAGGGCACGGCGTGCCTGTGGGCGCGTGGTTGTTGGGGCGCGAGGACGGTGGCCGCAGGTCGGGGATCCGGGGCGAGGTCGGTTCGCGTGAGTGGGTCGCCGTTTTTCGGCAATGGCTTGCCGGTGGAGCGCGGGCGGGCTGACGCGTGCTGGTCGTAGCCGTTTTTCGGCAATAGTGCTCAGAACGGTGGTTCTTCTGGAGGGGTGCGAGGTGGGTGAAGTGGTGGTGGGGTGCTGCCGTAGGTCTGGCCGGTGGGGGTGGTGATGGTGAGGGCGCCGTCGGGGGTGAGGTGGTAGGTCCAGCCGGGTTCGTCTTTGAGGCGATGGTCCCGGCGGCAGAGGTCGATGAGGTCGTCGGCGCTGGTGTGGCCACCGTGTTGCCAGGGCACCGCATGATCAAGGTCGCAGGCCTGTGCCGGGCGGTGGCAACCGGGTCTTCGGCATTCGCGGTCCCGGACCCGGACGAACTCGGCGACACCCGCGGTGGGCCGGTACCGCTCCCGCCCCAGGTCCAGCACCTGCCCGGAGAGAGGGTCGGTGATGATCCGACGCAGCACGGTGTCCGGGCCACTCGCGATATGCCGGGCCAACGCGGCCGGGAGATGGCCATGCCCGGCCATCTCCGCCGGGTCGTTGTTGAGGCCGAGGTAGGTGTCCAGGTCCATGTAGAGGAACACCTCGGCGCGCTCACTCGTGCCGCCCTGCCCTCCGAGCAGGAGGTCGAGGGCGATGTCCGCCCGCAGCTGATCCAGGGTGCGGGTCTCGCCACCGGTTCTGAGGGCTCTGGCTTCGCGGTCGATGCGCTGGTAGGCGGCGGTGACCTTCTCGGCGGGGCCGTCCTCGACCTCGATCGACGCGACCCCGGTCTCCCCCTGCCGCAGGCTGAGACGACGGCCCTCGCGAGAATGCTCGGCACGCTTGTCGGCGCCCTCGCGGTCGACCGAGATCGCCGCATTACTCGCCGCTTTCCGCACCTGGGTCGAGTTTCTGTCCGGCAGGCGGTCTTCCAGCAGCGCATCGGCGGCGAGCGCGTTCTCATCCGACAGCCATGCCGTCGCAGCGGCGACTTTCTGCGCGTTGAAACCGGCTAACTTCCCCTCGTCCATCAGGTTCAGCGTGCGGGGCAGGCGGGTGGTCAACGCCTCCGCGGCGGCGACCATCGCCCCCGCATGATTGTCCACAAGGGACAACGCGAGCGCGACCTCCTGGACCACGCTCCGCGCACCCTCACGATGGCGGCTCAGCTGAGCCAGCGCCCTGAACCGGACCGCCTCCAACCGCGCGATCCCCGCCGACGCCGCCTGCGCCAGAGCGACACAATCGTTGTCCTCCAACGACAAGACAGCGGCATTCACCGAACCCAAGACAACCGGATCGGCGAGCTCTTCCAAAAGTGCCACAGCGGTGGCCGTAGATGTGTTCACCCGACGACCATACGACCGGCCACCGACAATTCCGGATCATCAGACGCCACAAAGCATTGCCGTTTTTCGGCAACGGTCTGGGCTGTCTCTGGTTCGTATCGCCATCGTGCCCTGCCTGCCGCTCCAGTTCTTCCAGATGTTGCCGTTTTTCGGCAATAAAGCCAAGGAGTGGGCCTGAGGTCTTCCGTATGGCGCTAGCCCGCAAGGTGTTGCCGTTTTTCGGCAACGGTCTGGGCTGTCTCTGGTTCGTATCGCCATCGCGCCCCGCTGGCCGCTCCAGTTCTTCCGGATGTTGCCGTTTTTCGGCAGCAAAGCCAAGGAGTAGCCCCGAGGTCTTCCGTGCGGCGATAGCCCACAAGGTATTGCCGATTTCCGGCAACGGCAGGGAACCCGGCCACCCGCTCCAAGACCCTCTCAAGTGCCACCGCCGGTGCGTCACCGACCTCCGGCAATAAAGCCAAGGGTGGCAAGTTCGTGATCTCGGCGACGGAACAAAAACCAGGAATAGGCCACGCTGTGGATCACGAAGACCGCGTACCGTGGCTCGGCGCGGTCTGATGGGTCGGCGGTGTCGCGAAAGCCACTTTCGGGACATCAGACGTCCCGGAAGTGGCTTTCGCGTCCCCTCCCCGAGGCCGACAGAGCCATTGCCGATTTCCGGCAACGACCGGCAGTAACCGAAAACGAAAGAGAACGAAAACCCGCCCGCCGAAAGAACGACCGCATGGCTGCCCGGCGTTCGGTCAGGACCGAGAACCGAAACACCGGACAGCCACCAAGCCCAGCCCGGCCCGGCCGGATCAGTACGTGTCGAGGGCGACCGCGACGTCCCCGATCGGCAGCGGGAAGTCGCCGATCTTGGTCGCCGCACCGGTCAGCAGGTTGACGTTGGAGAACGTCGACGGACCGGTCGCCGGATTGAGCACGGCGTACGCGGTCGCCGAAGTGGTCTTGCCGTTGGTCAGATCGCTGTAGATGTCGAGGCCCGCGACAGGGCCGGTGTCGACGCCGAGAGCACCGGTCGGGCTCAGGAAGCCGAGGTTGGCGGGCGACTGGATGAGCAGCTGGTCGGAGTTCGTCCCGATGTCGAACAGGGTGGTCGCGGTGTCGGGGTTGAGGTCGTTGTTCGTGTAGGCGGCGGCCGTGACTCCCCGGGTGGGGCCGCCCAGAGGTGGCGTGGTCAGGATGGTGTCTTCGGTGGTGACGTGGTCACCGAGATTGTGCCGCAGGTTCTGGCCGGTGTCGCTGATCACCCGCAGCCGGTCGGCCGCCGGGTTGAAGTCGACGCCGAAGTTCGTGCCGTACAACGGAACACTCAGTTGCGAAACCTTCGTGACGACGACGTCGGGTGTCGCCGGCGGGGTCTTGATCGTGTAGATGCAGCCCTTGTTCCCCACGCCGTACAGCAAGCCGTTCTGGACCCGGAAGTCGATCCCGATCAGGGCGGTCTCCCCGCAGGTGAGGCCCTGCACGAGCCGGACCCAGTCGAGCACCTGGGGTTTGTCGGTGGAGAAGTAGGCCATCAGCTTGCCGTCCGTCGAGATCGCGAACGCCTGCGGGGCGGCGGCCTGCGCCGCACTCACGTTCGCGGTCCCCACGACGAGCGCCGCCGCGACGGTCACCGTGGTGGCCGTCGCGACCATGGCTCTTTTCAGCTGTTCCTTCATCAGTACTCCCTCGCCGGAAACTGGTGTGATCACAAGCTATTCGGCGGCACTGGACGGCCATTGGACGTCGATTGGATACGGCGTCCGGCTTCTTGCGGCCGACGGGAACCGGCGGAACAGTGGAACGACGACGGATTCAGGGGGAGCGATGACGATCATGAGCGTTCTCGCCGGGTCGGCGGTCCTGTGCGCCGGGCTCACGTTCACCGCCACCGGCGAGGCGAACGCCGACCGGGAATGCGCGTCCGGTGTCAAGATCATCAAACCGGTCGTGCTCGAAGAACCGGGGAAGTGGACCTACACCTACAACCTTTCATGGTGCGCGGACGGCGGCGCGGTCGTCTGGGTCGCTCCCGCGGTGACCGCGAAGGTGCACACGCCCGCCTGCCGCTGGGTCGGCCGGATCGAGGAGGCGGTGCGGCCGATCAAGGACGAACGCGGCCGGTGGACCGCGTTCGACATGAGCGAGTTCTCCTGCGCCGACAGCGCGGGTAAGGAGCACGGCGTCAATCCGTGGGTCGTCGTCACCTTCGAGCCCGCGGGCGGCTACGACACCACCAGCGGCATCGCCGCGGCGTGACTCAGGAGCGGAGGATGGACTCGACGGCCGCCGTCGCCCGTTTTCGCAGTGCGCCGTAGCCCGCCCGGCCGGCCAAAGAAAGCGCCTGCCGGGCCTGGCCGAGGTCGCCGGTCGCGGTGGCGAGCCCGAGGAGCGCGTCGACTTCGGGATACCGGTCGCCGGTTTCCCGCAGCAGAGCCAAGGCCTGCCGATACCGGCGGACGGCGTCCTGCCGGTGTCCAGCGCGCCGATGCACGCTCGCGAGCGCGACGAGCGCTTCGCCCTCGCCTCGCGGTTCGCCGGTCTCCCGCGCGAGCCGCAGCCCTTCACGCGCGTGGTCGAGCGCGTCGGTCAGCCTGCCGAGGTCGCAGTACACCGAGGCGAGCCTGCCGAGCGTTTCCGCCTCGCCGGCGCGGTTCCCGGCCTCGCGGTGCAGGGCCAGCGCCTTGACGAGCAGCCCCGCCGCCTCGGTGACCCGGCCGCGAGCGTGCTGCACCTGGCCGAGGTTGGCCAGGTTGATCGCCTCGCCGTAGCGCGAACCCATCCCGCGATACCGGCGCAAGGCCTGGAGATAGTGCGACGCCGCCCCGCGCAGATCGCCCATCTCCCAGAGGACGAGCCCCAGATTGCCCAGCGCGACGGCTTCCCCGGCGGGTTTGCCCGCGCGTTTGCTCAGCTCCAGCCCCCGGGAGAACCGCACCGCGGCGGCCGGAAGCCGCCCGGACTGCCAGTACACACAACCCAGATTGCCCAGTACCGCGGCCTGCGCCTCGAGCCAGCCCGCGCGCCGGGCGAGCACGAGAGCGCCGGTGTAGTGCCGGACGGCCTCCCGGTACCGCCCTTGGCGGAAACTCAAGTCGGCGAGACTGAACCTGGCGGAGGCACGGGCGCGGCGATCGCCGTCCTCTTCGGCGGCGGACAGCGCGGCCCCGGCGGCCGCCCGCCATTCCACCTGGCGCAACGACATCCAGAAGTAGCCGCGCAGGGCGTCGGCCAGGAGCCAGGCCACCGGCAGCGGCCCGGTCCGCGCCGCGTCCTCGACGACGGCGACCAGGTTGCCCAGTTCGGCCTCCAGCCATTCCGCCGCGTTCTCCTTCGAGGCGGCGGGAACCGGGCCGTCGGGCACGGACAGCGGAAGCCGGAACATGTGCGGGTAAACGATCTTCGCCGCGTTGTCGGCGCCACGCAGGTACCACTCGTGGAACCGGAGGCGGGCGGACGCGCTTTCGGATGGGGATTCCGTCGACGTCAGGCGATCGGCGGCGTAGCGGCGGAGCAGGTCATGGAAGTGGTAGCGATCCGGCGCGTGCTGCTCGACGAGGTGCGCGCCCGCGAGCGTGTCCAGGATCGCGCCCGCCCGCTCCGCGCCGGTGAGGACCTCGACCGCTTCGGCGCCGATGTCGTTGCCCGGCACCAGGCTCAGCAGCCGGAACACCCGGCGCGTCCGGGCGGGCAAGGCCGCGTAGGACAGGTCGAACGCGGTCCGGACGGCGATCTGCTCGTCACCCGGCACCGTGAGCGCGGCCAGCAGATTGCCCTTGCGCAGCTCGATGGCGTAGTCCTCGACGCCCTTCCCGGGGTTGTCGGCGAGGTTGGCCGCGGCGATCCTCAGCGCCAGCGGCAGATACGCGCACAGCCCGGCCACCTCGGCGGCCGCTTCGTGCTCGGCGCGGACCCACTCGGGGCCGAGCACCCGCGCGAGCAACTCCAGCGCCTCGCCGGGATCCAGCATGCCCAAGGTCAGCCGCCGGGCGCCGTGCAGGGCGACCAGGGCGGTCATCCGGTCCCGGGCGGTGACCAGCACCAGACAGCCCGGTCCGGCAGGCAGCAACGGCCGGATCTGATCCAGGTCGACGGCGTTGTCCAGCAGTACCAAGGCCTTCCGGTCGGTCATCAGTGTCCGGTAGAGCGCGGACGCGGTCTCCGTGTCGGCGGGCAGGCGTTCGGCGGGGACCTCCAGCGCGGACAGGAACCGGGTGAGCACTTCGAGCGCCGTCGCGGGCGGGCCGGGCGAATGGCCGCGCAGGTTCGCGTAGAACTGCCCGTCGGGGAACCGGTCCTTGACGCGGTGCGCCCAGTGCACGGCCAGCGCGGTCTTCCCGGCACCCGCGGTCCCGGTGACGGCCGCGAGCGCCACCGTGCCGCCGGAACCGCCCGTCCTCGGCACCAGTTCGTCCAAAATGGACAGTTCGGTGGTCCGGCCGGTGAAGCCGGGCGGTTCGGCCGGCAACTGCCGGGGGACCCGGGCGACGGAACGCGGGACGGGCGGTGAAGACCCGTCGTCGAGTAGCGCGGCGTGCGCGGCGAGGAGTTCGGAGCCGGGTTCGACGCCCAGTTCTTCGACGAGCCTGCCGCGAACCTCCTGGTACAGCCGGAAAGCCGTCGCCCGCTGGCCCGCGCCGTGGTACGCGCGGATCAGCCTGGCCTGGGCGGGCTCGTCGAGCGGCTGATCCGCGGCGGCCTCGACCAGTTCGGTCAAGACCTCGTCGGCCGCGCCGATGGCGAGCATCGCGTCGCCGTATCTGGCGAGCAGCGCGCGGCGTTCCGCGACCAGGGCCACGACCTTCGGATGTGTTGCGAGCGAGGGGATGTCGGCGAGCGGTTTGCCACGCCACCAGCGCAGCGCCTCGCCGAGCAGGGCCGCGGCACGGGCTGTCTCGCCTTCGCGCTGAGCCTCGTTCGCCTCGGCGGCGAGCCCCCGGACGTGGGGAAGGTCGATCTCGACGACTTCCCAGCGCAGCGCGTACCCACCGCCGACGTACGGCAGGATCTCGCTCCCGGACCGGGACGGACGGCCGGGTTCCAGCAACCGGCGCAGGTGTTTGACGTGGGTCTGGAGGACGTTCACCGCGCTGCGCGGCGGCCGGTCACCCCAGAACGCGTCCACCAGGTCCTGCTTGGACATCGCCTCGCCGCCGGCGAGGACCAGCAACCCCAGGACGGCACGGCGGGCGGGTGGACCGAGGTCGAGTTCCACCCCGTCGAGCCATACGCGCAGCGAACCGAGCACTTGGATCCGCACAGCCGTCGGCGCCACTGGCAGGAACGTAGCGAGCCGTCCCGCGCCGCACAAGGAAGAACGGCGGAAAGGGGCCGCTCAGGCTAACGAGGTTCGGCGGGCAGGAGGTCGTGACCGTTCCAGGTGAACCGGGCGGTGGTGACCGCGTCGTCGCCGTCGCCGCCGGTGATGAGTTGATGGATCCCGACGCCGCCGAGTTCGGCGTAGGTGCACCACTCGTGGTCCGACGTCAGCATCAGGTCGAGGTCGAGCGCCGACAGCAGGCCGAACACCTGCCCCCGGTTGGTGGTGTCGACGCCGACGAACACCTCGTCGAGCAGGATCACCCTCGGCGCCTCGGGCGCGGCCTGGTAGTGCGCGGCGACGGCGGCGAAAAGCGGCAGATGCAGCGCGATCGCCTTCTCCCCACCGGAAAGCGCGCCGTGCAGCTTCTTGGTCAGCAGCTGCCAGCCCGCCCCGTTCGCGCGGTCCACCTTGACCACGAACCGGTGCCAGGACGTGTAGTCGAAGACCTGCGCGAGCTGCTGCTCCCAGCTGGTCGCGGTGTCGTCCGCCTTCGCCTGTTCGACGCGTTCGCGGAAGAACTTGTGCAGCGACGCGCGGTCCTCGGTGGTCAGCTCGTCCGGATCCTTCAGCAGCAGGTCCCGCGCGGTCTTGGTGCCCGGCGGCAGGTCCGGGGAGACCTGCCAGACCAGCCGGACGGCGACCCTGGACGCGGTCCGCACCCGTTCCAGCCGCGCGTTCATGCCGTCGACCAGGTCGTTGGCCTGGCGGATGCGGGCCGCGAGATGGCGGCGGGTCTCCCCGGTCAGCGTCTTGTCGAACAGGTCGCTCTCGCGGCCGCTGATCTCGTGCCTGCTCTGTTCCGCTTCCGCGTAAAGGATCTTCAGCAGTTCGGCCGCGCCGACCCGCAGCCCGTCGACGACCGCGGTGAAGATCTGGACGTCCTCGTCGGTCTCCAGATCGAGTTCCGCGCGCGAGCTGAGCGTGTTCCGGCAGGTGTGCACGGCCTCGGAAAGCCGGTGCAGCGCCTCGCCGAGGTTGCCCGTCGCGTGCGGCACGGACGGCCACGCCGCGGCCACCAGGCGGGCCGTGTCGAGCGCCGACCGCACCCCGTCGGAGGCGGACAGGGTGGCCTGGAACTTCGGCAGGTCCTCGATCCCGCCGTCCGCGGGGAAGATCCCGGTGGCGAGCTTGCGGAACCGGAGCGCGGCGGCGTCCTGCCGCTTGGTGGCGTCCTCGCGGGCCCGCGCGTCGGTCGTGCGCCGGACGCCGAGCGCGCCCAGCGACACGGCCAGCTCCTTGGCCCGCGCGTTCGCGGCACGCAGTTCGCCGAAGAGATCACGCAGTTTCGTGCGCAGACCGTCGATCTCGGCGAGCACTTCGCGCTGGCCGGTCCCGACGGATCCCTCGATCGCGTCGAGCATCGCGGTGAGCTTGGTGCGTTCGACCTCCGCTTCGGACGCCTCGTCTTCGCGGCGGGCCGCGTTCCCCTCGGACCGGTCGGCCTGTTCGGCGAACGTCTCCGCCCGCTGGGTCGCCGTGCGCAGGTTCCCGTTCTCGTACAACCAGTTCTCACCCTGGTCGGAGTAGGTCCGCAGGGCCGTGGCGAGCGCGGCCAGGGGCGCGCGCTCGGTCGGCAGGCCGCTCTCCGACGCCTGGCCGGTCAGCTCGTGCAGAGCGGTCTTGGCCTCGGACTCCAGCGCGGAGACGGTCGTCTCCAGATGCCGGACGGAGGCGTCGGCGGCGGTCAGATCGGCCTCGGCCGTGGTCATTTCCCCAGTCGCGACAAGGAGATCTTCGTGACCGGGGCGGGCGGCGCGTTCGATCTTGATCAGTTCGCGCCTGCCGCGCAGCGCGGCCAGATCGCCTTCCAGTTCGGCGATGGTCTTCTCGCGACCGGCGATCTCGTCCCGCAGTTCGGCGATCCGGCGTTCCCGGGCGCGCGACCGGGCGGACGCGCCGATGTACGCCGGGGCGTCCTTCGTCCAGCTGCCCGACAGGCTGCCCATCCGCCAGCCGCCGTCCGCGCCGATCGCGGCGGGCCCGGCGGGAAGGACGTCGTCGAACGCGATCACTTCCAGTACCCGCCGGACCTTCGCGGGGGAGAGTTCCGCGTCGAGCTCCGGCACGAGGACGTCGGCGAGCGAACGAGGGGAAGCGATCGGCAGCGACCCGGTCTCCAAGAGCACGTCGTGCCCCTCGACGACACCGTGGGAGTTCACCCAGGCGTCCAGGAGCCCGGCGCTTTCGAGCGCGGCCTCGATCCCGGCGCGCGAGCTTTCCGGGAGAGAGCCGGCGAAATCGACCAGCCGCCACAACGGCGCGCCGCTCATCTCGGCCCGGTCCGCCGTCCGGGTGTGCGGCGATTCGGGTTCGAGGACGTCCTCCGTTTCGAGGACGCCCGCCTCGACGAGGAGTTCGTCGTGCTCGGCGCGCGCGGTGGCCAGCGCGGCGCCGGTCGCCGCTTCCCGGCGGATGATGTCTTCGAGGACGGTCTCGGCGACCGCGCTGATCCTGCCCACCAGCGCGACTTCCGCCTCGGCGTCGCGCACGAGCGCTTCCACGTCGGGGAACCGCAGCTCGCGGCATCCGATCGCCCATTCGGCGAGCCGGGTGCGCAGATCGCTCAGCGCGAGCTCGCGGGTCGCCGTCGTGAGATCCAGCTTCTCCTGCGCGGCCGCGAAATCCGACCGCACCCGGTCCAGATCGGCCTCGGCCTGGTGACGGCGGCCGACGGCGCGTTCGTGCTTGTCCAGCGCCCGGCCGACCGTTTCGACCTGGTCGCGCTTGCCGCGGACGGCGGCTTGCAGCAACGGACGGAGCCGCGCCGGTTCGTCCAGCCCGGCGACGAGTTCGTCGTGCACCCCGGCCAGGTTCGCGCGGGTCGCGGCGGACCGGACCTCGGTCTCCTGCGCGCGGACGAGGTCGGCCTGCCGTTTCGCGACCTGCTTCGCCGCCCGCGCTCGCTCCTCGTCGGCGTCCGCCTCGGCCCGGAGACGGTTGGCGTCGGCGCGGAGCGTCTCCGCCTTTTCCTTCGTGGACAGGGCCCGCTGCCGCAGCTTGTCGAGCTCCTGGCCCTTTCGGTACGACTCGGATTCGGTCAGCCCGGAGAGACGGGCTTCGGTCTCCTCGACGTCCTTTTCGAGCTTCGCCGCCAGCTCCTCGGCGGCTTTCTTCTTCGCGGCGACCTCGTCGTGCTCCTCGGCCGAACGGCGGGCGGCCGCGGCGAGGTCGTCGAGTTCACCGGTCGCGGCGATGAGGTTCGCGGCGCCCGCGCGCAGGACACGCTGCGCGTAGGTCTTCTGCCGCGCGGCGAGCGCGCGGGTCGCGTCGACCTCGGTCTCCAGCGAGCCCAGCCGTTCGCGCTGCGCGTCGAGCCGTTCGAAACCCTCGGCGAGATCCGCGATCTCCTGCTGTCCCAACGGCGGGAGCGCGCGGGAGAGCAGGTTGGACAGCAGGCTGGGGTCGAGCCGCTGCGAAAGTTTGGGCATCCGCAACTGGAGCAGCGCGGTGATCAGCGCGTCGTAGCGCTGCTCGCTCAAGGTCGGGAACAACTTCGCGCGGATCTCCGCGCGGTATTCGGCCGCGCCGGCGTGCACGGTGCCGTGTTCGCCGAGGGTCTCCTCCAGCGCGTTCTTGGTCAGCGGCTGGCCTGCCTCGTTGACCAGCGGAAGGCCGTCGCCGACGCGCAGTCCGGTGGTGAAGAAGTCGGCGTGCACCGTACTGGTGTGCGTGCTGGCCTGAAGCCGCGCGCCGCAGGTGAACCATTTGTCACCGGCCATGCCGAATTCGAGCCAGACGAACCCGACGCGCGTGGCGCCGGAAGCGCCTTCGCCCATCAGGTTCCAGTGCATGCTGCGTTCGCTGGTGCCGAAGGTCGACAGCCGGTTCGCGCGCAGGCTCGCGTCGAACAGGAACGGCAGCAGCAGCTCCAGCGCCTTGGACTTCCCGCTCCCGTTCGGGCCGCGCAGCAGCAGGCGCCCGTCGTGGAACTCGAAGATCTCGTCGTAATAGCGCCAGATGTTGAGGATGCCCGCGCGGGACGGGACCCACCTCGTCACGGTCACGGCGCCTCCTCGTTTCGGTCGGTGTACCTCGCGGCGGCCGGGAGCGGCCGGACGAGTTCGGCTTCGGCGCGGACCAGCCCGAAACTCCTCAGCACGGCGAGCGCGTCGACGGTCAGCCGTCGCACGCCGTCCTTGCCCCGGTAGGTCTTGGCCCAGCGCGGGAACCGTTTCAGCAGTTTGGCCGTCGCGTTGCGCAGATAGTCGGTCGTCCGCGGCTCGTCCAGCGCGTCGAGCAGCAGGAGCGCGGCGACCTTGGCGTTGCTGCCGTCGTCCGGGAACCGCTCGTCGGTGGCCAGCCCGTCGACGTCGACGAGCAGCACGCCCTCCGCGCGTTCTTCCAGGACGAAACCGCCCTGCTCCGCGGCGCGGCGCAGCAACTGGCGCCCGGTCGGGGTGCCGAGGTACGCGCGTTCCTCCGCGGTCAGTTCGGCGAAGTACAGCACCGGGTCGTCGACGAGACGGCGGAAGACGGTGTGCCGGAGCCACAGGTTCCGCTGCACGTCGGACGCGCTCGGCGTGTCCTCGTGGCGGCCCGACGAGAGGCCGTAGCGCTGCTCGTGCGACACCGCCTCCAGCAGTTCCTCGAACCGCAGCGCGACGTCGTCGGCGGGCACGGCCAGCTGTGAAGGCCCGACCGGCGCGGCGAGCATCCGCAGCAACAGGGTCGCGTCGACCCGGAACAGCACCTTCGCGGTCGTGTCGTCCACAAAGGACTCCGCGTCCCCGTCGGCGGTTTCGAGGACGCCGTAGGACTCCAGCAGTTTGAGGACGTCCACGAACGCGAGACGCTCGGCCCGGGAGGCGACCTCGAACGTGGTCACCAGGTCGTCGGCCGCGCTCGCCCTCGCGACGCGGTCGGCGAGCAGGCCGATGGTGGTCACCGGCACCGTCAGGAGTTCGGCCGCCGCCACGCACAGCAGGACGTAGCGACGGCGGTCGAAGGCCGCGCGGCCGGACCGCAGCCGCCGGGCGGGACGGCTGGGATCGGCGGCGGCGCGGACCTTGACCAGCCGGGCGTAGCCGAGCCGGGGTTCGACGGTGAGGGTCCAGCCGCAGTAGTAGTCGAACCACTGCCGGATGGGCTCGCGGCGGCGGCGGATGAGGTCGAAGGTCTCGGGGGAGCCGCGTTCGCCGATGAGCGGGGTGGCCAGCAGGGCCCGGATCCCGCGTGCGACCTCTTCGCGCTCCGCGATGACCAGTTGGTTCGTAAGGCTCACGCACCGCCTCCGGCCGTGCTGATCTCGATCTCGTAATCGGGACCGCGGAAGACGCCGCTCGTGGTGGTCAGGCGCGCGACCGCGCCGTTGGGTGCCGGCCGCAGGACGATCTCGATCTGCCCGTCCGACGTCGTGCTCCGCCGGGTGCCGTCCGCGCCGACGGCGCTGCCCAGTGCCTGCCCCAGCAGGTCCAGCAGGCGTTCGAAAACGGTGTGGTCCAGCTTCTCGAACGCCGAAAGCCGCACGACTCCACCGGTGTCGAGCATGCTCCACGCGGCTTCGAGCTCGGCGCGTTCTTCCTGGGCTCGTACCGCTCTCGCCGCTCGGAGCGCGGTGACGTCGCGGACGCGTCCGGTCCTGGTGAAGCGTTCGGTGCGGCCCGCCGACCGGAGCAGCTCCGAGACTTCCACCGGCGGCGCGTCGAGCCACGACGCCGTCGTGCTGACCACTTCCGGGTCCGCGTGGGCGAGATGCGCGTGCCGCGCGGAACTGAGCCCGAACATGGTGGACCACAGGCGATGCAGGTCCTCCTGAGCCGGGACGACGGTGAACCAGCGCGCCAGCTCACGGAAATCGGCGACCGCGCTGCTCGCCCGCCGCCGCGACTCGGTGATCCGGTCCAGCACCTGAAGGAGCGTGACGATCGCCCGCCGCGAGACCTGGTGAAGGTCCTCCACCCGCGGCGTCGCCCCGTCTTCGGGCAGGAACCACGCGCGAAGCCCGTCCCAGCGGGCCTTGCGGACGGTGAGCCAGCGCTGATCCGGATTCGGCAGTGCCGCGCCGTTGAGCGCCCGCCGGTGCACGCGGTCGATGCCGTGGTCGTCGATCTCCTTGATGCGGGTGGCGATCGTGTGGGTGTGGTGCTCCAGGTCGTTCAGGAACTCCTGCAGATAGGCGACCGTGGACGCCTTGACCTCGTGAAACGTCGCGAGGTCGGCCTCGGCGTGCAGCAGGCGCTGGAGGTCGCCGTTGAAGCGCTTCGTGTTGTCGCGGAACGCCTCGAGGTGGCTCTCGACCTCGGTGAGCGTGCTGAACACGCGCCTGTCAGTGCCGTTTTCGAGCTGCTTCGCGAGCTCACCGAGCCGCTCGCCCAGCGCTTCGAGCGTCGCTGTCTGGAGCGCCCCTGTCGCGTTGAGCACCTCGTTCGCGCGGACCGCGCCCGCGTACGCCGCTTCGCCCAGCCTGGTCAGTGAGTACTGGAGATTGCGGCGCTCGTACTCGGACGCCGTCCGGTAATCGCCCGCGTGGTTCTGGACGACGTCGAGGAGCTTGTCGTTCCGCAGCTGGTCCAGCGCGCTGACCAGGCCTTCGTCGGCCAGCGTCTCCAGCCAGCCGACGCCTCGCAGTTCCGTGCGGACGTCGTCGATGCCGAGCGCCGTCTTGAGCCGCTCGTTCGCCTCGCCGAAGGCGTGCAGGATCGCCAGGGGGAGCCCGGATCTGCTGCCGTCGGTGAAACGAAACAGGTCGGGCGGTACACGGAACGGATCCATGCGTCCTCCGGCGAATGATGCGTGGGGTACCACGTTAGGGGGTCACCCAGGCGAGTCTGAACGGCCCATACTTTTTACGCTGAGTGCTCACGTGGTGAACATCTCGAGGCGCACCGTGGTCCCTTGCACGGTGACCTCGCGGTACACACGACGGCCGTCGACGAGCTGGTCGTCCTTGAGGACACCGGGTGCGAAGCGCGACGCTTCGAGCAGCTTGGGCACGTCCTCCGGCGGCAGGGTCAGGACGACCACGTAGCGCGCGTCGATGCCCCGGTCGTACTGCGTCTCCAGCACCTTGCCGCTCGCGGGCATCGAGATCCCGCCGAACTTGAAGGCCTCTTCGGCCTTCGGCGCTTCTGGTGGCGTCGCGCAGCCGGCGAGCAAGAGGAGGGCGAGGGCGGCGAGCAGGAGCTTCACCTAGCGTGAGACGCGCGGGGGACGTAAGCGTTCCGTCACACTTGGACGGGGATGACAGGGAGGGTGCGACACGTTGTACTGGGTGTCAACGACCAGAGGAGATCAACAGTGACGGAAAAGGCTGTTCTCGCGGGCGGCTGCTTCTGGGGCATGCAGGACCTGTTCCGCCGGCACCCCGGAGTCGTCTCCACCAGGGTCGGCTACACCGGCGGCGACGTGCCGAACGCGACCTACCGCAACCACGGCTCGCACGCCGAAGGCATCGAGATCGTCTTCGACCCGGCCCAGCTCTCGTACCGCCAGATCCTGGAGTTCTTCTTCCAGATCCACGACCCGACGACCCGTAACCGTCAGGGCAACGACATCGGCGCGAGCTACCGGTCGGCGATCTACTTCACCGACGACACGCAGAAGCAGGTCGCCGAACAGACGATCGCCGACGTCGACGCCTCCGGCAAGTGGCCGGGCAAGGTCGTCACCGAGGTGACCCAGGCCGGTGACTTCTGGGAAGCCGAGCCCGAACACCAGGACTACCTGGAGCGCATCCCGAACGGCTACACCTGCCACTACGTGCGGCCGGAATGGCAACTGGGCGAGCGCTGATCGTGTCCCGGCCTGCTCGTTCAGGGCAGGTCGGGATCCGGGTGTCCCGTGGCGAACCGGTCGGCGCTGCCCTCGTCGACGAGGGCGTTGTCGGCGAGCCACTCGACCGCGCGCCGCTTCGCGCGGTTGTCGCTGAAGGTGTTCCACACGGGAACAAGGTGCGGGTACCGGTCGTGCAACTCGTTCCTGAACCGGCGGAAGGCGCCCTTGCCCCTGAGGACCCTCGATAGCCGTTCGCCTGCTCGTTCGTCGCTGATACCCGCCGCGAAGTCCGCCATGTCCTCGTACCAGACCGAAGATGGCAAAGGCTCGATGACGACCAGGTCCACGTCGTCGAGGTCGATGGGATCCCTGCCGTCGATCCCGCCGTCCCGTGTCCAGTAGCCCATCTCGCCGGTCTATCGCCGCACGGCGAGGCGCTGATTCGTCTCTTCGAGGCTGAAGCGCGCAGGGTCGAATCGGCCCGGGTCATCGAGACCGAGCCAGCCGACTATGTCCTGGTGCTCCGGGTGCCCGGGATCGCCGAGGACCTGGAGCAGCCGGGCATACCCTCCAGTGCCGCCGACGTCCTCCGGCGGGCACGCCGCTTGGCCCGCGACGCACCGCGGGTAGCGCCCGTCAGCCGTGGCGACCGTGGCTTCCTCGACGAGGATCTCGTGGTCCCAGCTGTCGCCGAAGTCGTAGTTGTACAAGAGGCGGCCGCCGGGCTTCACGAGGTCGTCCAGCCGCACTTTCCGTTCGTCGCGGTACTGCAGCTCGGGCTCGGCTTCGCCGTAGTACGTCTGGCCATCGACGAAGTTGTGCAGGTGGTAGTTGTCCCAGCCCATCGCGGCCTGGATGACCACGTGCAGCCGGTCGAGCCGGATGGCCGCCGGAACCAGCACCCGCCGCCACACCGGGAGGCTTTCGATCTCGAGCAGAGTGATCTTGACCTGGTAGATCGGATCACCGGCCTCCGGCTCGCCCAAGAGCCGTCGCATTCCCGATCGGCCGAGTTCGGTCAGCTCGGCCGATTTGTCCCGGAGGGTCACGGCTCCCAGTCGTTGAAGGGCATCAAGTACCTGCTTGGTGTCGCGGTCGGTCGTGATGCGCAGGGTTTCGAGCTGGAATTCGGTGAGATCGTCGAGGACGTAAGGCGCACTCACCACGTTCCAGACCGTCGCGCACACGCTACCGATGTCGACGGCGCCCTCGGCGTCGTACAACGAGGTCAAGGCCGCACGACTACCGTCGGCGAACTCCGGCCGCAGCAGTGACTCGCCGAAACCCGGGTGCAGAAATGCTTCGCCCACCTGGTCGAATCCGGTGAACAGCGCGAGCCACAGCTTTTGCGGGTCGTCGAGCAGCGCCTGGTTCTTCTTCACCGGCACCAGCCGTTGCCCTGTCTTGCGGACCAGCCGCGCCGACTTGGCGCATTCCACGACGAGCATCAGGTCGGGCAGATGCTCGCTCGATCTGGTTCGGTACACGTGGTCGCCGATAGTCTTCTCGAGCACGTCGCCGGTCTTCAGCAACGGCACCAGAACTTTGGCGTCAGCCAAAGTGAGACGCCCGGTCTGAGTGAGCTTGCGCCCCGCGCCCACCCATTCGGTGAACGCGCGCACCTGCTCGACCAGTTCAGCCATGTCAAACCTTCTCAGCTCGTAGTCGTGCGGCACTGTCGAGAACATCGGCAACGGTTCGCCGTGGTGCGGCGGTAGTCGTCGTGTGAATGTCGCGGAACCGGCGAAGTAGTTCCATTCGCACGGTCGCGCCCGGCTCTTGAACGACTCGCGACAAAAGCTCGTTCTTCTCGGCGAGCGGCAGTTTTTTCACCCAGGCCGTGAGTCGGTCGAGGTCATCCGCGGTATCGGCGAATGGCGGACTGGTGCGGGCCGCGCTCGCGAGCAGTTCGTCGTCGAGGCGGAGGAAGTCGGCAAACGCTCGTTGCGGCGCGGTAAGCGTGCCCAGGCCAGGCGGCACGGGCGGCTCAAGCCTTTGGTCCGCGTCAGGCTCGAAGGCGTCTTCGTCCCGCTCCCAGGCGCCGTAGCCGGCCAACCAGGCGAGGTAGAGGGGACGGAGATCGCCCGCCGCGAGTTCGGCGCGGACTCCCACGGTGGCGGACAGTCTTGCTTCGGCCTCGTAGTTGAATTCGAAGTCTTCGTCGTCGTCTTCGCTCGTCATGTCGAGCACGAGGAAATCGTCCGCCGTCCAGGCCGACAGATGGTGACCGACGCGGTAGTCCGCGACCTTGTCGAGGTCCAGAACATGGCGTGGCAGCCGGAACATGAGCCGGCGTGTTCCCCAATTGGTCACATGGACGTGCGCGTCGTAATAGCGCTCCATCAGCCGGTTCGGGTCGCCGCTGAAGTCGCCCCAGTGGTACTCGTTGACGAAGCTGGTGGCGGTGATCCGCGCACGGGTGGACAGGGAACGCACGGCGGCTTGCTAACGTTCGTCCAGCGGGTGGTCGATCGCGAGGAATTCGTAGTACTGGTATTCACTCATCGTTTGACTTGGCCGATCCTTCAGGCTGTTGTCGTCCAGTCGACAGGTTAGTCACCAAGCCCGGTGGAGCTCTTTCAGCCCCGTCTTGATCTGCTTCGGTGTCATGCCGTTTTGCCGCTGGTAGACATACTGCGCAGCGGCGAGTGGTGCCAAGATCGCGTCCGCACGAAAGTGCGCGTCGACGTCAGGCTCGATCTCGCTGATCAACGCGACCAGGTGGCTGTGGTGCAGCCTGTACGCGCCGGTCACGAACCGCGCCATCGGCGTCTCGGTCTCCGCGACCATCAGCAGTTGCCCGTGCGTCTCAAGCCTGTCGACGTATGCGTCGGTAAACGCCTTCAGCCTTTGGCTCGCGGGGGCCCCCGGTCCGAGCGGCGGCGGCCCGCTGATGAACGCCTCCTGGAACTCACGCTCGTTCTCGTCGAGCAACGCCTGCGCCAACGCGCCCTTGTCCGGAAACCGGCGATACACGGTGCCGATCCCGACGCCCGCCTCCGCCGCGACCTCGTCCAGCGCGAGTCCGTCGATCCCTTTGGCCGCGACGAGCTTGGCCGCCGCGCGGACGATCTTCTGCCGGTTGCGAGCCGCGTCCGCCCGCTCTGCCGGTCCGGACCCTGCGATGGGAAGCACCTCGTGAGCCTAGTCGGTGGACAAGTGGAACTTTCTCCAGTTAACTAAGTGGAGGAACTTCCATTTAAGGAGACTCAGATGTCCGTCGAGCACTTCACGAGCGATGACGCTTCGACCTGGTTCCAGCGCCTTGACCAGCAGATCTTCCTGGCCGACGTCCTCTCGCAGGACAGCGGCGCGGCGGTGTCCGTCGGCTTCGGGCGCTATCGGAAAGGAGAGAAGAACCCGTGGAAGATGACCTACGACGAGGCTCTGGTGATCACCTCTGGCGTCTTCACCGTCGAGGGCCCGTCGGGCTCGGTGACCGCCCGCGCCGGTGAGGTGATTTACCTGCGAGCCGGGACCGAGGTCGTCTACGTGGCCGACGAAGACACGGAACTGGTCTACGTCACCTATCCGCACTGGCTGGCGGCTACGGAATCGTCCGTCGAAGCCCGCCGCCTCGACGACTTCCACATCGCCTGAAGCCATTTCGGCGAATCCGTTGTTCCGATAGATCAACCTCTTTCCCAGGCAACCTTCGGAACTTGTCGGACGTGTCTAGTCCGCTGGTTATCCGATCGCGTGGGTATCGGCGAACTGTTTGACGAGGGGTTGTGAATGGCGGAGAGCGGTGGGCAGCGGACGCTGCTCGACGGTCGAAAATCAAGCTGCGGAAGAAGGGCGCGGGCGCGACGGCCGCTGTCGCGACTGCGGTAGTGGTCGCCTGGGCGAGTGGCGTGTCGGGCGGCCCGGGAAGTGTCGGCGCGGGTGTTGGCCTCGCCGGACAAGCAGTGGAGGAAACCTGGCAGGCGGGATGTAGTCGACTCGTTAACCAGGGCGCTCAGTCAAGACTTGCAAGGCCGAGGCGCAGAAATCGGCGCGGCGGGGGACGCCTGACGAGGCCTTGAGTCAGATGAAGCTCAAGCAGTTGGGCCGTCGGGCTGAGCATGAGATAGATGCGTCGCTTCGTTGAGTGGGAAGGTTCGAGAGTTCCTGGTCCGTCTCTCTGTGCGTCCCTGGGGTGGATGTTGATGGCAGTGGGTGACGGTCACGGCAACGTGGCCGTCATCTCGGTCGTGTGCGTCAGGTTCCACAGCAAAAGCAGGCCGAGGCGTTCGAGAAGGTTGAGGCTGTCCAGGGCGGCGGTGACATCCGGTCGTTGGAGATCACCGCGGTGCTCGGTCTGGCCGACGTTCGTATCAGCGGTCTGCACTGCCGCCCGCGCGCGGAAGGCAACGGGATGATCGTGGCCGAGACCGGCACGGCGCCTGGTCATGTCGATGGTCCCACCCTGGATGCCCTCGCCGACATCGCGGTCTGCCTGCCGGTGCAATAGCCGAATCCGCGATGAACGAGCATGCGGACTACTGGATCATTTCCTCAGGAATTCCTGGGGTTTCGGGTTCTTCCGAGAAGATGGTGGTCCCGCGCATCCCGCGAGTGAGCAGGTCCTTGTACGTGTTCTTGATCAAGGCGCTAAAGTGCAGATCCTCGGCCTTCCTGGCCTCCGGCTCCTTGGAGTGCTCGCGTACCGCGTGCTACATGCCATCGCGGCGTACGAGATCTTTGCCGACGATCACGCCCGACCAGTCGTACTCGAAGTCCTAGGCGGTGTAGATGCAGCCCACTGGTCGAAGCCGCGTTCGTCCGCGGCCCGAAGTTCGTACTGTTTGCCCTTCGCTCCGGAGACTTGGATTGTTAGGAGCGCGATCCGGCAGGTGGCCCTCGCGGATCCTGATGGCGCATCGACAACAAGTTGGGAGCCCTGAGTTTGGAAGCTGGGGATTGCGGTGGGCTCTGGCTAGCTGTGTCACCTACGTTGAGTCGAGGCCTTCGTCTTCGGGGTTCGGACCCGGCGGACAGGCATGGCGGGTTGAATCTCCTTCCGGTTCGATCTTTTCCGTAAAGGCGGATTGATAGATGCTTACAGTCATGCCAGAGTTCTCGGGTTTGCTTCATCGTTTCTGCTCGATCCTCGCGAGTTCGAGTAGATCCCGGCGAACTGCGGTCGACTTCCTTGCGAACATGCTGCGCCAGATCATGGAGCCGATCCAAGGTGCTGCCCCGACGACGGCCGCGAGGCCGTACAGCCAGGGTGAATTAGTGGTGACGGCAGCGGTGATCAGCGCCGTGGACGACACGCTGCCGGTGGCCGCTTGTGGAATACGTGATCTCTTCATGGTGGGAAGAGTGCGCCCGGAACGGTGACCACTCTAAGGAGGTTAGTTATGATCTTTCGGTGGAGCGCCTGCGTGGTGCAAACCTGAATCTCAGAGGCGTGCTCATCGAGCGTTCATAACTGCTGTTCAGGTATGCTGAGCCAATGAGTTGCGAGATCGCGGGCCTGATTGCTGACTTCGAGGTGTCTATTCTCGGAAGAGCTCAAGTTCGGCGTCAGGATGGGACTTGGGCGAAGCTTCCGCCGCTGATCGGTGACATGTTGGCTGCCCTTGCTCTGGCTGGCGAAGCGGGGCGACCCAAAGAGTGGTTGCTCGAAGCCCTGTGGTCGAATGACAATCGCAGTGACAACGCGTTCGCGCAGGCGATCATGAAGCTCCGGAATTACGTCACTGTGCCGAAGCCTGGCGCAAAGGGTAATTATATTTTGCACGTTGCCGAAAAGCGTGTCGATGCATTGTTTTTCTGTGACCGATTAAAGGAGGTTGTCGCCAAGTCGGAGCAGTCCGTCGCCGAGCTCGACGCTTTACTTGCGCTTTGGCGTGACAGTCCTTGGTCGGACCGCTCCCGGCTACGCGCGAGCGCTTGGGCGGATGTTCGTTCGGCGCGTGACAAGCTCGTGGACGTGGTCCGCGGCCTGCCGGGCGAGCAACGGAGTGCGTTGACTTCGTGGAACCGGTTCTGTGAGACCTTTCCGTCTGAATCCGGCGGATGGCGAAGCCAGGACCGCCTTCCCAGCCCGCCGCGCAAGCGTGTGCTCGTCGTCGACGATAAGATCGCTTCCGAGCTCATCGCTGCCTTCGGTGGGGGTTACGACTGTGACAAGGTGACTTCGCTCGGTCAGTGGTCGGCCATGATCAAAGGAGGACATGCTCTCGACTACGACTGCGCGCTGGTCGACCTCCATCTCAAGGACAGCATGACGGACGCTGGCGGTGAGATCGTCCTGCAAGATCTGAAACGGCTCCGGCCGGACATGCCAACCGTGCTGATGTCGGCTGAATTGCCGTTCGAGGACTGGCACAGCATCCGGAAGCGGCTCGGCGTCAGCACGGTGATCGCAAAACACAACGATGAGAACAAGACCGTGGTCCCGCTCTACCAGACCGTGGCGAAGCTCATCTCAGAGGCCGGTCGCTAGCTCGACAACGGAAGCCAGATGAGCAGGTGTGCTCCACCGAGGCTGGAACGAGTTGCCACCCGCTCCAGCTTGCCGCGGCACGCCTCCAAGTTGCGTTGGACGTTCCGGAGTCCCTCTCCGCCAGGCATATCATTCTGCTTGCGCAGCTGGTCCAGGGCAGTGTTGTCGACGTTGCCAAAGCCCGGCCCGCTGTCCTCGACATCGATCACCGCGAAGCATTGATCACCCCGGTCGGCTTGACGGACGGTGAGCTGCATCTGCCGGTTCGTGACCTTCGCGGCGTCCATCGCCTGTGCCGCGTTCAGCGCCAGATCGACGAGCGCCAGCCGCACTAGCAACCTGATGGCCGACACCTCGGCCGTCGTGCCCACCTGATTGTTCACGTGGATCGCCAGCCGTCCAGTGTGACGCTCGCTTTGCGCGAAGTCGGAGACGAGCTCGGCGACGTCGAAAGTAGTGGTCCGTAGCAGCTGCTGGACGTCCCCCCGCTGGATCGCCTCGTATTCGTCGATGATTTCTTCGATGTGCTTGACCTGCTGGGTCAGAGTCCTGCGCTCATCTGGATCGACAGCCTGGTTTAACGCGTACTTCAACTGTTCCAGCGCGTATTTGTAGCCCTTGGTCGCGTGAAGGTTCTGTCGAGTCGTGCGATTGAGAAGAAGCAGTCGCGCGTTCTCTTCGAGCAGGTCATGAACGTCGTGGAGTCGGCGCAGCTCCGCGACCGACCATGCGATCAGATCGTCGTTCGCAAGGAGAGCCACCAGACCTTCTCCCGCCAGCACTATCTGGGTGCCTCCGGTCACCAGGCCGGCCGTTTCGATCCGGTCGATCGCGTCCGCCATGTCGACGCGTTCCGGCGGCAGCTCACGTCGACGCGCTTCATCGCGTTCGACCTCGTCACAGACGATGTCGTTGAGGCGGTCGACTTCGGCCGCCAAGTCGTTCGGGCTGATACGGCTCGTGCCGAGGGTTGCGGCGCGGGCAAGCAGAGCGCCGAACACCACCTTCGCGTGAAGGTCGACGTCGAGCGGGGCGAAGACCGCGTCTCGGATGGCCCGTACCGACTCGTGGTTGTCTCGTAGCGCGGTCAGGTGATCGTGGGTGAGTTGCGGGCGGCTGGTAACCGTCCGGCTCAGTTCGCGCACCAGCGCGGTGAGAGCGTCCGGTATGCCTGCGGTGTAGTACAGCACCATGTCCGGCACCTCTGGAGCCGGCTGATAGCCGAGCATGTCGAACATCCACTGCAGAGCGATCAGGATGTCGCCTTCCTCTCCGAGGTCGGTGCCGGAGGTGTCGGCGACCTGGTCGAAGGGCAGCTGCATGCAGAGGTGACGAAGGATGTTGATCCGCCGCCACTGCATGGTAGGGGCCTGATCCTGACCGTCCGGCTCCACAAGCGCGAAGAGGACATTAGGCTCGAGCAGTACAACGCTTTCGGGCAGGTCAGGACGGTCCTCGCCGATCGGCAACCAAATCCGCGGTTTGCCGCCCGCGGACGGCGGCGTCTGTCCGACGTGCAGACATACTCGAGCGGGGAGGGCCAGCCACGGCAGCCGAGGATCGTTGAGTCCGCACAGATCGACCTGGAAGCCGTTCTCCGCAGGACGCGGGTGATGGTTGATCGGCGCATCCTGGACGAACCCGTCGAGGGCCGCCGCCAAACTGGCCACGTGGTCAGCCGTCAGGCTTGTGGCCACGTCATGCAACGCGGTCACGAGTGCTCTGCCCTTGCTGTCCGATTTCGCGGGCAAGTAATCTTCGAAGTCTGAAGGAGAGGGTGCCTCCCCGGCGAACCAGCGCAGGACTTCCTCATTGGAGGTGTTCTGGAACGGCCACGTCTGCGGCCTCCGTACGGTCGTCGGACTGCTCAGCCAGGGCTGGAAGTCTGTTTGTTCGACAACTCGCTGCGCGACAGCGTATTCACCATTCGCCAGGCATGCCTTGGCCACTCGCGTACGCTCGTCGGGCAAGCCCGCGAAGCGGGATTCCACGGCGACTGCCCGCTGCTCGGCCTCTTTGTCGAGCTTGAACTGTATGCGGTCGAGGAGGTCAAGAGCTTCCTGTTTGCTATCCGTCAGGGCTTTCGCCCACTCCTCCGGATCCAGACGAATGCCTAAGGTCTCGGCACGCTTGACCAAACGGTGCGAGCGTGGCAGCAAGCTGGTCCGGATCGTCGCTATCGACCGGTTGATCTGTTCGTCCAGAGCGCTGCGCCGCTCGTCGGCCATTCCGGCGGCCGGAAGAGCCAGGAGCGCACGGCACGCCCGGAAGTCGCCCGCCTCCAACAGCCAGTGAAAGCTGTCAGCGACGTCGAAGACTTCGGTCTCCAAGCCCTCAAGGACGGCAGAGGCGGCGTCCAGTCCGCTCAGCGGCCCGGGGGCGATGGCCAGGCCGAACAGTTTCGGCTGGCGCCACACCTCCGGCCAGGCCCGGATCACGTCCTTGAAGTCATCTTGGTCAGTGATAAACATGGCCGCCCCATTCGCTGATGGTGGAGATGGCGCCCAGCCCGTGTTCGGTGAGCCGCCGTTCCAGGCGAGGGTGGTTGTCGAGGTCCGCGCAAAGGTTCGGCCAGAGCCCAGCGAGACGCTCGGCGACCGGTTGCGCCCGCGTCAGCAGGTACGAAGTGCGGGGATCCGCATGTTCATCGTCGAACGACGCGACGGTCAGTGCAGCTGCCCGCACGAGCTTGAGCCTATCGAGGTAGGCGCGACGTTTGCTGCTATGGATCACGTTGTTCTTGCGCCCAAGCATCACCTGTGCGGTGGTCTGGTCGAGGAATTCGGCGAGATCGTTGACTTCTTCCGCTCGGGTCCAATGCGTTAGGGCCGTGAGATCGCGATTGTCCACAATGGTTCGCAGTCGCCCGAAAAGGCCGTTCTCGTGCATCAGGCGGGCGTGGGTCTTGAGTCCGGCCTCGAAGGTGAAGGACGTGCCGGCCAGCGACCGCAGCGTCTCGTCGGCCCCGTCCCAGGCCTCCGCGACCTTTCCGTCGCGATGCCGATGGGCGAGCTGACGCCGGGCGATGGCGGCGAGACCGGGATCATCGATTTCCGGTGGGCACTGCACCACCAGGTCGGCGAGAGCTCGCCAGTCGTCGCTGAGCACTTTCAACCCGGAGAGGAGCACCAAAACCTCGCGCACCTCGTTGGCAACGAGCGGAGGCACGCTCGGCTGCTGAGGTAGCAGAGGCCAGGCGAGAACCTGCCGGGCTGCCAGGGAGACCAATGCGGCCGCTTGCGCGGTGGTGAGTTGATCCGCTAGCGACGCGGTGGCCAGAGCTTCCGCTACGTAGGGAGTTTCCGCTGCGGCTGCGGCTGCGACGATGGGCAGCGGCAACAGGCCATCCGGCAGGGACCTTCGAATGATCCACGCTTCTGCGAAACGGTAGTTTGCCCAAAGGTCGTCAACCAGCCAATCAGCCCAGACCTGCAGCTTGGGCGCCGTGTCGGCCAGGCGGTTGCGCAACGCCGAGGCGACGGCGACCCGGAGCACGTCGTCCGGCGCACTGGCTTCACGGAGGTCGGCCAGCAGGCGCAGGGAGTCACCCGTACGGACGGCCTGGCTGATCAACGCGTTCCGGTCGACCGGACTGACCTGACTTTCCAGAGCCAGCAGCAACTGATGAGAGTGGTGATCGACCTGGTCTAGTTTGTTTGCGGCAGGTCGCTGTCTCCGAAGAACGGGTGCGCCGAGCAATGCGGCGGTCTGCGCGGCGAAGCCTCCACCAGAGATTCGCAATCCGATCTCAGCCGCGGGGCGCCGTCCGGGCTGGCCGGTGTAGAAGCCTTCATGTGAGAGGAAGTCGAAGTTACCCACGACAACGTCATCGTCACAGACGAGGGCACGGGCAGCTGACTGCACACGCTTGAACGCGAAGCCGCTCGAGCCTTCGGTCGTGAGGGCCGCCAGCATACTGACAGCCTTGTCGGACCCCTTCCGCTGGTGATAATAGGACACTTGAATCTGAACACCGGCGCGGATTCGCTGTCGCAGAACCTCGACGAGCTTGGGCGTGACCACGCTGGAGGCGAGGAATTCGCTGGAAATCAGGACCTGTGAGGTCGCTGTACGCAAGCCGTCCCAAAGCGCCTCACGGTGGGCGGCGTTCTCGATCAGCGTCACCGATGGCCATCGTCGTGCTGCCAGCGTCTGCCGAATCTCGGCCGAGCAGCGGCGCCACGCCAGTGCCCAGCCGCGGACGGCGGCGTCGGAGACCGCGTCACGGCCAAGCGCGGACGGCAGGTCGGACCAATTCAGCCGGTCAGCCGCCGGTACAAGTTCTTCCGTGCCACCGACGAAGTCGCGACTACGGAAGAACACGCGTGCGGCCGTCGCGCCATCGGGCATCGAACGGCGTACCCAGCGCAGAAGTCCTTCGACGGGCTCGCAGCTGTCCTCGCCGACCGCTTCGACGATCACGCCGAGCTGCTGGACGTCATTGCGCAGGCCGAGGTAGCGAGATCCGCCTACAAGAGCTTCGCGATTGTCCGCGATGATCATGTCGACATTGGTGTTGGCCGATCTGCGAGCCACGACCAAGGTGGACGGATTGAACTGCTCCGCCTTGGCCGCTAAGCGGAGTTCTTCCAAGATGTTTTCCGCGCGGCTCTCGATGCGGTCGTCATGCCGCTGCCCCCAGAGCAGCACGATCTGGACGCCTCGCCGCGCGACGTCACTCAGCGCGGGCAAGAGATCGGCCAAACCGTCGTAGCGAACGGTGGATGCCACGAGGACGACTTGTCGTTCGGCGCGACTGATCATGGCCCTTGCTTCGTCGCGGCATTCTTTCTCCGTGCCCATCGGCTTAACTTGTGCCTCGCCAGACACCCGGAAATTGACCTGACCACGCGCGGTCTGGATCGCGTCGACGAGCTGTTCGTGGACCGCCGTACGGTTACCGGCCGCAGCGGTCAGCGCCTGTTCGGCCAGCGCCTCGAGCCTTGCCACGCTCCGTTCCATCGTCGGCGGGTTGGTGAGCCGGGTTTCGAGCGAGGCCTGAAGCCGGCGGGAGAACTTGTGGTTCGGCCGCTGTTCCACGAACTGCGTCAACAGGGAACTGATACGTTCACAGTGGACTTGACCCCGTCGCGAGTCCTGCACCGCGGTGACTCGCACAACATCGCTTTCTGGGTCCCGCCGTACGGTGATGTCCACTGGCAGATAGGTGGTCCGGGACGTCATCTGCGTATGCGAGGAGAGCGGAAGCTTCGTCTCCATCACCCGGAGCGCGCGGCCTCGCGCACTGAGACCGGTGGCGTCGTAGTGCTGCTGATCCTCGAGCATTTCCTGGACGGCGCGCACCACATCACTGCCGCGTACATCGTCCATGGTGGCCGCGAACAAGGTATCCGGCGGTACGACCAGATCCCGATCTGGTGGGCGGGTGTGCCCGGTGCGTCCCGTGAGGTGACCGCTCACCCGGTCCAACCACACGGTGACGTTCTCCAGCTTGTACTCGCCACCAGCGAGCTGGCTTTGTGCGCCGTCTCTGAACGCTTCCACAACCGCCGGAGAAGGCGCGACTGTGCCGGTGTATAGATCAAGGGTGATGTGCTCGCGCCGCCACAGGTCGAACACCAGGTCTAGGGTCATCCGCCGGCCCAGCTGCAGCAGGTAGTTCAGCCTGCTCAGGTTCACGCCCCTGGGCGCGCCTTCTGCGTCGTCGCCGGGCTTCCGCCATGTCTCGACCACGGTCCGCAGGACCATGATCTCCATCCGGGAGAGCTCGGTGCCGTAGCCGAGTCTCGCTCGTACCGGTACGGATTGGTAGGGGAGGTAGATCCGGATTCCGGGCATCAGACGTCCGCAGCCTGCGAGACAGGTACGACTTTGCCGAACTGGTTGACCAGCTGGCACACATCCGCCCACCGCGCTCCGCCGTAGTGCTGGAAGTGGCGGAACGAGCCGACGATCACCAGGTGTTCGCGGGCTCGCGAAAACAGCACGTTGACCAGTTCAGCCTCGCCAAGGTGCCCGATGCTGAGCGAGGGCTGACCGCTGGGGCCTCGTTGCTGATCACGGACGAGTGAGACGACCACGACGTTGGCCTCCCTGCCCTGAAATGCGTGGATCGTCGACGCGTAAGGGCGGATTTTGCCCCAACTCTTCAACAGATCCAGCTGTTGCCGGTAGGGAGTCAGAACGGCGAGCGGGTGCTCACTGTAGCCGTCCTTCTTCGGGTGGGGCTGCGGACGTAAGGTTTCGAGAAGTTCGTTGATGATGCGCACTTCGCCCGGATTCCGCCAGGCCGGCTCGTCGGTGCAGTCGGTGGTGCCGGTTGTGTCCAGCCACACCACGGCATGGTTGGCCAGGGTGCGCGGATGGCGAAGGACGGGGGTGTCGTCGCGGCCGGTGCTCAGCAAACCTTCGGCGGTGACGTCGACGTGCTCGTCCGGCTGGATCGGGGTCACGGGGTAGAAAGCCCGGCTGACGACCTGGCCGATGGCTTGCCGCATGCGGAACTGCTTCTGCAGCGTGTGCCGAGGTGGGTTCACCACCGTTTTTTCCAGGGTGACCTGGAACAGGTTGCCGAACAGGTCGAACACCTTGATGTACTCGTCGAGACGTTCGCCGTGCAGCTTGAGGTCGTCGTCGCTTGACGTGCTGCACCACTCGAGAAACCGCACGACCTCTCGCCGTCGGTGTGCGGGCAGCTGGCGGTGATCTCCGACGAGCGCCCAGCGGGTGCCACGGGCCAGCGGGATCGCCAGTTCTGTCGGCCACGCCTTGGCGGCTTCCTCGATTACCACCCAGTCGAAGGTTTCGGCGGCCACCGAACGCGCCAAGGCGGTCGGCGTCGCCGTGGAGCAGGTGGCGAAGACCAGGTTGGCCGCACGGTGAACACGGTCGATCAGCTCCGGCAGGCTGTCTTGCACGACTGCGGCCCAGTCCGCGAGAAGTGCCTGGGTATATCCGTCGGTTTCCTTGTCCTTCTGCTTCCTCACCTCTGAGATCACATGGTGCTGCTTACGCTCGGCAAGTTGGTTGATAAGGAAAGGTTCGACAACCTGGTCTACCTTGCTCTCGCCGCGAGCGCTCGTCGCGCGGACGGCGACCACATCTCCCTTCTCGTCTGCCACAGGTTTGTGCGAAGCGAGCAGGCCGAGTTTTCGCAGAAGCCGTTCGGCGATGTTGTCCAGGGCAAAATTCGATTGAGTGGACACCAGCACCCGGGCACCGGGTTCGTGCTTCAGGAACTCGACCACCGCGTCCGAGGTGACTTCGGTCTTGCCGGTGCCGGGAGGTCCTTGGAGGGCGAACAACGGCTCCGTCCCGCTGAGCGCCTCGGCAACGGCCTCCTTGGCGCTGGTCCTGGTCAGCCGCCGGGGACTCTCCCCGTTCGGCCGCGCCAGCTGATCGACCAGCACTCGGTTGCTGAGCATGTCCCACCGCGCATGTTCCTCCCGGTTCAATGCCACCCACGAACCGAAGTCGTCTGACAGGCTGATCCAACCGCGTTCCGGAACCGCGGCCGATCGTTGCCCCGCCGCCACTTCGACGTTCTCGTTTCTCGCATCCACGCAGTCGCCCAAGAACGCTACGCGCCGTGCTGGGGCACCGTCCTCGTCGGGACGCAGCGATACCGTGACAGAACCGTCTTCGTTGCTCGCGCCAGCGAAGAAGTCACCCATGCGTGGGCGCAACTGCCGATCGTTGGCGAACGCCGTCGCCATCGCCGAGCTGAACCGCCACCGGCGGTCGCGTTCCTCGTCGTAGCGCAGCACGATCCGGTCTTGTTCGCCCACCCCATCGGCTATGTACGGGTACTGCCGTGCCTCCAATTCGGTCCGCCGGAACTGGAGGAGCCAGTCGAACGCCTGCGTGAAGTCGCGTTCGGCTTTCGTCTGTGGCGCGGCGTCGTGGACCGCGGCCAATATGGGTTTCCAGGAAGGGCTGCGGTCGAGCCACGAGCTGAGCTCCGTTCTATGGATGTCGCTCGCGACGATCTCGACCTCAGGCGCCCATCGTCGTTTCTTCGCCCGCTCGACGGCTACCTGCAAGCTCCGCCCGCGGGCGGAGTCCAGACGAACGGGGAAGGCGAGCAGCAAAGCACGTTCGTCTGGTTTGCCCAATCGCCCGAAGCCCAGGTCGGGTGCATAGTACCGGCAGAACCACGCCACGTGACGGCCAAGCAGGAGCTGGTCCGCCGCGCGCATCTTCTCGACGTTGTTGCCGGGAGCGAACTGCGCGGCGCCGCCCGGCATGTGCAGTACGCGGGCTTCCTTGAGGTCCTTGAGGATGTACTCGCTGGTTTCGATCCGGCCTTGGGAAGTTGCCGGGTCCAGGTCGACCAGCTCCCATTTGAGCAGAGTTTCCCTGCACTCGCCCGGCATGAACACCAGGAGGTGCGGTGCGCCGGTGCTGTCGTCGTTCTCTACGGTCAGCCGCTCGTAATGATCGCTGAGGCGCCCGACCACCTCAGCGGCACTCGGCCGCGCGGTCGGCTTGTCCCAGGCGAGCATGTCCGAAAGGAGCGTAGCGAGAGGGCTGGGCAGCACTCGCAACGCACTGATCAGGTGCTGGTTGATCTGACGTGCCGCGGCCAGCAGGGCATCAAGGTCGGGGCCGGTCGCCAGCGCCGCGTGCACCGCGACAAGCAGCTCCTCGGGAATCGGTCCAGTCAGCCATTCGGCGACCATGGTGCCCAAGCCGTAGATATCGGACCGGTGGTCTTCCAATCGCGCGCCCTTGACCAGCAGGAACCGGATGCGTTCGGGAGAGAAGTAGGCCAGCGCATCACCGCCCTGAGTCAGAATCAGCTGCCGCGCCTGCTCGGCGCGCTCGTTGGCGTCGAGCAGGGAGGAGCGCAGCAGGTTCGACAGTAGGCTGCTCATCTCGAACCGGCTCAGCATGAGCTGGTCACCGCCGTCGTCACCGGCTGTCCGGGCGACTGTTCCTGGCCAGATGTTGCGGTGCACGATTCCCAAGTCGTGCAGCAAGAAAAGGGCGTCAGCGAGCGCCATAAAGTGGGCGACCGCGATCTGGCGGTGTTGTTGCAGGTATTCGACGACGGCGCGCAAGCCCGCGCGCATCCCGTACTCGGTGTCGGAGTCGTCGTACAGCTGGTTGGTTCCGGATCTGGTCACCACGAAGGCGCAGCCATGGATCCCGAAGTCCTTCGTCATCGCTTCATCGATGTGCCCGCCGCGGACCACCTCGGGCAAGGCGGGGTGCCGCAACGCGGCTACGCGTCGAAGGACACGCAATTCTTGCTTCCATAACCCTTCGCCCAGACC
Organism: Amycolatopsis thailandensis; assembly: GCF_002234405.1. GTDB lineage: Bacteria > Actinomycetota > Actinomycetes > Mycobacteriales > Pseudonocardiaceae > Amycolatopsis > Amycolatopsis thailandensis. Next base: position 9,245 of record NZ_NMQT01000024.1, on the reverse strand, counting down.
AGTCACGTCGGTGTAGAACTGAACTGTCATCGGCGTCAATGACGTCGCGTCCTCGAGGTTGTACCGATAGAGCGTGTCATCCAGCAGCTCGATGCCCTGCGCTTCGCCGTCGCCGGGAACTCGGAAGCCGCCGTAGCGAGATGTGCTGTCGCAGAACAGTTTGGTGACCAACCTGTTCATGTCCGCGACCGACATGGAACCTCCACGCTAGGAAAGTATGGCGGAGAATCAATCGGTGGAAGATGGGGTTGAGTTACACGGAGGAGGGACGGTATCACCCTCGCTCGTGCTCAATAGACTGCCCCCGCCGACTTCGCCGAGCTCTCCGGTCTTGTCCAAACTGGTGTCTTGCGTCGTGTGTGAACCAATAGCTGTTACTGGCCACTGGCCGTTCATGACAGACATGTTGTCGCTGATATGCGGAACGGCCGAGCCGGCAGTCGGTGCTTAGCGCGTTCTTGTAGATCAGATGTCGCGCGGGAGCCAATCCGCCACGTCAGTGTCGCGACCGGGCAGCGATTCCCGAGCTTGAGCGGGCCCGGTCGTGCAGACGCTTCGGCGGGTCAAGAAGCGATGATCGTCATCGCAGATACCAGATCTGTTTAGAAGTACGCGCGTCAGTTCGACGCCTAGTCTCTGAGTGTGCCCCCGGCAGGATTCGAACCTGCGACACCCGCTTTAGGAGAGCGGTGCTCTATCCCCTGAGCTACGAGGGCATGTACTGCCAGGCGCAGCCTACCGGGTGACCGGAGCGGCCCGAGCGTGAGGGCGCAAGTCGCATCCGGGCGGAGCAAGCGGCCAGCCCGGTGAAAGCCCGGAACCCCCCGAACGGCGGTTGCGCGCGAGCAGGCCGGGAAACCCGCGACCAAGAAGAGACACTGGCCGCCTAGTGACACTCGACCTGCGGATCCGTCCCCGAGGACGCACACTCACACGCAGGAAAACAGGGTCTGAATCGAGAGCTAGATCGACACAGATGACCCGGGAGGGTCACTCGTACGTGTCTGGTTTCGAAACCCTGAACAACAGTAGGTAATCTTCGTTAACGGGACGCGAGACGCCGCTCCCCCGGCTGCCGGAGGGCTTCGTTGATCAAGCTCATGTTCGCCGACGACGAGGAACTGGTCCGCTCGGGCCTGCGTGCCATGATGTCCGGCGCTGCCGACATCGAGATCGTGGGCGAGGCGAGCGACGGGAGATCAGCGGTCGAGGTCGCCCGGCGATACCACCCCGACGTCGCGTTGCTCGACATCAAGATGCGGGCGCCTGACGACGGCATTCGCGCGCTCAGGGCCATTCTCGCGTTGCCGGATCCGCCGACCGTGGCCATGTTGACCACGTTCGACATCGACGACTACGTCAGTCTCGCGCTCAGGCTCGGGGCCAACGGCTTCCTCCTGAAGGACATCGACCCGGCGGCGCTGCTCAGGGCCGTCCGGGACCTCGCGCGCGGGGGCGCGGTGCTCGACCCCGGGGTCGCGGCGCGCATGGTCCAGTCGCATCGGGACGAGCAGCGGGCCGCGCAGCCGGCGCGCAAGTTGCTCGCGTCGCTGTCCGAACGGGAGCGTGAGGTCGTCGGGCTGATCGGTCAGGGGCTGTCCAACGCCGAGATCGGCGGGCGCCTGCACCTGTCCGAGGCCACGGTCAAGGGCTACGTCTCGGCCGTCCTGTCCAAGATCGGCGCGGCGAACCGGGTGCAGGCCGCGCTGCTTGCCTACCGCGGTGGCCTGCTCGACCAGTAATGATCCTCACCGCGCTCGAGTTCCTCGGCTTGATCGCGTTCGCCGCTTCGGGGGCGCTCGCGGCGGTGCGATCCAGGTTGGACGTCTTCGGGGTGGTCGTCGTCGGGCTCACGACCGCGCTCGGCGGCGGGGTCATCCGTGACGTCCTGCTCGGGATCACACCGCCGACGACGCTGCGGACCTGGCCGTACCTCGCGGTCTGCGGCGGGACGGCGCTGGTCGTGTTCGTCTTCCACCCGCAGATCGCGAAGCTGCGGCGCGGCGTGCTGCTCGCGGACGCGCTCGGGCTCGGGGTGTTCGCGACGGCCGGGACCACCATCGCGTTGAACGCGGGCGCCACTCCCTACGCGGCGTGCCTGATCGGGATGACGACGGGTATCGGCGGCGGCGCTGTGCGTGATCTCCTCCTGCGGGAAATCCCGCTCGTGCTGCGGAAGGAGATCTACGCGGTCGCCGCGCTCGCGGGCGCCGTGCTCGTCGTGATCGGTCACGCTCTGCGACTGCCGCCGGGGCCGGTGACGGTGGTAGCAGCTGCCGTCGTGGTGGGGGTCCGAATGCTCGCTTTGTGGCGCAGATGGAACGCACCTGTTGCAAAAGGGCCCGAGACCGGCTGAAACGTCTTGTGGACCGCCGGATTTCCTTTGTTGGTTCTGTGTGTGTTCTTAGGCGAGTCTCAGCACTCTGCGTAAGACTGTCGCCATGCGCATCCTCGTAGTGGACGACGACAGGGCCGTCCGTGAATCACTCAGGCGATCCCTTGAGTTCAACGGGTACCAGGTGGAACTGGCCGGGGACGGCGCGCAGGCCCTGGAAGCGATCATCGCCAACAGACCCGACGCGATGGTCCTCGACGTGATGATGCCGCGGCTCGACGGCCTGGAGGTCGCCCGACGCCTGCGAAGCACCGGTGACGACCTGCCGATTCTCGTCCTCACCGCGCGGGACACCGTGTCCGACCGGGTGTCCGGTCTCGACGCCGGCGCCGACGACTACTTGCCGAAGCCCTTCGCGCTCGAAGAGCTTCTCGCGCGCCTTCGCGCGCTTCTGCGTCGCGCGATCCCGGACCCGCAGGCGGGACAGAACGCCGAGATCCTGTCGTTCGCGGACCTCACCTTGGACCCGGGGACGCGTGAGGTGCGCCGTGCCGGGCGGGAGATCAGTCTCACGAGGACCGAATTCGCCCTCCTCGAACTGTTCCTCTCCTACCCGAAGCACGTCCTGACCCGCAGCCGGATCCTGGAGGAAGTATGGGGATACGACTTCCCGACGTCGGGCAACGCGCTGGAGGTCTACGTCGGCTACTTGCGCCGAAAGACCGAGGCTGGGAACGAACCGAGGCTGATCCACACGGTACGGGGAGTGGGCTACGTCCTCCGGGAAACCCCGCCGTGACCGACCCGGTCCACGGCGTCGACGTGTCCGAAAAGGATCCGCGCGGCGACCGCTGGGGCGCGCGGCGCTTCTCGCTCCGCGGCCGGGTGACGCTGCTCGCGGCCGCTTCGGTCGCGGGCGCGGTGGCGCTGGTGTCCCTGGGCGCGTACCTCGTCGTGCGCGACAACCTCTACCAGCAGGTGGACGACAACCTGCTCGCCCGCGCGCGGGCCGCCGTCGAATCGCCGCAGGTCCAGACCGAACTGCAGCAGGTGCCCGGGGCCTTCCTGGCCAGCGCGGACCTGCAGATCGGGCAGCTGACGGTCGGGCAGAAGGTCCGGCTGACCTATCCGCAGTCCGGCAGCCGCCCGCCCTACGGCGACGACGAGATCGCGGTCGCTTCCGGCGACAAGCCGTTCTCCCTGCGCACCGACCCGAAGACCGACAGCCGCGTCGTCGCCCTCCCGCAGGGCGCGGGACAGGCGATGGTGCTCGCCCAGTCGCTCGGCCCGACCAAGCGCACCTTGAACGAGCTCTCGGTGGTCCTGTTCCTGATCGGCGGCGCCGGCATCCTGGTCGCCGCGGCCGCGGGAACGGCCGTCGCGAGAGCGGGCCTGCGGCCGGTCGACAGACTGACGTCGGCGGCGGAGCGCGTCGCCACCACGGGTGACCTGCGGCCGATCCCGGTCAGCGGCGACGACGAACTCGCCCGCCTCACCCAGAGTTTCAACACGATGCTGGGCACGGTCGCCGAATCGCAGGAACGGCAACGCCAGCTCGTCGCCGACGCCGGTCACGAACTCCGGACGCCGCTGACGTCACTGCGCACCAACCTGGAGCTGCTGCTGTCCGCGAGCAGGCCGGGCGCGCGCACGCTGTCCGACGAGGACCGCGCGGACATCGAGGCTGACATCCGCGGCCAGCTCGACGAGCTGACCCAGCTGATCGGCGACCTCGTCGAACTCGCGCGCCAGGACGAGCCGCGGATCGAGCACGAGCGGGTCGAGATGGTCGACGTCGTCGAACGCGCGCTGGACAGGGCACGCCGCCGCGCGGGCGAGATCGAGTTCGACGTCTCGCTCCAGCCGTGGGTGCTGACCGGCGACACCAGCGCCCTGGAACGCGCGGTGCTGAACCTGCTGGACAACGCGGTGAAGTTCTCGCCGGAGGGGACGACGGTCGGGGTCCGGCTGTACCCGGTCGGCGACGGCACCGCGGTGCTCGAAGTCGAGGACTCCGGGCCGGGGATCGCCGACGAGGACCTGCCGAAGGTGTTCGACCGCTTCTACCGTTCCTCCGAGGCGCGGACGCTGCCCGGTTCCGGGCTCGGGCTGGCCATCGTCCAGCACGCGGCACAGCGCCACGGCGGTGACGTCTACGCGGGACGCGCTCCCGAAGGCGGCGCGCTGATGACGCTGCGACTCCCCGGGGCCCCTGCCTGATGGGTGATCACGACAAGGGCCTCGAACTGCTCAGGCTTCTCGGCGGCGTCGAGAACCCCGCCGTGCTGGAGCTGTTCGAGGCCGTTCAAGCCACGGACTACGGCAGAGAAGCCGTCGCTTTCGTCTACGGCGGCGTCTACCAGCGGCCCGGGCTTTCGCTGGCACAACGGCAGCTGGTGACGGTCGCCGCGCTGGAGACCCTGGGCTACGCGGAGGCGCAGCTCGCGTTTCACCGTGCCGCCGTGACGAACGTCGGCGGTGACCTCGGCCAGGACGACGAAACGATCCGGCGGCTCAAGCGGATCGCGGTGTATACGGCGAAGGGCGGCGTGGGCCCGGAGCTGGCGGACGTCCTTCAGGAAGCGAAGGACGCGGGGGAGCTCAGGGAGGCCGTCGAGACGATCCTGCATCTCGCCGTGTACGTGGGCTTCCCCGCCGCGCTCAACGCGCTCGCCATTACTCTGACGGGTGATGAGCACCGAGAACGCGCCTGAGCTGCCGCCCCGCCGTCTGCTGTGGACTCTGCTGGTGGCCGCGGTGCTACTGGCCGCCGACCAGCTGACCAAATGGTGGGCCGTCGACGCCCTCACCGATCGCGCGCCGATCCCGGTGATCGGCGACTTCATCCGGTTCCGGCTGCTGTACAACCCGGGCGCGGCGTTCTCGCTCGGCGCCGGTTCCACCTGGATCTTCGCGATCGTGGCCGCGGTCGCGGTGGTCGCGCTGCTGTGGATCTCGCGCAAGGTCCGCTCGGCGGGCTGGGCGATCGCGCTCGGGCTGCTGCTCGGCGGCGCGACGACGCATCTGGGCGACCGCCTTTTCCGCGAGCCCGGGTTCGCCCGCGGCCACGTCGTCGACTTCATCGACTACAACGGCTGGTTCGTCGGGAACGTCGCCGACATCGCGCTGTTCTTCGGCGCCGTGGCGCTGTTCGTGTTGAGTTTCCGCGGGGTCCCGATCGACGGCGTCAAGCAGGCCGAGGAGACCTCCGCCGAATAAACCGGCCTCTCTGCCACACGAAGTCCTTGTTTGATCGTGTAGGATTTTGTGTAGTTGATCCAGTGCAGTCATCGGAGGCTTCGTGCTCGCGCGGCAACGACAGGCGGTGATCCTCGAGGAGGCGCGCCGGACCGGGGCGGTCCGGGTCAGCGACCTCGTCACGAGGCTGGGCGTTTCCGACATGACGGTGCGCCGCGATCTCGACGTGCTGGCCGCCCGCGGACTGGTCGAGAAGGTCTACGGCGGCGCCACCTCCAATGTCGGCAAGAGCACCGACGAGCCGGGTTTCGAGGCCAAATCCGTGCGCCAGCGCGCCCAGAAGGAAGCCATCGCCGCCCTCGGGGCCGGGCTGGTCCGGCCGGGCACCGCGATCGGCATCTCCGCCGGCACCACCACCTGGACGCTGGCCAGGGCGCTCGACGAGGTCCCCGGCCTGACGATCGTCACGAACTCCATCCAGGTCGCCGACGTGCTGCGCGGCGCGAACCAGCCGGATCGCACGGTGGTCCTCACCGGCGGCGTCCGCACGCCGTCGGACGCGCTCGTCGGGCCGGTCGCCGTGCAGAGCCTGCGGTCGCTGCATCTGGACGTCGTCTTCCTCGGCGTGCACGGGATGGCCGACGGCCCCGGGTTCACCACGCCGAACCTCACCGAATCCGAGACCGACCGCGCGCTCGTCGAAGCGGGCCGCAAGCTGGTCGTGCTGGCCGATCACACCAAATGGGGCATCGTCGGCATCTCCACCATCGCCGGGCTCGAAGAGGCCGACGTCGTCGTCTCGGACGACGGTTTGTCCGACAACGCAAGGGAAAAGCTCACCGAGCAGGCAGGTGAGCTGATGATCGCCGAAACGGCGGAGACGGCTGAGGCTGAAGAAGCGTGAAGCGCACGGTTAGGCACCTGGCCGACGGCCGGGAGATCATCTACTTCGACGCGCCCGGAGCGCCCGAGCGCACCGCCGAGGACACGCGAGACCTGCCGCGGGTCGCGGCGGCGTCGGAGATCCGGCGCGACCCGCTGACCGGCGAATGGGTCGCGATGGCCGCGCACCGGCAGACGCGGACCTACAAACCGCCCGCCGACCTTTGCCCGCTGTGCCCCACCAAACCCGGGAAGCCCAGCGAGATCCCGGAGCCGGACTACGACGTCGCGGTGTTCGAGAACCGCTTCCCGTCCTTCTCCCGCAACGTCATCGGCGAATCGTCCACAGTGGACGGCTTGGGGCTGGTGCCGATCGCGCCGGGTGTCGGCCGCTGCGAGGTCGTCTGCTTCACCAGTGATCACGACGGTTCTTTCGCCGGGCTGACTTCGAAGCAGGTCCGCGCGGTCGTCGACGCCTGGGCCGATCGCACCGCCGAACTGTCCGCGATGGACGGTGTCGAGCAGGTCTTCCCGTTCGAGAACCGCGGCGAAGAGATCGGCGTGACCCTGCATCACCCGCACGGTCAGATCTACGGCTACCCGTTCGTCACGCCGAAGACCGAGCGGATGCTGGAGGTCGCGCGCGTCTACGAGGCCGAACACGGCCGTCCGGTGATGGGCGACGTCCTGGCCGCCGAGCGGGAGTCCGGGGCGCGGGTCGTGGCCGCGGGCGAGCACTGGACGGCGTTCGTGCCGCCCGCCGCGCGCTGGCCGGTGCAGGTCCAGATCGTGCCGCATCGCCAGGTGCCCGACATCCCCGCGCTGTCGGACGCCGAGCGCGACGACTTCGCCGACGTCTACCTGGAAGTCCTTCGCCGCTGCGACGGGCTCTACGACCGGCCGCTGCCCTACATCGCGGCCTGGAACCAGGCGCCCGCCAAACGCGATCGCGGGCTCGGCTGGCTGTACCTGGAGGTCTTCTCGGTCCTGCGGTCCAAGGACAAGCTGAAGTACCTGGCGGGCTCGGAGTCCGGAATGGCCGTGTGGATCAACGACGCCACGCCCGAGCAGATCGCGGACAAGCTGCGCGCCACCCGCTGACGGGGCCATACTCATGTGCGATGCACAGCTTTGGCTCAGGAACTTCTCAGGACCATCCCGCAAGGTGAGGACATGACCGAGAACGACCCCAGCGGCCAGGACGCCGAGAAGGCGCGGCCCGCCGGCACCCAGCCGGACGCGGAGCGGAGCGCGAGCTGGGCCGCACAGCCTGCGCCGCAGCAGCCTGACGCGACCGGCCTCGGCGGCCATGCCACTCCGCAGACCGGAGCGCAGCAGGCCTACCCCCCGGACCAGCAGTACAACCCGTGGTCGCCCCAGGCCCAGCAGGCGCAGACCCAGACCCAGCAGGCGCCCGCGCCGGAGCACCAGAACCCGTACACCCAGGGACACCAGATCCCCGGCCAGCAGCCGCCGTTCACCCAGCCGGGTCCGTCGGTCTACGCGGTCCCGCAGCAGCGCCAGGCGAAGAAGTCCACCTCGGGCAAGCTGCTCGCCGGTGTCGCGGCGATCGCGCTGGTGGTCGGCGGGGTCGCGGGCGGCACGGTCGGTTATCTGACCGGTGACGCGACCGGCGGCTCCTCCGTGAACGCCCTCGACGCGCCGAAGCCCGCCCAGCAGACGGGCAACCTGCCCGCCGGTTCGGTGGAGTCGGTGGCGCAGAAGCTGTCTCCGAGCGTGGTCGAGCTGCAGGTATCCGGCCGGTCCGGCGCGGGCGAGGGCTCCGGCTTCGTGCTCAGCACCGACGGCTACGTCCTGACCAACAACCACGTCGTCGAGGTCGCCGCCGGTGGCGGCGGGCAGATCCAGGCGGTGTTCCAGGACGGCAAGAAGGGCACCGCGACCGTCGTCGGGCGTGACCCCACGACGGACATCGCCGTGGTGAAGGTCAGCGGTGTCAGCGGCCTGACCCCGGTCGAGCTCGGCCGCTCCGACGACCTGCGGGTCGGGCAGCCGGTGGTCGCCATCGGTTCGCCGTTCGAACTGGCCGGCACGGTCACTTCGGGCATCGTCAGCGCGCTGAACCGGCCGGTGAGCGCCGGTGGCGGCGGCGACCAGACCACGGTGATGTCGGCGGTGCAGACCGACGCGGCGATCAACCCGGGCAACTCCGGCGGCCCGCTCGCGAACATGGCGGGCCAGGTCATCGGCATCAACTCGGCGATCTACAGCCCGAAGTCCGCGCAGGGCCAGGGCGGCGAAAGCGGCGGCAACGTCGGCATCGGCTTCGCGATCCCGATCGACCAGGCACGCCGCACGGCCGACGACATCATCAACACCGGCCAGGCGACGCAGACCTTCATCGGCGCACGAGTGCAGACCGCGCCGACCGGCGGCGCGCAGCTCGGTGAGATCTCGCCGGGCAGCCCCGCGGAGAAGGCGGGCCTCAAATCCGGTGACGTCGTGACGAAGCTGGACGAACGGGCGATCCCCAACGCGGACGCGCTCGTCGCCGAGATCCGCACCCGGGCGCCGAACGACAAGGTCAAGTTCACCCTCAACGGTGGCAAGGTCATCGAGGTGACCCTCGGCGGTCAGCCCGTCACGCCGAACTAGTTCCTTCCCAGACGCTCGGCCGCAGTGCGCGGCCGAGACCAAACCCCGGCTCGAACCCCCAGCGGGCCGGACCTGAGGCCACGCGCGACCGGCTGCCAATCCCGGTCGCGCGTGGCCCTTTTTTGTGTAGTCAGGCAAAGGTGTCGTGCTTGGCTGCTTACGCGCGTGTCGGCTTCGGGCGTTGTGAAAGCCACTTTCGCAACGTTGAAGGTTG
>NZ_NMQT01000239.1 GCF_002234405.1 Amycolatopsis thailandensis | reverse complement strand
GAAGGCGCGGACGGCGTCGTCGTGGTCCAGGGCACGGACACGCTCGAAGAGACCGCGTACTTCTTCGAGCTGACGTGGGCTTCCGAGGCCCCGATCGTGATCACCGGCGCGATGCGCAACCCCAGTCTGCCCAGCGCCGACGGCGCCGGAAACCTGCTCGCGGCGCTGACCGTCGCCGCCGATCCCCGCAGCCGGGGCCGCGGTTCGCTGGTCGCGTTCAACGACGACGTCCACGCCGGACGCTGGGTCCGCAAGGCGCATTCGAGCCACGTCGAGGCGTTCTCCTCGAATCCCGCCGGGCCGCTCGCCCTGGTCAGCGAGGGCTTGGTGCACTACTTCCACCCGGTCGCCGTCCGTCCGGCGGCGTTGCCGCTGGAGAACGCGGACTTCTCCGGCCTGGTGCCGATCGTCGAGAGCGGCGTCGAGGACACCGGCGAACTCCTGGAGACGCTGGTCAAGGCCGGGGTCAAGGGAGTGGTGCTCGCCGCGAACGGCGCCGGGCACGTTTCGGCGGGGTCCGCCGACGTGATCGAGCGCGTCCTGCCGGAGGTGCCGGTCGTGGTCGCCGGCCGGACCGGCGCGGGCCCGACCTTCCGCGGCACCTACGGCTTCCGCGGCTCGGAGTCCGATCTGATCGCGATGGGCGCGACGATGGCGGGCTGGCTCGACCCGCGTAAATCCCGGCTCCTGCTGCACACCCTGCTCGCCACCGGGGCCTCGCGGGACCGCGTCGAGGCCGAATTCCGCCTGCGCGGCGACCTCGCCTGACGCGTTTCGTCCTCTGGATGCGGTAGTTGCACGCCCACG
>NZ_NMQT01000238.1 GCF_002234405.1 Amycolatopsis thailandensis | reverse complement strand
GGCCTGAGCGGACACCGACACGGGGCCGCCGGTGACACCGGACTCGATAAGTTGCGGAACCTGATCGGCCACTTCGGGAACGGCGGGCGGTGCGGCTTCGCCTGTCTGTGGCTGGGCGGCGACCAGGAAGGCGCCGGCCGCCAGAGCGGAGGTCGCGACGGCGAGCGTCCGGTGCCGCCATCGCCGTTGTCTTGTCGCTGAGCACATGGGAATCCTCTTCCGGCTATGCAGGGACGACGATCAATTCGGGAATATGCAGGGAATTCCAGGATTCTTCCGACCCTAATCACGGCCGGGCCGTCGTCAACGAAAAGCCGTTCGGGACGCTGGACAACTCTGAACGGTCGGGTTCACCCGACGAAAGTCGGGCGTTTCGGGCAGTACGCTACGCCTTCATGACGAGCACCGTTCCGGCGGAATTCGGGGCCGCTCTGCGCACCGCCATCGAGCGCAGCGGGCTGAGTCTCAACGAGATCAGCCGTCGTCTGCGCGCGCGGGAGACGCCGGTCAGCATCAGCGCGCTCAGTTACTGGCAGAACGGGGAGAACCGGCCCGAGCGGGCCAGTTCGCTCGCCGCCGTCACCGCACTGGAGGCCATTCTCGGACAGCGGCCCGAAACGTTCACCGGTCTGCTGGGCCCGCGACGGCCCCGCGGCAAGGTGCACCACCGATCGGTGGCCTATG
>NZ_NMQT01000237.1 GCF_002234405.1 Amycolatopsis thailandensis | reverse complement strand
TGTCGTCGAAATTGATCTTTCCGGTCGAATCCAAAGGCACGGGCCAGACTCCTGACTTAGTCGAGCAGCTGATCGCCCCGGACCGCCGCGGAAGCGACGTGTTCCGGCAGGACCCGCCCGAACAGCTGTCTCGTCCGTTCCGGACTGCCGATGACCCCGGGGCGCTCGCTGTACGCGAAGATCGCGGAATGGCGGGCGACTGCCCCTTGAACACTACTCACGCGGTGCAGTGCGAAGCGCCCGCGAAACAGCTGAAGATCGCCAGGACGCAGAGTGAGTCGTCGGATCAGGTGATCCCCTTCGCCCGCGAGGACGGCACGGACGTCGTCGAAGTTCTCCGCCGACTCTGTACGGATGTTCGGACAATATTCGAAGACACCGCCGTCGGCCGCCTCCTGCGTGAGCATGCTGACGGTGTAGGCGTTGGTGTCGAAATGCCACGGATGCGAGCGGCCCGGTTCGATCACGTTGAGCACCAGGCCCGACAGCGGATCGGCGAGTTCGTGCAGCGCGGGGAGTTCGAAACAGTCGGCGACGAACCGCTGGAACTCGGGGCTCGTGTACAGCTGCTGGATGATCGCGTTCGCCGGGATCCGGTCGCGCGCCACGAAGGCGTTGCCGCGTTCCATGATCCTGCGGCCGGGGTGGTCCTCCGGTAGCGGAGTGTCGATGGCGATGTTGTAGGCGTTGACGCGTT
>NZ_NMQT01000236.1 GCF_002234405.1 Amycolatopsis thailandensis | reverse complement strand
CTGGCCGAGCGCGGGGTCACCGTGCTGAGCCAGACCCCGTCGGCGTTCGCCCCGCTCACGGAGGTGGAGCGCACGCGCCACGATCGGCTGCCGGTCCGGCTGGTGATCTTCGGGGGAGAGCCACTGCCGGTCAGGAGCCTGCTTCCGTGGCTGGACCGGTATCCCGAGACCCGATGCCGACTGGTGAACATGTTCGGCATCACCGAGACCACCGTGCATGTCACCGCCGAGACCGTCACCCGGTGGCACGCGCTCGCCGGATCGAGGTCCGTCGGCAGGCCGGTCCCCGGATGGCGGGTGTACGTGCTGGACGAGTCCGGGCGGCTCGCGCCGCCGGGAGTGGCGGGCGAGATCCACGTCGCCGGCGCCGGTGTCGCGCTCGGCTACCTGCGCCGTCCCGGCCTGACCGCCGAACGTTTCCTGCCCGATCCGTTCGGCGGCGGGCGGATGTACCGCACCGGTGACCGGGGGCGGCTGCGGCCGGACGGCGTGCTGGAGCACCTCGGCAGGCAGGACGACCAGGTCAAGCTGCGCGGGTTCCGCATCGAACCGGACGAGATCCGGTCGGTGCTGGCGGAGGGCACCGGGGTGGTCGCGGCCGCGGTCACGGTGCGCGGGGCGGACGCGGCCGCCAGACGGCTCGACGCTTACGTGGTGCTCTCGGAGGGGACCACGGCGGCGGTGCGGGAGCGGATCGCCCGGATCCTGCCGGACCACATGGTGCCGGCGACCATCACCGCGCTGCCCGCGCTTCCGATGACCGCCAATGGGAAAGTGGACCTCGCCGCGCTACCGGACCCCGTCGAGGCTGTGCCGGAGTCCGATGTGGACGATGAACCTCCGGCGGGAGTGGACGGCCTCGCCGGTGAGCTGCTGGCGGTCTGGCGGCAGGTGCTCGGGTTCGCCGTCGGCGCGTCCGACAGTTTTTGGGAGGTGGGCGGGAATTCCCTGCTGGCCATGCGGATCGCGGCGGCCATGCGCGAGCGCGGATTGCCGCCGCTGCATCCGCGCGCGCTCTACCTCAACCCCACGGTGCGCAAGCTCGCGGCCTCGTTGACATCGTGAGCCGGAACCCCTCAGGTGGGGCTCTGGACGATCCGGTTTTCCCAGGCCCACGCGGCGATCCCGACCCGGTTGCGCACCCCGAGCTTGGTCTGGATCCCGGCGACGTGGCTTTTGACCGTGCTCAAGGAGATGAACAGTTCGGCGGCGATCTCCCGGTTGGACAGGCCCCGGGCGATGGTCCGCACGACCTCCATCTCGCGCCCGGACAACGACGCCGTCCGCGCCGGGTCGGCCTGCGATACCTCGCCGGTTTCGTTCAGATGCTTGAGCAACCGGAGGGTGATCGACGGCGAGACGAGCGCTTCGCCGTTGTGCGCGGCCCGCACCGCCTCGATGAGCAGCGCCGGTCCGGCGTCCTTGAGGACGAAGCCGACGGCGCCGCCGCGCAGGGCCCCGTAGACGTACTCGTCGAGATCGAACGTGGTGACCACGACGATCCGGATCGGGTCGGGCACCCCGGGGCCCGCCAGCGTGCGGGTGACCTGGATGCCGTCGAGCTTGGGCATCCTGATGTCCACCAGGCAGACGTCCGGCCGCAGCCGCCTGGCCATCGTGATCGCTTCCGCGCCGTCCTCGGCCTCCCCGATGACCTCGATGTCGGACTGGTCCTCCAGGATCAGCCGCAGGCCCGCGCGGACCATCGCCTGGTCGTCGGCGAGCAGGATCTTGATCGTCATCGGGGCTCCCTGGTGGGGATGGGCAGAGTCGTCCGCACGGACCAGCCCGCGCCGGAGGCCCGCGGTCCGGCGGACAGTGTCCCACCGAGCGTTTCGACACGTTCGCGCATTCCGATCAGACCGTAGCCCCCGCGGTGACCGGGCCGGGCGGGACTCGGCGAGGCGTCGTCGACGACTTCGACGGTGACGCCCTTGGCGTCGCGGTCGACGGTGACGTCGACCGAACGGGCGTGCGGCGCGTGCCGCAGCACGTTCGTCAGCGCCTCCTGGACGATCCGGTACACCGTGCTGGTCACCTCGGGCGGCCAGTCCGACGAGCCTTCGGGAGAGCTGAGCCGGACGTTCGCGTGCTGCTTGCCGAACCGCTGGACCAGCTCGTCCAGCCCCTCCGGTTCCGGCGCGGTCGGCGCCGTGTCGTCGGTGTCGCGCAACAACTCCACGACGCGGCGCATCGCGACCATGGCGTCGGAGCCCGCGGCCTCGATCTCGACCAGCGACGCCGAGACCTTTTCCGGATTCCGCCGCGCGACGACCTGCGCGGCCTGCGACTGGATCAGCATCCCGGTGAGGTGGTGGGCCACGATGTCGTGCAGTTCTCTGGCGAGCTCCAGCCGTTCGGCCCGGCGTACCTTGTCGGCGGCCGCCCGCGCCTTGCCGTCGTACAGCCGCAGCGCCAGGCCCGCGGCGACCCCGGCCAGCCAGGTCGCGGCGGCGATCGCGGGGACGGCCGACACCGGCCCGACGGCGAGCTGGACGACGATCATCAGCAGCCCGGCGCCCGCGATGGCGGCGGCCCGCACCGGCGCCAGTGCCCGGACCGCGGACCCGGTGAGCACCGCGAGGCCCAGTGCCATGGCGGGGCCCGGTTCGGCGGGGAGCCGGGTGATCGGCAGCAGGCCGATGAAGATCGTGAGCGCCGCGACGGCGAGCCCGGCGACCGCGGTCCAGGTCCGCTCGCGCCGGCGGGCCAAGGCGAGCCCGCACACCACGACGGCGGCGAGGGCGCCCGGAATCCAGGACGCGCCGCCCCAGCTCGACGCGAGCGCGAAGATCTGGATCGCGACGGCGGCGAGGAACAGAGCGCCGAGTCCGGCGTCGGAAGCGACCTTGGCCCAGCGATCCGGAGTGGTCACGACGGTCAGGTTACCGAATCGCCGCCGCACGGACTTGCCGTGCGGCGGCGACTCGGGAAGCCCGAAGCGGTCGGACGTGGGGGTGTCGTCCCTGCCTGCGGGCCGAGCGGTGGACATGGCGAGGTAGACGTCTTCGTGCACGTCAGCGGTGGAATGAATCGGACCTGTACTGCGGCGCGGGACCGGTGACCCGGAGGTGGTGATCGCGGGTGCGCAGCGACGGCCCCACCACCAGCGCGACGACCATCGCCGTGGTGGCCAGGACCGGCACCGTGTCCCGCCCGTCGAACCAGGCGCCCACGTTCACCGCGATGCCGCCCGCGGCGATGGCGACGGCCGGTCCGACCGGAAGCGTCCTGATCGCGGAGCCGACGAGTACGGCCAGCGCCAGGCCGGTGATGGGCGAGGGCTCCTTCGGCAGCGAGTCACCGGCGATCAGCGACACGATGACCGCGACGGCCGCGACCGCCACACCGGCGCCCGCGATCAGCGTCTTCTGCCGCTCGCGCAGCAGCGCCAGAGCGGACAGCACCACCGCGACGAGCGTGCAAAAGACCCATGACGCTCTGCCCCAGCTGTTCATGAGCATGACCGCCGTGAACGCGATGCCCGCGGCGAACACGATGCCGAGCCCGACGTTGACCATGATGCCCGCTGGCCGTTGCGCTGAAGTCATGTGCTTGAGAATAGGAAGGGCGGGCTCCCGGGGAACCAGCCGAAAGTACAGGAGCGTGCGGGAAAAGCCGTGCTTTGGGCCGATATTGACAGTGCGGCGATCCGGCCCTCGGCGCCTAAAGTGCTTCTCACCGCAGAACTTCACCTACGTGTCGAAGGGCGCGCCGTGGCCGAAGAGACCGCTTTAGCATCGACCCAGAACGAAATGGTGGAGGCGGAGCACGCCGTCTCACCCGGACGTGGCCTGGCACGGCTGCGGTTCTGGCGCTCGCCGCCGGATCAGCCGCGCTGGGCGCGTCCCGCGTTGCTCGGCATCGTCGTTCTCGCGGGGGCGTTGTATTCGTGGAACATCGGGCGGAGCGGGTACGCGCACTATTACGCGGCGGCCGTGAAGAGCATGTCGGTGAGCTGGAAGGCGTTCTTCTACGGCGCCTTCGATCCCGGCGCTTCGATCACCCTGGACAAACTCGCCGGAGCCTTCGTGCCGCAGGCGTTGTCGGCGCGGATCTTCGGATTCCACGAGTGGTCGCTGACCCTGCCACAGGTCGTTTGGGGCGTGCTCTCGGTTTTGGTGCTCTACCGCTTGGTCCGGCGCTGGCTCGGCCCCGCCGCGGGCTTGCTGGCGGCGGGCCTGTTCGCGGTCACGCCGATCGTGGCGTCGGTCTTCGGCCACGCCATGGAGGACGGCGCGCTGATCCTGTGCCTGCTGCTCGCCACGGAGGCGTTCGCGATCGCGGTGACGCGCGCCAGGACAGGCTGGCTGATCCTCGCCGCGATCTGGGTGGGGATCGGTTTCCAGATGAAGATGCTCGAGGCCTGGATGGTGGTGCCCGCGTTCGCCGTGACGTATCTGCTCGTCGCTCCCGCGTCATGGCGGCGGCGGGCCGGGCAGCTCGCGATCGCCGGCGTCGTGCTGATCGCGGTCTCGTCGAGCTGGATCCTGTTGTACACGGTGACTCCCGCGGGGGACCGGCCCGCGGTGGACGCGACCACCGACGACAACGCGTTCGCCATGGTCTTCGGGTACAACGGCCTGGACCGGTTCGGTCTGCACGTTCCGGGCGCCGCCCGCACCGACTTCACGGATCCCTCGCTGTCCACCGACCTGACGCTGCCTCCGGAGCTCGAACGCCTGGCCGCCCCGCAGCCCGGGCTCCCGGAACAACCCGGGGAGCCGGAGCCCGTACCGGAGCCGGCCCCGGCACCCGCGGCCGAGGATCCGCCCCAGGCCTGGCACAAGCTGTTCGGCGATCGCTACGCGACCCAGGTCGGCTGGCTGTACCCGCTGGCCTTGGTGGGGCTGGTGGCCGGTCTCGTGGTGTACCGCC
Source organism: Amycolatopsis thailandensis (assembly GCF_002234405.1). GTDB lineage: Bacteria > Actinomycetota > Actinomycetes > Mycobacteriales > Pseudonocardiaceae > Amycolatopsis > Amycolatopsis thailandensis. The sequence goes on along the minus strand of NZ_NMQT01000236.1, from coordinate 3,506 downwards.
GTACCCGGCGCACCGGCCAGGAGTGGGGCGGGTTCGTGCTGTGGGGGCTGTGGCTGGTCACTTTCGCCGTGGTCCTCAGCCGGATGACCGTCATGCACAGCGCGTACCTCGCCGCCCTCGCGCCACCGCTCGCCGCGCTGGCGGCGGCGGGGACTGTGCTGAGCCTGCGGCTGTATCGCGAGCGCCGGGCGGCCTGGCTGCCGCCGTCGGTGCTCGTCGCGCAGCTCGCCTGGACGGCGTACCTGGCCTCGCGGTACGCGGATTTCCTGCCCTGGCTCGCTTGGCTCTCCCTCGGCGGGGCGGCGGTGGCGGCCGCCGTGCTGATCGTCGGGGCCCTGCGGCGCGCCCCGGTCGCGCGCGCGGCCGTCGCCGGTCTCGTCGCGGTGCTGGTGCTTCCGTGTGCCTGGGGTCTGTCGGCTTTCGACCACCGGTACGCGGGTAGCGCTTTCGAGGCCGGTGCCGGGCCGAGCGGACCGGTCGGGGTGGATCTGGACAGCGACACGAAGGACACCCTGACCGACCCGCAGCGGAAGATGTTCGACTACCTGATGGCACACCGCGAAGGCGCGCGCTACGTGGCGGCTACGACGTCCTGGCAGACCGCCGGTCAGTTCATCGTGCCGACCGGGGAATGGTTCCTGCCGATGGGCGGATTCTCCGGCCAGGTACCGCGGCCGACCCTCGAGGGCGTGCGGCGACTGGTGGAGACCGGGGAACTACGGCATGTCGTACTGGGTGGCGCGGGTGGCCTGTTCACGAACGATTCGGAGTTGTACCGGATCGTGGCCTGGACGGCCACGAATTGCCCGCTCGTACCGCCCGCCGAACACGGTGGGGACCCGGGGCTCTTCGTCTTCCGTTGCGCCGCCGGTGCCTGAGCGCGAAAATCGCCAGTCGATCGCGACCTTTGACCGTCCACAAGAGACGCTCTTGCCAGTTGGAACGCCCGTTTTAGGAACTTTGCGTGACCTTATCGCAGGGGGTCGTGAGTGGTAAAGAGGGTTCTAACCCTCTTTACCACTCACGACCCCTTCATAAAGTGTCGCAAAATGCCCAAAACGGGCGTTCCAGCTGAAAAGGGTGTATCATGTGGACGGTCGACGTCGCGATCTGCTCCCGTAGAACAGTTCAGGCAGGGCTGCGAAGGCCCTGCTCGGCAGAAGACTCGATCACGCCACCTTTGCCTTGCCCCTCAATAGAACCGGCTCTATCACTCAAGAACACCCGATCTCGGAACCGCTACACCACAGCGCCGTTCGAATTCAGGAACAGAGGCCGGTCGTCGAGGTAGCGCGTAACGGCCTCGTCGAACAACCGTCGCTCCGTTTCTTCGCGTTCGGCGGGGCTGAGCACCGGCGGGCCGCCCGTCCGTTCGGTCAGCCGGTCCAGCGCGCCCAGCAGTACGGACTCGTCGTGCCGCCGCACCGCCAGTACGGAGGAGGCGGCGAGGACCACGGTGTACCGGTCGGCCAGCGCGAAGGCGGCGGGCGACGCGTCGATGGCGAGGTCCGCGGGTCCGAGGGTGGCGCATTCGTCCCGCAGCCTCCGTAATTCGTCCGCGTAGCGCGCCGTGAACCGGCGAACGGGATCGGAGTCGTGGGGTGACGCGTCGCCGCTGATCTCGGCCAGGGCGCCGATGATCCCGTCCTGGCGGGGCATTCCCGCGCTCAGCCGGTCGAGGGACAACGCGGGAAGGTCGCCGCCGAGGTCGAACAGCGAAGGCGGGGCGGCCGGGCCGGAGAGCCACGATCGCCTGGCCAGCCGGGGGAGTTGCGGCAGCAGCGTCACCAGCGCGGCGCTGAGCGACACGTGGGCGAAGGTGGCGGGCGCGATGTCCCTCGCCAGCTTTTGGAACATCGCGTACTGGCCCTGCCGGAGGTAGGAACGCGCACCCAGCACCGCGCGCAGGTCCGCGAACGCGTCGAGCAGCATCCGCGCGGTCAGGTATTTCGCCGCCGGGGCGTAGACGCCCATCGACTCCGGCGCCAGGTGCAGGGCGCGCAGGATCACCGACGAGAACGCCTCGATGGCCAGCAAATCGGCGTAGGCGCGGGCGATCGCCGCGCGCACGTACGGCAGGTCGGCGGCCTTACCGCCGTAAAGCCGCCGGTCGAGCGAGCACCGGATCGCCAGTCGCAGCGAGGTTTCCAGCGGGCCGGCGAACATCGCGGCGCCCACCGACCGGGTGATCTGGTACGAGCGCAGTGCCACCTCGACGCCTTGGCCGGGGGTGCCGATCAGGGCGTCGCCGGGGAGGGGGCAGTCGTCGAACTCCACACCGCCCAGCTGGACTCCCCGCATCCCGGAGCTGTGGTAGCGCGGCAGGTCCCGCAGCCTGGCGGCGGGCAGTTCGTCCCGCGTCACGAGGAACTGGCTGTGGCCACGGCTCCCCGCCGGGCCGGTGCGGGCGAACAGCACCATGGCCTCGGCCCGGCGCAGGTTGGTCACGATCTCCTTGCGACCGGAGAGCAGCCAGCCCCCGCCGTCCGGCCGGGCGGCGCACTCGGCGTGCGCGAAGTCGTTGCCGTGCGCCAGTTCGTGGAAGGCGGCGGCGATCCGGCGGTTCGCCAGCAGCAGGCGGGCCGTGCGGCGGCACTGCTCCTCGTCCCCGGTGGTCCAGACGTTGACGGACGCGATGAGGGAGCTGAGACCGTAGCCGAGCCCGAGACACGGGTCGCGCCGCCATACCGTGCGCAGCACCTCGGCGAGCCGGTCGGCGCGTTCCAGGCGGCCGCCGTGGGCCACGGGAACGAACTCGGCGTTCAGGCCGTACTCGTCCAGCACGCGTTCGCCCGCGGCGAGCATCTCCCGCCGTTCGTCGGCGGCGAGGACCGCGGTGTGGCCCACCGGGTTCTTCTCGTCCCAGGCGTCGCCGAACAGCGCGTCCAGTTCGGCGGCGCTCATGACCGGTCCGCCGGGAGCATCGGCGTGCCGAACGGCGTGACCGGGCCGCCGACGCGGACGGCCGCGGCCACGTGTCCCGCGAGCGCGTCGTCGATCCGGTCGTCTCCCGCCTCGGCGCCGGGCACGGGGAGCCGCAGCCTGGCGGCGAGCCTGGCCCGCAGCGCGCGGAGCGCGGCCCGCACCCAAAGGCCGTTCTCCCACAACGGTTCGTCCCGGTGCCGCTCGGCCGACCAGGTGTGCAGGCACGCCGCGCCCGCGTAGCAGAGTTCGTAGGCCTCGGCGAGTTCGTAGGCCGCCATCGGCGGGCGGGCGGCCGGAGCGACGCCGGCCATCAGTTCGTGGATCTTTCCGGCGGTGGCGGCCAAGGCGGTCGCGTGCGCCGCGAGCCCGTCCGGCGCGGATCCGGTGAGCGAGGCCGCCAGCCGGGGAAGGGATTGCACCAATGAGCATCCCCGCCGCGACACCAGCGCGAGGGCACCGCGGTCCAACGGACCCGGCGCGCCCCCGATCGACACCGCCGCCGCCAGTCCGCCGCCGTCCACGGTGCCGGCGGCGAATTCCTTCACCAGCCGGGGGAACTGCTGGACCAGCGCGCCGCGGTT
>NZ_NMQT01000235.1 GCF_002234405.1 Amycolatopsis thailandensis | reverse complement strand
GCACTTCGTCGATCGCGGACATCGTGGCGGAGCGGGGGAGCCCGCTGATCGGGGCCAGTTCGCCCACGATTTCCGCGGGGCCGCGTGCGGCGAGCGGGGCGTCCTCCCCGCGATAGTTGGTGGCGCTGATCTTCACCCAGCCCCGCAGGACGACGAACATGCTGGTGGGCGGACTGCCCTGGAGGGCGAGGATCTGGCCCGGTCGCCACACCTTCACATGTCCCGCGTTCCGGAGAGCGGACTGTTCCGCGGGGGTCAGCCGGCGCCAGGCTCCGAGGCTCGTGTGCTCACCCGAGGCGGAACCGGTCATCCTGGCCCTCCGGTCCCCCGGGGGTCTTTTCGACGCTGTGTTCCATTTGACGCATCAGCCACTCCCCCGACTCGTCAGCATGGTCAGTGGGCAGAACGACCCGGAAAGTTTCGAACCGCAACCAGTAATTGTGCCAGGCAAGAGGTGACTTCACCAGGCCTCGGGCCGGCGACGGGGGAGGGTGTCATGCGCAGTGCCGAAAGTGTC
>NZ_NMQT01000234.1 GCF_002234405.1 Amycolatopsis thailandensis | reverse complement strand
TCCGGGCCGAGCTGGGCGGCGATGGCACCGGAGTGGCCGTGCGGCAGGGCGAGGAACACGACGTCGTGCCCGGCCAGGGTTTCCGGAGTCGTCTCCAGGAGGACACGGTCGGCCAGCGGCGCGAGGTGCGGCTGGTGCTGGACGAGTGGCGTCCCCGCGGAGCTGGCCGCGGTGAGCGCGCCGATCTGGATTTCGGGATGGGTCAGCAGCAGGCGCAGGAGTTCGCCGCCCGCGTACCCGCTGGCTCCGGCCACCGCGATCTTCACCGTCATACGTATGATTATGCACAGCCGTGCAAGTTCAATCAAACAAAGGTCGCGCGGCTCACCCGAAATAGGCCATCCCCTGTCCTTTGTACGGGGCATCCTTGCGGTATGACGGACACGCCCGCCCGGCTGCTCAGCCTGCTGTCGCTCTTGCAGACCCCTCGCGAGTGGCCTGGCAGCGAGCTCGCCGACCGGCTGGAGGTCAGCCCTCGGACCATCCGCCGCGACATCGACAGGCTGCGCGAACTCGGTTACCCCGTCGAAGCCTCGCGAGGTTCTGAAGGTGGCTACCGGCTGGGCGCGGGCGCGGCGATGCCACCGCTGCTGCTCGACGACGAGGAGGCCGTCGCGGGATCGGAAGAGCGTAGGGTAGGGGTAGGGTGGGTGGCGCGGTGA
>NZ_NMQT01000233.1 GCF_002234405.1 Amycolatopsis thailandensis | reverse complement strand
GGATGCGGTACTTGCGTGTGCAAGTACCGCATCCAGAGGACGAAACGCGGGACGTCAACGGGCCAGGTAGTCCTCGATGGCCTTCGCGATGACGGCGGCGTACTGCTGGCGTCCCTCTTCGCTCGCCATCGCCGCGGCTTCGTCGGCGTTGCGCATGTTCCCGCATTCGACGAGCGCGGAGGGGCGGGTCGAGAGGTTGAGGCCGCCGAGGTCGGCGCGCGGCGCGAGCCCGTTCGAGCCGAGGTAGGTCGACGTCGGGAAGCCGCCCGCGCGGATGCCGTCCCGCAGGGCCGTCGCGAGCTTCACCGACGGCTCTCCCTGCTGCGCGTTCAGCGGCGGAGCCGGATACGCGACGTGGAATCCGTGCGCTCCGGCGGAATTCGAGCCGTCCGCGTGGATCGAGACGACCGCGTCCGCCTGAGCTTCGTTCCCGATCGCGGCGCGTTCGTTGACGCAGGGGCCGACCCCGGTGTCGTTCTGCCGGGTGAGGACGACCCGGATTCCCTTGGCCGCCAAGGCTTGCGAGATCCGCTGCGAGACATCCCAGGTGAACGCGTGCTCGGAATAGCCGGAATTCGTCGAAGTGCCGGTGGTGTTGCACGGTTTCGTCTTGCCGCGCCCCGCCGGGACCTGCTTGTTGATCTCGCCCGGTTTGCTCGCGTTGCCGCCGTTGTGGCCGGGATCCAGCACCACGACCTTGCCCGTCTTCGGCTGCTGGGTGGAGGGAGGTGGCGGCGGCGCGCTCGACGACGGCGGCGGCGCGCTCGACGAGGGGCTCGGTTGCGGCAGGGTCGTGAAGACCGTCGTGGTACCCGGGGCGGAAGGGTTCCCCGCCGGTGGCGCGGCGGTGTCCACGCCGCACGCCGCGAACAGCGTCAATCCGATCGCCAGTACCAGGCCCATCCGTCGTCGCACGGCGCCAACGGTGCCATACGCGTGACGGCTAGGCTGGTAGGCGGCACAGGATTTTCCAGGAGAGGACCGATCGGATCATGGTGCAACCCGGTGGCGGTTTCGACCTGTCGCAGATCATGCAGCAGGCCCAGCAGATGCAGCAGAAGCTGGTCGAAGCCCAGGAAGAGCTGGCCAACACGGAGGTGACCGGCACTTCCGGCGGCGGTCTCGTCACCGCGACCGTGTCCGGTGACAGCCAGCTGAAGTCGTTGGCCATCGACCCCAAGGTGGTCGACCCCGACGACGTCGAGACCCTGTCCGACCTGGTCGTCGCGGCCGTGCGGGACGCTTCGGCCAACGCGCAGAAGCTCACCGAACAGAAGCTCGGCCCGCTCGCCGGCGGCCTCGGCGGCGGGATGCCGGACCTCGGCGGCTTCCCCGGGCTCGGCGGCTAGCTTGTACGAGGGTGTCGTCCAGGATCTGATCGACGAGCTCGGGCGGTTGCCCGGCGTCGGTCCCAAGAGCGCGCAGCGGATCGCCTTCCACCTGCTGGCGGCCGATCCCGCGGATATCGCGCGCTTGCAGGAAGTGCTCGGCAAGGTCAAGGAAGGCGTGCAGTTCTGCGAGGTCTGCGGCAACGTCTCGGAACAGGAGACCTGCCGGATCTGCCGCGACACCCGCCGCGACCTCACGGTCATCTGCGTGGTCGAGGAGCCCAAGGACGTGCTCGCCGTCGAGCGGACGCGCGAGTTCAAGGGCCGCTACCACGTGCTCGGCGGCGCGCTGGACCCGTTGTCCGGCATCGGCCCGGAGCAGCTGCGCATGCGTGAGCTGCTCGCGCGGATCGGCGGCGCGGAGATCAGCGAGATCATCATCGCGACCGACCCGAACACCGAGGGCGAGGCGACCGCGACGTACCTCGTGCGGATGCTTCGCGACTTCCCCGGCTTGACGGTGACGCGGCTCGCGTCGGGGCTGCCGATGGGCGGTGACCTGGAGTTCGCGGACGAGCTGACGCTGGGCCGCGCCCTGTCCGGCCGCCGCGCGCTCTAGGTCCGGAGTGTCATGAGGGGTCCCCATCGGACAAATTTCGTCCTATGGGGACCCCTCATGACAACCGGCGCGCTCAGCACCCGCGCGCCCACCCCCGAAGCGCGTGAAGGCCCCTTTCCCTCGGCT
>NZ_NMQT01000232.1 GCF_002234405.1 Amycolatopsis thailandensis | reverse complement strand
ATGCGCCCGCTCGCCCACAGGGCGCCCAGCAGGACCGGGACCCCGGCCAGCGCGGCGAGCCCGAGCGGCCAGGCGATCGGCAGCAGGGCCAGCGCGATCGCGACCGGCAGCAGGACCGCGCCGATCAGCGGGGTGAGCAGATAGCCGACGAGGCCGACGAGGTCGGGACCGGTCGCGGCGATGGCCTGGCGGGCGGTCTGGGTGTGCTCACTGTCCAACCAGGACAGACGGACGTTCGTCAGATGATCGGCGACGTCGTGCTGGGCGTGGTCCAGCACCCCGAAACCGAGATCGAATCCGAGTCTTCCCACGACCGCGTCGATGGCCCAGCCTGCCGCGGTGACGGCGGCGAGCGCCCCCAGCCAAGGCAACGCTTCCGCGGGTTCGGCGCCGAACAGGGCACCCACCAGCGGCACGAGCAGCACCACGCCGGTGGCGCGCAGCAGCACCGAAACCACGGCGAGGACGACGTAACGCCGGAACGCCCGGCGTTTCATCCCGGGGATCAGGCTCAGCAGTGTGCGGATCACGCGGTCACCTCCGCACCGGCTCCGGCCTGCCACAGGCGGGTGTAGCGGCCGTCCGAGGCCAGCAATTCTTCGTGGGTCCCGCTTTCGGCGATCTTCCCGCGGTCGAGGACCACGATCCGGTCGGCGCCGGTGACGGTGTGCAGGCGATGGGCGATGACCAGGACGGTCCGGCCCGCGGTGAGCCGGTCGAGTGCTTGCTGCACGAGGTACTCCGACTCGGGATCGGCGAAGGCCGTCGCCTCGTCGAGGACGAGGACAGGGGCGTCGGCGAGGATCGCACGGGCGATGGCCACCCGCTGACGTTCCCCGCCGGACAACTGGGAACCGGCACCGAGGACGGTGTCGTATCCCTGTGGCAGCCGCAGGATCCGCTCGTGGATCTGCGCGTCGCGGGCCGCGGCGAAGACCTGGTCTTCGCCGGCGCCGGGGACCGCGAGGGCGATGTTCTCCCGCACGGTGCCCTGGACGAGTTGCGGATCCTGCAACACGAATCCCACCCGGCCGTAGAGTTCGTCGGCCGCGAAAGAACGGATGTCCTTCCCGCCGACCCGGATCGCTCCCTCGGTCACGTCGTGGAACCGGGCGACCAAGGCGGCGAGGGTCGACTTCCCCGCTCCCGAAGGGCCGACCAGCGCGGTCACCGTGCCGGGCCGCAAGGTCAGGGAGACATTCTCCAGCACGGGAACCCCGCTGCGGTAGGCGAAACCGACCCGATCCAGTTCCACGGTGCCCGGCTCGACACCGCCTCTGCCGTCGAGCTCCACTGTGGACAGTTCCGGTTCGTCGAGGACGACCTGGATCCGGCGGGCGGCGAGCATCCCCTCGCGGACGCCGCCGAGGCCGTACCCGATACCCAGCAGCCGGGCGCCGAACGTGGTGCCCAGCAGGAGGAACGGGATCAGCGTCACCGGCTCCGTACCGCCGCCGACCACCATCGGCGTGCCCACGCCGGTGACCAGGAGCAGGAAAGTGGCGGGCCGGGTGGCGAAGTCGAGCATGGTCTTCTTGCCGGTGAACGGGCGCTGCCAGTCGCCGAGGAAGCCGATGTACTCGTCGAGCCGCCGCCGGAACGACGACGCCGCCGCCCCGCCGAACACCCGGATCACCGGCTGTCCCTCCAGGTACGCGCCCGCCTCCCCTGCCATCCGCTCCGCCCAGCGCATCGCCTGGCCGGTCTTGGGTCCCGATTGGACGAGCATGATCGACGTGGTGACGAGGTAGACGAGGATCGGGACGAGCAGGACGAGGGCGAGCCGCCAGTCCACCGCGAACAGGTAGGCCAGCACCGCGACCGGCGCGACGACGGCAGCCACCGCGTCGGGAACGGCGTGCGTGACCAGATAGTGGAGAGAAAGCGTGTCTCCCTGCACGAGTTTCGCGATCGCGCCCGAACCACGGGCGGTGAACCAGCCCAACGGGAGCCTCGCGAGTTTGCCCAGCAGCCGGTGCCGCAGGTCGCGGGCGAACCGCGCGTCGGCGGCGTGCACCCAGAGCACGAGCGCGGATTCGAGCAGCGTTCCCACGCCGAGCAGCACCAGCGCCGAGACGCCGATCGCCCACAGGGACCCGCCACCCTCGATCAGCCGCCGGATCAGCTCCACCAGCAGCACGAACGGCGCGAGGCCGAGCAGCGTCACGACGGCTTGCAGGATCCCGGCGAGGATCAGCGTCCGCCGCACCGGCGCGAGCAGCCGTCCGGCGGCCTGTGCCCGCCAAGCCCCCTTTGGCGCTTCGGTGGCAGGTTCTTCCTTCTCCCCACGGAAAGCACCCATGGCCCGGCCGTAGTACCAGTACGCCCGGCCGTGCACCTCGGATTTGGGGAAGCCGAACGTGTCACGCAGACGCGTTTTCAGCTGTTTGAACGAACCGGCCTCCGTCGCGAGCCAGGCCTGCCAGTCCGACCAATCGCGCGTCTCGATCGCTGCGGCCAGCGATGCCGCGTCCAGGCGCGGCACCCAGTGCACGGTCAGCCGCGCGTGCTCCCCCAGCGGGATCAGCCGGTCGGTCTCGTCGTGTTCTTCGAGGTAGAGCTCGACGGGGAGATCGGCCGGGATCACTTCGAGGATCGAGTTGATCGCGGGGATCGACGCGGAGTCTCCGATCAGCAGATAGCCGGCGGGTGGTTCGGCGGGGACCGAGAAGGACGAGGAACCCAGCGACATCACCGGAACCGTCGCTCCGGGCCGCGCTTCACGCAGCCACCGCGACGCGGGACCGGCAGGCTCGTGCAGGACGACGTCGATCGCGAACGCGCCGGTCTCCGGGTCGGCTTCGGTGAGCGTGTACGCGCGCTGGAACTCCGTCGGGCCGCCTTCCGGGTCCGGGAACCAGAATCGGAGCCAGACCGTCGGCTCCACGACGACGTCCTCGAACAACGTCGGCGAGACGAACCGGACGCGCACGAACTTCGGTGTTATCTCTCGAGTTTCGACGACAGTCGCTTCGTGGTCCCGGGCCCCGAAACCCCGCATCACCGCGCCTTGGAATCCGCGCGCCATCACAGCCCCTCCCCGGTGGCCGCCAGATCGGCCACCATCTCGGCGACCGGCCTGCCCGGCGGGCAGGACTCGATCAACCCGCGGATCGACGCGGTCAGCAGCAGCCGCACGTACTCGGGCCGCGGCACCTGCGGCAAAGCGGCCGACGGCCCGGCGAGCCGATCGTCACCGGCCAGCCGGTCGCGGACCGCCTGCCGCTCCCGGTCCAGCCCGGCGCCGTCGGCCTCCTCGGCCGCCACGCTGTTCTCCTCCGACGCGGTCATCGCGATGGTCAGTGAGGCGACGGCGCCGCTGAGCACGATCGCCGCGCCGGGCTCGTAACCCCGGCGGACGAGCGCGTCGACCTCGGTGGTCAGCAGGCGCTGACCACCGTCACCGCGCGGGAACAGCAGTTGCAGGTAGGTGACCAGGCCGGGGTGCTCCAGCACGAAGGCCCGCATCTGCAGGGCGAAGGACAGCAAGTGCTGTTCGAGGTCGTGCCCGGGATCGTCACGGAGCCGGAGCTCGGCCAGGATGCTCTCGCCGACCAGCCGCTCCAGTCCCCAGCGGGACTCGACGTGCCGGTACAGGGCGGTCGCGGTCACCCCCAGCCGGGCCGCGACCGCCTTCACGCTGAGCCTGCGCATCCCGAGCTCACGACCGGCACGGAGGATGTCGTCCCTCGTGATCATGGCCGGACGGCCCCCGATGTTCGGCATCTCGCCCCTTCACCCACAGAAAGTTACAGGGGGAAACTAAGGGTGGGCTAACCTTGGTGTCAAGGGGTACTCCGGACGGTGGCCGGAAGCTGCCTGGGCGCGAAGCCTTGGTCCGTGAAGGCCTCCTTGAGGGACCCAGAGTCCCTCAAGGAGGCCTTCACGGACTTGCCACCGTCCGAAAAGTACCCAGCGATTCACCGAATACGGACCCCTACGCAACGGGGTCAGGCGGTTTTGGAACCTTCACCACTCGCGTCGCGGAGCAGATCTTCGGTGAGGACGGTGCGCGAAGGCAGCCCCAATTTGCGCAGCGCCCGTCCGATATGGATCTCGACCGTCCGCGGCGAGAGGAACAGCCGCTCGCCGATCTCCCGGTTGGTGAGGTTCTGAGCGGCGAGCCTGGCGACCTCGAGCTCCCTCGGCGACAACGCCTCGCCGTAACCCTTGCGGCCGCGCCGGGGCATTTCCGGATCGCACCGTCGCAGTGACCGGCGGCAGCGGAGCGCGTCGACGGCGGCGCCGAGGCTCGCGTACACCGTCTCCGCGGTGGTGAAGGAGGCGACGGCGCGTGCCTGTTCTCCGGCTTCGGAGAAGCAGCCGGCCGCGAGTTCGTCGGCGTAGGCGGCGAAATACGGGAAGGGCAGCGCGCTGTAGGCCTGGGCGGCACCGAGCAGCAGGTCGCCGGCGGGCAGGGTCTCGCCGCGCGCTTGGGTGAGCAGCCCCCGGCACAGCAGCGCCGACGCGTTGGCGACCGGCGCGTCCTTGCCGTCGATGCCCTGCCGGTACTCCGCGAGCAGCTCTCGCGCCTCGACGTGCTGCCCCAAGCCGAGCATCGTGCGCACCGCGAACGGCATCAGCTCGGCCGCCCAGACCCAGTTGTTCTTGCGGCGCACGGTTTCCAGGCCGTACTCGGCCAGGCGCCGCGCGGCTTGCAGGTCCTTGCCCGCCTGATGGACCGCGACGCGGCCCGCGTACGCCGAAGCCTGCACCGGGACGCTGCCCGCGGAAAGCGCGAACGCCGCGTCGAAACTGCGCAGCGCCGCCGTCGGCCGGTGCTGGCCGTACTCGTACCAGCCGAGCACGAGCAGCGGCTCGGCGGCGAGCGAACTGTCCTTGTCGACCCGCGTCAGCATCGCCCGCGCTTTCTCGGTGACGCTCGCCCATTCCCCCATCGCGAGGTCCAGGCGCAGTTCCGTCCCGTCGGCCAGCGCGTCGAGATAGGGCTGGTGGTCGTCCCGGATCAGCCGCCGCGCGGTCGCCAGGTAGGCCCGAGCGACCGGGTAGTGCCCGTTCCACGCCACCGCGTCGGCCAGGTTGATGTAGGTGCGGGCCACCTGACGGCAGACCTCGGCCGATTCCGGCGCCCTCGGGAGGTCCGCGATCCCTTGCCAGGCTTCCGGATCGGCGATCTGCATCCGCGCCGAGAGCCGGTTGGCGGCGATCGCGGCGAGCAGCCCGGCGTCGTGCTCCCCCTTGCTCACCTGTTCCGCCTCGTCGAGCCAGCGCAGGTTCTCCTCAACAGGGACCGTCCCGATATGGGGCAGCGCCAAGGTGACCAGTCCCCTGGCGAGCAGGGCCTGCCGCCTGCCGAGGTCGGCCGCGCCCAGTTCGATCTCGAGCCTGCCCGCTTCGACCTTGCCCACCTGGTTGATCAGTACCTGGCCGAGATGGACCCGGATCTCGCCCCGCGCGGCCTTGCTCAGCGGCCATTCGCGCAGGATCTCCCGCAGCAGCCGGACCGTGCCCGCGTGGGCGATGCTGCGCGGCAGTTCCCGGCCGAGCCGGACGGCGAACGACTCCCGCGCGGTCCGCGGCAGATCCGCGTCCCGCAAAGCCGCTTCGAGCAGGCGGCTCGCTTCCTCGGTACGGCCGTCTTCGATGGCGTTGTCGACGGCGACGCCGGTCCACTGGGTCCACGCGGCGATGTCTCCCGCGAGCCGCGCGTGGCGGGCGATCAGCGAGGCGAAGGGCTCCGCGCCGGTGGCGAGCCGAGCAGCCGCGCGGCCGTGCATCGAGCATCGTTGAGGCCCGGGAAGCAACGCGTAGACCGCTTCGGCGATCAGCGGGCTTCCCGAGACGTACCGGCCACGGCCGAGATCTCGCAGCAATCCCGCTTCGACGGCTTCGGTGACCGTGCCGGAGATCTCGCCGGACGACGACGCCGCGACCGCGCCCAGATCCGGTTCCCCGGCGGGCGAACCCAGCACCGCGGCCGCGCGGACGACGTCCCGTGCGGCCGGGCCGATCGCGTCCATGAGTCCGGCGACCCGGCCGCGCACGATCGGCGGCACGGTCGCCGACGCCAGCCTGTCCGCCGAAAGCGCTTCCGCCGTGTCGCCGACGCTCTGGACCAATGCGGTCAGGTCGGCGGCGATCCCGGACGTCCGCCGGTGCGCCGCTTCGGCGAAATCCGGGGCGCACCGGCCGAAGGACGCGTCGAGCAGTGTCCGCACCTGGTCGGCGGTGAACGCCGGAAGCGAGAGCTGGGCGGCGGTTTCGCGCAGCGGCGGGAACCGACGGGACCCGCACGCCACCGCGCTGACCACCACACTCAGCGCGGCCGCCGGGGACGCCGCGAGCCCGCGCAGGAACTCCCACGTGTCGTCGTCGGCGGAGTGGGCGTCGTCGAGAATCAGCACTGCGGGACCGCAGCCGGTCAGGACTTCGCGCACGGCACGGAACTCCTGCTGCCGGACGGTGTCGGCGTCCGCGTTCTCCGGGAACGGCGGCAGCCACCCCGACCATTCGGGGATCAGCCGCCGCAGGACGCCGGTCACCGGGGAAAAGCCGCCCGCGTGGGCGGCGGCCACGTCGCTCTTCCCGAGCAGCGCGTCGACCAACGGCGCGAGGCGGCACGGCCGCGCGAAGGAACCGCAGCGGGCGGACCAGACCACGCGCGGCGCGATCCCGGGGTGGACGGCCAGTTCTTCGAGCAGCCGGCTCCGGCCCACACCCGGTTCGCCCTCGACGACGGCGACCGACGGCGGGCGGCGGGCGACGCGCACCAGTTCGGCCAATGCGGTGTCGCGGGCCACGAACACCGGTGCCGCACCGATCGTCGGCATGCCCGGGACCATACCGATAGGACACCCGCCGAAAGGCGGGAACACGAACAGTGACCACGGTCCGCGAGCTTTCCGCTGGTCCACACCACCGCAGTCACGACGTTAACTCGATCGGGCGACGCCGACCTGCGTGGGGCGATTCCCCGCGTCGGCAATACGGACCCTTAGGTATTGGCGCGAACCTTGCCACGAGGCCACCAGAGGGTGAATCTCAGACTGTTCACAGTGCCCCTGTGTCACCTAGTCACAGCGCAACTCCCCTGCTCGCGCCGGTCGGCCATCCATTCGGGTAGCCGAAGTCCCCACCCTGTCCCGTTTGGGTAGCCGCCCGCGCGTGCTTCGCGTTCGACCATCCAGTTAGGAGTGTTCCGACGGTGAAGACCTCATTCAGGCGCGGGCTGGCCACGGCCTGCGCCGGTGTCGCCGCGTTGGTCGCCTTGCAGGCGCCCGCCTCGGCGGCGCCCGCGATCACGGCCGCCACCACGATCCCGATCAAGATGCAGGCGCAGGAGAAGAGCAACTGGTGCTGGGACGCCAGCGGCAACACCATCGCCGCCTGGTGGGGGCACAGCATCTCCCAGACGAAGTTCTGCCAGGTCGCGCACAACGAGTCCGGTTCGGACTGTGCGAACAACCAGGGCTACCTGAGCGATCAGCAGCGCGTGTTCCGCTGGCTCGGGTTCAGCAACGTCGGCAGCTACAGCTCCTCGGGCCAGACGTTGAGCTTCGCCAGCATCAAGGCCCAGGTCGACGCGCGGCAGCCGATCGGCACCCGGATCGGCTGGAGCAACGGCGGCGGGCACATGCACGTGCTCTACGGCTACGACAACACGAACGGCGCGACGACGGTGTACTACGGCGACCCGTGGGGATCGAGCCCCCGCTACAACCAGATGAGCTACAACGCCTACCGGTCCAACAACTCGTTCACCTGGACCCACACCGTCTACGGGATCAAGGACTGAAACCATGAAGCGAACCTTCCTCGGCGCCACGATCCTCGCCCTCGGACTGTCACTGGCACTCGGCGGCCAGGCCTCCGCCGCCGACGCCCCCAGCGGCGCGCCCACCGCCGCCGACCTCGCCGCGGTGTCCACAGTGGTCACCAGTGACGCGACCACCCAGCGGCTCGCCAAAGCGGTGTTCCCCGGCGCGGCCAAGGCGGACACGGCCATCGCGGCCAGAACGGCCAAAGCCGATCCCCGGACCCCGGTGGCGGTCTACCAGCCGACCGCGGGCTTCATCGCCGGAACGTCGGCCGTCCCCGCACAGCTCGCCTACGTCGCCACTCCCGCCACCCTGGGCAACGGCGACGCGGCGACCGTGTGGTCCCAGCGCGAGGGCTCGGGCTGGTCGGTCTACAACGTCGCCTCGGGTGACGTCGAAAAGCGCCTCGCGGCGCAGGTCGGCAAGGGCTACCTCCTGAGCGAACCGCAGGCGGGCGCCTGGTACGCCGTCGACGGGGACACCGTGACCGTCCTCGACGGCTCGTCGGTGGCGAAGACCGGCGAGAAGATGACGCTCGCCGCCTACCGAGAGGCTCTGCAGAGCCGCTACGGCGACAAGCTGCCCGGCTCGACCTACGACCGCACCGGTGCCGCCGGTGGTTACGGTGCCGCCCCGGTGGGCGACACCGAGGTGCCGTGGTGGCCGTACGCGCTCGGCGCGGTCTTCCTCGCCGCGGCGGGCGCGGCCGTCACCCTGCGGCTTCGGCGGCAGTAAGCCCTTCGGGGCCGAAGGACGCTTTCCCCGCGTGACATGTGGGGAAAGCGTCCTTCACCGCGTGGCATGCGGTGAAGGACGCTTTCAGCCCTCGGCCTAGGCGAACGTGTAGTCCTCGACCGGGAAGCTCTGTGCCTCCTTGATCGCGTTCAGCGTGGACGACGGCCGCAGCAGGGTCGCCTCCCCGTGCGGGTTGAAGTAGTAGCTGTTCGCCGGGGCGCAGTTCCCGAGGGTGAAGATCGAGTCGCCTAGGCGTTCGGTCATCCGGTCGAGGAACGCGTCGTTGGCTTCCTGCGTGACTTCGAACTCGGTCGCGCCCCGCCGCCGCATCGCGCCGAAAAGCCGGTCCATATGGCGCATCTGCGTCTCGATGGTGGTGAAATAGGACAGTCCCGAGTACGAGTACGGGCTGTTGAGCGAAATGAAGTTGGGGAACTTGGGGATCGCGACGCCCTCGTAGGCCTGGAACCGGTTCTCCCGCCACCATTTCCCGAGATCCCTGCCGCCGCGGCCGATGATCTCGACCGCCGGGAAGTTCGCCTCCCACAGATCGAACCCGGTCGCCAGCACCAGGGCGTCGATGTCCCGCCGCCGCCCGTCGGCGGTCTCGATCCCGGTCTCGTCGATCTTCGCGATGGACGTCGTCTCCAGGTGCACGTGGTCCTTGGTGAAGGCCGGGTAGTACTCGTTGGAGAACGTCGGGCGCTTGCAGCCGAACGAATAGCGCGGCGTCAGGTCCGCGCGCAGGCCCGGATCCCGCACCTGGCGGCGCAGATGCGCCTGGCACCACAGTTTGCCGAGCCGGTTGGCCGCCGGCAGCTGCTTGTAGTGCAGGACACCGGAGACCATCATCAGCTCCAGCAGCGCGGTCCCGGTCAGCCGGGCGATCCGCTGGGTGAACGGGAGCGCGGCGAAAGCGCGCCGGAGGGCCTTGGGCACCGGGAAATCGAGCTTGGGGCTCACCCAGATCGGGGTCCGCTGATACACGGTGAGTTCCCGCGCGACCTTCGTGATCTCGGGGATCAGCTGGACCGCAGTCGCGCCGGTGCCGATCACCGCCACGCGCTTGCCCGCGAGGTCGTAGCCGTCGTCCCAGGCGGTGGTGTGGATGACCTTGCCGCCGAAGGTGTCGATCCCGGCGATGTCGGGTTTCTTGGGCTGGGAAAGGAATCCGGTCGCGGTGAGAAGGTACTTCGCGGTGACCGGTTCCCCTTCGGCGAGCGATACCGTCCAGTGCGCGTTCGTCTCGTCCCAGACGGCGCCGGTGACCACCGAGCCGAAACGCATGTAGCGTCGCAGGCGGTACTTGTCCGCGACGTGCTCGGCGTACCGCTTGAGTTCCGCGCCTGGCGCGAAGAGACGCGACCAGTGCGGGTTCGGCTCGAAGGAGTACGAGTAGGTGGCCGACGGGATGTCGACGGCCAGCCCGGGATAGCGGTTCACATGCCAGGTGCCGCCGAGATCGGACTCGCGCTCCAGGATGAGCAGGTTGTCGTAGCCGAGCCGGTTGAGCTGGATCGCCGCGCCCATCCCGCCGAAACCGGCCCCGACGACGACGGCGTCGTACTGCGTGGTCATGCGTTTTCCTCCCGCTGGGTGTCCTGGTGGAGGCGGGCGCGGTAGCCGTCCCGCTCGGGTGAGTCGGGGCGCAGGGCCCGGTCGTCCCGCACCAGCCGCCGGAAGGCGTTGAGCGCGGGTTCGGGGGTCACGGCCGCGAGGGAGGCGAGCACGCCGACATAGCCGGGCACGGCGGTCTCCGCGGCACGGGTGCGGACGGAATCCACGACGGCGTCGGCGATCCGGCCCGGTTTCACCTTCGGGATCGGTCGCATGTCGAGTCCCGAGGCGAGCGCGGTGTCGACGGCCGAGGGCAGCACGGCAGAGACGCTGACGCCGTGTCGCGCGTATTCCAGCCTGGTCGCCGCGGTGAGCCCGACGACGGCGAACTTGCTGGCGTTGTAGATCGCCAGCCCCTGGACGGGGAACTTCCCGGCCAGCGACGCGACGTTGACGATGTGCCCGCGCCCGCGCTCCAGCATGCCGGGCAGGGCCAGCCGCATGCCGTGGACGACGCCGAAGACGTTGACCTCCATGGTCGCCCGGTTGAGCGCGTCGGGAAGGTCGAGGAAACCGCCGTTGGGCATGATCCCGGCGTTGTTGACGAGGACCGCGAGCGGTCCGTTCGCCCGTTCGGCCTCGCCGAGGAAGGCCGCGAAGGAGGCTGCGTCGGCGACGTCGAGGTGGTGCGCTGTCCCGCCGATGTCAGCCGCGGTGCGCTTCGCGGCTTCGAGGTCGAGATCGCCGATCGACACACGCGCGCCACGGGCGGCCATGCGTTCGGCCGTCGCGCGGCCGATGCCCTGTCCCCCGCCGGTGATCGCCACATGCGCGCCGTCGAGGTCGAGGTCCGGGTACTTGGTCATGCGCGCACTCCCTCTCGTTCGAAGGCGTCGGCGACCAGGCCGGGCGCCGTCCTCGACGCCGTGGCGAGCACGTGCTCCCGACGCCGTCCGTCCATGAAGTTGGCGCCCATGGCGGCCAGATCGGCCGGTCCCGGTTCGATCCGGACCACCCGGACGCCCGCCGCGCGCAGCCGCCGCGCCTCGTCGTCCACCCGCCTGGTCATCGCCGTCCGCAGCAGGCGTTCCAGCCGGGCGGCGCCGCGGGCCGGGGCTCCGCCCTCGCTGCTCATCGGCGCGATCAGCACCACCTCGCCGACGTCGTGGGCGAGGAGGAGATCGGCCGAGGTCGGGGAGACCGTCCCGCCGTCGAGCAGCGGACGTCCGTCCACAACGGGCGGAGGGAACCAGCCGGGGATCGCCCAGGACGCGGCGATCGCCTCGCCGAGGCGAGCGGGCGGCGCGTCCGGGGAGCCGAGCGCGATCCGCTTCCCGGTCAGGTCCGCGGCCATCAGCCAGGTCGCGGGATGCGGAACCCAGCCGCCTGGCGCCAGCGCGTCGCCGAGGTCGCGGAGCCGGCTCGCGTCTCCCCTGCCACGGGGCAGCA
>NZ_NMQT01000231.1 GCF_002234405.1 Amycolatopsis thailandensis | reverse complement strand
CGAGGAGGCCATCGGCCTGCACACGATGGCGCCCTACGAGAAGTTCGCCGCCAAGACCGAAGCGCACCGGGGCGAACTGCGCGACTTCCTCGACGCGTCGAGGGCCGCGGGCAAGCTGACGCTGGGCTATGGCGCGTCGACCAAGGGCAACGTGATCCTCCAGTACTGCGGCCTGACCGAGAAGGATCTGCCCGCCATCGGCGAGGTCAACGCGGACAAGGCCGGCTGCTTCACCCCGGGAAGCGAGATCCCGATCGTGTCGGAGGAAGACGCCAAAGCGCAGAAGCCCGACCAGCTGCTGGTCCTCCCGTGGGGCTACCGCGACAGTTTCATCGAGCGCGAGCACGAGTACCTCGCGAACGGCGGAACCCTGGTCTTCCCCCTTCCCCAGCTCGAAATCAAGTCTTCCTGAGCACTGACGGCCATCCCGGATCCGCGGTCCCGGCGAAGTCGTGCCGGGACCGCGGTTTCCGGCGTGAGGAGACCGATCCCCATGCTTGAAGACCCGGCGGACGCCCGGATCCTGGCGATTTCCCCGCATCTGAACGACGCGGTGCTTTCGGTCGGCGCGTGCCTCGCGCAGGCGGCGCGCGACGGGACGGGACACGTCTGAACTCCATCCACATTAGGAACTCCGTAGCCGTCTTCTGGTTGAAAAAAAAAA
>NZ_NMQT01000230.1 GCF_002234405.1 Amycolatopsis thailandensis | reverse complement strand
CAACTTCTCCCGGCCCCGGACCGTATCCCCCGATGTGACCGATGATCCGCGGGAGTGCCGATGACCGTGCGCGGGATTCTGGCCGTCGTCGTAGGCGCCCTGGTGGTGGCCGGTTGTGAAGCCCACCCCGTCGCTCCTCCCGCGGTGACCCCGGTACCGGTCCTCGCGCCGCCGACAGCGGTCTCGCTGTCTTCGCGGAAACCCGCGCCGCCGTCCGCCGGGATCACCTTCCCGCAGGCGGGATCCGGCCAGTGGATCCTTCCCGCCGGTGAAGGCCCGATCGCCGGGCAGACCGGAAAGCTGGTGCGATACCGCGTCGCCGTCGAGGCGGACATCGCGGGCGTGAGCCAGGACGAGTTCGTCAAAGCCGTCGAGTCCACTTTGGCCGATCCACGCGGCTGGACCGGGGGCGGGCGCTGGAGGTTACAGAGGGTCGGCCCTGACGGCCCGGTCGATTTCACGCTCTACCTGGCCACGCCGAAGACACGCAGATCGGAAGCGACACGTGTAGGGAAAGAGTGTGGCGGTGAGGAGTGGCCGACCTATTAAACTAGAAAACTTGACAGGCAGA
>NZ_NMQT01000023.1 GCF_002234405.1 Amycolatopsis thailandensis | reverse complement strand
TACAGCTCTGAAACACCACACCGATCTGGAAACAGGCAGTGTGTGTTGTTTCGTAGTGTTTCGGTGGTTATAGCGTCAGGGAAACGCCCGGTCCCATTCCGAACCCGGAAGCTAAGCCTGACAGCGCCGATGGTACTGCAACCGAAGGGTTGTGGGAGAGTAGGACACCGCCGGACTAAAATTGAAGAAAAAGAAGAAAGGCCCAGGTCGGTCGAGAACCATGAGTTCTCCCGACCTGGGCCTTTTCTTCATGCCCGCACCCCGCCCCAGCCACACCCCACCCCGTGACTCACGTGCCCGAGCCCGTCACACCCGTGATTGAGCCCGTGACACGCGTGATCAGAGCCGGAACACACGACGACGCCGGCATCCCCGGGGTGCCGTGCCGTCCACCCGAGCACCTGCGCCGTCCGCCTGATCACCTGCGCCGTCCGCCTGATCACGCGAGCCGTCCACTCAAGCACACGAGATCCGCCCCTGAACACACGAATCACGGCCCTAATCACACGAATCACGGCTCCGATCACACGAGTTACGGCTCTGATCACGTGAGTTACGGGTCTGAGCACGCGAGTCGCGGGAGCCTGCGGAGAGGGACGGGGCACGCGCAAGCATCCACCCGGCCGGTGTCTCCAACGTGTAGTCGGTGTCCCCAATGTGGCATTGGGGACACCGACTGCACCTTGGCAGCAGCGACAATCAGACCGGACAGCTGCCGGCGCGCCCGCATCCAGCGGACTAAAGGCGGGGCGGGACGGGGCGCCGCAGGTGGTAGATGTCCATGATCCAGCCCTTCCGCGACCGCGCCGAAGCGCGCACCTCTTGGATCCGCGAAGCGAGATCCGCGGTCAGTGAGCCGGAGAGCAGGAGCTCGTCCGGCGTCCCAAGGTACGCACCCCAGTAGATCTCCAGCCCTGTATCCGCGAACCGCGAGAACGTGCACTGGGCGTCCAGCATCACGAACACGTCGTCGACGTCCGCGGGCCAGCCGGCTTCGAGGCGACGGCCGGTCGTGACGAGCACCGGGCGCCCGATCTGGTTCATCGTGGTCCGGTGCCGTGCCGTCAGCGCGGCCACGCTGCTGACCCCGGGGACGACGTCGTACTCGAACTCGACGTTCCCCCTGGCGAGCACGGCGTCCAGCAAAGTCAGGGTCGAGTCGTAGAGCGCCGGGTCACCCCACACCAGGAACGCGCCCCGCTCGTCGGGGCCCAGCGAAGCGATCATGTTCTCGTAGACGTCGGTGCGGAGCCGGTGCCAGTCCGCGACGGCCTTCCGGTAGTCGTCAGGGGTACGGTCGCGTTCGGGGTCCGGTGCCCGCACGACGCGGTACCCGGGCCGCTCGACGAACCGGTCGAGGATCTCCTGGCGCAACCCGACCAGGTCCTGCTTCTCTGAACCCTTGTCGAGCACGAAGAACACATCGGTCTCGTTCAGCCGCCGGACGGCCTGGACAGTCAGGTGTTCCGGGTCGCCGGCGCCGATGCCGATGGCGGAGATCTTTCGCATTTCCGCAGTGTGCCCGCA
Organism: Amycolatopsis thailandensis; assembly: GCF_002234405.1. Classification (GTDB taxonomy): domain Bacteria; phylum Actinomycetota; class Actinomycetes; order Mycobacteriales; family Pseudonocardiaceae; genus Amycolatopsis; species Amycolatopsis thailandensis. Next base: position 34,916 of record NZ_NMQT01000023.1, on the reverse strand, counting down.
CCCTCCGTGCACACCCCTACCCCCATGGGGTATAAAGGAAATGATCGCTTCGTTTGTCCTGTAGAGGAGTTCGCACCGATGGCCGAAACCACCTACACCGTCAAGGGCATGTCCTGCGGGCACTGCGCCTCCTCCGTCACCGAGGAGGTCGGCGGTATCGCGGGCGTCAGCGCCGTGAACGTGGACGTCGCCAGCGGCAAGGTAACCGTCACCAGCGACACCGCGCTCGATGTCCAGATCGTGGACGCGGCCGTCACCGAGGCCGGTTACCAGCTCGTCTCGTGAGCACCGCCGTCAAGGTGTCGGCGTTCGCCGCGGCTCTGGTCGCGGTGTTCGTCGTCGCCTGGGCGATCGGGTCCGCCGTCGGGCCGCTCGACCAAACGCCGAGCCCGCCCGCGCCGACCAGCACGCACGAAGGGCATCACGAGGGACACACGGGAGGCACGCCGTGACCGCCGGGACGTCCCAGCGTGTCGAACTGGCCATCGGCGGGATGACCTGCGCCTCCTGTGCCGCGCGGGTCGAACGCAAGCTGAACAAGGTCGACGGCGTCTCCGCCACGGTCAATTACGCCACCGAGAAGGCGCAGGTCGACTTCCCCGCCGCGCTCTCGGTCGACGACCTCGTCGGTGTCGTCGAGTCCGCGGGCTACACGGCCCAGCCGCCGAAACCCGAGGCAAGCGAAGACAGCACGGAAAGTCTCCGGCAGCGGCTCCTGGTCTCCGCCGTGCTCGCCGTGCCGGTGATCGTGCTGGCGATGGTCCCGGCCTGGCAGTTCACCTACTGGCAGTGGGTCTCGCTGGCACTGGCCGCCCCCGTCGTCACCTGGGGCGCGTGGCCGTTCCACCGCCCCGCCTGGACGAACTTCCGCCACGGTGCCGCCACCATGGACACCCTGATCTCGCTCGGCGTCGTCGCCGCCACGCTCTGGTCGCTGTACGCGCTGCTGTTCGGCACCGCCGGAGTCCCCGGCATGCGGCACGGCTTCGCGCTGACCATGGAGCGCGGCTCCGGCGCGGGCAACCTCTACCTTGAGGTCGCGGCGGGAGTGACCACCTTCCTCCTCGCCGGTCGCTACTTCGAGGCCCGGTCCAAGCGCCGCTCCGGCGCCGCCCTGCGCGCGCTGCTCGAACTCGGCGCGAAGGACGTCGCCCTCCTCAGGGACGGTGTCGAGAGCCGCGTCCCGATCGGCGAGCTGAAGGTCGGTGACGAGTTCGTCGTGCGGCCGGGGGAGAGGATGGCCACCGACGGTGTCGTGACCGACGGCGGATCCGCGGTCGACCTGAGCATGCTGACGGGTGAAGCCGTCCCGGTCGAGGTGGCCCCCGGTGACAACGTCGTCGGAGGGACGGTCAACGCCGGCGGCAGGCTCCTCGTCCGCGCCACCCGGATCGGCTCCGGCACCCAGCTCGCGCAGATGGCGCGCCTGGTCGAGGACGCGCAGAACGGCAAGGCGCGCGTCCAGCGGCTCGCCGACCGGGTGTCGGCCGTATTCGTGCCGGTGGTGATCGCGCTCGCGGTCGGCACGCTCGGCTTCTGGCTCGGGGCGGGCAGCGGGGCGGACGCCGCCTTCACCGCCGCCGTCGCGGTCCTGATCATCGCCTGCCCGTGCGCGCTCGGCCTGGCCACGCCGACAGCGCTCCTGGTCGGCACCGGCCGCGGCGCGCAGCTGGGCATCCTCATCAAGGGCCCCGAGGTGCTGGAGTCCACTCGCCAGGCCGACACCGTCGTCCTGGACAAGACCGGCACGGTGACCGCGGGGAAGATGAGCGTCACCGACGTTCAGGGAGAAGAGGCCGAGGTGCTCCGGCTCGCGGCCGCTGTCGAGCACGCCTCCGAGCATCCGATCGCCCGCGCGATCGTCACGGCCGCCGAGGAGCGGGTGGACGAGGTGCCGCCGGTCGGCGGGTTCCGCAACGTCGAGGGCCTGGGGGTGCTCGGCGAGGTCGAGGGCAAGACCGTCCTGGCCGGGCGGTCCGCGTTCCTCGAACAGCACGGCATCACCGTCGGCGACACGTTCTCCCAGGTCAAGACTGCCGCCGAGGATCGTGGCGCGACCGCTGTCGTCGTCGCCTGGGAAGGTGAGACGCGAGGAGTGATCGTCGTCGCGGACACGGTCAAGCCGACGTCGGCCAAGGCTGTCGCCGAGTTGAAGGCGCTCGGGCTCCGGCCGGTACTGCTGACCGGCGACAACGCCGGATCCGCGCGAGCGGTCGCCGCCGAGGTCGGGATCGACGAGGTCGTCGTGGAGGTGCTGCCCGCCGGCAAGGTCGACGTCGTCAAGCGCTTGCAGGCCGAAGGCCGTGTGGTCGCCATGGTCGGGGACGGTGTCAACGACGCGGCCGCGCTCGCCCAGGCCGATCTCGGCCTCTCGATGGGGACCGGAACGGACGCCGCGATCGAGGCCGGTGACCTGACCCTGGTGCGCGGTGACCTGCGCGCCGCCGTCGACGCCATCCGGCTTTCGCGCCGCACGCTCGGCACGATCAAGGGCAACCTGTTCTGGGCGTTCGCCTACAACGTCGCCGCGCTGCCCTTGGCCGCGCTCGGCCTGCTCAACCCCATGATCGCCGGGGCCGCGATGGCGTTCTCGTCGGTCTTCGTCGTCACCAACAGCCTGCGGCTGCGGCGGTTCCGAGGCGTCGCTTGATCAGGAGCGGACCAGCCGGGCGATGGCGTCGGACGCCTCCCGGACCTTGAGGTCGGCCTCTTCACCGCCCGCGGCGGCGGCCTGGACCACGCAGGTGGCGAGGTGCTCGTCCAGCAGTTCGAGCGAGAACGACTGGAGCGCCTTGGTGGCCGCGGACACCTGGGTCAGGATGTCGATGCAGTACTTGTCCTCTTCGACCATCCGCTGCAACCCGCGGATCTGCCCCTCGATCCGGCGCAGGCGCTTGAGGTAGGCCTCCCGCTCGCTGCCGTATCCCGTCATCCCGCACCCGCTCTCTCGTCGTTCCCTGCCGACGTTCACTATACCCTCCCCACGTATCCGCCCCGGGCGGGTGAAATTCGCGGGTGCCAGGATGTCGAGGACGATCCGGCGGCTCCGACTCCTGCGTGAGTGGCCGGGCACCGGCCGGATGACCAGGAGGAACACCGATGAAGTACATGATCATGATCACGATGAACCCCGCCGCCTGGGACGCCCTCCCCGAGAAGGAGCGCGACGAGGTGGTCGCCCGCATCGACCCTTTCATGAAGAAGCTCACCGAGAGCGGCGAACTGCTGGGGACGCAGGCGCTGGGGGAGCCGAAGGAGAGCACGGTGGTCCGGGTGCGTGACGGCGTCCCGGTGGTGACCGACGGCCCGTTCGCGGAGTCGAAGGAGTACCTGGCGGGCTTCTACCTGGTGGAATGCGACAGCAAGGAGCGCGCGATCGAGATCGCGGGCCAGGTCCCGGACGCGCACATCAACGCGATGGAGATCCGCCCGGTGGTCTTCTCCTCTGGAGATGGCGCCTAGGTGGCGGCCGCTTCGGTGCCGGTGCGGGCTTCGGGCCTGCTCCGGCGCTGAACGGGCACTTCCGGTTTCGGATCCGCGGTGATCGCCAGGACGGTCCCGGCCTCCGCGAGCAGTTCGCGGGCCCCGACCAGCTGTTTCAGCACGTCATCGCGCAGGCCGAGGGCCACGTCGGCCTTCTGTCGCGCCTCGGCGACCAGGCGCTCGCCCTTTTCGGCGGCGTCGTCGAGCAGCTTTCGTGCCTTCGCCTGCGAGGCTTCGTCCCGCGCGGCGAGGGCGCGCATCGCCTCCGCCCGGCGCAGCGTCATCGCGCGCTCGAAGTCCTCGGCGACCCGCTTCCGTTCCGCCTCGGCCTCGGCGGCCTCCGCGGCGGCGCGCGCTTTGATGTCGGCGGCTTCTTCGCGGGTGAGTTCGAGCATCCGGCGCGACCGCTCCTGAAGCGCGTCCGGGGCGATCGGCACGCGGCTGATCCGGTCGACGCTGTTCTTCAGTTCGCGGTTTTCCTCCTGCGCCGCGGTGAGCCTGGCGGCGAGTGCCTCCCCGCGCCGGATCGCTTCGTCGCGTTCGGCGGCGACTCGTCGTAGCTCGGTTTCCACCTCGCGAACGAATTCCCGGACCTGGGCGCGGTTGAAGCCACGCCACGCCAGATCGAAGCCGGGCATCTCCATTGGTCACCTCCACAGTGCGCGATTTTTCTTGCCACACGGGGCTTTCCCTGCCCAGTGTGCCTGAAGCCGCGAGGACACGCGTCACGGGTGGGTGATCTTTGCGCCGAACGGTCGGGCGCAAAGCGGAAGAAGGAGCATCCTCCAACCGGTGGGAGAATGGACGATCATCGTTTCACCCTTACGGGAGGTGGCCGCGTGACGAGCAGCCGAATTCGGGTCCCTGGCTGGAATACGGCGACCGCGGCCGAAGGATATCGGCAGGTCAGAGAGAACATCGTGATCTTGATCGCCGACCACGCCGGCGCGGTGGACCGGGTCGTCCCGGCTTGTCCACAGTGGACCGTCCGGGACCTGCTCGCGCATCTGACCGAAATCTGCGACCGGGTCATCACCCGGTTCGGCGGTGAGGCCTGCCCGATTCCTGAGACGGCGTCGGCCGCCGAGGTGCTGCGGCTGTGGACCGAACGCGGACCTGAGGCCGACGCGCTGCTCGCCGCCGACGGCGACGGCAAGAGCCGCGGCGACATCATGGTGATGGACGCCTTCACCCACGAACTCGATCTCCGGTACGCGCTCGGCGTCCCGCCGCCCGAAGCGCACGCCGCCTGGCTGCGGAGTTTCGAAGTGCTCGTCGGCGGCCTCGGCACCTCGCTGGGCAAGCACGGCCTGCCCGGGATGCGGATCGAGATCGAGGGCGCGACCTGGGTCGCCGGCACCGAACCGGTCGCCGCGGTGCTCTCGGGCGCGCCGGTGGACGTCTACCGGTCGCTCGCCGGGCGCCGGAGCCCGGCCCAGATCGCCGCCATGGACTGGCTGGGCGATCCCGAGCCGTGGCTCCGGGCCTTCACCTGGGGGGTGTTCGCCCCGCCGGAAGAGGCGGTCGAACGCTGATCAGCCGGTCGGGGACATCGAGGACAGCGCCGCGGCCAGCGCCAGCACCACGGCCACGATCAGCACCTCGACCCCGACGCTGACCCGGAGTTTCCGCAGGTCGGCGGTCACGACGCCGGTGCCGCCGCGGCCGGAGATCCCGCGGCGCACCGCGTTGCGGCTCATGTTCGCCACCAGCAGCAACGCGGCGAACCCGGTCAGCTTCAGCAGGAAGACGATGCCGTAGGCCGACGTCCACAGCGCCTCCACCGACGGCACGAGCCGGAAGCCGAGGTAGGCGCCGCTGACCACCATGACGACGATCGACCAGGTGGCGATCGGGTGGAACCGCGCCAGCGCCGGTTCGGCCTCGGCCGCCGAGTACTTGCCGCGCAGGAGTACGGCCAGCTGGATCAGCCCGCCCACCCAGACGGCCATCGCGCCGAAGTGCGCGAGGTCGGCGGTGACCGAGAGGAACATGATCTTGTCGGCCACCGCGTGCCCGGTCGCGGAGAAGCTCAGCATCACGATGAACCCGGCCGCGATGCCGAGGTTCTCGTACCGCGACCGCAGCCGGTCCGGCAGCGCGTCCGCCAGCAGCCGCCGGACGAACACGGCGAGCGCGACGATCGCGGCCAGACGCAGGAGCAGGAGCTTCCCGTACGCCACCCGCAGGGTCGCTTCGATCAGCGCCGGGTCGAAGACCGAGCCCGCGCCGCGGCCCGCGACGTACGGGCCTTGCAGCAGGAACCCGGCCACGGCCGTGACCCCGGAGAGCCACAGGCCCGCGGTGAGCAGCTTCCGCGCCGCCGGATCGGCCCGCCCGCCCGGGCGGCAGACCAGCAGGAACACCAGTCCGCCGAGCAGTGCGACGCCGAGGAACGAGCCCCAGCGGAAGGTGGTGAACAACGCGTCGGTCACCGGATCGGTGCCGGTGGAGGCGGACACCGCGCCCGCCGAGGTGATCAGGGGGCCGGTGCCGATCACGAAGGCGAGCGTGCCGCGCACCGGATGCGAGTCGGCCGAGACGAAGGCGTACTCGACGAGGTAGCTGCCGTCGGGGAGATCGGGTTCGAGTTTGACGGCGACCTGTTCGGCGATGTCACCGGGCTGGAACACCGGGCCGGAGACGACGTCGGTCCCCTGCTGGTCGACGACCTTGATCGAGTTCGGCTGGATGCCGATGTTCTCCGACAGGGTGATCGAGACCAGCGGCGGCGCCGAGGTGAGCCGGGCGCCGTCGGCAGGGTTCGAGTTGAGGAGTTCGACGTGGGCCGAGGCCGGGGCCGCGGCGAGTACCGCGACCCCCAGCCAGGCCGCCACCAGGGCGAGGAGGGCGAAGAGCCTCCGGGTCACGATGCCGCGGTGGCCAGCTCACGCCGGCTTTCGGGCGAACACGTGCAGCCGGTCAGTTCCCGCTCGGCGGCGGAGGCCTTCCGGTGCACGATCATCGCGATGATCATCGGGATCGTGACGATCGTGTTGTAGAACAGGTGCAGCTCGACGCGCGGGATGAACAGCTGGATGATGCTGCTCGGCGCGGTGCCGCCGCCGAGCCGCCAGCCGCTCTGCGCCTGGATCAGCAGGAGAAGATGCTCGATGTGGTGCCAGAACTGCAGGCCCAGCGCCAGGTTCCACCACTGCCGCGAGCGGCCGGCGAAGCCCTTGCGCAGGGCGAACAGGAAGACCAGCATGACGATGGCGTAGCCGTAGTGCAGCCATTCGGAGCTGATCAGCTTGGGGAACGGGATGCCCAGCACGCCGCGGGCGTCCGCGGTCTTCCAGCCGAGGGCGTAGATCTGGAACGCCTGCACGAGGTGTTCCGCCCAGTGCGCCAGCACGACGAGCGCGAAAATGTTGAGCGCCGCGCGATGGTATTTCCCGTTGAGCGAGGCGAGCAGGCCGGGACGGTGGGGATCGAGTGCGGCCATGAAAGGGCTCCTTGGAGGAAAAGACCGGCCGGTGACGGACATCGACGATATCTCGCTCGCCGCCGGTTTTCGTTACTCCGGATTGCTGAGCTGATCTGCGAAATTACGCCATTCGGAGTGCTTGTACTACGAATGGACTGGGTAAAAACACCGCCGGTCACGAAAAGCGGGGCCGGTCGGTCAGTGGATGACGATTCCGGACGACACCTGGGGCGTGGCGGGGATGTGGAAGAGTTCGGTGAACAGCGCCAGGTATTCGAAGGCGCCTTCGACGCGGACCTTGCCGGTCCGCAGGGCGTCCTCGGCGGTGAGTTCCCCGTTCAGCAGTTCCTTGATGAACGGGCCCAGCGGTTCGATGATCGCGTCGGCACCGGGATGCGCGCCGTCGGCGACCTTGAGCGCGCCGTCCTCGATGATCGCGTGCAGGACCATCCCGCCCGGGTAGTGCAGCTCGTAGGTGGCCTGGATCCCCTTGGCCTTCTCGCTGCGGAAAGTCGTGTACAGCGAGAGGATCGCCGCGTCCAGGGTGAAGACGTCCTCGGGGGCGGGCAGTCCCAGCGACCGCGCGCCCCAGAGACCGAGGTCCAGCACGATCTGGTCGAGCTCGCCGCCGTACTCGGTGAGTTCGTAGACGACCGCGGCGTCGAGCTGGGGGAGCACACGGCGGCGGAGCACACCGGACTGCTCGAGTTCGTTGAGCCGAGCGGACAGCGTGCTCGCCGGGATCTTGGGCAGTCCGGCCTGGAGTTCGGTGAACCGCTTCGGGCCGAGGACGAGGTCACGGACGATCAGCAGCGACCAGCGTTCGCCGATGATCTCCAGCGCCCGGGCCAGACCGCAGAACTGTCCATAGGTACGACTCATCCGCCGATCCTCACTTTCGTTTCCCGTGACAGCAGTGGTTTTTCACGCGGGTTCGCCCTCGGAAAGCAGGTCGTGGTGCAGGACCTGCAGTTCGTCGCAGGGTTCGACGCCCAGTTCATTGTTGAGCCTCGACCGCACCTGGCGGTAGGTCGCGAGCGCGTCGGATCGGCGGCCGCTGCGGCCGAGGACGCGGATCAGCTGGCCGTGCAGGGCCTCGTCCAGCGGGTTCGCGGTGACCAGTGACCGCAGTTCGCCGATCAGCTCGTGCCGCATCCCGGCCGCGATGTCGGCCTCGATCCGCAGATGCAGGGTGCTGCGCCGCTGTTCGACGAGGTCGACCGCGTACGCCGACAGCACCTGTCCACAGTGGACGTTCGCCAGCGGCGGCCCGGACCACAGGTCGAGCGCGGCCCTGAAGGACTTCGCCGCCTCGGCGTGCTCGCCCCGCAGTTGCAGCTCCCGGCCCGTCTTCTGGAGCGCCTGGAACTCGAAGACGTCCACCTGCTCCGGCTCGATCCGGAACACGTACCCCGGCGGCTTCGTCGCCAGCATGGTCTCGCCGTACGGGGCGAGGTCGTTCTCGTCGATGCACCGGCGCAGCTGATAGACGTAGGTGTGCATCGTGGTGCGGACGCTGCGTGGCGGGTGGTTTGCCCACAGTTCCTGGACGATCGTGTCGATGTGCACGATCTTTCCGGGGCTCATCACCAGCATGGCGAGCACCTGAAGCAGCTTCGGCGTCGTCGGCGCGTAGTCGATCCCGTCCCGCACGAGTTCGAGCGGGCCGAGCAGGGTGAAACGGAGGGGACTCGCGGGCGGGGCCGGAATCGGGTCGGGTGCCGAGCCGTGCCGCGTGTCCGCTACTCGTGATCCGGGGTACATCGCAAGCGCCCTCCAGCTCGATACGCGTAGTGTCCTTTTTCCAGTGCTTCGACAGTGACAGAGCGCCCGGTCACCCGGCCAGTGAGCCGTCCACCAGGTCCCGCGTGCGTGCGTCCCGGAAAATCATGGGTTTTTCATGTCCGAGGTGTGAATCGCGCACTGGCCGGTACCCGCCCCCGCGCAGCAGGATTCTGGGATCGCACCGACCTACGGGGGTTCCCATGCGCGAGGCAGTGTCGAACGGGTCCGGCTCGATCAGCGGCGGTCTGGGATTCAAACGGCATCTGCGCGCGGAGATCAGTGAGGGCAACGGCGCCTACCTGTTCTCCGAACAGGGCGTCATCGCGATGCGAGGCGCGCAGGTCGCGTCGGTCGCGGCCCTGCTCGACGGCACCCGTGACCTCGACGGTCTCCTGTCCGCCTGCCCCGAGGGGATGAGCGCCGAACAGGTCACCGGTGTCCTGGCGAGGCTGGTCGAAGCGGGGTTGGTCACCGTCCGCGTCCCGGACGAGCTCAGCGGGGACGAACGCGCGCTCGCGTACTGGGACGCGTGCGGGCTCGACGCGTCCGCGGTGGCCTGCCGCCAGAAACCGGCGACGGCGAGCCTGACCGCGATCGGCCGCGGGGTGGACACCTCGCAGGTGGAGAACGCGCTCGTCGCGAGCGGCATCGAAGTGGTCGAGACGGCGTCGGAACTGGCCATCGTGCTGTGCGACGACTACCTCGACCCGAGGCTGGCCGAGATCGACGCCGAGCACCGGCGCACCGGGCGGCCGTGGCTGCTGGCCAGGCCGTCGGGTTCGCAGGTGTGGATCGGCCCGATCATGCAGCCCGGCCGGTCCGGCTGCTGGCACTGCCTGACCAACCGGCTGTGGGGGCACCGGCACGCGGAGGCGTGCGTGCAGGAGGTCCTCGGGCACGACGGCCCGGCCGCGTTCCCGATCCCCGCCGTGCCGCCGCTGACCGCGGCCGCGTCGCACCTGATCTCCCTCGAAGCGTCCAAATGGCTGGCGGGACACCGCTATCCGGGGCAGCAGGCCGTGTGGATCCTGGACACCCTCGACCTCCAAGGGCGGCTGCACGAACTGCGGCGGCGCCCGCAGTGCGCGGAATGCGGTGACGAAGGGATCGTCGCCGCGCGGACGGCCGAGCCGGTCGTGCTGCGGGAGGCCAAGAAGGCGACGTCGGGCGGAGGCGGGCACCGGACGCTCACCCCGGTCGAGGTGCTCGACCGCTACGGCCACCTGGTCAGCCCGGTCACCGGCATCGTCAAGGAGATCGCCCGCGACCCGAGGGCGCCGGCGTTCGTGAACGCGTACCGCTCGGGGCTGAACGTCGCGCGCCGCGTGCGCGGCGAGGCCGGGCTCCAGGCGGGGCTGCGCGGGGACAACGGCGGCAAGGGCGCGAGCCCGCTCGACGCCGAGGTCGGCGCGCTGTGCGAGGCGATCGAACGGTTCTCGGCCAACTACCAGGGCGACGAACTGCGGATCCGCGGCACCTTCCGCGCGCTCGGCGAGGACGCGGTCCACCCGAACTCGTGCATGCTCTTCGACGAGCGCCAGTACGACGGCCGGGACGAATGGAACGCCAGGCACGCGAACTTCCAGCACGTCCCCGACCGGTTCGACGACGAGGCCGAAGTCGACTGGACGCCGCTGTGGTCGCTGTCGCAGCAGCGCCGGAAGCTGATGCCGACGGCGTACCTCTACTACGGGGTGCCGCCGGAGTGCGGGATCAAGGGCATGCGCGCGGACTCCAACGGTTGCGCGGCCGGAAGCAGCATCGAGGACGCCGTCCTGCAAGGGCTGCTCGAACTCGTCGAACGCGACGCCGTCGCGATGTGGTGGTACAACCGGCTTCCCGTGCCCGGCGTCGACATCGCTTCGTTCGACGACCCGTGGGCCGAGGAGATGGTCGGCCAGTACGCGCGAGCCGGCCGGGAGCTGTGGGTCCTCGACCTGACCGCGGATCTCGGTGTCCCGGTCATGGTCGCGCTGTCCAGGAGTATCGCCGGGCCGCGCGAGAACGTCATGATGGGTTTCGGCGCCCACCTGGACCCCAGGACGGCGCTGCGGAGGGCGGTCAGCGAGCTCAACCAGATGATCCCGGCGGTGCTCGCGAACGACGTCGAACTCGACGATCCCGACGCGGCGCAGTGGCTCCGGCACGCCACGGTCGCGAACCAGCCGTATCTGCTGCCGGCGCCCGGACGCTCGGCGAAACGGGCCGCGGACTTCAAGTTCGTCCGGCGGCCCGACGTACGGGACGACGTGGAGTGCTTGGTACGCAAGCTTTCCGCGTTGGGAATGGAGACGCTCGTGCTGGATCAGACCAGGCCCGACATCGATCTTCCGGTGGTCAGGGTGGTCGTTCCGGGGCTGCGTCCGTTCTGGAGCCGCTTCGCCCCGGGGCGGCTGTTCGACGTGCCGGTGCGCCTGGGCAGGCTCGCCGAACCGACTCCGTACGACCGGCTGAACCCCTTCCCCATGTTCTTGTAGATCCGGCTGGAGCACCCCTTGACGACTGATCCCCCCGGCGGTGTGGCCGAGATGATCCCCTTGTGGTCGCTCACCGACGACAGTCTTGTCGAAATCGGTGAGGACGGCTCACTGGTGGTCGTCACGCGCTGGGGGGAGTACGACTTCGATCGTGCGGAGCCGTTGGTCCGGGAGTCGTTGCGGCGGATGGCTTTGGGGCCGATCTCGCTGGCGAACGTGACGTCGTCGTGGGAGCCGGTCGAGCGCGAGCCCGATCTCGAAGGCGAGCTGAGCTGGACGGCCGAGGGGGCCGACGCGCTGCGGCGGGCGCTCAAGGAACTCGGCGGTTCCGTGGTGCACTCGCTCGGTCTCGCCGACGGCAGGGGACCTTTGCTGTCGGCGATCCCGGTGGCGCTCGCCCCGGTGTTCGTCCCGGTGGAGATCCCGCCTGCCCGCCCGATTCGGTTGTCCCGCTTCAGTTCCCTGCGTTCCGACGCCTACGGGATGGGGCTGGAGTCGCCGTCCGCGCGCTACCGTGTCGTGCTGTACCAACCGTGGGCCGTGCACGTCGCGGCGACGCTGGCGACGGCCAAGTCGGTCGGGGAGATCGTGACCACCACGGGAATCGGACCCGGCGTGGTCGGCGCGATCGTGTCCTATCTCGTCGCCGCGGGCGTCGTCCAGGTCGCCGGGGAGCACGGCCGGTTCGCCGAGGACGACGACCCCGAACTGAGCCTGTGGTCCCCGGACGAACTGCTGTTCCACACCACGAGCCGCACCTGGCGGCCGGGTGGGCCCGCCGACCTGCCGGGGATCGGGAAACCGCCGGTGGTCAAGGCTTCCACCGGCGGGGGACCGGTCTACGCGCTCTACCGGCCGGACCTGGCCGACCGCGCGGCGACCGATCCGACGCTGACGACCTTGCTGGAGAAGGACCACCTCTGCCCCGAGTTCACCGAGGGCGTGCTGTCCGCCGAGCAGATCGGCGAGTTCCTCTTCCGCGGCGCGCGGATCCGGTCGATCGGGCCCGCGTATCTCCCGAACGGTCCCGCGCACAGCGCGTCGCAGCGGCCGTATTTCAGCGTGGCCTGCCTGTACGAGCTGGAGCTGTACGTCTCGGTGAACCGCTGTTCGGGGCTGGAACGCGGGATCTACCACTACGATCCGCTCGAACACCGGCTCAGCCTGGTCAACGACGACGAGTCCGATCTGGACGCGATGCTCGACATGGCGATGATCGGCGGCGGGAATCACCGGCGGCCGTCGGCGCTGATCACGGTGACCACGCGGATGCCGCGCATGGCGTCGGTGCTCGGTGGCGGAGCGTACGCCACGACACTGGCGCACGTCGGCGCTTTGCAGCAGACGCTCTACCTCGTCGCTCGCGCGATGGGGCTGGCCGCGCACGCCGTCCCGGTCGACGCCGGTGACCGCGTGGACCGCGCGCTGAAGCTCGAATGGCCTGCCGAGGTCGGCGTCGGGGAATGCGTGCTGGACCTGCCCGCGTGACCGAAGACGGATCTCTCGTGCTTGCAGGCGGAACTCGCGTGCTTGAAGGCGGATCTCACGAGTTCCGTCTCTGATCACGCGAGTTCCGCCCTCAAGCACGCGAGTTCGGGGTTCGGTCACCCGGTCGCGCTCGGTGTGTTCGGCCTCTCGGCGGGTGGGCGTGTTGCGAAAGCCACTTTCGCAACGTTGAAGGTTGCGAAAGTGGCTTTCGCAACGTTGGCCGCGGTGTCGAGTGAAGGTGGCGAAGAGGCCTTCACGGACTCTCGCGGTCTGGACGCTGGGGGTGTCCGCGTGATCGAACACCGCTCTCGCGTGTTCGAAGACCGATCTCGCGTGATCGAAGGCGGAACTCACGAGAACGGTTTCTCCGTTCGTGCCACCGGTTCGACCGTTTGCCGATCGCGCAGAACCGGATAACCCCTGGGCAGGCCCCATCTCGATCGCGTGTCGAGTGCTCCGAAATCGATGACGCGTTTGCTGGCGTACAGAGGAAAAGCGACAGCGAATCCGAGGTTGGTCTGATGCAGCTACGAACAGTCGCCACGGCGGCGAACGAGAAAGGCCTCATCGAATCCGGTCGGCTCCCCGAGCCGGCGTCCCCCCTGCAACCCGCGGTCCTACAGGCCATCTCATCGATGCACGCGAGGTACTTCGACCCGATCACCTTGGGCGACCTGGCGTCGGAGGTCTTCGTCAGCCCGTTCCACTTCTCGCGGATCTTCACCAAGGCGACCGGCGTGACCCCCGGCCGGTATCTCACCGCGATCCGGCTCTTCGAAGCGAAACGACTGCTGCTGACGACGTCGCTGACGGTGTCGGACATCGTGTGCAGCGTCGGCTACAGCAGTGTCGGCACGTTCACCAGCCGCTTCACCCGCGCCGTCGGGATGACCCCGACCCAGTACCGCGACCCCGAGGTCGGCGAACTGCTCGTCGCGCTGGCCCCGCACTTCCAGCGGCTGCCGACGCTGGAAGCCCTGCACAGCGCCGGAATGGGTTGCGCGACGATGCGCAGCGGCACCGGCACGATCAGCGTCCGGGTCGAGACCCCGCGCGGGGCGGGCCCGGCGAGTGTCCTCATCGGACTGTTCGCCGAGTCGATCCCGCAGTGCGGCCCGGTCGCGTTCGGCGGCAGGGCGAACGTCCTTTCGGCCGACATCGAGATCCAGAACGTCCCCGAGGGCCGGTGGACCGTCATCGCGGTCGCCGAGCACGCCGCCGGGACCGCGGCCTCCTCCTTCTCCGTGGGCACCCTGCCCGGCCGTGTCGACATCACCAGGTACGGCCGGGTCCATCTGCGGATGCCGATGCGCACGCCGCGGCCGACCGACGCGCCGATGGCGATCACCCTCGCCGGCGGCCCGACCTCCACCGGCAACCGGACGACCATGCCCGCTCCCGACTATCTCCGTGCGGTGGCCTGACCAAAGGTTATTCCCGCGTTCTCCCGATCTCGCAAACCGGGAGAACCGCGGGCGCAACCGTGGAGTAGCTGCCCCATCGTCACGCATGTGAGCCTTTAACCAGTCCGCAGAATTCGAATCCACCCGTTAGGGGGAGAGTGCGTTGGGCAATGGTTGGCGCACGATCAGGCGTCGCATGATCACTCCGGATGTCTCCGAGACGTCGCTGGACAAGCGCGGTTTCCACAAGAAGAGCCCAGCCGCTCAAGAATTGCTGGAGACCGTCGGCGAGAAATTCCTGCTCGGCTACGCTCACGCGGTCGAAGCGCGTTCCGTCGATCAGGCGGAAGAATGGCTGGAACGTATTCCGGTGAAATACCGCGGCTTCGCCTACGAAGGCGCCGGAATGGGTTACGGAATGCTCGACGGCCTGCCTGGTGGGGGCCGTGGGCACATCGCGGACTTTCTCGCCGGTCCCGGTGAGAAGCACGACTACATCATCTACGTCGGCGTCGGCTGGGCGATGGCGCGGCTGCCGCGCTTCCGCTGGCCGTCCGCTGAGGACTTCGACCCGTTGCTGCGCTGGCTGGTGCTCGACGGGTACGGGTTCCACCAGGCGTACTTCAAGACGGCGAAGTACGTCGACGGCCAGTTCCAGGACCCGGACTTCAACTGGCCGCCCGGGAACAACGGGTACTCGCTGCGCGCGATCGACCAGGGCATCGGCCGGGCACTGTGGTTCATCTGCGGCACCGACGTCGATCTCGTCGCCGACACGGTCGCGCGTTTCCCCGAGCACCGCCACGGTGACCTCTACGCCGGGATCGGGCTCGCCTCGACCTACGCGTGCGGTGTCACCTCCGACGAACTGCTGAAGCTGGCCGAGTTCGCCGGTGAACACCGGGGAAATCTGGCCCAGGGCAGTGCTTTCGCCGCCGAAGCCCGCGTTCGCGCCGGGCTGCTGATCCCCGAGACGGAGGTCGCCACGCAGGCGATCTGCGGGCTGCCGGCCGAGCGCGCCGCGGCCATCACGCAGGAGGTCCGACCGGCCGTGGTGGTCGACGGCGAACTCCCGCATTTCGAAACCTGGCGACAGCGCATCGCCACCGAGGTACTCACTTCTGGAGGTGCAGGTAAATGACCGCGACCTTGGGCTGGCTCCGCAAGCAGCTTGCGGGCATCGTGGCGCTGTTGCTGATGGCGGGACTGTTCGTGGTGGCGCAGCTGCCCACGGTCTCGACCGCCGAGGCGGACACCATGGCCTCGAAGTACGCGTTCGAACCCCTGACGATCGCCTTGCCGGAAGCGGCGAAGAGCCAGTCGATCCGCACGGTGAACAAGGAGTACGAGCACATCCGTGCCTGGATCTCCTCGGTGGGCGCCGCGATCGCGGTCAACGACCTCGACGGCGACAAGCTCGCGAACGACCTGTGCTTCGTGGACCCGCGCAGCGACCAGGTGGTCGTCACCCCGACGCCGGGCAAGGGCGGCGACCGGTACAAGCCGTTCGCGCTCGACGCGGCACCGCTGCCGATGGGCAAGTACATCGCGCCCATGGGCTGCGTGCCGGGCGACTTCAACGAGGACGGCCGGGTCGACCTGCTGGCCTACTACTGGGGCCGCACCCCGATCCTGTTCCTCGCCAAGCCGGGCGCGGCCAAGCTGGAGCCGTCGGCCTACGAGCCGGTGGAACTGGTGTCGGGCAACAACTCCAAGAACGGCGAGTACGCCGGTCCACTGTGGAACACCAACGCCGCGACGGTCGGTGACTTCGACGGCGACGGTCACCAGGACATCTTCATCGGCAACTACTTCCCCGACAGCGCGGTGCTCGACGACCGGGTCGAGGGCGGGGTCGAGATGAACAAATCGATGTCGCACGCCGACAACGCCGGTGGCAAGTACATCTTCCGGTTCACCGGTGCCACCCAGGGTGCCAAACCGACGGCCACGTTCGTCTGCGACGACCAGGCCATTCCGGCCGACGCCCGCGGCGGCTGGTCGCTGGCGGCGAGCGCCACCGACGTCGACGGCGACAACCTGCCGGAGCTCTACATCGGCAACGACTTCGGGCACGACCGCCTGCTGTACAACAAGTCCCGCCCCGGCAAGGTCGAGTTCGCCGAAGTTAAGGGCGTCCGCGGACCGAACGAGCCGAAGTCGAAGGTGCTCGGCAACGACTCCTTCAAGGGCATGGGCGTCGACTTCGCCGACCTCGACCACGACGGTCTCTACGACCTGTACGTCAGCAACATCACGACGTCCTGGGGTATCGAGGAAAGCCACTTCCAGTTCATGAACACCGCCAAGGACACCGCGGACCTGCGCGGCCGGCTCCAGGGCGGCGAGGCGCCGTGGGTGGACCGCAGCGCACAGGCCGGCACCGCGTGGTCCGGCTGGGGCTGGGACGTCAAGATCGCCGACTACAACAACAGCGGCGAATCGGTGATCACCCAGGCGACCGGCTTCGTCAAGGGCGACGTCAACCGCTGGCCGCAGCTGCAGGAACTGGCGACGTCGAACGACGAACTGCTGAAGCACCCCACCTTCTGGCCGAACATGCGGGCCGGTGACGACGTCGGTGGCGACCACACCCTGCACTTCTGGGCCAAGAGCGCCGACGGCCGCTACACCGACCTGGCCCCGCGCCTCGGTCTCGCTGTCCCGGTGCCCACCCGCGGCATCGCCACCGGTGACGCCGACGGTGACGGCAAGCTCGACTTCGCCGTGGCCCGCCAGTGGGAGCAGCCGATCTTCTACCACAACGTCAGCCCCGACTCCGGTTCGTACCTGAACCTGAAGCTGGTGCACGACAAGGCGACGTCCGACGGTCCGCTCAAGGCCGCGGGTACCGCCGCGATCGGCGCCCAGGTCACCGTCGTCACCCCCGACGGCAAGAAGTACATGGACCGCGTCGACGGCGGCAGCGGGCACTCCGGCAAGCGCAGCCACGAGATCCAGATCGGGCTCGGCAAGGTCACCGGGCCGGTGAAGGTGTGCCTCCAGTGGCGCGACCTGACCGGGCAGATCCGCACGCAGGAAGTCCAGCTGACCCCGGGCAACCACACGTTCCAGCTCGGCGCTCAGGCTAAGGAGAAGTGACCGTCATGGCTGAGCAGACACTAACGGCACCGAAGAGCAACAAGACGATCACGGCCCTTCGCCGGTTCGCGATCTCGATCACCATCTTCAACATCATCGGCTACACCGTGCTCGGTTTCGAGCAGCCCTACACCTATCCGTTCATCGCGCTGGCGACGGCGTACACCACCGAGATCCTGCTGGAGATCATCGGGGCCCGCGTCCAGGGCCGTCCGGTCCGGTTCCGGGGCAACGGTTTCAAGGGACTGGTGGAGTTCCTCTTCCCGGCGCACATCACCGGTCTCGCGCTCAACATGCTGACCTACGTCAACGACCAGGTACTGGTCATGATGTTCGGCGTCGTGGTCGCCGTCGGCGCCAAGTGGGTCCTCCAGGCCCCGGTGCGGGGACGGCTCCGCCACTACATGAACCCGTCGAACTTCGGCATCACGATCATCCTGCTGGTGTTCCCCTGGGCGAGCATCGCGCCGCCGTACCACTTCACCGAGCAGGTCGACTCGTGGGTCGGCTGGCTGATCGTCGGCATCATCATGATCTCGGGCACCGTGCTCAACGCGATGCTGACCCAGCGGATGTGGCTGATCGGCGCCTGGCTGATCACCTTCGCGCTCCAGGCGATCATCCGTGGCCTGGTGTTCGACACCGCGATCCCGGGCGCGCTCGGGATGATGACCGGCGTGGCGTTCGTGCTCTACACGAACTACATGGTCACCGACCCGGGCACGACCCCGTCGAAGCCCGCGTCGCAGGTGCTGTTCGGTTCGGGAGTGGCGCTGGCGTACGGGTTCTTCATGATCGTGCACGTCGCCTACGGCCTGTTCCTGGCGACCGCGCTGGTCTGCCTCATCCGCGGGATGTTCCTGTGGGGCCTGCACTTCTCGAAGAAGGCCACCGAGAAGTGGGAGGCCGAGCAGGCGAAGTCGGCCGAGGTCACGAGCCTGCCCAAGCCGGCCGACAAGCCGGAGACCGAAGAAACCGGGGCCGTGGCGGCATGACCACCGGTGCGGAAACCACCCGGGGGGCGCGTCTCGCGCCCCCCGGGCCGCCGCGCCGGGCGACCTTCGGTCTGCTGAAGAAGCTTTTCACCGACCGGCTGGCGCTCATGTCGGATTCGGCGGAGGCGCACGGGGACGTCGTCCGGATCGCGATCGGTCCCAAGACGATGTACCTGGTGAACCACCCCGAGCTGGCGAAACACGTGCTCGCGGACAACGCGGCCAATTACCACAAGGGAATCGGCCTCCAGGAGGCGCGGCGGGCGCTCGGCGACGGGCTGCTCACCAGCGACGGCGACGTCTGGAAGAAACAGCGCCGGACCATCCAGCCGGTGTTCCAGCCCAAGCGGATCGCGCGGCAGGCCTCGATCGTCGCGAACGAGGTCGAAGGCCTCGTGAAACGCCTGCGGGACACCGAGGGGCCGGTGGAGATCCTGCACGAGATGACCGGGCTGACGCTCGGCGTGCTCGGCAAGACGTTGCTCGACGCCGACCTCGCCGGGTTCACGTCGCTGGGTCACTCGTTCGAAGCCGTGCAGGACCAGGCGATGTTCGAAGCGGTGACGCTGAGCATGGTCCCGGAGTGGGCGCCGCTGAAGAAACAGCTGCGGTTCCGCGAGTCGCGGGCCGACCTCCGGCGGATCGCCGACGAGCTCGTCGAGCAGCGGCTGGCGAATCCGGTGGAGAACGGTGAGGACGTGCTCTCGCGGCTCATCGCGACCGACGGGACCCGCGAGCAGATGCGGGACGAGCTGATCACCCTGCTGCTGGCCGGGCACGAGACGACGGCGAGCACCCTGGGCTGGGCGTTCCACCTGCTCGACGAGCATCCCGACGTCGCGGCGAAACTGCGTGCCGAGGCCGATTCGGTACTGGGCGACCAGCTGCCGACGCACGACGACCTGCACCGGCTGCCGTACACGGCACGGGTCGTCGAAGAGGTCATGCGGCTGTATCCGCCGGTGTGGCTGCTGCCGCGGGTGGCGCAGGCCGACGACGAGATCGGCGGCTACCACATCCCCGCCGGATCCGACGTCGTCGTCGTGCCCTACACGCTGCACCGGCATCCGGCGTTCTGGCCGGAGCCGGAGAAATTCGACCCGGACCGGTTCGATCCGGACCGGCCGAGCGGGCGGCCGCGGTACGCCTACATCCCGTTCGGCGCCGGGCCGCGGTTCTGCATCGGCAACAGCCTGGGCGTGATGGAGGCCGTTTTCGTGCTGACGATGGTCCTGCGGGACCTCGAACTCAGGAAGCCCCCGGGCTACGACGTGGTTCCCGAGGCGATGCTCTCGCTGCGGGTGCGCGGCGGGCTGCCGATGACCGTGCACACCAGGAACAGGAGGTAGGTTCCGTGGATTCGGACGAACAGGTCAAGGTGTCCACTTTGGAGGCCTACGCGGACACGATCGTGCCGGGGGAGAAGCGGTTCCCCGACGACCACGCGATCGCCGGCGCCTCGCCGGGACCGGGCGCCGTCGTGGCGGGCGCGCTCGAACTGCTGCACACCGAGGCGACCGGGGTGACCGTCGGGCTGCCGTATCTGGCGCAGTCCCTCAACGATCACGCGAAGGTCTACGCCAAGGAACACGACCTCACGCTGGACGAGTCGCTGCCGTCGTTCGTGGCGCTGTCCTTCGCGGACAGGACGGCGCTCGTGCGGTCGCTGACCGCGCCGGGACATCCGGAAAAGGACGGCTGGGTCAGCCTCGCCTTGTTCTGCAACATGTCCTTCGACAGCGCGGCGCACAAGCACACCGCCGAAGCCATCGCCGAAGGCCACCCCGGTCTGCTGGCGATGGGCTACACCGCGCCGGACGAGGACGGCCTGTGGCGGTTCCCGAAGTTCTCCTACCGCCGCGAGCTCGCGCAACTCCACCCTGACACCACGCCTTCCGGGAGCCCCGCATGACTGCCTACGACAAGACCGACGTCGTCATCGTCGGCAGCGGGTTCGGCGGTTCGATCCCGGCCTATCACCTGGCGGCTGGCGGCGCGAAGGTCACCGTGCTGGAACGCGGCCCGTGGCTGGAGGCGAAGGACTTCGAGCACGACTACCTGCTCGGTTCGTCCTACACCAGGGCGTTCGACTTCGTCGTCGGCGACGGCATGAGCGTGCTCGGCGGCAACTGCGTCGGCGGCGGCAGCGTGGTGTACTTCGCCGCGATGCCGCGCGCGCCGAAGTTCGTCTTCGAACGCCACGGCAGCATCGGCCGTCGCATGTGGCCTTCCGCGATCACGCGGGACTCGCTGGAGCCTTGGTACGACCGGGTCTCGGATTCGCTCCCGGTGTCCAAACAGGACTGGAACGACGTCTCGTACGCCGGTGGCCTGTGGGCGGCGTTCTGCGACCACTCCGGCCGGACCGCCAACCCGGCGCCGGTCGCGGTGGACAACGACCGGTGCGTGAACTGCAACTTCATGATGGCGGGCTGCCGGTTCGACGCGAAACGCTCGCTGCTGACCAACTACCTGCCCGCCGCGCTCGCGCACGGCGCGAAGATCCGCCCGCTGCACGAGGTCCAGCGGATCGAGCGTATCGACGACGGCGACTACCGCGTGCATTTCAACGTCGTCGACGATGTCGACTACCGGGTGCACTCGGGCAGCGGGACGATCGACGCGAAGATCGTCATCATCGCCGCCGGAGCCGGCGCGACCCCGGTGATCCTGCAGCGTTCGGAGTCGGCGCTGGGCGAGATGCCGCACGCGGTCGGCCGGTACTTCTCGGGCAACGGCGAGCGGCTCAACACCGCGATCATCGACGAGGACCGGGTCCGCGAGGTGCTCGGCCTGTCCCGTGAGGACGGCAAGGTCTACGAGGCCAACCACATCGGCAAGGGCCCGACCGTGGCGAACTGGGACAAGCTCGACGGATCGCTGCCGGAGTACGAGCGATACTCGCTGGAGCAGCTGTACTTCCCGCCCGGGCTCGGCACGATCCTCGCGCAGGTGCCCGACGGCGACGACCCTCGCTGGTTCGGGGCGCAGAAGAAGGAGATCCTCAAGAAGTGGGCCTCCTGGCTGACCATCTTCCTGATGACCGAGGACGACAACGAGGGAGTGTTCGGCACGCCGCCGCCCACCGGCAACGCCTACCGCATCTCGCAGCAGATGCTCGGCCGCGGCCCGCTGAAGTACGACCCGACGCCGAACACCCTGCACGGCTGGTCGCTGGCCGACGCGGAGTGCAAGGAGATCCTGGAGAAGGACGGCCTGGCGAAGGTGGCGCCGTGGACCAACGACGTCGTCGGCGCGTACACCGTGCACCCGCTGGCGTCGTGCCGGATCGGTGACGACCCGGAGACCTCGGCGCTGCATCCGAACCACGAACTCCGCAACCACCCCGGGATCTTCGTGACCGACAGCGCTTCCGTGCCGGGCGCGCTGACGGTGAACCCGGCGATGACGATCGCGGCGCTGGCCGAACGGTCGATCCCGGGGATCGTGCGGGCGCTGCAGGCGCGCGGTGTCGACGTCACCTACGGCGCCCCGGCGCCGGACGGTTCCATCACCGGGCGACGGGCGGTCAGCAAGCTTTCGCTCGTCGCCGGGAGCTGATCATGGCCCCCAGGGTGATGCGGTTCGCGCTGCGGCGGGTGCTGCGCGAAGTCCGGCACGTCCGGCCGGTTCCTTACGGCCGGGCGACCGGGCTCGTGCGCGACGTCTACCGTCAGCTGGAACGGGACTTCGGCATGCTCGCCCCGCCGGTGGCCCTGCATTCGCCGTCCCCGCCGGTACTCGCGGCGAGCTGGGCGATGCTGCGGGAATCACTGGTGGCGGCGGGGGAGACGAGCCGGGCGGAGCGGGAGATCGTCGCGACCCTGGTGTCCCAGCGGAACTCGTGCCCCTACTGTGTCGAGGTCCACGGGATGGCGCTGGAGTCGCTCGGGCGATCCTCGGAGGCTTCGGCGATTGCGGCGGGCCGGACCATTCCGGATCCGCTGGCCGGAGAGCTGTCGGCGGCGGCCAGGACGGAGCTGACGGCGGTCGCGTTCGCCTTCCACTACCTGAACCGGGTGGTGAGCGTGTTCCTCGGACCGTCGCCGTTGCCCTCGAACGTGCCGGATTCCGCGCGGGCGAAGGCGAAGGCGGTCTTGGGACGGTTCCTGCGGCCCGTACCGGGAGCCGAGCCCGGCGAGTCGTCGAACCTGCTGCCGGCGGGCTCGCGGGACTTCTCCTGGGCGGCCGGGAACCCGTTCGTCGAGGACGCCTTCTCGCGGGCTTCCGCGGCGTTCGATTCGCTGGCGGTTTCTTCGGCCGTGCGGGATGTCGTGACGCGGGAACTGTCCACATGGGACGGCTCCCCGCCGGGCTTGAGCCGATCCTGGGCCGCCGCGGCCGGTGATCCCGCCGTGCGCTTGGCCTTGGTGGTCGCGAAAGCGCCCTACCAGGTCGACGACGCCTTGGTCGCGGCGGCGGGGCTGGACGATCGAGAACTGGTCGAGCTGGTGGGGTGGGCGAGTTTCGCCGCCGCCGCTCACTGCGTCTCGTTGGCCCCTGCCCGCAATTAGTCCTCTGAATGCGGCGGCCACGGTCGCCATGAAAGGTCCTTTCCTTGCGAAATTCACAAGGAAAGGACCTTTCATGGCGGTTCGGCCCGCCTTCAACAACATGAGAGAAGACCGCCAGCCCGGCTCAGGGTCATGCTTGACCGGACTGCAGATGCGGACGGCGTCGTACTCCTGGAGACAGAGCCCCGGCGCCGAGACCGGATTCCGTGACTTGAGTGGTTGAGAGCTAGGGGAGTGCGGTGGCATGAGCGTTGAGCGGATTTCGATTGTCGGTATCGGTCTCCGATACCCGGACGCCGGTTCCCCGGACGAACTGTGGGAAAACGTCCTCTCCGGTCGTCGGGCGTTCCGGAGGCTTCCCGACGAGCGGATGAACCGCGAGGACTACTACTCGCCCGACCCCAAGGCGCCGGACCGTTTCTACGCCCAGAAGGCCGCGGTCCTCCGCGACTACGAGTTCGACCGGATCAAGTACAAGGTCGCGGGCAGCACGTTCCGGTCGACCGACACCACGCACTGGCTCGCCCTCGACGTCGCCGCGCAGGCTCTGGCGGACGCGGGTTTCCCCGAGGGTGAAGGGCTGCCGCGGCCCGCCACCGGCGTGGTCATCGGCAACAGCCTCACCGGAGAGTTCTCGCGCGCCAACATCATGCGGCTGCGCTGGCCGTACGTCCGCCGCACGGTCGCGGCGGCGCTCGCCGAACGCGGCTGGGCCGAGAGCGACACCGCCGAGTTCCTCCACGACCTCGAAGCGCAGTACAAGGCGCCGTTCCCCGAGATCAACGAGGACACCCTCGCGGGCGGCCTGGCGAACACGATCGCCGGCCGCGTCTGCAACTTCTTCGACTTCGGCGGCGGCGGGTTCACTGTGGACGGTGCCTGC
Source organism: Amycolatopsis thailandensis (assembly GCF_002234405.1). Taxonomy (GTDB): domain Bacteria; phylum Actinomycetota; class Actinomycetes; order Mycobacteriales; family Pseudonocardiaceae; genus Amycolatopsis; species Amycolatopsis thailandensis. The sequence goes on along the minus strand of NZ_NMQT01000023.1, from coordinate 11,359 downwards.
TCGTCGTCGCTGCTTTCCGTGGTCACCGCGGCGAACGCGCTTTCCGAGGGTGACCTCGACGTCGCCATCGCGGGCGGTGTCGACTTGTCGATCGACCCGTTCGAGGTGATCGGCTTCGCCAAGACCGGCGCGCTCGCCAAGCGCGAGATGAAGGTCTACGACGCCGATTCCAACGGCTTCTGGCCCGGCGAGGGTTCCGGCATGCTCGTGCTGATGCGCGAGGAGGACGCGATCGCGCAGGGCAAGCGGATCTACGCCTCCATCGGCGGCTGGGGTGTCTCTTCCGACGGCAAGGGCGGCATCACGCGGCCCGAGGCGTCGGGGCACCGCCTCGCGCTCAAGCGGGCGTACGAAAAGGCCGGATACGGCGTCGAGACCGTCTCCTACTTCGAAGGCCACGGCACCGGGACCGCGCTGGGCGACGCCACCGAGATCGAGGCGCTCTCCACCGCCCGCCGCGACGCCGACCCGCTCGCCGACCGTGCCGCGCTGAGCACGATCAAGGGCAACATCGGCCACACCAAGGCCGCGGCCGGGGTCGCCGGGCTGATCAAGGCCACCCTCGCCGTCTACCACCAGGTCATCCCGCCCGCGACCGGTCACTACGAACCGCACGAGTCGCTGGTAGGCGACTCCGCGCGGATGTACGTCCCGGCCGAGGCCGGGCTGTGGCCCGTGGACCACCCCGTTCGCGCGGGTGTCTCCGCGATGGGCTTCGGCGGCATCAATTCGCACGTCACCGTCACCGAAGCGCCGGGAGCGGCCCGGCGCAAGGAACTCGACGAGAAGACCAGGGCGCTCGTCGCCGGACGCCAGGACAGCGAGCTGCTGCTCCTCGACGCCGACGACGCCGCGTCGCTGCGCGGCCAGGTGACCGGGTTGCTGGAGGTCGTGCCGAAGCTTTCGTTCGCGGAGCTCGCGGACCTCGCCGGGACGCTTTCCGTCGAATTGTCCGGGAAACCGGTCCGCGCGGCGATCGTCGCGACCAGCCCGGAGGACGCCGAGCGCAAGCTGGCCAAACTCCTGGACCTCCTCGGCGAGGGCGAGCCGGAAGTCTTCTCGGCCAGTGAAGGCATCTTCGCGAGCTCGCGCTCGAAGGATCCGAAGATCGGATTCCTGTTCCCCGGGCAGGGTTCCGGACAGGGCACGGTCGGCGCGGTGCGCAAACGGTTCGCCCACGCCGACGACATCTACCGCGCCGCGGGCCTGTCCACCGGCGCCGACCAGGTCGCCACCGACGTCGCGCAGCCGCGCATCGTCACCGGTTCGCTCGCGGGGCTGCGTGTCCTCAAGAGCCTCGGCATCGAGGCGGGGACGGCCGCCGGGCACAGCCTCGGTGAGCTCACCGCGCTGCACTGGGGTGGCGCGCTCACCGAACGCGAAGTCCTCAAACTGGCCAAGATCCGCGGCAAGGTGATGGCGAGTGCCAGCGGCGGAAACGGCGCCATGGCGGGGATCGCGGCCACGCCGGGAGTCACGGAGCGGCTCGCCGAGGGCGAAGAGGTCGTCATCGCCGGCTACAACGCGCCCGAGCAGACCGTCCTTTCCGGACCGTCGGAGGCGATCGACCGGGTCGTCGCCCGGGCCCGCGCGGAGGGCTTCACCGCCACCCGCATCAACGTCTCGCACGCCTTCCACTCACCCGCGGTCGTCCCGGCCGCCGAGGCGATGACCGAGGAACTCACCGCGTTCGACTTCGCCCGGCTCGACCGGCCCGTCGTGTCCACGGTGACCGGTGACGTCCTGCACGCCGCCGAGGACCTGCGCGATCTGCTGCGCGACCAGGTCGTCCTGCCGGTGCGTTTCCGTGAGGCGGCCGCGAAGGTCGCCGAGCGCAGCGACCTGGTGATCGAGGTCGGCCCCGGCCGCGTGCTCACCGGGCTGTTCGGGGAGATCGCGCCCGGCACGCCGGTGCTCGCGATCGACACCGACAGCCCGACACTGGCTTCGGTGCTGAAGGTCGCCGGTGCCGCGTTCGCGTTCGGTGTCGCGCTGGAGACCTCCGCGTTGTTCGCCGGCCGGGTCGTGCGGGCCCTGCCGGTGGACGGCGAGTTCTCCTTCCTCGCGAGCCCGTGCGAGGCCGCGCCGTCGATCGGCGCCGAACTGGCCCGCGACCGCGTCGCCGACTCCGCCGAGGCCACGGCGGGCGAAGCCTCGGAGAACGGCGGCAGCAGCACCCTCGACCTGCTGCGCAAGCTCGCCTCCGAGCGGGTCGAACTGCCGCTCGAAGCGGTCACCGCCGACACGCATCCGCTCGACGACCTGCACCTGTCGTCGATCACCGTCGGCCAGCTGGTCAACGACGTGACCCGCGCGCTCGGCCGTCCGGCACTGGAGGGCATGCCGAACTTCGCGACGGTCTGTCTCGGCGAACTCGCCGAGATGATCGACGAACTCGCGCAGACCGCCAAACCCGCGGACAGCAACCAGGCCGAGGTCGCCGGTGTCGGACCGTGGGTCCGGCCGTTCGCGGTCGAATACGTCGTCGCGCCGAAGCCGGCGCCCGACCTCACGACCGGCGTCTCCACCGCCGAATGGACGGTGTTCGCCAAGGACGGTCATCCGCTGGCGGAGCCGCTGCGCGCGGCGCTGGCGGGAGCGGGGGTCGGCGACGGTGTCCTCCTGTGCCTGAACGAGGACAGCGACGCGGACGACGTCGGACTGTTCCTCGACGCGGGCCGCGCGGTGCTGGCCGCGCCCAACGGCACGCGGTTCGTCGTGGTGCAGCACGGACTCGGCGCTTCCGGCCTGGCGAAGACGCTGCGGCTGGAGGACCCGTCGGCGCGCACCACGATCGTCGATCTCGCCGACGTCAACCCGGTCGACCCCGAGGCCGTCGGCGCCGCGGTGTCCACCGTGGTCACCGAAGTCGCGGCCACCAACGACTTCAGCGAGGTCCGCTACGACTCCGCGGGTGTCCGTTCGGTCCCGAAGCTCGCCGCGCTCGCGCCTTCGGAGGCGGAGGGGACCCCGCTGGGCACCGACGACGTCCTGCTCGTCACTGGCGGCGGCAAGGGCATCACGGCGGAGAGCGCTTTGGCGCTGGCCAAGGACTCCGGCGCGAAACTGGCGCTGCTCGGCCGGAGCGACCCGGCCGACGACGCCGAACTGTCGGAAAACCTCGGGCGCATGGCGGCGGCGGGCATCACCTACCGCTACGAGCGCGCCGACGTCACCGACGGCAGGCAGATCGCGGACGCGATCGGCCGGGTCCAGGCCGAATTCGGCCCGGTCACCGCGGTGCTGCACGGCGCGGGCCGCAACGAGCCCGCCGCGCTGTTCTCCTTGACCGAGGAGAGCTTCCGCAAGACCCTCGCGCCGAAGATCGGCGGTCTCAACGCCGTCCTCGACGCCGTCGACAAGGACAAGATCAAGCTGCTGGTCACCTTCGGCAGCATCATCGGACGGGCGGGCCTGCGCGGTGAGGCGCACTACGCCACGGCCAACGACTGGATGACCGAACTGACCGTGCGGTTCGGCCGCGAGCACCCCCAAGCCCGCGCCATCGCACTCGAATGGTCGGTCTGGTCCGGCACCGGGATGGGCGAAAAGCTCGGTGTCGTCAGCGCTTTGATGCGCGACGGCATCACCCCCATCCCGACCGAGGAGGGCATCGAGATCCTCCGCCAGGTCGTCGGCGATCCGGCCGCCCCGTCGGTACTGGTCGTCTGCGGCCGTACCGCGGGGCTGGCCACCCTGCCGGTGGAGAAGCGCGAACTGCCGCTGACCCGCTTCGTGGACCGCGCCGTGGTGCACTACCCGGGTGTCGAGCTGATCACCGAGGCCGATCTCTCCGCGGGCAGCGACCCGTATCTGGCCGATCACCTGCTCGACGGTCAGCTGCTGTTCCCGGCGGTGATCGGCATGGAGGCGATGACCCAGGTCGCCAAGGCCGCGCTGGCCGCGGAAATCCTGCCGGCGCCGGTGTTCTCCGACGTCGAGTTCCTGCGCCCGATCATCGTCTCGCCGGGCGGGTCGACCACGATCCGGCTCGCCGCGCTGGCCAGGGACGCCGAAACGGTGGACGTGGTGCTGCGCAGCGGGGAGACCGGGTTCAGCGCGGATCACTTCCGCGCCCGGCTGCGGTTCTCGCGGCCGGATCCGCTCGGGGAGACGGTCGTCCGCGACGTCGCGCTGCCGCCGGTCCCGGTCGACCCGACGACCGAGCTGTACGGCACGGTTCTCTTCCAGGGCAAGCGGTTCCAGCGCGTCACCGGCTACCGGCGGGCCAGCGCCCGGCACGCGGTCGCGGAGATCGCGACCGGCGCCGAGGTCGACTGGTTCGCGCCGTTCCTCCCGCAGGAACAGCTCCTGGCCGACCCGGGCACCCGCGACGCGATGATGCACGCGATCCAGTGCTGCGTCCCGGACGCGACCCTGCTGCCGCAGGGGATCGAGCGGCTGTACCTGGCCGAGCCCGGCGAGCAGGACCCGGAGTACGTGCTCCTCGACGCCCGTGAGCGTTCGCAGGACGGCGACAGCTACGTCTACGACCTCGACGTCCGCAACCCGGACGGGAAGCTCGTCGAACGATGGGAAGGGCTGAAGCTGCGCGCGGTGCGCAAGCGTGACGGCGAAGGACCTTGGGTCCCGTCGATGCTCGGGTCCTATTTGGAACGTTCCGTCGAACGGCTGCTCGGCTCGTCCCGCGCGATCGTCGTCGAACCGGACCCGGTGGGCGGCTCCGTGGAGACCACACCGGAACGCCGGGCGCAGACGGCACTGGCCGCTGGTCGCGCCGTCGACACCCCGCTCGAGATCCGCTACCGCCCGGACGGGAAACCGGAAGCCGACGGCGTCGAGGTGAGCGCGTCGCACAGCGCCGACCTCACCCTGGCGATCACGGGCACCGGCCGGATCGCGTGCGACGTCGAGACGGCGATCGAACGGACGCCGGAGGACTGGGCGGGCTTGCTCGGCGAGGATCTCCTTTCGGTGGGCGAACTGCTCGCCGCGGACGCCCGCGAGCCGCTCTCGGTCGCGCACACCAGGGTCTGGAGCGCGCTGGAATGCGTGCGCAAGACCGGAGACATGACACAGGCGCTCACCGTGCACCGGGTCGACCCGGACGGCTGGGCGGTGCTTTCCCACGGCAGTGCCCGCATCGCCACCTGGGTGACGACCGTCAACGACCGGACCGATCCCGTCGTCTTCGCGGTGCTCCAGGGAGAGGAGAACTGACATGGCCGACTACTACGAGATCCTTCACACGGTCGGGTTCGAGGAGACCAACCTGGTCGGCAACGTCTACTACGTGAACTACGTGCGCTGGCAGGGCCGGTGCCGCGAGATGTTCCTGAAGGAGAAGGCGCCCGCGGTGCTCGAAGAGGTCCGCCACGACCTCAAGCTCTTCACGCTCAAGGTCGACTGCGAGTTCTACGCGGAGATCACCGCGTTCGACGAGCTGTCCATCCGGCTGCGGCTGGAGGAGCTGACCCAGACCCAGATCCAGTTCACCTTCGACTACGTCCACCTCACCGACGAGGGCGAGCGGCTGGTCGCCCGCGGGCGGCAGCGGATCGCGTGCATGCGCGGTCCGAACACGGCGACGGTGCCCAGCCGGGTGCCCGAACAGCTGCGTGAGGCGCTGGCCCCGTACACGGTCGATCGCAAGGGAGAGTGACGTGGGCACTGAGGACGAGCCCAAGCGGCCGGTGCTGAAACGCCTGCCGACACCCGCGACGCGGCGCCGGTTGTCCGCGCAGGCCGGGTTGCGGGAGGTGATGGGCCAGTTCGCCACCGGGGTCACGGTGCTGACCGCCGGGGGCGAACGGGCCCACGGGATGACCGCCAACGCCGTCACCTCCGTGTCGCTGGAACCGCCGATGGTGCTGTGCTGCGTTTCCCGTGCGGCCAGAATGCACGAAGCGATCGTGACGGCCGGCTCGTACGCGGTAACGGTCCTGGCTTCGGACCAGAAGGATCTGGCGAAGTACTTCGCGGACTGGCGCCGTCCGGCCGGGTTCGCGCAGTTCGACTCGGTCGACTGGACGGCGGGGCCGCAGACCGGCGCTCCGCTGCTCGACGGCGCGCTGGCCTGGCTGGAATGCGAGCTGGCGGAGGTCTACGAGGGCGGTGACCACTCGATCTTCCTCGGAAAGGTGGTCGCCTCCAGCCGCGGCACGGCGCAGGACTCGCTGGTCTTCTACAGCGGCGGCTACCACCAGATCGACGGCCGGGTACGGGCATCGGCCTAACAGGGAGAGGAACTGTCATGACCATCAACGAATCCGCCACGCCCGCCCCGGCTCTCTCGCCGGAGCGGCCGCCGGTGGTCACCACGATGCCTCGGCTCGGGCGGGGGGTGTGCTGGCGCGACATCGTGCGCGAGATCGAACTCGACGAGCTCGAGCGTGAGGCCCGGATGAAGGAGGCGGCGTGACCCTCCAGGGCGATCCGGGCGCTCAGCGCACGGAGGACTCCGAGGTGGTGCCGCTGCCGGAAGACCGGCTGCGGCGCCCCCGGCCCCCGAGGACGACCGACGGGCAGGTGATCCCGCTCGCCCGTGGCGCCGAACCGGTGCACCCGCCGGAGCCGACGATGCCGTTGCTGCGCACGCAGCGCGACGAACTGCGCGATCACATCGTCGACGGACGGCTCGACGGGGTCCGGCGGCAGCACTCGCTCGGCAAGCACACCGCGCGCGAACGGCTGGAGCTGTTGCTGGACCCCGATTCCTTCACCGAGGTCGAGCTGTACCGGCGGCATCAGGCGAGCGGGCTCGGGCTGGCGGAGAACCGGCCGTACACCGACGGCGTCATCGCCGGATCGGGAACCATCGACGGACGGCGCGTGTTCGTCTACGCGCAGGACTTCACCGTCTTCGGCGGTTCGCTCGGCGAGGCGCACGCGGCGAAGATCCACAAGGTGATGGATCTGGCCATCGCCACCGGCTCGCCGCTGATCGGGCTCAACGACAGCGGGGGAGCGCGGATCCAGGAAGGCGTCATGGCGCTCAACGGCTACGGCGGCATCTTCCGCCGTCAGGTCGAGGCGTCCGGCGTCATCCCGCAGATCAGCGTGGTGCTGGGGCCGTGCGCGGGCGGGGCGGCGTATTCGCCCGCGCTCGCGGACTTCGTCTTCATGGTGCGCGACACCGCCCGGATGTACCTGACCGGGCCGGACGTCGTCGAGACCGTGACCGGGGAACGCGTCACCCACGACGAACTGGGCGGCGCGGACGTGCACGGCGCGTCGTCCGGCGTGGCGACCGTGGTGCACGACGACGAGGAGAGCTGCCTCGCCGACGTCCGCTACCTGGTGTCGCTGCTGCCGTCGAACTACCTGGAGCCCGCGCCGCGCGAGCCGTCGCAGGACGCGGGCAAGGACCGGCGCCCCCGGTTCGCGGAACTCGTCCCCGTGGAGCCGAACAAGCCCTACGACATGCGGGACGTGTTCACGGAGCTCGCCGACGACGGCGAGTTCTTCGAGCTGCACGAACGCTGGGCGCGGAACGTGCTGTGCGCGCTCGCGCGGGTCGACGGGCGCGTGGTCGGCCTGGTCGGCAACCAGCCGGTGGTGTTCGCCGGCGTGCTCGACGGTCCCGCCTCGCAGAAGGCGGCGCGGTTCGTGCGGTTCTGCGACGCGTTCAGCATCCCGCTGGTGACCCTGGTGGACGTCCCCGGCTTCCTGCCCGGCGTCGAGCAGGAGCACTCCGGGATCATCCGGCACGGCGCGCAGCTGCTGCACGCCTACTGCGAGGCGACCGTGCCGCGGATCCAGGTCATCCTGCGCAAGGCCTACGGCGGCGCGTACATCGTGATGGACTCGCGCTCCATCGGGACCGACCTGTCGCTGGCGTGGCCGACCAACCAGATCGCCGTGATGGGCGCCGAGGGCGCGGTCAACGTGTTGTTCCGCAAGGATCTCGCGGCCGCCTCGGATCCGGACGCGTTGCGCGCGCACCTGGTCGCCGAGTACACCGAGGAGTTCATGAATCCGCAGTACTCGGCCGAACGCGGGCTCGTCGACGACATCATCGACCCGGCGGACACCCGCTCGGCCGTCGCCAGGGCGCTGGACATGCTGCAGGACAAGCGAAAGGCGGCACCCCAGCGCAAGCACGGCAACCACCCGATCTGAACGGGGGAACCATGTCACCGTCCGGAATGGACAGTGCGCCGGTCTTCCGGGTCCTGCGGGGGGACCCGGAAGACGCCGAACTGGCGGCGGTCGTCGCCGTCTTCACCGCGCTCGCTTCGGCCGCGCCCCCGCCGCCCGCCGCGCCCGCGCGTTCCGCTTGGTCGCCCCTCGCTTCGGCGACCTGGCGCACCTCGACCCTGCGCTGATTCGGACGACACGCGTGATCAGACGGACGACACACGAGTCGTCCGTCCAATCACACGTGTCGTCCGTCTGATCACGCGGTGGTGGTCGTCAGCCGGCGCGTCGCCTCGGCTTCCCGCCGCGGCGGGTACGTGCTGTGGTGCGTATGCACGGCGACGTAAAGGACTTCGCCGTCGATCACAGTCTCCAGTCCGGTTCGCTCCCTGGGCGCGAACGGGCCGCCGCAGGCCGCGCAGGTCCGCTGGCGGTCCGCGGCGCTCACGGCCGGTCCCGTTGCTCGGGGACGGCCGGGTCGGGCCAGGACAGGCCGAGCAGGTCGACGTCGAGCTCGTCGTCGGCGTAGATCTCGTACGGGTCGAGGCGTTCGGTCATGATGGGCTCCTAGTGTTCCGGGGTACCACAAGGGCACTACCGGGACCCCCTCACCGGCGACTTGTTATTTGCTCATCGGGATCTTCAGCCTTCTTCGAGCGGACCACGATCGGCTTCCGATCGGAGGGGGTCATCCTTGGTTGTCAAGTGAGCTCTTCATCCAAGGCCGGGAGGAACGTCATGACGGCACAGGTGCGAATTTGGGTCGTGACCGATGATTTCGACCCGTCCGGGGTCGCCGACGCCGACGTGGCGGCGTTCGTCCCCGAGCCGAGGCAGACGGGCGAAAACGAGTTGTCGGCCGAACACATCGTCCTCGGTTACAACTGACGGACATGAAGCGCCACCAGCGAGGACAGCAAGGACAAAGAAGACCACCGGGTATCCCGCGCGGGAGAATGAAGATCACCCGCGACCCGGCGAGACCTCTAGGAGGCCTTCGGATGGCTATGCGCCTCCAGCTCACGTCGGGATTACAGGTGCTGGAAGAATGGGCGATCAACGCCCCGCAGGCCGACCGCAATGTTATCTACGAGGCGCTGTTCGCGGTAGCCGACGGATCCGCTTTTCTGATCTACGACATTTTCGGAGATGGCCGGGATCCGCATCAGTTCATCATTCTGGTGAAACACGACCTCGTCATCAGAATAGGGCTCAAGCGCGCCGATTCCTCGTTCGAGATCGTCTACATCGGCGCGCTGGAGCACGGGACGCCCGCCGCGGCGTGGGCCGAGGACTCCGACGGTTCGTGAGCCGCCGCAGGACTGGACAGGGCCGAAAGAACCAGACCTCGTACCGCTGAACGGCCCAGTGTCGGGAGTTGTACCGGCGGCCTTTCGCAGTAATGGATCATGCGTTCCTCATCTTGACATCGTCCGCTTCGGCGTGAAATTCTTCGGGTGTTTGCGGATGGGGAAATAACGCCGGGTCGAAATTGCGTTTCTCGAGGTCTGGAGGCATGAAAGATGTCGTCACCTGAATTTCCGGGATTGGATGTTTCCACACGGGTACGCGCGCGTGACATTCAGATGGCCGGAGTCGCCGACGTCCGCCGCCGGGTGCTGATGATCTCCGGGGCGATCGACACCACCGACCACGACATCTCGGTCAGCGTCAACCTGCCGGAACCGGGACGCTGGCAGGTGATCAAGTCCGAGACCAACCTGACCGACAAGACCTGGGTCGCGATGCAGGTCGTCACCGACGAGGATTCGACCTTCGTCGACGACGCCGACACCCTGGTGCTGTCCCGTCAGTTCTCCAAGTCCTTCATGACGCCGGACCAGCGCCGTCTCACCTTCTACGACGGTGAAGTCCGGCCCGGCGAGGCCGTGCTGAAGGTGTACTCGCTGGACGCGGGCGGGCGGAAGCCGACCTACTCGTACTCCCGCTACAGCCCCATCGCGACCGACACCGCCGAGCAGTCCCAGCAGACCCTGGACGAACTGATCAGCAACGGGATGAAGCAGCGCCCCGTGATCGAGCTGATCGTCCCGGTGACCGTGATCGGCTGAGCACGCCGGTGATCACCTTCGTCCCGGAGCCTCACCTGCTCGACTCCCCGCGCGGGCGGGAATGGCCGGTGCTCCCGGCCACCCGCGCCGCGGCCAGTCCCGCGCCGCCGCCCGGCGCCGACGTCGTCATCGTCGGCGCGGGTCCGGCCGGGCTCGCGGTCGCGTCCGCGTTATGGCACCACGGTGTCCGCGACATCGTCGTCGTCGACCGCGACGGCCGTCCCTGCGGCCGGTTCTTCGACCGCGTCGATCTGCTCGGCCAGCGCGTGCTGCGGTCGCCGTACGAACACCACCCCGGTGTCGAGGGCTACCGCGACTGCGAACTCCTGGACTTCGCCAGGCTGCACTGGTCGGTGCTGACCCCGGTGGAGCGGCGGGAGATCCGGATGGCGCAGGCCGGGCACCGTTCGGTCGTCCCCGTCGACGTCTTCGAGGCCTACTGCCGTCATCTGGCCGCGAGCCATCACGTCACCGAGCGGACCTGGCGCGGTTCGGTCCGTGAGGTGCTGCCGACCTCGGACGCGGTCACCGTGCGCGCCGACCGGTTCTCCGTCACCGCGCGCCACGCGGTGCTGTGCCTCGGCGAGGAACGCCGGTCCGCGCCGGACACCTGGTGGGGCGGCGGTTTCCCGCCGCGCGGCGTGAGTTACTGGGACGAACCCGTTCCTCCCGGCGGAAGACGGCTCGCCGTCGTCGGCGCGGGCCTCACCGCCGCGCATCTGATCTCCGGTGGGCTCGCGCAAGGCCGCGAAGTGCACTGGGTGGTCCGCGAAGCCGGCGAACGCTACCAGTGCGCCGACGTCAACTCGTCGTTCTTCCGCCCGGAGGGCCGCGCCCGCTTCGACGGCGTGAGCTGGTCCGACCGGCTGGAACTGATGGGCCGCTTCCGCCGCGCGTCGATCATGTTCGAGTTCCGGCCGATGCTCGAAGCGGCCGAAGCCGAAGGGCGGCTGGTCGTGCATCGCGGCAAGGCGATCACGAAGGTGACCCCGGGTGTCGCCCTCCACCTCGAAGACGGTTCGCGGGTTTCCGTGGACCACGCCGTCCTGGCGCTCGGGACCACGCCGTCGATCGGTGACGGCCTGATGCCCGACGACGCCGTCCTCGACCGCGGCGGCTGGCCGCAGCTGGACGAGCGCACCTTCGCCTACGTCGGCGCGCCCCGGGTCTTCGCCGTCGGCGCGGCC
>NZ_NMQT01000229.1 GCF_002234405.1 Amycolatopsis thailandensis | reverse complement strand
AAGGCGGCGAGGAGTTCGTCGTCGGTCAAGGGCCGGATCGTGCCGAAGTCGTCCTCGCCCGTGGCGCTGATGAACTCGTGGACGTCGAGCACGGAGTGGGTCCCGGACTCCTGGACGCTCTCCACCTCGTACAGCTCGTCGACCGAGTCCGGGCGGCCGAGCTCGTCCTCTTCCCAGAGGTAGTCACCCTCCGCGAAGACCTGCGCCTTCATCGCGTCCAGCGCGGCTTCCGGGTCGCCGTCGAACCGGCCGCGGACAGACCAAGCCGAAGCACCCACCGGGGCCACCTCCTCATTCGCCGAGCGAACAGCGTAACCGGCCCCGGTCCTTTCGGGTTCGGCCAAACGTGACAAATTTTCGCATTACCCTTTTCCAGAGTTCACCCCCCGGCTAACGTCGTCCGGCATCGTCCTTCCGCGACACCCACCCGCGACGAGTAGGGGCACCGCCATGTCCGACATCTCCAGGCGCACCTTCGCCACGGCAGGCGCCGCCGGCGTCGGCCTGCTGCTGTGCACGCCGACCGCCAACGCGCTCGACCGGGCGCTCGCGCTCACCACGACCCGCGCGACGCGCACCAGATCGGAAGAGCGTCGCGTAGGGAAAGAGGGTAGAGCGTGGTGGACACGGTATCCTCCAAACATCAGTCCTCCACATGCTGTGAGCGTGCAGCTCCAATG
>NZ_NMQT01000228.1 GCF_002234405.1 Amycolatopsis thailandensis | reverse complement strand
AGCAGCTGAACTGGATCAAGCAGGACCTGAAGAACAACACCAAGCCCTGCGTCGCCGCGTACTACCACCACCCGCGCTACACCTCGGGCGACCACGGTGACAACGACAAGATGGCCACCCTCTGGGAAACCATGGTCGGAAACAAGGTCGACCTCGTGCTCAACGGGCACGACCACCACTACGAGCGCTTCTACCCGCAGAACGCCGACGGTGACAAGGATCCGGTCGGCCCGGTGCAGATCATCGGCGGTGGCGGCGGGGCGACCCTCTACCCGGTCAAGACCGAACACCCGGCCACCGCGAAGGCGATCTCGACCTACGGCGTGCTCAAGCTGAACATGTCGGACAACGCCTTCTCGACCCAGATGATCGGTCTCGACGGCAAGACCATCGATTCCTCTCCCACCTACACCTGCCACTGATCCTCGCGATCAGGTGCCGGGTCGCGGCCGTGTGCACCGCGACCCGGCACCTCCTCACGGTGCTGGAGGTCCCCCATGTACATAGCCACCAGTAGGGGAGCGGACACCGCGGCGGAAGTTCCCAAGAGCGGCGTGAAACGCGCGGTCACCGGGAACGTCGTCGCGCTCGGCCTGGTCAGCCTGGTCACCGACATCTCCTCGGAGATGGTGACCGCCGTCCTGCCGCTCTACCTCGTCCTCGGTCTCGGCCTGAGCCCGCTGCAGTTCGGCGTGCTCGACGGCCTCTACTCCGGTGTCACCGCCGTCGTCCGGCTGGTCGGCGGGCATCTCGCGGACCGCTGGCAGCGGCTCAAAGCCGTCGCCTGCTTCGGTTACGGGCTCTCGGCGCTGGGCAAGATCGGCCTGATGCTGGCGGGTTCGTCCACCGTGGCGATCGGCGCCGTCCTGGCGGCCGACCGCACCGGAAAGGGCGTCCGGACCGCGCCGCGGGACGCGTTGATCACCTTGAGCAGCGATCCCGAACACCTCGGCCGCGCTTTCGGCGTGCACCGCGCGATGGACACCTTCGGCGCCTTCCTCGGCCCGCTGGTCGCGATGGCGGTGCTGTGGCTCAGCCTCGGCAGCTACGACTCGGTGTTCTTCACCAGCTTCTGCGTCGCCGCGATCGGCGTGATCATCCTGCTGGTGCTGGTCAAGGACCACCAGCCGACGCCGAGGGCCGAGCGGCCCAAGGTCTCGCTGCGGGAGACCGCCGGGCTGATCCGCCAGGCGTCGTTCCGCCGGATCTGCGTCTGGGCGGCCCTGCTGGGCCTGGTCACCCTCAGCGATTCGTTCCTCTATCTGGTTCTGCAGCGCCGTTGGGACCTCGGCGCGGTCTTCTTCCCCTTGCTGCCGCTGGGAACCGCCGGCGTCTATCTGCTGCTCGCCGTTCCGTTCGGCAGGCTTTCGGACCGGATCGGCCGCTGGAAGGTGTTCCTCGGTGGGCACGTCGCGCTGGTCGTCGCGCTGCTGGCGCTGCTCGGACCGGTCGAGATCGGGCGAGCGTCGTGTAGGGGAAGGTGGTGGATCTCGGTGATCGCCCTGTCAACGAAGAACAACACAAAATGGGGGCAA
>NZ_NMQT01000227.1 GCF_002234405.1 Amycolatopsis thailandensis | reverse complement strand
CCGCTCTAACGACACTTGCCACTCACGACCACCCCCACTGCGATGGCACGCCCGATCCCGGCCGCAGCCGATCTCAGACCCGGCTGAACTCCATCACCCAGTTGGATTCCCAGGTCTCCCCGCCGTCCACCGAGAACTCCTGCTCCCAACGCGCCGACGTCGCGGTGATCTCCGACCAGAGGAAATGCGCCTTGATCGGCCGCCCCTCGTGGCTGTCGTCGCCGTAGAAGTCGCCCCGTCCGCCGTCGAAAGTTCCCACCACCGGCGGACAGAGCAGCCCGGTCCGGCTGCTCGCCCAGTAGATCGACCACTCCTTCCTGGCGACGTCGAACAGGCGCAGCGTGAAGCCGCTGCTGCCCAGCGTCGGGAAAACGATCTCCTCGGTGTTGCCGCCGCCACCGAAGATCGGTTGGCAGGTGGAGGTCCCGGGGAACTCGTACCAGTCGTCACTGTCCTCGAAAAGGGTCTTCAGCCGCCGGTTGGCGACGGTCCAGGAGCCGGTGAAGAAGTCGAAATCGTTCATGCCGCCGATCTTGCGGCGCCATCGCTGACATCTTCTGTCAGTGGTCGCTGGCAGACTCCCGGCCGTGCGTGCCGGCCGGATGGTGTCCCTGCTGTTGCTGTTGCAGAACCGGGGGAAGCTGAGCGCGGCCAGGCTGGCCGCGGAACTCGGCGTGACCGCGCGCACCGTTTACCGTGACATCGAGGCGCTCTCCGCCGCGGGCGTGCCGATCTACGCCGAGACAGGGCCTTTCGGCGGCTACCGGTTACTGGAGGGCTATCGCACCCGCTTGACCGGTCTCACGGCCGACGAGGCCGAATCCCTGTTCCTCACCGGGCTGCCGGAGCCCGCCGCCGAACTCGGGCTGGGCGCCCAGGTCGCGGCCGCCGAGCTCAAGCTGACGGCCGCTCTCCCGACGCCGTACCGGGACGCCTCGACGCGGATCCGGCAGCGGTTCCATCTCGACGCGCCCGGCTGGTACTCCGAAGCCGAACCGGTGCCGCTGCTGACAGCCGTGGCGGAAGCGTTGTGGCGGGACAGGGTCATCGAGATCCGGTATCGCCGTTGGTCGCCCGAGCCCGGTGTCGTCACCCGCCGGCTGCATCCGCTGGGGCTCGTGCTCAAGGCCGGGGTCTGGTACCTCGTCGCCGTCCGCCGGAACCAGCCGCGCATCTACAAGGTCTCGTCGATCCAGCGGTCGCGGACGCTGCCGGAGAAGGCCGAGCGGCCCGAAGGATTCGAACTCTCCGCGTTCTGGCGGGCACACGTCGAAGGCTACGAAGAGGCGGAGGAGACCGAGACCGCGCTCATCCGCCTGTCACCGCAGGGGATCGCCGCCCTGCCGGACCTCCTCGGCCCGCGGGCCGCGCGTCTCGCCCGCCGCACCCTCACCGGCGAGGACGCCGAAGGCTGGCGGCGGGCCAGGATCCCGATGGAGAGCGTGCCCCACGCCGCCGCGGGGTTGCTCAAGCTCGGCGTCGACGCCCAGGCGCTGGAGCCCGCCGCGCTGGTCGCCCACCTGACAGCGACCGTGCGCGCGATGGCCGGCCTCTATCCGGGCGGCTGAACCCGTCCCGGATGTGCCATGCTCGACAGCGCACGAAGTGGCGAAACCGAGAGGTGACGAGGGTGTCCATCTGGGCAGGCGTGATCAATTTCGTCCGGGCGCGGTACGAGGTGCTCGAAGAGCGGGACGGCTGGCTCCGGTTCCGGGTCGACACCGGGGAGGGCCGCGGCCAGCAGGTGTCCTTGCACCACTTGCCCGACCACGACGGCGCGGAGTGGGTGGAGATCTCTTCCCCGGTCGGCTGGGCCGACAAGATCGACCTGCGGCGCCTGCTCGAACTGGCGGGCGGTGACTCGGTCGGCGGCGCGGCGGTGGTGGACGGCGTCGCCCTGCTCAAGCACACGATCCCGCTGGTCGATCTGAACCTGCGGAACGAGTTCGAACACCCGCTGAAGTCCCTCGTCACGCGCGCCGACACCCTCGAACACGAGCTGACGAAGGCCGACGAGTTCTGATCCGACGCGTCCATTCAGGACGGTCCCGGAAACGATGAAGGCCCCCTGCGCCGCAGGGGGCCTTCATCCGTCTGGAAGCTCAGAGGCGCTCCTGGAGCGCGTCCGCGGCGGCGAGCAGATCCGCGGCCCAGCGCGCCCCCGGTTTACGCCCTATACGTTCGATGGGCCCGGAAACCGACACCGCGGCGACGACGGTGCCCGTCGAATCCCGTACCGGCGCCGAGACACTCGCCACACCGGGCTCCCGTTCCGCCACGCTCTGGGCCCAGCCCCGACGGCGGACCTCGAGCAGCGTGCGCTCCCCGTACACGGCTTCGGAAAGGATCGTCCGCTGCGTGTGCGGATCCGACCACGCGGCGAGCACCTTCGCGCCGGAACCCGCCGTCATCGGCAGCCGTGAACCGATCGGCACCGTGTCACGGAGACCGCTGGGCGGTTCCGCGGTCGAAACGCAGACGCGCTGGACACCGTCGCGACGGTAGAGCTGAACGCTTTCCCCGGTGATGTCGCGCAATTTCGGCAGCACCGAGCTCGCCGCGTCGAGCAGCGGATCGGTCGAACCGCCCGCCAGTTCCGCGAGCGCGGTCCCCGGCCGCCAGCGCCCGTCGGGGCCTCTGCGCAACAGGCGATGCACTTCGAGGCCGACCGCCAGCCGATGCGCCGTCGCGCGCGGCAAACCGGTCCGCGTGCACAGTTCCGCCAGGCCACAAGGATCTTCGGCCACGGCCTGAAGCACGGCCACGGCCTTGTCGAGTACTCCGATACCGCTATGCTGTCCCACAAGCCGATACTATCTTCCCGAAGTTTGAGATGTCCAGATGGTGGGAAGTACCGATTTCACCGCATGTGAGGAGCCGGAAATGCCCCGGACACTGGCCGAGAAAGTGTGGGAGTCGCACCTGGTGCGGCGCGGCGAGGGGGCCGAGCCCGACCTGCTCTACATCGACCTTCATCTGCTGCACGAGGTCACCAGCCCGCAGGCCTTCGACGGACTCCGCCTGGCGGGCCGGAAAATGCGCCGCCCCGACCTCACCATCGCGACCGAGGACCACAACGTCCCGACGATCGACATCGAGCTGCCGATCGCGGATCCCGTTTCCCGCACCCAGGTCGACACCCTTCGCACCAACTGCAAGGAGTTCGGTGTCCGGCTGCACCCGATGGGCGACGCCGAACAGGGAATCGTGCACGTCATCGGCCCGCAACTGGGCCTGACCCAGCCGGGGATGACCGTGGTGTGCGGCGACAGTCACACCTCGACGCACGGCGCCTTCGGGGCGATGGCCTTCGGAATCGGCACCTCCGAGGTCGAACACGTCATGGCGACCCAGACCCTGCCGCTCCGTCCATTCAAGACGATGGCCATCACGGTCGACGGTGCCCTGCGGCCCGGCGTCACGGCGAAGGACATCATCCTCGCGGTGATCGCGAAGATCGGCACCGGCGGCGGACAGGGCTACGTCCTCGAATACCGCGGCGAAGCCATCGAAAACCTGTCGATGGAAGCCCGGATGACCGTCTGCAACATGTCGATCGAAGCCGGCGCGCGCGCCGGGCTCATCGCCCCGGACGAGACGACGTTCGCGTATCTGAAGGGCCGTCCGCACGCGCCGAAGGGCGCCGACTGGGACGCCGCGGTCGAGAACTGGCGCGAACTCCGCACGGACGACGACGCCGTCTTCGACGCCGAGGTGCGGCTGAACGCCGACGAGCTCACGCCTTTCGTGACCTGGGGCACGAACCCGGGCCAGGGGCTCCCGCTGGGCGCCGAGGTGCCCGACCCCGAGCGCATCGGCGACGAGAACGAGCGCATCGCCGCTGAAAAGGCCCTGTCCTATATGGACCTGAAGCCGGGCACGCCGCTGCGGGAGATCGCGGTGGACACCGTCTTCCTCGGCTCGTGCACGAATGGCCGTATCGAGGATCTGAGGGCCGCCGCGGACGTCCTGCGCGGGCACAAGGTCGCCGAGTCGGTCCGGATGCTCGTCGTCCCCGGCTCGATGCGGGTCCGCCAGGCGGCCGAAGCCGAAGGGCTGGACCAGGTCTTCACCGAAGCCGGCG
This sequence comes from Amycolatopsis thailandensis, assembly GCF_002234405.1. GTDB lineage: Bacteria > Actinomycetota > Actinomycetes > Mycobacteriales > Pseudonocardiaceae > Amycolatopsis > Amycolatopsis thailandensis. Next base: position 1,517 of record NZ_NMQT01000227.1, on the reverse strand, counting down.
CGGAATGGCGTCAGGCGGGCTGTTCGATGTGCCTCGGCATGAACCCGGACCAGCTCAAGCCGGGCGAGCGCAGCGCCTCGACCTCGAACCGCAACTTCGAAGGCAGGCAGGGCAAGGGCGGCCGGACGCATCTGGTCTCACCACTCGTGGCGGCCGCCACGGCCGTGCGGGGAACCCTGTCCAGCCCCGAAGACCTGCTGCCCGCCGCCGCCCGCTGACATCGCTGACATCCGCGAAGGAGTTCCCAACCATGGACGCGTTCACCCACCACACCGGCGTCGGGGTCCCGCTGCGCAGGTCCAACGTGGACACTGACCAGATCATCCCGGCGGTCTACCTCAAGCGCGTGAGCCGCACCGGCTTCGAAGACGGTCTCTTCGCCGCCTGGCGCTCCGACGAGTCGTTCATCCTCAACCAAGAGCCCTTCAAAAGCGGGTCGGTCCTGGTCGCGGGCCCGGACTTCGGCACCGGTTCCTCCCGCGAGCACGCGGTCTGGGCCCTGATGGACTACGGCTTCCGCGCCGTGATCTCCTCCCGGTTCGCGGACATCTTCCGCGGCAACTCGGGCAAGCAGGGCCTCGTCGCCGCTCAGGTCGAGCAGGCGGACGTCGAACTGCTGTGGAAGCTGCTCGAAAACGAGCCCGGGACGGAGGTCACGGTGGACCTCGAGTCGAAGACGGTACGGGCCAAGGACTTCACCGCGCCCTTCCAGATCGACGACTACACCCGCTGGCGGCTCCTCGAAGGGCTCGACGACATCGCCCTGACACTCCGCCACGCGGAGGAGATCGACACTTTCGAGATCCAGCGCCCCTCCTGGAAGCCGGTGACCCTCCCGGCGGCCTCCTCCTAGGGTCGGTCGAAGGGGGCGGATTCCCTTGCTGAGCAGGGAATCCGCACCTCGGCCGGGGTCCTGTGCGACAGCCCCGAAACCACACCGAACGGCACCTCGAGAGGCCCTGAAGGGGTCCCTCGGGAGGCGGAACAGCCCCCGAGACAAGGGAAATTTCCGCGCGTCGTTTGGAATTTGTGCTGCATTGGTAATACCGTGTGCGCTAAGTCGGCCGACGGGGCCGTGTACAAGTAGTTCTTCTTGGAGGACTGGAATGGCCAACAAGGCCCAGCTGATCGAGGCGCTGTCGGAGCGCCTGGGCGACAAGAAGGTCGCGTCGGAGGCCGTCGATGGCCTTGTCGACATCATCATCCGGACGGTCAACAAGGGCGAGAAGGTGAACATCACCGGCTTCGGTGTGTTCGAGAAGCGCGCCCGCGCCGCCCGCACCGCGCGGAACCCGCGCACCGGTGAGACCGTTCGCGTCAAGAAGACCAACGTGCCCGCGTTCCGCGCCGGCACGACCTTCAAGGACGTCATCAGCGGTTCGAAGAAGCTGCCGAAGGCCACCGCTGTGAAGCGCGCGACCGCCGGCACCACCACCACTCGGGCCGCCGCCACCCGCGCGACGACGACCCGGACGGCCGCCAGCCGCCCGGCCGCGACGAGATCGGAAGAGCACACG
>NZ_NMQT01000226.1 GCF_002234405.1 Amycolatopsis thailandensis | reverse complement strand
AAGGGGGCCTTCATGTACCGCCGTGCCCTTTGCGCATTTGGTCCTCTGAATGCGGTAGATGCATACGCAACTACCGCATTCAGAGGACCAAATGCGCAAAGGAGCGGGCCCGCACCGTGCAGCATCGGTGCGGGCCCGCGGTTCGGGGAAGGGACGTCAGAAGCCCGCGGTGATCCGCGTGAAGTCCCAGTCGTTCTGTGCGATACCACTGCAGTTCTCGGCGACGCCGCCACCGGGACAAGGCCGGTCGCGGTTGGCCGACCAGAAAGCGAGCCTGGCGGTCTTGTTCGTCTTGGACCAGTTGGTGATCTTGGTCCAGGCGTCGAGACTCGTCAGCTCCTGCTGGTCCGAAAGGCCGTTCATGCCACTGATGCCCAGGTGGCCGTACGCCGTGGCGTCGTCCCACCCGAAGGTCGACTTCAGTTTGTCCCGCAAGCCGTTCGCGGCCTTGATGGTGTTGCCGTACATGTCCGCGCCGCCGCCGAAGTCGAACGGCATGATCGTGTAGACGTCGACACCGGCGTTCAGCGCCTTCGACTGGTCGATGAGCCGGTTGCCCCAGGAGTTCGGGCCACTGGTCGTCGTGCCGAAGGTGAGAATGGTCTGGATACCGGGGTTCTTCGCCTTCACGATCTTGAGCGCGTTGAGGACGCGGTCCTGCACGGTCGCGTTCTCGAACTCGTCGGTGTTCTCGATGTCGATGTCGATCGCCTTGAGACCGTAGGCGTCGATCACCTTCTGGTAGGCGCCGGCGAGCAGTTCCGGCGTCGAGCAGTTCGGGCCGAGCTTGTTGCCGCTCCACCCGCCGAAGGACGGCACGATCTGCCCGCCCGCGGCCTTGATCTGCGCGATCGCGTTCGCGTCGGGGCCGCCCTGCAACGGACGGCTGCCGTCCCAGGCGGGGTTGCAGCCGTTCGAAGCCAGCACGAAAGCCAGGGTGAACCACTTGATCCCGGTCGCGTTCATGACCGTCTGCGGGTTCGGCGGGTTGCCCCAGCCCATGTACAGATACGGCGCGCCACGACCGCCGGGCAGCGGCGGGTTGCTCGTGGTGGTCGTCGGCGGGTTCGACGTCGACGTGGTCGTGGTCGGGGAGGACGTGGTGGTGGTCGGCGTCGTGGTCGGACCGCCGCCGCCCGGATCACAGGAACCGCCGTTGATCTTGCAGTTCGCCGGGGCGACGTAGCTCCCGGAGTACTTGACGTTGAACCCGAAACTGGTGCTGCCCCCGGTGCCGAGGTTGCCGTTCCAGGTGTTCTTCACCGTCACGTGCTGGCCGGAGGCCGTGTAACTGCCGTCCCACAGCGAAGCGATCGAATGTCCCGCGGGCAGGTCGAATTCGACCGTCCACGTGGGAAGACTCGATCCCGAGTTGTTGCTGATCGTGTACTTGCCCTCCCAGCCTGAGCCCCAATCGGAGCCCTTGCTGAAGGCGGCGCCGACGCCGCCGGCCGCGGAGGCCGGCGCGATCACGAGGACCGCGCCGGCCGTTGCGGCAGCGGCGGCCAGGCCGACGGCCTGGATCCAAGTCCGCTTAGCCACTTCTCAAACCTCTCAGTTCAGGCCATTCCGCATGGCCGTGACCAGTTCACCGTTGCCGGTGTCACCACTGAGCTCCCAGAAGAACGCGCCGCCGAGACCCTGGTTCTTGGTCCAGCCCATCTTCGAGTTGATGGTCGCGGGAGTGTCGTAGCTCCACCAGTTGTTGCCGCACTTCGCGTACGCGGTGCCCGCGATAGTGCCCGTCGACGGGCAGCTGTTCTTCAGGACCTTGTAGTCCTCGATGCCCGCTTCGTACGTGCCCGGTGCCGCACCGGTCGCGGTGCCGCCCGGGGCGTCCTGTGTGACGCCGGTCCAGCCTCGGCCGTAGAAACCGATACCCAGCAACAGTTTGCTCGCCGGAACACCCTTGGCCTTGAGCTTCTGGATGGCCTCGTCGGAGTTGAAGCCCTGCTGCGGGATGCCCGGGTACGCGGTCAGCGGCGAGTGCGGGGCCGTCGGACCCTGCGCCGCCCAGGCGCCGAAGAAGTCGTACGTCATGACGTTGTACCAGTCGAGGTACGCCGAGGCGGGGCCGTAGTCGGCGAGGTCGAGCTTGCCGCCGCTGCTGGCGTCCGCGGTGATCGCGGCGGTGACCAGGAACGAGGAACCGAACTTGGTGCGCAGCGCCTGAGCCACGTTCTTGATCGCGGCGGGGCCGCTGGTGTCACAGGTGAGACCGCAGGCGTTCGGGTACTCCCAGTCGATGTCGATGCCGTCGAAGACGTCGGCCCAGCGCGGGTCCTTGATCAGCTTGTAGCAGGACTCCGCGAAAGCGGTCGGGTTCTTCGAAGCCTGGCCGAAGCCGCCGGACCAGGTCCAGCCACCGAACGACCACAGCACCTTCAGGCCCGGGTACATCTTCTTCAGCTTGCGCAGCTGGTTGAAGTTACCGCGGATCGCGCCCGCGTCCCACGAGTCCGCGACACCGTCCACACTGGACCCGGCGTCGTAGAACTTGTCGTAGTCGGCGTAGGTGTCGTCGTTCGCCGTGCAGGAACCGTTCGTGACGTTGCCGAACGCGTAGTTGATGTGCGTCAGCTTCGCCGCGGAACCAGAAGTGTGAATGTTCTTCACGTGGTAGTTACGGCCGTAGACGCCCCACTGCACGAAGTAGCCGAGGTTCTTCTTCGCGCCCGGGTTCGGGTTCGAAGTCGTCGTGGTCGGCGGGTTGCTCGTGGTGGTCGTCGTGGGCGGGTTCGACGTCGTGGGGTTGGACGTCGTGCTCGTGGGCGGGTTGCTCGTCGTCGGGGTGCCCCCACCCGGATCGCAGGAGCCGCCGTTGATCTTGCAGTTCGCGGGCGCGGTGTAGGCGCCGGAGTACTTGACGTTGAAGCCGAAACTGACGGAGGCGCCGTTGGAAACGTTGCCGTTCCAGGTGTTCTTGACGGTCACGTGCTGGCCGGAGGCGGTGTAGCTGCCATCCCACAGCGAGGCGATCGAGTGGCCTGCCGCGAGGTCGAACTCGAGTGTCCAGGAGGTGAGGGCCGATCCCGAGTTGTTCGTGATCGTGTACTTGCCTTCCCAGCCGGACCCCCAGTCCGAACCCTTGGTCAGGGTGGCTCCGACCCCGCCCGCCGCGTTCGCCGGCACGGTCACCAGACCGACAGCCAGCGCCGCGACGGCCGTGAACAGGCCGACCAGATGCCATCTCTTTCTTGACATTTCACTCCTTACAACACGGTGCAGGGAAATGATCTTGGAGAGGGATTTCGTCAGTGCGAAATCGGCGACATCGCGTTGCCGCGGCCGAAACCGGGCAGGCGGGGATGCGTCTTCATCGACCACCTCCATGCGGAACGCTTTGTTGCGGGAGACGGTACGTGGTCTGGACCAATATGGGAAGCGTCACTACGTAGAGTGGTGATTTTCCTGCGAACGGCCTAATACGTTCGACAGCGTTAACCGTTCACAGGTTCGGTGCCGCTCATCGACGGAATTCGTCCATTTCGCCGAGCCGGGCGATATTCGCCGATTCGTCGGCGTCCGGCGCGATACCGGAAAGGAACACCTCGGTGATTTCGACGGCGACGTCCGGAGAGAGCCGTTTGAGGCTCAGTGCCAGCACGTTCGCGTCGTTCCACTTGCGCGCGCCCGCGGCGATCCAGGTGTCCCAGGCCAGCGCCGCACGCACGCCGGGGACCTTGTTGGCCGCGATGGCCGTACCCGTCCCGGTCCAGCACATCACCACGCCGAAGTCGGCTTCGCCGTCGGCGACCGCCTTGCCCACCGCCGCGCCGAGTTCCGGCCAGAGTTCCGACGCCGCCGGGTGGATCACCTCGTGACCGGCTTCGGCCAGGAAGGCCTGAACGGCGTCCGTGGTGGCGTTCCGGTCGTCGGCGGAGAAGGCGATCCTCATGTCCGGGATCGTAACGCCGCGTCGACAGGTGACGAACCGGAAGTCATGGGAGGATCACGTCGTGGACTCGTCTGCGGAGGAGCGCCAGGTCCAACGTGACCAGGAGATCGCCAGGACACGGATTCTCGACACCGCCGCCCGTCTCATCGGCGAGGCAGGGTTCGCGCGGCTCAAGATCGGCATGATCTGCGCCAGGACGGGCTATCCGAGCGGCGTCGTCTACCAGCTGTTCGGCTCGAAGGAGACGCTGGTGCAGCGGCTCGTCGAGTTCGCCGCGGAGAAGTTCGCCGACGCCTTCAGCGCCGCGGTCGCCACCCGCACCGGCGGGCTGACCCCCGCTCCGATGGACATGCTGCGCGCGTTGCTGGACATCTTCTTCGAGCTGCTCACCGACATGCCGCCGCTGAACCGGGCTTTCGTGGTGCTCTGGACGGACGCGACCGTCGGCGATCCGGCGGTGCGGTCGGCGATGACCGAGGCCGATCGCCGGTACCGGTTCGCCATCGCGCAGACCGTCGCCGCCGGGATCGCCGACGGCTCCATCTCCGGTGTCCGCGACCCGGACGCGTACGCGGCGGCGCTGGTCGGCCAGCTGCGGGGGATCGCGGTGGCCGCGATCATCGATCCCGGCGGAATCGACCTGCGCGCCGTCCGCGCGGAGATGGAATACGCCGTGGACCGGCTGGCCTAGGGGGTTTTGGTCAACGGAGCCGCGCCGAACGAGACGTCGAACCGGTCGCACCAGATGCTGACACTCGAATAGCGGGCCAGATCGGTGCCCGCGGGCAGGGTGTAGTTCTGGCTTCCCTTGTTGCCCTTGAGTTTCCCGGCGCTCATGTGCGCGCCGTCGTCGAACACGAACCAGCCGTCCTTGCCGGGGAGCACCGGCGCGTCGCTCAGCAGGACCCGCAGGTCCGGGCCGTTGCTCGTGTCGAGATTCTCCAGGCGCAGCACCAGGGATCCGTCTTCCGCGCGGATGATCCGGACGCCGCCGCTGGTCTCGTGTTCGTGGCTGATCAATTCCCCGGTCGCCACGATCATGGGCTTTTTCGGGGCGGGCGCGGCACTTTCGGAGACCTGCGCCACCGGAAGCGCCTCTTGGACCGTTTCGTTCACCCAGAGCTTCCAAGGCTGGAACCAGTAGAGGCCCGCGGCCACCGCCACCACCAGTCCGGCCGCCACGACGGCGAGCACCCGCTTGCGTTTCATGGGGGTCATTCAACCGCGCGAACCGTCCGGATCGCCGGGTTCGCGCGGTTACCGAACCCTTACGGCGTGAGCACCACCTTGCCCGCGACCGTTCCGGATTCGGCCAGCCGCAGGGCTTCCGCGACCCGGCTCAACGGCAACCGCGCCGCGACCTGTGCGGTGATCGTGCCGTCCTTCAGCGCGGCGAAGACCTGGGTGAGGTCTTCGCGTAGACGGGCGCGGAACCGGTTCTTGGCGAAGGACCGTCCCGCCCAGACGTTGAAGAAGTACGCGTTGCGGCCGTTCGGGAGGCTGTTCCACAGCATCACGCGGGCGAGGATCTTGAGTACGGGCAGCTGCTTGGAGCCCTCGTCGTCGCGGGTCGCGGCGCTGCCGTAGGAGACGAGCGTGCCGCCGCGGGCGAGCAGCTTCCACGACGCGGGCACGCTGGCGCCGCCGACGTGATCGAAGACGGCGTCGACACCTTCGGGTGCGAGCTCGCGGACACGCGCGGAGATGTCCTCGGTGCGGTAGTCGATCGGCGTGACTCCCAGGCGCCGCAACGCTTCGTGATGCCGCTTCGACGCGGTACCGATCACCCGGACACCCGCCTGCGCGGCGAGCTGGACCAGCAGCGAGCCGACCCCGCCGTTCGCGCCGTGGACCAGGATCGTCTGCCCGGCGCGCACCCGGGCCTTGCGGTGCAGCATCTGCCAGGCGGTGATGCCGTTGACCACCGCGGTCTCGGCCTCCTCCGCGCCGAGGCCGTCCGGGACGGGCACGACGTCGGCGGCGTCGAGGACGACGTGGCTGGCCCAGCTCCCGACCTTCGTCAGCGCGGCGATCCGGCGGCCGGCGAGTCCGCGGTCGACCCCGTCGCCGGTGGTCAGCACCGTGCCGACCAGGTCGTAGCCGGGGACGAAAGGGAAAGGCGGCTGGTCGTAGTACTTGCCGCGGCGCATCTGCTGCTCGGCGAAGGAGACTCCGGTCGCCTCCATCGCGACCACGACCTGGCCGGGGCCGGGTGCGGGGAGCGGGCGTTCCCGCAGCTCCAGGCCTTCCGGCTCGACCTTGCCCGGCAGTACGACCTCGGTCAGCGTGTTCATCTCGATCTCCCTGAGTGCCTATCGTGTGCGTTAGAGCCTGTAACTATAGTGAGCACTGCTCTCGGAAAAGTCAAGCCGGGTCACGTCTGGGTTTCGGTGCCTTGACCGGCTTCTCGCCGCTTGACACGATTTGCCGAACTGAAAAGGGCATATCGGACGGAGGCCCCGCGATGGGTTCGGCGATGTTCTCGATCCTCTTGCCCGTCGCGCTGGCGCTCGTCATGTTCGGGCTGGGGCTGACCCTGACCGTCGCCGACTTCACGCGGGTGCTGAAGTACCCGAAGGCCGCCGTCATCGCGTTGGTGTGCCAGATGATCGTGCTGCCCGTGCTCTGCCTCGGCCTGATCCTGCTGTTCGGCCTCGGTGGCGTGCTCGCGGTCGGGATGATGCTGCTCGTCGCCTCACCCGGCGGGACTTCGGCGAACCTGTTCAGTCACCTCGCGGGCGGCGACGTCGCCCTCAACGTCACGCTCACGGCGATCAACTCCGTGCTGGCCGTGTTCACGCTGCCGCTGGTGGTCGGCCTGTCGATGGCCGGGTTCCTCGACGGTGGTGCCTCGGTCGGGCTCCAGGCCGCGAAGTTCGTGCAGGTGTTCGCGATCGTGCTGATCCCGGTCGTGATCGGGATGGCGGTGCGGAGCCGGTTCACCGGCTGGGCCGAGCGGATGCGCAAACCGGTCAAGATCGGCTCCGCCGTGGTGCTCGTGCTGGTGATCGCGGCCGCGATCGCGCAGGAGTTCCGGACCCTGGTGGACAACATCGGCACACTCGGACCGGTGGCGCTGGCGCTTTCCTTGCTCAGCCTCGCGATCGGGTATTACGTACCGCGGCTGCTCCGGGTGGACCGCGGGCAGTCGATCGCGTCCGCCATGGAGATCGGCGTCCACAACGCCACCCTCGCGATCGCCGTGGCGATCTCCGTCCTCGGCGACAAGGCGATGGCCGTACCCGCCGGGATCTACGGCGTGCTCATGTTCTTCCCCGCCGGGATCGCGGCGTGGCTGTTGTCCCGCAGCAAGGAGACCGCGCGGGTCTGAGTTACGTTGGGGGCGTGCGGCGTTCCCCCATCGGCGACATCCTCGACGTGAACGGTGTCGCCGTCCACGTCCGTCAGGACGGCGCCGGGCCGCCGGTGCTGTTGCTGCACGGGTATTGCGGTTCGGTGCACTGGTTCGACCGGCTCACCCCCGGTCTGTCCGCCGCGCACCGCGTGATCCGGGTGGATCTGCTGGGACACGGGTGCACCGGCGGCTCGTCCGGACTCGACCCGGTGTCGCAGGCGCGAATGCTGGCAGGTGTGCTCGACACGCTGGACGTCGAGGACGTTCTGGTCGCCGGTCATTCCTTCGGCGCCGACGTCGCACTGGCCTTGGCCGGTCTCTCGCCGCGCGTCGGGTCCTTGGTGCTGATCGGGCAGGCTCCCGACTACAGCTACGCGTCTTTTCCGCCCGGTAGCCCGGTTCTGCTGCCGATGGTCAGCTCTCTCGTGCGGCTGATCGCCCATCGGCGGTGGGTCCGGTTCGCCGCCCGGTTCCGCCGGGTGAGCTGGTTCGACGATCCCTTGCAGGATTTGGTGGACCACGCCGTCACCGCGCCCGCGATGGCGCGGGTGGTGCTCGTGGACCGTGCGCGGCGACTCGCGTTCAGTCCTCTCGATGCGCAGGTGGCGGCTTTGGGGCTGCCGTGCCTGGTGATTCTCGGGCGGCGGGACCGCTTTTACGACTGTGACAAGACTTTCGCCCGGTATTCGGCGGTGGGGGCCCGGGTCGAGGTCGTGGAAGGTGCCGGGCATTCGCCGTTCTTGGAGCGGCCGGGCGAGGTGGCCCGGCTCTTGCGCGAGTTCAGGGCCTAGCGTCTGTGGGTGGTCGGTGCGGGTGGTCGTGAGTGGCGTTTCGGGTTCTTTTGAGGGGTAAGGCAAAGGTGGCGTGTGCCTGGCCTGCCCACTTGCCGGTTTCGGGTGTTGAGATCTGAGGAGCGTGGGGGAGGGAAAGAGTGTTGATCCGGGGAGGGTGGGAG
>NZ_NMQT01000225.1 GCF_002234405.1 Amycolatopsis thailandensis | reverse complement strand
GATCGCCGACGCGGCACCGGCGCGGTCTCGCGGGACCGTGCCGAGGATGGTGTCGCCGGTGACGGTCAGGGTGAGCCCCGCGCCCGCGCCGAACGCGACCTGCGCGGCCAGCACCAGCAGGTACGGCGACTCCGTGCTGATCGCGCCGAACAGCCCGAAGCCGACCGACGCCAGCGCCAGCCCGCCCGAGACCGTCGGCGCCCGGCCGAACCGGCGCACTGCCTTGGCCGCCAGCACACCGCCCGCGACGAGCGCCGCGATGGCGCCCGGCACGAACGCCAGCCCGGAGCGCAGCGGGCTCCAGCCCAGCACGAGCTGGAAGTACTGACTGGAGATCAGGGCGAACGCCGACATCGTGAACACCGAAACCAGATTCGAGCCGACCGAGGCGGAGAATCCACGGCGCCGGAACAGATCCAGGTCGATCAACGGCTGATCGAGCCGTCGTTGGCGCCGCGCGAACCACCACAGCGACGCGCCACCGACCGCGAAAGCGCCGAGCACCTCCGGGTACCACAGGCCGACGTAGAAAGCGCCCTTCAGCGCGTACACCACGGCGACCAGACCGACGATGGACAGCAACACACTGGGCAGGTCGAGCCGCAGTTTGCCGCTGGACCGCGATTCGGGCACGACCCGGGCGGCGCCGAGGATCAGCAGCGCCACCGGGATGTTGACCAGGAACACCGAGCCCCACCAGAAATGCTCCAGCAGGACACCGCCGACGATCGGGCCGATCGCGAAACCCGCGGCCGAAACCCCTGCGGTGACCCCCACCGCCGCCGTCCGCGCTCGTTGAGTGGTGAAAACCGCGCGCAGCAACGAAGTCGTCGAGGGCAGGACGGCGGCGCCCGCGATTCCCAGCAGCGCGCGGGCCGCGATGAGCGTTTCGGAGCTCGGGGCGTAGGCGGCCACCAACGAGCCCAGTGCGAACGCGGTCACCCCGATCAGCAGCACCCGCCGCCTGCCGAACCGGTCGCCGAGGTTGCCCATCGTCACCAGCAGGCCGCCCATGGCGAAGCCGTAGACGTCCGCGATCCACAGCAGTTCCTCGGCCGACGCGCCGAGCTGGGTGGTCAGCGCGGGTACCGCCAGATGCAGCACGGTCATGTCGATCGCGACCATCAGCTGCGCCAGGCAGGACACCATGATCGTCGCGATGTCGCGTGCCTTGCTCATGCGGCCACCGCCTCGGGAAGCCGGGGCCGGGGTTTCGGTTTCCAGGTGTCCTTGAGGTCGGCGCGCAGCAGGGTGAACGCCGACGTCAGCCCGAGCAGCCGGTGCAGCAGGTGGTCCGGGCCGGCGACGAGGACCCGGCCGACGCCGAGCCCGGCGAACCGGTGGACCAGCCCCGGCAGCCGCACCGCGTTGACCGTCGACTCCAGCAGGAGCGACGCGGCCTCGTCGCCGGTCCGGATCGGCTCTCCGTCCTGATCGGACACGATCGGCAGGACCGGATCCGCGAATCCGAACCCGCCGAAGACCTCTTCCGCCAGCCTGTCGCGCAGGCCGCCGAGCATCCGCGCGTGGGCCGCGGGACGCATGGTCGTGAGCGCGTACCCGCCCGCCGCCCGCACCCGCCGGACGAATTCGTCCAATGCGGACTCGCGCAGGGTCACCAGATGGACCTCGTCGTCGAACCGGCCGGAGAGCTCATGGCCGATCCCGTCGAGGATCTCGCCGAGCGCCGGTTCCGGTGTACGCACGATGAACTGGCTGACGAGATCCTGGTGCGCCGTCTCGAAGTACTCCCGTTCCCGGCGCGCGACGGCGTCGACGAGCCGGACGAGATCCGGCACGGGGAGGGCGCCGGCGCGGACCACGGCGGCGCGTTCACCGAAACTGGCGCCGCCGACCGCGACCGGCACCAGCCCGTGCTCCCGCTCCGCGCGTTCGGCCAGCGCCAGCGACGCGAGCACGAACGCGATCTGGGTGTGCTCGTTGTACTCCTCGTCCGCTCTGGCGAGCGGATCCAGCAGGGAGCGCCCGAGCGCGTGCTCTGCCACGCCGAGCAGGCGCCGGGCCAGGGGATCGATGACGAGGAACCGGCCCAGTTCCGCAGCACGGGCCGGGCCCATGCCGGGAAAGAGGACGGCATCGGTGGAATTTCCCACAGTGCGCACCCAGTTTCGTGGTGGGGATCAGAGTTGTTCGGCGGCGGCGAACTGCTCCAGCCGCTTCCGGTCCGGTTTCCCGTTGCGGTTCAACGGGAATTGATCGGTGACGAGGACGCGGTTCGGCTGCTCGGCGGGCGGCAGCACCCCGCAGATCCGGTCACGCCAGTACCGCGAGTCCCGCTGGGCGTCGTCCTCGACGACGAACACCAGGCTCGACCCGCGACGCTGGTCGGGCAGCGCGACGATCTTCGCTGAACAACCCTCGCCTGCCAGGCGGTGCTCGATCACCTCGGGGTGCAGGGTGTGCCCGTTGCGGTGCACCGCCCGTTTGCGCCCGACGACGAACAGGTTCCCGTCCGCGTCGAGCCTGCCGAGGTCGCCGGTGGCGTACCAGCCGCGGTCGGCAGGGATCACCTGCCCGGTGGCGTCGAGGTAGCCCTCCATGAGATCCGGGTCGAGCACGAACAGTTCGCCGACCTCGTCGTGCGGCAGCACGGTGCCGTCGTCGGCGCGGACCTGAAGCGTCAGCCCCTCCACGATCTGCCCGCAGCCGCGCGGATTCCCGATGTTGGCGAAGGCGACGTTGCCCATCTCGGTGCTGCCGTAGCTGTCGAGCAGCGGCATGCCGAACAGCTCTTCCGACTGGTCGACGACCCCGGGTTCGAGCGGGGCGGCGCCGCTGCACAGCATGCGCACGCGGGAGAATTCCGCTTTGAGGGCAGGACGTTTGCCGATGATGTTGAACAGGCTGCGATAGGTGGACGGCGTCGCGTCGACGACCGTCGCCCCGGCGCGTCCGGCCAGGCGCAGCGCCCGGTCCGGACGGCGGTACGGCGCGATCACCAGCGAGCAGTCCCGCAGCCACGCGATCATCACCATGGACAGGCCGTACTGGTGGTTGAACGGCAGCAGCGGCAGGAGGACGTCGTCGGCGACGTGGCCGACGAGATCCGCGTTGCGTTCCAGGTTCTTCAGGAACCGCGCGCCGTTCTTCGCGACTCCCTTGGGGACACCGGTCGAACCGGACGACCACATGACGAGACTGTCGGGCAGCTTTTCCCAGACGTCGAACCGCAAGCGGACATCGGTCGGGGTCCGGTCGGCGGCGGCGACCATGATCTCGTAGGTGTAGGCCACGGGCGCGTCCGGCGGCATCGGCGCGTCGTCGTCGACGACGGCCAGCACGACACCCGAACCGGCGATCGTCGCGGCCGTGCGATCTGCGTGTTCCATATGGTCGACGAGCACCACGGACGCGCCGACGTGCATCAGCGCGACGAGGATCGTCAGATAGGCCAGCGTGTTGTCGGCCTTGAGCAGGACACGGTCACCGGAGCCGACGCCCCGGTCCCGCAGTACTTCGGCGACGCGGAGGGCCTGCTGTTCGAAGGCCGCGCCGCCGGTGACCGCGTCGGGGGAATAGATCTTCGCGAACATGGGGAAGTCCTTTCCGCTGTCAATCCAGGCTCACCGGGGCGATCTCGTCGAACACGTCGCCGGGACCGGGGTTGTCCGGATGGGTGCCGCCGCCCAGGTGCTCGACGACGCCCCACACGGCGTTCAGCGCGGTGGTGACCGCGCTCTCGGAGAAACCGGCGATCCACGCGACGTCGTCGCCGGCGAGGAAGAAGCCGCGGTGGTTCTCGGCGGCGCCGCGTTGCATGAACTGGGTGAACAGCCGCCGCTGGTAGCGATAGCTGCCCGGCAGGCAGGATTTGAAGGCGCCCTTGAAATGCGGCTGCGTCTCCCAGGTGATCGCGATCGGCGGGCCGATCATGTGCGAGCGGATGTCGACGCCGGGGTAGATCTTGGCCAGCGCGTCCAGCATCACGTCGAGCCGCTCGTCCGGGGTCAGCGAGGCGACCTTCAGCGAGTCGTCGTTCCAGGTGTAGGAGAGCAGCATCGTGCCGGGTTCGTCGGGGCCGTTGTCGATCAGGTAGACCCCGCGCGGGAGGCGGTCGGTGAGCGTCGTGCTCATCACGTCCCGCCCGGTCGCCGGGTCCTGGTCGAGCCAGAACGGCCGGTCGGTGATGACGAACAGCTTCGACGCGCCCATGTAGTGCGTGCGCTCCAACGCGGTCCAGACCGGCTGCGGCAGCAGGGAGTCGTCGCTCTTCATCCCCGAGAGCAGGTTCCAGTTCTGCGCGGCGAAGATCGCGGCCGGGTAGGTGCGCACGTCGCGGTTCGCGTCTTCGATGGTGAACCCGCGGCCGGTCCGGTCGATCCGCACGACCGCCGGGCGTGGCTCGCCGCCGTGCAGGCTCTTCAGCGAGGTGCCGGACGGCCAGTATTCGAGGTCCGCGGGCTCGTCCGCCCACAGACCGAGCGGCAGCTGCTGACAGCCGCCGATGATCCGGTGGTGCTCGTCGCTGGTGTCGGTGCAGATCACCCGCAGGATCTCGAGCGCGGAGTTGGGGAAGTCGGTGTCCCAGCCGCCGCAGCCGAAACCGACCTGCCCGAAGATCTCGCGGTGCTCGAAGGAGGAGAACAGCGGCGACGAGGTCAGGAAGCCGTAGAACGACACGTTGTCGAACTTGGTGACCAGGTGGTTCCACAGTGCCTTGATGGTCGAGATGTCGCGGCGCCGGATGGCGTCCTCCATCAGCGACATGTCGGCCTGCTCCTGCAGCGTCTTCGTCCAAGCGTCGTTGACCTCGCGGTACACCGGCGGCAGGTCGGCGGACGTGCGGGCCCAGTGGTTCTCGCCGTGCAGGTTGATCACCGTGCTCGGCGACGCGGGGGAGAGCGGGTTGGGGAACGGCGTCGTTTCCAGCCCGACCTTGTCGATGTAGTGGAAGAGCGCCCCGGCGGACGGCGGGAAGCGCATGGCGCCCAGCTCGGCGACGGCGTCCGGGTAGCCGGGCAGGCTCACCGAGCGCATCCGGCCGCCCAGCTGTTCGGCCTCGTAGATCACCGGCTTCAGGCCGAGCTTCATCAGCTCGTAAGCGGCCACCATTCCGGACAGACCGCCGCCGATCACCGCGACCTCGGTGCCGTGCGCTTGGCGCGGCACCCGGCCGATTCCGGCGGGATGGCGGATCCAGTCGTCGTAGGCGAACGGGAAATCGGGGCACAGCATGCTCGTCGGCGGCGCCGCCTTGGCCCGCTGGCGGGGCAGGACGCGTTCTTCGACGGGAGACATGGTCATCGGCGTTACCTCCGGCACTAGTTCTGGCGTCGCGCTGACGACCCCGGGCCGGCACGGCGGACGCCGGCGTTCTCGTGCGGCTACGGGTCTCAACGGTGAAATCCGGTTCGCCGAAAGCCACGTTAACGATTCCGATCAGGGGCGCTGGATACCTTTTCCACCGCTTGTCCACGACCCGGAAACCCGGCAGGGAGCGGGCGGTTACCCGGCGGTGGAACAGTTCCGTCCCGGCCGCGACGGCCCCTGTGGCTAGCTGGACCGCGACTTCCCTGTGCCAGGCGACCCGAGGTGGCGAGTGCGCGCATGACCGAGCTGGATTCCCTGCGACGGCTGGAAAGCAGGCCGCGCGCCGAACGGCGCCGGACGCTGCTGGGCCTGGTGCGACGGGCGACGTCGGCGGTGCTGGACGGGCCGCTCCCGGCCGGCCGCACCTTCGCCGACCTCGGGTTCGACTCCCTGCTGGCGGTGAAGCTGCACGCGTGGCTGAGCGCCGAGACCGGGCTCGACCTGCCGGTGACCCTCGCCTACGACCATCCCGGGCCGGAAGCGCTGGCGGACTTCCTCGACGAGTGTCTCTTCGGAGCCGAGGCCGCGGACGCCGCGGAAGGCGAGGCGGCCTCCGGCGAACCGATCGTGATCGTCGGCATCGGCTGCCGCTTCCCCGGTGGCGCGGACTCGCCCGCCGCCCTGTGGTCCCTTGTGGACGAAGGCCGGGACGTCGTCACGGAGTTCCCCCGCGACCGAGGCTGGGACGTCGACGGCCTCTACGACCCCCGGCCGGGAGTACCGGGCCGGACCTACGTGCGCCACGGCGGGTTCCTGCCCGGCGCGGCCGAATTCGATGCGGGGTTCTTCGGGATCTCGCCGCGCGAGGCGCTCGCGATGGATCCGCAGCAGCGCCTGGCCCTGGAGACGGCGTGGGAGGCCCTGGAACGGGCCGGGATCGACGCCGGGACCCTGACCGGCAGCCGAACGGGGGTGTTCGTCGGTGTCGAGCCGCAGGAATACGGCACCCGCCTGGCCGACGCGCCCGAGGGACTCGACGGCCTCCTGCTCACCGGCAGCGCGCCGAGCGTCGTCTCCGGCCGGATCGCGTACACCCTGGGTCTGCAAGGGCCCGCGCTGACCGTCGACACCGCCTGTTCCGGTTCGCTGGTCGCCCTCCACCTCGCGGTCCGCGCGCTGCGGAGCGGGGAATGCGGTCTCGCGCTGGCGGGCGGGGTGGCGGTGCTCGGCACGCCCGGTCCGTTCGTGGCGTTCTCGCATCAGCGCGGCCTGGCGCCGGACGGGCGCTGCAAACCGTTCTCCGCCGCGGCGGACGGCACCGCGTGGGCCGAAGGCGCCGGGATGTTCGTCCTGGAAAGGCTTTCCGACGCCGAGCGCCACGGTCATCCGATTCTCGCGGTGATCCGCGGCAGCGCGGTCAACTCCGACGGCGCCTCGAACGGCCTCACCGCGCCGAACGGCCCGTCGCAGCAACGGGTGATCCGCGCGGCGCTGGCCGACGCCGGAATCGGCGCGTCCACTGTGGACGCCGTCGAGGCGCACGGGACCGGGACCACCCTCGGCGACCCGATCGAGGCGCAAGCACTGCTCTCGACCTATGGCCAGAACCGGGAAACGCCGCTGTGGCTGGGTTCGGTGAAGGCCAACATCGGGCACGCACAGGCCGCGGCGGGCGCGGCCGGGGTGATCAAGATGATCATGGCGCTCCGGCACGACCGGCTGCCGCGCACCCTGCACGGGGACGCTCCGACCCCGGCGGTCGACTGGTCGTCCGGCGCGGTCTCGCTGCTGGCCGAGCCGGTGGAGTGGCCTCGCGGCGAGGAACCGCGCCGGGCCGCGGTCTCGTCGTTCGGCATCTCCGGTACCAACGCCCACCTGATCCTCGAAGAACCGGCGCTCGCCGCTCCCGAGGAGCCCGTGCCCTCGGCGTCTTCGCCGGTCGCCGTCGCGTTCTCGGCCGCCGACCCGGACGCGTTGCGCGCCCACGCGGCCCAGCTCGCCACCGTCGAAGCACACCCGGCGGACCTGGCCTTCTCGCTCGCCAAGACCCGGGCGACGCTGGCCGAACGCGCCTTCGTCGTCGCGTCGGACGCCGCGAGCCTGACGGACGCCTTGACCGCTTTCGACGACCGCGTCCTGCGGGGCGGTCCGCTCCAGGAGCCCGGCGACCTCGCGTACCTCTTCACCGGACAGGGCGCCCAGCGGATCGCGATGGGCCGTGAGCTCTACGACGCGTACGACGGCTACGCCAAGGCTTTCGACGAGGTTTGCGCCCACGTGGACCTGCAACTCGACCCGCCGCTGCGGGATGTGGTGTTCGGCGGCGCGGATCCGGCGCTGCTGGACCGGACCGATTACGCGCAGCCCGCGCTGTTCGCCGTCGAGGTCGCCCTGTTCCGGCTGCTGGAGTCCTGGGGTGTCGCCCCCGCTTATCTGTGCGGGCATTCGGTCGGGGAGTTCGCCGCCGCGCACGTCGCGGGCGTGCTGTCGTTGTCGGACGCCGCGATGCTGGTGACCGCGCGCGGCAGGCTCATGCGCGAGCTGCCCGACGGCGGTGCGATGGTTTCCTTGCGCGCCAACGAAGAAACGGCTCGCGCGCTGCTGCTCGGGCACGCGCGTGAGGCCGGAATCGCGGCGGTCAACGGCGAGGAAGCCGTTGTGCTGTCCGGCGCGCGTGCCGCGCTGGAGGCGGCGATCGGGGGCTTCGACGGCAAGGTCAAATGGCTCAACGTCAGCCACGCCTTCCACTCGCCGCTGATGCGGGACATGCTCGACGACTTCGCCCGGATCGCGAGGCTCGCCGACTACCACCCCGCGAACCTCCCGATCGTCTCGACGGTCACCGGCGAGATCGGCGGGCACGACTCGGCCGAGTACTGGATCGGGCACGTCGAAGCGACCGTCCGGTTCGCCGACGCGCTGCGCGTCCTGCGTGACGCCGGCTGCGGCACCTACCTGGAACTGGGCCCGGACGGCGTCCTGTCGTCGCTGGTCGACGACGGCGTGGCGCGCCCGCTGCTACGCCGCGACCGGCCTGAAGTTCCCGAAATCCTGACCGCGCTGGGCACGGCTTACGTGCGCGGGGTGGACGTCGACTTCGCCGCGCTCGCCCCGGGCGGCCGCCGGATCGACCTGCCGACGTACCCGTTCCAGCGGTCGCGGTACTGGCTCACTCCCGGCCCCGGCGGGAACGCGCGCGGGCTCGGCCTGCGTCGCGCCGAACATCCGCTCCTCGGGGCGGTGCTCGCGGTTCCCGGCGGCGACACGGTCTTCACCGCCCGGCTCTCGGCGACCGACCAGCCGTGGCTGAGCGGTCACCGGGTCGGCGACGACGTCCTGTTCCCCGGCACGGGTTTCCTCGAACTGGCCTTGCACGCGGGCGCCGAGACCGGCTGCGGCCGCGTCGAAGAACTGACCCTGGGTGCGCCGCTCGTGCTTTCGGCGCCGGTCGAGGTCCAGGTCGTGGTGGCCGCCGCGGACGACGACGGCCGCCGCGCGGTCACCGTCCACTCGCGACCGGAGCACGGCGAGGACTGGACACGGCACGCGAACGGCACGCTTGTCCCTGAAAGCGATGCCGCCGCCCTGACCGTCCAGTGGCCGCCTCCGGGAGAATCCCAGCCCCTGGAAGGCTTTTACGAAGACCTGCCCGGCTTCGACTACGAGGGTGTGTTCCGCGGCCTGCGATCGGTGTGGGTCGACGGCGACGACGTCCACGCCGAAGTCGAGCTCCCCACCGACGAGGGCGGGGGCTTCGGCATCCATCCGGCTCTGCTGGACGCCGGGCTGCACGCGATGTTCTTCCGCGAGTCGGCGGACACCGCCGGAGGACTGCCGTTCTCCTGGTCGGACGTCCGGTTGCGGGCGAGCGGCGCGACCGCGTTGCGGCTGCGGATCACCTTCCACGCCGAGGACACCGTTTCACTGGTCGCCGTCGATCCGTCCGGCGCCGAAGTGCTGAGCGTCGGCTCGCTGGTCGTCCGGCGCCCTGCCGCACGCGGACGTGAGCTTCCCGCCGGACTGTTCACTGTGGACTGGACGCCGGTCGCGGCCGCGGAACCGGTGGCGTGCACCGCGTATCCCGAGGTCATCCCCGGCAAGCCCGCCGTGCTGTCGGTGCTGCCGGAAGGCGATCCGATCACGTCCACGCACGAGCTCGGCACCCGGGTGCTGGAAGTGCTCCAGGACTGGCTGGCCAGAGACGAGTCCACTTTGGTCGTCCACACACGACACGCGGCGGGGCCGGACGCGACCGATCCGGCCGCCGCCTCGATCTGGGGTCTGGTGCGCAGCGCGCAGGCCGAACATCAGGGCCGGTTCGTCCTCGTCGACGGCGAGGCCGAAGACGTGCCGATGGCCGTGGCTACCGGGGAACCGCAGGTCGCGGTGCGCGACGGCGTTCCGCTCGTCCCACGGATCGCCGAGGCGGGCGCGGGCGTCCTCCTGGCACCCGAGGGACCGTGGCGACTCGACAAATCCGGCGAGGGCACGGTCGAAAACCTCGCGCTGACACCGATCGAGGAGCCGGATCTCGGGCCGGACGACGTCCGTATCGCCGTCCGCGCGGCCGGGCTGAACTTCCGCGACGTGCTGAACGTCCTGGGCATGTACCCGGGCGAGGCCGGGCCGCTGGGCTGCGAGGTCGCCGGGACCGTGCTGGCCACCGGCGCCGCGGTGACCGATCTGGCGCCGGGCGACCGCGTGATGGGCATGGTGCACGGCGGGATCGGCCCGGTCGCCGTCGGCGAGCGCCCCTTCCTCACCCGGGTGCCGGACGCCTGGACCGACGAGCAGGCCGCGACCGTGCCGCTGGTCTTCCTGACCGCCTATTACGCGCTGGTCGACCTGGCCGGGCTCAAGACGGGCGAGTCGATCCTGATCCACTCGGCCGCCGGCGGGGTCGGGATGGCCGCGACCCAGCTCGCGCGCCACCTGGGCGCGGAGGTGTACGGCACCGCGAGCGAAGGCAAACAGCACGTCCTGCGCACCGCCGGACTGACGGCGGACCACATCGCCTCCTCTCGGACCCTCGACTTCGCCGAGGCCTTCCGGACCGCCACCGGCGGACGCGGGGTCGACGTCGTGCTCAACTCCCTCGCGGGCGAGTTCGTCGACGCCTCCCTGGCCGTGACCGCGTCCGGCGGCCGCTTCCTCGAAATGGGGAAGACCGACGTCCGCGCTCCCGAAAACGTCGCCTACCAGGCCTTCGACCTGATCGAAGCGGGGAAGACGCGCACCGCCGAGATCTGGGCCGAGCTCATCGCCCTGTTCGACAAGGGCGAGCTCACGCCGCTGCCGGTGCGGACCTGGGACGTCCGGCACGCGCCGGACGCGTTCCGGTTCGTCAGCCAGGCCCGGCACATCGGCAAGGTCGCGCTCACGGTGCCGCGGGCCCTCGACCCGGAGCGGCCGGTGCTCGTCACCGGTGGCACCGGCGGGCTCGGCGCGCTCGTCGCGAAGCATCTCGTGACCACGCACGGAGTCCGCAAGCTGCTGCTCACCAGCCGTCGCGGTCCGGCCGCGCCGGGCGCGGGCGAACTCGCCGACGAGCTCACCGGCCTGGGCGCCGAAGTCCGGATCGCGGCCTGCGACGTCGCCGACCGCGACGCGCTCGCGAACCTGCTGGACGGTGTCGAGCTGACCGGTGTCGTGCACACCGCGGGCGTCCTCGACGACGGCGTGCTGACCGGTCTGACCCCCGAAAGGCTCGCGAAAGTGTTGCGCCCCAAGGTGGACGCGGCCTGGCATCTGCACGAGCTGACCCTCGGCCACGACCTCGCGCTGTTCGCGCTCTACTCCTCGGTGTCCGGGATCGTCGGCTCCGCCGGCCAGGCCTCCTACGCGGCCGCGAACACGTTCCTGGACGCGCTGGCCGCCCAGCGCCGCGCTCACGGCCTGCCTGCCGTCTCGCTCGCGTGGGGCCTCTGGCGGGAAGGAATGGGTAGCGGGCTGGCCGAGCACGACGTCGACCGGATGGCCCGAGAAGGTCTGCCGCCGCTGACCGCGGAGACCGGGCTTTCCCTGTTCGACGCCGCTCTCGACGGTGGGTTCACCGCCGTCCTCCCGATCGAAGTCGACCGGGCCGCGCTGCGCGCCCACGCCCGGACCACCGAGGTGGCGCCGGTCCTGCGTGGCCTCGCGAAGGTCGCCACCCGGCGCGCGGCGGGCCCGTCGTCGAACGGTGGAGCCGGGCTCGCCGAACGGCTCACCGCTTTGCCCGACGAAGAACGCACGGCGCTGCTGATCGATCTGGTGCGGCACAACGCCGCCGCCGTCCTCGGCCACGAGGCGGG
Organism: Amycolatopsis thailandensis; assembly: GCF_002234405.1. Lineage (GTDB taxonomy): Bacteria > Actinomycetota > Actinomycetes > Mycobacteriales > Pseudonocardiaceae > Amycolatopsis > Amycolatopsis thailandensis. The sequence continues at coordinate 6,705 of NZ_NMQT01000225.1, read as the reverse complement.
CGGCATGATCGACCCGGCGCGCGCCTTCAAGGACCTCGGATTCGACTCGCTGACGTCGGTCGAACTCCGCAACCGGATCAACGGCGTCACCGGGCTGCGGCTGTCGGCCACCGCCGTCTTCGACCATCCGACCGTCGCCTCGCTGGCCGCGCATCTGCTGGCCGAACTGGCCCCGCCGTCGCTCAGCGCGGCCGACGCCGTGCTGGCCGAACTCGACGCGCTCGAAGCGCGCCTGGCCGGGGTCGACGACGACGGCCGGACAGCGGTCACCGGACGGCTCCGGGCGCTGCTCGACGGCCTCACCACGACGGGAACCGACGTCGGCGGGCGGCTGGAGGACGCGACCGCGGACGAAGTCGTCGACTTCCTGGCCACTGAATTGGGGATTTCCTGATGGCGGACAAGAAAGCGGTCGCCGAGGTGCTCGCCGACATCGAGCGGCTGAGCGAACGTCTGGGCGACCTGAAACCCGAAGACCGCAAGAAGGTCGCCAAGCCGCTGAAGAAGCTGCTGCTGTCCTACGCGGCCGGAGACAAGGACGACGAGTTCGACGACCTGCTCTTCGACGCCGCTGTCGACAAGGTCTTCGGCTTCATCACCGACGAGATCTTCTGACCAGCGAGGGTGTGATGGCGGACCAAGAGAAGCTTCTCGACCTGCTGAAGCGTGTGACCGGGGACCTGCACCGGACCCGGGAACGGCTGCGTGACGCCGAGGACGGACGGCACGAGCCGATCGCGATCGTCGGCATGGCCTGCCGGTTCCCCGGCGGGGCCGACACCCCCGCCGCGCTGTGGGATCTGGTCGAAGCCGGCCGCGACGGGATCGGCGAGTTCCCCGCCGACCGTGGCTGGGACACCTCCGGCCTGTTCGACGACGACCCCGACCGGCGCGGGACAACCTACGTGCGCACCGGCGGTTTCCTGCCCGGCGCGGCCGGGTTCGACGCCGAGTTCTTCGGGATCTCGCCGCGTGAGGCGCTGGCCATGGAACCGCAGCAGCGGCTGCTGCTGGAGGTCGGCTGGGAGGCCGTCGAACGCTCCGGCCTCGACCCGGCCGCGTTGCGCGGCAGCCCCACCGGTGTCTACGTCGGCGTTTCCGCGCAGGAATACGGGCCGCGCCTGCACAACCCGGGCGACACGGTGGACGGCTACCTGCTCACCGGCACCACGTGCAGTGTCCACTCCGGACGGATCGCGTACCAGCTCGGTCTCGAAGGCCCGGCGGTGTCGATCGACACGGCGTGCTCGTCGTCCCTGGTCGCCGTGCACGCCGCGGTGCGGGGGCTTCGCGCGGGGGAGTGCACTCTCGCCCTCGCCGGCGGCGTCAATCTGATGGCGTCGCCGGGTATCTTTGTCGACTTCGCGCGTCAGCGCGGCCTGGCGCCCGACGGCCGCTGCAAGTCCTTCTCCGACGACGCGGACGGCACCGCGTGGGCCGAGGGTGTCGGGATGCTCGTGCTGGAGAAGCTGTCCGACGCCCAGCGCAACGGACACCGGATCCTCGCCGTGGTGCGGGGAACCGCGGTGAACTCCGACGGCGCGTCCAACGGGCTCACCGCGCCGAACGGCCCGTCGCAGCAACGCGTGATCCGTGCCGCGCTCGCCGACGCCCGACTGTCCACTTCGGACGTCGACGCCATCGAGGCGCACGGCACGGGGACCAGGCTGGGCGATCCGATCGAGGCCGAAGCGCTGATGGCCACCTACGGCCGTGACCGCGAGCGTCCGCTGTTCCTCGGTTCGGTCAAGTCGAACTTCGGGCACGCGCAGGCCGCGGCCGGCGTCGCCGGGATCATCAAGATGGTCGAGGCGATGCGCCACGGTGTCCTGCCGCCCACCCTGAACGTCGGCACGCCCAGCCGCGAGGTCGACTGGGCCGCCGGACCGGTCTCGCTGCTGACCGAACGCACGCCGTGGCCCGAGACCGGGCGTCCGCGCTCGGCGGCGGTGTCGTCGTTCGGGATCAGCGGGACCAACGCGCACGTCGTGCTGGAACAGGCCCCCGCCCCGGAGATCCCCGTTGCCGGGGACGCGCCCGCCGTCGTGCCGCTGCTGTTGTCCGCGGCCACCGAACCGGCGCTGATCGCGCAGGCGTCCCGGCTGTTGTCGATCGCCGGAACCGCTGAGCCGATCGACGTCGCCCACACGCTGACCACGCGCGCGGCGCTGCCGTACCGGGCTGTCGTCACGGGCACCGACTGGGAATCCCTTTCGGCCGGCCTGGCCGACGTGACCGCGACTCGGGTCACCGAGGGCGGACTGGCTTTCCTGTTCACCGGTCAGGGTTCGCAGCGTGTCGGCATGGGAAGTGAGCTTTACCAGGCGTTTCCGGTCTTCGCGGCCGCGTACGACGAGGTTTCCGCACTGCTGCCGGAGATCGGTGATCTGTCGCGGACGGAGTTCGCGCAGCCCGCTATTTTCGCGCTTGAGGTGGCTCTGTTCCGGTTGGTGGAGTCTTGGGGTGTGCGGCCTGATTTCTTGGCTGGGCATTCGATCGGTGAGATCGCGGCGGCTCATGTCGCGGGTGTTCTCTCGTTGGAGGACGCGGCGAAGCTCGTCGTGGCACGTGGCCGGTTGATGCAGGCGTTGCCCGAGGGTGGCGTGATGGTCGCCGTGCAGGCATCCGAAGGCGAACTCGGCGAGTTGCCGGACGGCGTTTCGCTTGCCGCCGTGAACGGGCCTTCTTCGGTGGTGTTGTCGGGCGCCGAAGAGCCGACGCTTGCCTTCGTGGAACGGTTCAGCGACCGGAAGACCAAGCGTCTGGACGTTTCGCACGCGTTCCACTCGGTGCTGATGGAGCCGATGCTGGACGAGTTCGCCGCGGTGGTGCGGGAACTGACGTTCTCGGAGCCGCGCATCCCGATGTCGTCGCCCGTGACCGACCCGGCCTACTGGGTCGCCCATGTCCGCGACACCGTGCGGTTCTCCGACGCGGTGCAGCGCCTGACGGCGGCCGGGATCACGAAGTTCTTCGAGCTCGGCCCGGATGCCGTGCTCAGCGCGCTGGTCGACGGCGGAATCCCCGCCCTGCGCCGCGGTCACGACGAACCCCGGCAACTGGTCACCGCGGTCGGCGCGCTGCACGCGCGCGGTGTCGCGGTCGACTGGACCGCGTACCTCGGCGGCAGCGGACGTTTCACCGAGCTGCCGACGTACGCCTTCCAGCACGAGTACTTCTGGCTCGGCCAGGAAAGCGACGCCGACGTCACCGCCGCCGGGCTCGCCGCCACCGATCATCCGCTGCTCGGCGCCGCGGTGTCCGTCGCCGCCGACGACGGTGTCCTGCTCACCGGGCGGCTTTCGCTCGACCGGCACCCGTGGCTGGCCGACCACGTCGTGGCGGGCCGGGTGCTCGTCCCCGGCACCGCGTTCGCCGAGCTCGCCGTGCGCGCGGGCGACGAAGCAGGTTGTCCGGGAGTCGAAGAGCTCGTCCTCCAGGAACCGCTGATCCTCGAACCCGGTGCCGCGCCCGAGGTCCAGGTCGTCGCGGGTGCCGCCGACGAGCACGGCCGCCGCCCGGTGTCGATCCACTCGCGACTGCCCGAGCGCCCGTGGATCACCCACGCCACCGGCTTCCTCGGCAACCCGCCGGTGTCCACAATGGACACACCGTGGCCGCCGGAGAACGCCGAAGCCTTGAGTCTCGAAGACGCCTACGACCGGCTCGCCGCCGCCGGACTGGCCTACGGGCCGATGTTCCAGGGCTTGCGCAAGGTCTGGCGTCGCGGCGGCGAGATCTTCGCCGAGGTCGCCTTGCCGGAGCCCGAGCAGGCCGCCAAATTCGGCCTGCACCCGGCCTTGCTGGACGCCGCCCTCCAGGCCACCGCCGTCCCGGGTGAGGACCAGGGTTCGGTTCCCTTCGCCTGGCGCGACGTCGTGCTGCACGCCCGGGGCGCGACCGAACTCCGGGTCCATGCCCGGCCGGTCGCCGACGGCTTCGCTTTCGCTCTCGCCGACGGGACTGGTGCCCCTGTCGCCTCCGTCGGCGGGCTCAGCGTCCGCGCCGTCACGGCCACGGCCTCGGTGCAGGACGGCCTCTATCGCGTCGAGGACGTTCCGCTTCCCGCCGGTTCCTCGGACGTCACCCCCGCCGCGGTACTGGAAGCCGATTCGCTCGACGCCACCCTCGCCGCGCTGCAGGACTTCCTGGCCACCGACGAGCTTGCTCCGCTGGTGGTGCTGACCAGGCACGAAGGCGCGGTCGAGGGTCTGGTCCGGGCAGCGCAGGCGGAGCATCCCGGCCGGATCGTCCTGGTCCGGGGCGGTCATGCCGACGTCGACGCCGCCCTGGCCACCGGCGAACCCGAAGTGCGCGCCTCCGGGGGATCGCTGTTCGCGCCACGCCTGGCGAGGGCCGGAACCGGCGGGTCCACACTGGACACCTCCGGCACCGTGCTGATCACCGGCGGAACAGGCGGGCTCGGCGCCCGTGTCGCCCGGCATCTGGTCGCCGAACACGGGGTCCGGAATCTGCTGCTGGTCAGCCGTCGCGGTGAGGCCGCGCCCGGCGCCAAGGAACTCGCCGAAGAGCTCGGGGCCCGGATCGAGGCCTGCGACGTCGCCGACCGTGACCAGGTGCGCGATCTCCTGGACCGGGCCGATCCTCCGGTCACCGGCGTCGTCCACGCGGCGGGTGTCCTCGACGACGGCGTCGTCACGTCGCTGACACCCGAGCGGCTCGACGGCGTCTTCCGGGCGAAGGCGACCGCCGCCCACGTGCTCGACGAACTCACCGGCGACCTCGACTTCTTCGTCCTGTTCTCCTCGATCGCCGGGGTGTTCGGCTCGCCGGGGCAGGCGGCCTACTCCGCCGCCAACGCCGAACTCGACGCCCTCGCGCGGCGGCGTCGCGCCGACGGGAAGCCCGCCCAGTCGCTGGCCTGGGGCCTGTGGCGCGACGGGATGGGCGCCGCGCTCAGCGACACCGACCGGGACCGGATCGGCAAGGACGGCTTCGGTGCTCTCGAACCGGACGAAGGCCTCGCGCTGTTCGACGCCGCCGTGGCGGATGGCGGTGCCGTCCTCGTTCCGGTGCGGCTCGACCTCGCCGTCGTGCGGAACGCCGGGGTCCCGCCCCTGCTTCGCGGTCTGGTCCGCGTCCGGACGCGCCGCGAGGCCGCCCGTCGCACCGATACCGGCCTTGCGGGGCGGCTCGCTGGACTGTCCGAGACTGACCGTGAAGCCCTGCTGATCGAGCTGGTCCGGGCTCGCGTCGCCGCCGTCCTTGGCAGGGCGGGCGCCGAGACCGTCGAGCCGTCGCGACCGTTCACCGAACTGGGCTTCGACTCGCTGACGTCGGTCGAACTGCGCAACGAGCTCAGCGCCGAGACCGGCTTGCGGCTGCCCGCGACCCTCGTCTTCGACCACCCGAGCCCGGCGGCGGTGGCCGCGTTCCTCGGCGCCGAACTGCTCGGCGCCCCGGAACCGGCCCGTCCGGTGGTGACCCGCCGAGGCGCCGCTGACGAACCGATCGCGATCGTCGCGATGAGCTGCCGCTATCCCGGCGGCGTCCGGTCGCCCGAGGATCTGTGGGACCTCGTCGACGCGGGCACCGACGCGATCTCGCCGTTCCCCGGCGGGCGCGGCTGGGACGTCGACGGCATCTACGACCCCGAGCCCGGCCTGCCCGGCAAGACCTACACCCGGCACGGCGGGTTCCTGCACGACGCGGGCGAATTCGACCCCGAGTTCTTCGGGATCTCGCCCCGGGAAGCGCTCGCGATGGATCCGCAGCAGCGTCTCCTGCTCGAAATCAGCTGGGAGGCCCTCGAACGCGCCCGGCTCGACCCGGCTTCGCTGAAGGGCAGCGCCACCGGCGTGTTCGCCGGGATCATGTACTACGACTACGCCGCGAAACTGGCCAGCGTCCCCGACAGCGTCGCCGGGTTCCTGGGCACGGGCACGTCGGCCAGCGTGCTGTCCGGGCGGGTCGCGTACACCCTCGGGCTGGAGGGGCCGGCGGTGTCGGTCGACACGGCGTGTTCGTCTTCGCTGGTCGCCCTGCATCTGGCCGCCCGGTCGCTGCGGGCGGGGGAGTGCGACATGGCGCTCGCCGGCGGGGTCACCGTGATGGCGACGCCGGAGACGTTCCTCGACTTCTCCCGCCAGCGCGGGCTTTCCCCGGACGGCCGCTGCAAGTCGTTCTCCGCCGACGCCGACGGAACCGGCTGGTCGGAGGGCGCCGGAGTCCTCGTGCTGGAGCGGCTTTCGGACGCCCGCCGCAACGGGCATCCGGTGCTGGCCGTGGTCCGCGGCTCGGCGGTCAACCAGGACGGCGCGTCCAACGGGCTCACCGCGCCGAACGGGCCCTCGCAGCAGCGCGTGATCCGCGCGGCGCTCGCCGACGCCGGTCTGTCCACTTCGGACATCGACGCGGTCGAAGCGCACGGCACGGGAACGCGGCTGGGTGACCCGATCGAGGCGCAGGCGCTCATCGCGACCTACGGTGCCGAGCGGGATGAGCCGTTGTGGTTCGGTTCGGTCAAGTCGAACCTCGGCCACACGCAGGCCGCGGCGGGGGTCGCCGGGATCATCAAGATGGTCGAGGCGATGCGGCGGGGCACCCTGCCCCGCACCCTGCACGCGGCGGAACCGTCGACCGAGGTCGAATGGGACGCCGGCGCGATCGAACTGCTCACGGAGCCGCGCGAGTGGCCCGGCTCCGGCAGGCCGCGCCGTGCCGCGGTGTCGTCCTTCGGGACAA
>NZ_NMQT01000224.1 GCF_002234405.1 Amycolatopsis thailandensis | reverse complement strand
GGGGCGGGGCCGGGGTGGTGGGGTGTGCGGCGGCGAGGGATCGGGGTGCGGCGGCGCGCGTGGCGGGGGCGTGTGGGGTGGCCGGGGGGGTGGAGGGTGATGGTGCCCCATGGGGATCGCGCCGGTGCGCGCGTCATGGGCGGTCGGCCCTGACGGATGCGGCGGGTACTGGGGCTGGGGACGGGCCGCGCGTGGCGGAGGCGGCGGCACCGGCTGCTGCTCGACCCGGGTCGGCGGCGGCGCGGACCAGCTGCGCGCCTGGGGCGCGCCGGGCTCCGGTGTCCACTTGCGCTTGCTCTTGCGGCCGCGCTCCTTGCCCGACCGGCCGGAACGCGTGCCGTCGGGTCCAGAGTTCGAGCCGAAGATTCCCACCAGTCAATCCTGCCTTACGCGGGACCCGCTCCGCGCGTTCACCACTGCTTTCTAGGTCACGGGGACGAACTTCACCCGGAACATCTTGGGCCAGAGCTTGCCGGTGATGAGGAATTCGCCGGTCCCGGGCACCGCCGCGATGCCGTTGAGGACGTCGGCGGAACCGCGTTCCCCGGAAGTAAGGAGCCCCGACGCGTCGATCTCGCCGGTGACCCGCCCGGTCGCGGCGTCGATCCGCAGGATCCGGTCGGTCTGCCAGACGTTCGCGTACACCGAGTCCCCGACGCATTCCAGCTCGTTCAGCTGGTCGCGCCCGACGTCGACGCCGCCCGTCGGCGCGAAGGTCGCCGGGTCGCGGAAGGTCAGCCTCGACGAGCCGTCGCTCATCACCAGCCTGCCGTCGTGGTGGCAGAGGCCCCAGCCCTCACCGGTGTAGTTCACGCGCCTGAGCTCGGCCAGTGTCTTGGCGTCGCGTTCGATCGCGACGCCGTCCTGCCAGGTGATCTGCCAGGCCGTCGGCCCGAGCACGGTGATGCCCTCGCCGAACAGCCCCGGCAACTCCTGCCGCACCGACGGCGCCGCGCCCGCGGGCCCGGCCCGCATCGATGACTTCCCGACCAGGCCGGTGCCCTCGTACAGCGTCTCGCCGGAGAACTCGAGGCCTTGGGTGAAGGCGGCCGGGTCGTGCGGCAGCGTCGAGAGCACCTGCACCTTGAGTTTCTCCGGAGCGGGCGTCGCGGCGTCGCTTCCCGGCGCGGCGGCGCAGCCACCGAGGACGGCGGCCAGCAGGAGCGAGGTGGTCATCAGCGTGCGCACGCGGACAGCCTGACACGGACCGCGATATCGCGTGCGGCAGAATGGGGGCATGACCCTGCTGTTGACCCTGGACGACGGCTCTATCCAGCGCAAACTCGCCGAGGCGGTCGATCTGGCCCGCGCGGCGGTGCTGGAGGACGCCGGTGCCGAACAGGTCGGCGCGCACGTCGGCGTGGACTCCGAGGACGCGGTTTCCGCGAGCCATCTGTTCGAGGCGACCGTGACGGGTTATCGCGGTTGGCGCTGGTCGGTGACGGTGGCGCTCGCCGGTGAGGACGAGCCGATCACGGTCAGCGAGGTCGTGCTCATCCCGGGGCCGGACGCGCGGGTCGCGCCGGCGTGGGTGCCGTGGGACCGCCGCGTCCAGGCGGGCGACCTCGGCGTCGGTGACATCTTCCCGGTGGAGAAGGACGACCCGCGGCTCGCCCCGGCGTACCTGGAGTCCGACGATCCCGCGGTCGAAGCGGTCGCCAAGGAGACCGGCCTCGGCCGGGTCCACGTGCTGTCGCGGCACGGCAGGCTCGACGCCGCCGCCCGCTGGCACGGTGGCGAGTTCGGCCCGCGTTCGGACATGGCGCGCAGCGCGCCGGACGTCTGCGGGAGCTGTGGGTTCTTCGTGTCGCTCGCCGGGTCGCTCAGCGCGGCCTTCGGCGCGTGCACCAATGACATCTCCCCGGCGGACGGCCACGTCGTCGACGTCGAGTACGGCTGCGGCGCGCACTCCGAGATCGAGGTCGAGGTGACCTCGTCGGTGCCGGTGGCGGAACTGGTCTACGACGACTCGCTGATCGACTTCGAGCCCGCGCCCGAGGCGCCGGCCGAGCCCGTCGAGGCCGAAGCCGTCGAGGCCGCTTCGGAGGAGCCCAAGACCGAAGCCGCCGAAGCCGTCGTGGCCGAGACCGCCGAGCCTGCCGAAGCCACGGTCGTCGACGAGTCCGAGGCCCCGGTGGCCGAGGTGCCGGAGACCGCCGAGGTCCAGCCGGAGGTCGAGCCCGAGACCGCCGACGAGGCACAGGCCGAAGCCGAAAGCGCCAGTGAGCACTGACCCGTTCGGCACCGAGCGGTTACGCGCCGCCGTCCTGCGCGCGTGGGCGGATTCGCCGACGCGGTTCACCGAAGACACCAACACCGAGAACGATCTCCGCGTCGGTGGTTACCGGGACAGGCTGTTCGTCGAGCTGGCGCAGAACGCCGCCGACGCCGCGCTGGCGGCCGGTGAGCGCGGCAGGCTCCGAGTGTCCGTTGTGGACGGTGAACTGAGGTTCGCCAACACGGGCGCGCCGTTGGACGCCCGCGGCGTCGAATCCCTTGCCTCCCTTCGTGCTTCCGGCAAGGGCGAGGAGACCGTCGGCCGGTTCGGCGTCGGGTTCGCCGCCGTGCTCACGGTTTCCGCCGAACCGCGGATCGTCTCGGCGACCGGCGGGGTCGCGTTCTCCGCGGAACGCACGCGAACCGCGGCCGACCGCGCCGGTGACGTTCCCGTGCTCCGGCTGCCCTGGCCGGTTTCGGACGACGAACCTCCCGTACCCGAAGGCTTCGCCACCGAGGTCCGGCTTCCGCTGCGCGAGGGCGTCGACGTCCCCGCGCTGCTGGCGGATCTGAAGAACGACATCGGCGACCTCCTGCTTACCCTGTCCTGGCTGGAAAGCATCGAGGTCGAAGGCGGTGCCTGGCGCCGCACCGACCTCGGCGACGGTGTCGTCGAGCTTTCGTCCCCGGACGGTTCCGCCGACCACTGGCAGGTCCATCGCGGCGACGTCGTCTGGGCTGTCCCGCTGGACGCGTCCGGTTCGCCGAAGCCGCTCGGGGACGACGTCCTGCACGCGCCGACACCCACCGACGACGAACTTTCCCTGCCGGCGAGGCTGATCGCGACGCTGCCGATCGAGCCGTCCCGCCGCCGCGCGCTGCCGGGGCCGGAGCTGACGGCGGCGCTGAAGAACGCCGCGCGAGAGTACGTCGCTCTCGTCTGTTCCTTGCCCGCCAAGGAACGCCTGACGCTCGTGCCCGGCGCGTCCTTCCCGCGTTCCACTGTGGACGGAACGCTGCGGGAAGCCATTCTGGAGAACCTCGCGGATCTGCCCTGGCTCCCGGCGCAGGAAGGCGACGACCTGCCGGGCCGCCGCGCGCGGGTGCTCTCGGTCGACGTGCCGGGTCTCGCGCCGCTGCTGGCCGATCTCGTGCCCGGCCTGGTCTCTCTGTCTGGTGTGGACCTTCGCGCCGTCGGTGCGCAGTCGCTCGAACCCGCCGAGGCCATCGAGCTGCTGACCGGCGCCCAGCGCGAACCTTCCTGGTGGCACTCGCTTTACGACGTGCTGCTCCCGGCGCTCGAAGCGCACGACCTCACCAAGGACGACCTCGGCGCCTTGCCGGTACCGATGTCGGACGGCCGCACCCTGCCCGGCGTGCGCGACGCGCTGCTCGTCGGCGGCTCGGCGGAACTGCTCGAACTGCTGTCCGATGTGGACATCATCGGACTGCGGCTCGTCCATCCGGTCGCGGCGCATCCGTTGCTGGAACGCTTGGGCGCCAAGCACGCCGAGGCGAGCGACCTGCTCGAAGCCGACGCGCTGAGCGCCGCCGTCGAGCGCAGTGTCGAAGACGTCCGGTCCGGTTTGGACGGTATGGCGCTCGCGGGCGCGGTGCTCCGCCTGATCGCCGAGGTCGGCGACGAAGCCCCCGAATGGGCCGGTGCGCTGGCCCTGCCGAGCGAGGACGGCTGGCGGCGCGCGGACGAACTCGTCCTGCCGACGTCGCCGCTGGGCGACATCTTCGACCCCGAGGTGTTCGAGGAAGACGGCGCCTTGTCCGTGCTGGACGAGGAGTTCGCCGAGGACTGGCCGGTCGCCACGCTCGTCGCCGTCGGCGTGCTCGATTCCTTCGCCGTCATCACCGACGACGAACCGCTGGAGCCCGAGCACGGACTGCCCGACGAACACGACTGGTGGGACTCGCGGGAGCGCCCGCCGTCACGGGTGCTCGCCGTGCGCGACCTCGACCTCGTCGGCGACGACGCCTGGCCGGAAGCGCTGCGGTTGCTCGCGGCGCGCCCCGAGACCTGGCGTGCCCTCACCGAACCCGGCGGGCACACCGGCTGGTGGCTGGCGCGTTACGCGCTGCTGGACGGGCACGTGCCGCTCGACTGGCGCATGCCGGAAGCGGCGACGCTGGCCGGGCTCTACGACGTCGTCCCGGATTCGGGGCTGAGCAAGGAGATCTTGCTCGCCGCCGGAGTCCGGACGGAGCTGGGATCGGACGCCGAAGACGTCGAAGATCTCTTGGACCGGCTGGGCGACCCCGAGCGCAAGGTGAGCCCGGGGCTCGCGTCCCGCGCGCACGCGGCGCTCGCGGAGTACACAGTGGACGTTCCGGCACCGGAACGGGTCCGGGCCGCGGACGGTTCGGCCGTCGACGCCCGCGACGCCGTCGTGCTCGACGTGCCGTGGTTCGCCGCCGTCCTGACACCGGAGCGGATGGTCGTCTCGGCGAGCGGCGCCGTCGCGCTGGCGGAGCTGCTGGACCTGCCGGTGGCGAGCGGTCTCGACGCCAAGGTCACCGAAGACGGCGAGTACGTGCCGTGGACGGAGCTTTCCGCGCTCCGGCTGGCCGCCGATCAACTGGGCGTCGAACTGCACGACGGCGGCGTGCTGCTGCACGAGTCGCTGACGGTGACTTTCGAGGACGCGGAGCACGACGTCGCCTGGTGGTCCGACGGCAGGCTGCACGCCGCCGACACCCCGGAAGGCCTCGGGCGTGCCTTCGCCTGGGCCACGGACCGATGGGCCGACCGGCACATCCTCACAGCCCTGCTCGAAGACCCCTCACCCTCGGCGCTCCTGAACTGACGCGTTTCGTCCTCTGAATGCGGTAGTTGCACACGCAAGTACCGCATTCAGAGGACGAAATGCGGGCTCCTGAAGTCGCTGAGCGCTCTTAAAGTCGCTGGGCGCTCTTCGAGCCGCGCCGGGCGGCGGCGCGCTGCCAGGCGATGATCGCGAGGCCGATGAAGCCGAGCACGAGGCCGGAGAACGCCGTCTGCACCCAGATGCCGTCGGTCACAAAGAACAGGACCACGGTCGCGACGGCCCAGAGCGCGGTACCTACGATCACGACCGGCGTCAGGTCGGTCAGCCGCTTCGGCAGCTCCGGCGTTGGCCGCAATGAACCGTTTACTTCCCCGGAATTGATCGATTCGCCCACGTGGGGAAGGGTACCCGGCAACGGGCGAAGGGTGGTACGCGATGGCGGAGCAGCGCACCCGGTCCACACTGGACCGGTTCTT
>NZ_NMQT01000223.1 GCF_002234405.1 Amycolatopsis thailandensis | reverse complement strand
GTCCACACTGGACCGGTTCTTCAAGATCAGCGAGCGCGGCTCGACACCGGGGCGTGAGGTCCGTGGCGGGATCGTCACGTTCTTCACGATGGCCTACATCGTGGTGCTCAACCCGTTGATCATCGGTAGCTTCGCCGTGGACGACGCGGGCGCGCACAAGGACGTTCTGGGCAACATCCTGCCCGTGCCGCAGGTCGCGGCGGTGACCGCGCTGGTCGCGGGGGTGCTGACCATCGTCATGGGTTTGGTCGCGAACTATCCGTTCGCGATCGCCACCGGTCTCGGTATCAACAGCCTGATCGCGGTCACGTTCGCCTCGCAGATGACCTGGCCCGAGGCGATGGGCCTGGTGATGATCGAGGGCCTGGTCATCGTCCTGCTGGTCTTCGCCGGGATCCGGACCGCGGTGTTCAACGCCGTGCCCGCCCCGCTCAAATCGGCCATCGCGGTCGGTATCGGCCTGTTCATCTGCCTGATCGGCCTGGTCGACGCGGGGTTCGTCCGCCGCGTCCCGGATGAGGCGAAGACGACCGTGCCGGTCGGTCTCGGCATCGACGGCTCGATCGCCTCGTGGCCGACGCTGGTGTTCGTCGTCGGGCTGCTGGTCACCGGCATCCTGGTGGCGAAGAAGGTCAAGGGCGCGATCCTGATCGGTGTCCTCGCCTCGACCGTGCTGGCGATCGTGGTCGAGGCGATCACCAAGGTCGGTCCGTCGAAGGGTGTCAACCCGCTGGGCTGGAACCTCGGCTACCCGGCGCTGCCGGATCAGGTCCTCGGCCTGCCGGACCTCTCGCTGGTCGGCGACATCTCCTTCGGCGCCTGGACCCGGTTGCCGATCATCACCGTCGTGCTGCTGGTGTTCACCCTGGTGCTGGCGGACTTCTTCGACACCATGGGCTCGATGACCGGGCTCGCCAAGGAGGGCGGTCTCCTCCCGGAGGACGGCAAGCTCCCCAATGTCGGGAAGGCGCTGTTCGTCGACGGCACCGCCGCGGTGGCGGGCGGTTTCGCGTCGTCGAGTTCGAACACCGTCTTCGTGGAGTCCGCGTCCGGTATCGCCGAAGGCGCCAGGACCGGGCTCGCGAACGTCGTCACCGGCGTGCTCTTCATCGCGGCGATGTTCCTGACACCGCTCTACCAGGTGGTCCCGGTCGAGGCCGCGGCCCCGGCGCTGGTCGT
>NZ_NMQT01000222.1 GCF_002234405.1 Amycolatopsis thailandensis | reverse complement strand
CCACAGCAGCATGTCGTTGGGGAAGAACCCGAGCGCGCAGAGAACCGCCCCGGCCGTGCCGATGACGGTCATCGCGTTGGGGGTCAGACCGGCGCGCACGAGCACCTTCCCCATCGGGTCGGTGACGCGGGAAACGGAGGCGCGCGCGAAAATGTTGAGCATCGGTTCTTCAGGTGCACCTAAGCAGCAGGGTCGGGTGGCCGCCCGAAGCCTATCCACCCGCACCGACGCCCGTCGTCGTGCCCGCCCCGGACGGGCTCGAGGTCAGTCCGCTTTGGCCAGTTCGGCCGTCTCCCCGATGTCCGCGAGAGACTCTTCCCGCAGCGCCATTTCCGCCTCCGCCGCGGCGCATTTCGGCGACAGCCGCTCCAGCACGGCCGCGCTGATCTCCCCGAGCGCCTTCACCTGTTCGGGGGTCAGCGGATCGAAAAGACTCTCGCGGACGGCCTCGACGTGCCCGGGGGCGGCCTCCTCCAGCGCGGCGAATCCTTCGGGGGTGAGCACCGCCCAGGAACCACGTTTGTCGGTGGGGCAGGACTCACGGCGCACCCAGCCGTTCGCTTCGAGCCGCGCCACCGCGTGCGAGAGCCTGCTGCGCGACGCCTTGCGCGCGTCGGCGAGTTCGCTCATCCGCAGCTTGCGGCCCGGCGCTTCGGAAAGGGCGACGAGAACCTCGTAGTAGGTGTGGGGCATGCCCGCCTCGTGCTGAAGCTGGCCC
>NZ_NMQT01000221.1 GCF_002234405.1 Amycolatopsis thailandensis | reverse complement strand
GCCTCGTGCTGAAGCTGGCCCTCCAGATGGGCTTGCAGCATCCGCGTGGCCGCGGAGAAGTCACGCCAGACTTTTTGCTCCTGGTCGGAGAGCCATCGAGGTTCGGACATGAGACCCATACTACCCCTGGTTGAACGCTCAACCAAACTACGCTACAGTCATTGTTGAGCGCTCAACCAGCTCAGGGTTCACCACAGACTTTTGGAGATCGACTCACATGACCACCACCGAAATCCCGGGTTACGTCGCAGGCAAGTGGACGATCGACACCGCCCACTCCGACATCGCCTACACCGTGAAGCACCTCGGCCTGGCGAAGTCCCGCGGCAACTTCACCGCCTTCACCGGCGAGGTCGTCACCGCCGACAACATCCTCGACTCCTCGGTCACCGTCGAGATCGACGCGTCGTCGGTCGCCAGCGGTGTCGACGGGCGTGACACGCACCTCAAGTCCGAGGACTTCTTCCACGTCGACGAGCACCCGGTCATCACCTTCCGCTCCACCGGCATCCGCGAGGACGGCGGCGACTACGTCATCGAC
>NZ_NMQT01000220.1 GCF_002234405.1 Amycolatopsis thailandensis | reverse complement strand
ACGACCCCCTTGACCCGCTCACGAGTCCGCGTCAGCAGGAGACGCCGGACCGTCCGTTCTCCACCCGCGCGGTCAGCGTCCGCAGGAACGACGGATCCCCGTCCGCCGTCACGCGAACGTCGTACCAGCCGCCCGAAACCGGCCAGTCCACGGTGACCGAACGTCCGGCCCCGACCCGCACCACCCGCGTGAACCGCGAGGACGACAGCCGCAGCGTCAGCGCCGAAGTGCCCGAGTTGGACAGCTTGAACTCGACCCCCGAACGCCACGTCAGGAACCGTGTCCGGACGTCGACGCCCGCGGCGGCCCCGCGACGGTTCCCGCGCAGTTCCCACCACGACCGGTTCGGACCCTGGACGACGACGCGGTACTCGTCACCGGCCAGCTTCACGACCTCCGGCGCCTCACCGCGGACGTCGCGGTGCGCGGGCTCGGCGAACTCGCCCTTGTACGGGTACAGCGCGAAATGCGCCGAAGACGAGCCGCTGTTCACCAGCGACAGCGCGAGGGAACCGGACTTGACGACGCCGGACACCGAAACCTGGTACGGCAGCGGACGCGACGGCCGGTTGCCGGGCTCTGCCACCGGCAGGCTCTGCTCCGCCGGGGCGGACGGCCGCCAGCGGCTGATCGGCGCGGGCACCGGACCGGGCCGGTTCACCCGGGGCTGGCGTCCGGCGCGCGAGAAGTCGAAGGCGCCGGTGAGATCGCCCGCGACGGTCCGCCGCCATTTGCTGATGTTCGGCTCGCCCACGCCGGTCCAGCGTTCGAGGAACCGCAGCACCGAGGTGTGGTCGTACACCGTCGAATCGACGTTGCCGCCGATCGACCACGGCGAGACGACCGTCATCGGCACGCGCGGGCCGAACCCGAGCGGCTGGCCGTTGAAGTGGTCCGCGTCGTTCGCCGCGTTGCCGGGCGGCATCGGCGGCGGGACGTGGTCGAAATAGCCGTCGTTCTCGTCGAAGTTGATCAGCAGCACCGTCTTCGACCACGTCTCACGGTCGGACGCGAGGGCGTCGAGCACGCGGTAGATCAGGTTCGCGCTGCCGACCGGGGTGGACGCGCCGGGGTGCTCGGAGTCCTTCGCGGAC
>NZ_NMQT01000022.1 GCF_002234405.1 Amycolatopsis thailandensis | reverse complement strand
GGGGCCTTCATGTACTTCAGCTACCCCGGCAAGGTTGCTGCTGTGACTGCTGGCGCTTCCGGTAGCGAGCACTTGGCAAACCACCGGCACTAGCCGACATTACATCTGTAATGTAGCCTCCTGACGCAGGGAGGTTCCGGATGAGCCGGTCCGAGACACAGGACGACGCTTCGGGCATGAAGCGGGCACTCCAGCGCGCGGCGGTCGAAGTCGTGGCGCGGGAGGGACTTCGCGGTCTCACCTATCGCGCGGCCGCCAGGGCGGCAGGCTGCACCACAGGCGCGGTACAGCACCACTTCTCGTCGATCGACGATCTCCTCCAGTCCTCTTTGGACTGGGTGCTCGAAGAAAGCGCGGAGAACGGTTTGATCGGCGCCCGCACCGGAGTGTTCGCCGACGGCGAGGAGATCCGGAAACGGTACCGGGACAGCGCGGAGATCCAGGTCTTCCAGTATCAGCTGGTCGTGGAATCGGCGCGGCGCCCGGAGTTGCGCCCGGTGCTCCGGCGGCTCTACCGCGGCTATCTCGACGCGGTCGGCAAAGAACTGGGAGCGGACGACGGCTTCGCGCAACTGGTCTTCTACGCCCTCGACGGGATGTTCCTGCACCAGGTCGCGGATCCGGACGTCGACCCCGGCCCCGCGCTCGGAGCACTGCACGCCGTAGTGGCGAGGCATCGATCGGAAGTCCACTAGAACGAAAAGGCAGTACCGCGGCCCGATGACACGCGCCCCAGCGTGACACCGGTCCACGGTACTGCCTTTTTTTCGTTGCAGGACAACAACTACGCACTGTCCATTAAGGATCATCGGAACGCATTGGGTGTTGACTTAATCAACACTCGGGGGTCAGACTCGGCGCATCCCCGAAGCGAAAGGCTCATCCGATGCCCGACACCGCTGCCGCGACCTTGCTGATCGACGGTCACTGGCGTTCCGCCCCGGCGACGTTCGACGTCGTGGACCCGGCGAGCCTCGACGTTCTCGGCCAGGCGTCCGACGCCGAACCCGCCGACGCTCTCGCCGCGCTCGACGCCGCGTCCGCCGCCGCCCGCGGCTGGGCGGACACCGACGCGGAGACCCGCAGCGGGCACCTTCGCGCCGCGGCGGCGGAAATCCGCGCCCGTCAGGGCGAACTCGCGTCGTTGCTGAGCCGGGAGAACGGCAAACCCCTCGCGGAGGCCGCCGGTGAACTGGCGGGCGGCGCCCGGATGCTGGAGTGGGCCGCGGAAGAGGGCCGGCGCGCCTACGGCCGGGTCACCCCCGCCTCCGCGGCGGGCCCCGGCCTGGTGCTGCGCTCCCCCGTCGGGCCGGTCCTCGCGATCACGCCGTGGAACTTCCCGGCGAGCATGCTGCTGCGCAAGGTCGGGCTCGCCCTGGCCGCCGGTTGCCCGGTCATCGCCAAACCGGCCGAACAGACGCCCCTCATCGCCACCGCGCTGCTCGGCATCGTGCAGGCGACCGGCCTCCCCGCGGGCGTGCTGCAATCCCTGACGACGACCCGGCCCGCGGAGCTCGTGGGAGCGCTGCTGGCCGATCGCAGGCTGCGCAAGGTCAGCTTCACCGGTTCGACCGAGGTCGGCCTGGGCCTGCTGCGGCAGACCGGCGACACGCTTCGCCGGACGTCGCTCGAAATGGGCGGGCACTCCCCCGCGATCGTCTTCGCCGACGCCGACCTCGAAGCGGCCGCCACCGGCGTGGTCACCGCGAAGTTCTTCAACGCGGGCCAGAGCTGCACGGCGGTGAACCGGCTTTACGTCCACGAGAGCGTGCGGGACGACCTGCTCGCCCTGATCGAGAAGAAGACGGCCGCGCTACGGCTCGGACGCGGAGACGTCGAGGGCACCAAAGTCGGTCCTCTGATCGACGAAGCCGGGCTCGCGAAGGTCGAGAACCAGGTCGCCGACGCGGTGGCCAAGGGCGCCCGGATCCTGGTCGGCGGGAGCCGCTGGGAGTCCGGCGACCCGGCGCTGCGCGGTCACTTCTTCGAGCCCACGGTGCTGACCGGCGTCACCGCGGACATGCTCGTCAGCCACGAGGAGACGTTCGGCCCGGTGCTGGCCGTCGCCACGTTCACCGGCGACGACGAGGCGATCGACCTGGCCAACGCCACCGACTACGGGCTGGCCGCCTACCTGTTCGGCAGCGACCTGCGCCGCGTCTGGCGGGCGCTCGACCGGCTGGACTTCGGCGTGATCGGGGTCAACGATCCGGCCCCGGTACGCCCGGAGCTGCCTTTCGGCGGCCAGAAGAACTCCGGCCAGGAACGCGAAGGCGGCGCCGAAGGAATCGAGTCCTACACCGAGACGAAAGCCGTGGCGCTGCGGTTCTGAGCGCGCCCGGGCAGAGAAAGGACTTCCATGACCAGCACCTCCGAACTCGCCGCCCTCGACCGGCGCACCCTCGTGCATCCGCACACCACGATCGGTGCCCCGGCCGAACCGCTCATCCTCGACCGCGGTGAAGGCGCGCTGCTGTGGGACACCGAAGGCCGGCAGTACGTCGACGGCACCTGCGGTCTGTGGCAGTGCCCGGTCGGTCACGGCCGGACCGAACTCGCCGACGTCGCCGCCGAGCAGATCCGCCGTCTGGAGTTCTACTCGTCCTTCGGTGACTACTCGAACGCACCGTCGATCCGTCTCGCCGAGCGGCTGCTGTCGCTCGCCCCCGCCGGGCTGGAACGCGTGTTCTTCACCAACGGCGGTTCGGAGGGCAACGAGACGGCGATCAAGCTCGCCCGCCTCGCCTTCCACCACGCCGGTTCCCCGGAGCGGACCGTGGTGCTGGCCCGGACCGGCGGCTACCACGGCATGGGCGGCGCTTCGCTCGCCGCGACCGGGATCGAGGGCCTGCGCGCCGGATTCGGCCCGCTTCTGCCGGACGTGGAATGGCTGGGCAAGCCCCACGCCATCGAGCACGGACCGGACGCGGCCGACGTGCTCGTCGCGGAGCTGGAACAGCGCATCGCCGAGATCGGCGCGCACCGCATCGCCGCGTTCATCGGCGAACCGGTGCTGGGGGTCGGCGGGATGGTGCCACCGCCGGACGGGTACTGGCCGCGCGTGCAGGAAGTGTTGCGCCGCAACGGGATCCTGCTGATCGTCGACGAGATCGTGACCGCTTTCGGCCGGACGGGGCACTGGTTCGGCAGTCATCACTTCGGTATCGAGCCGGACATGATCGTCACCGCGAAGGGCATCACCAGCGGCTACGTCCCGATGGGCGCGGTGCTGATCGGCCGCCGGGTGCTCGACCTCGCCGACGGGGCCACGTTCCTGCACGGTTTCACCTACAACGGCCACCCCGTCGGCGCGGCGGTCGCGCTGGCGAACATCGACATCATCGAACGGGAGAACCTCCTCGAACGCGCCCGTGTGCTCGGCGCCCGCCTGCGTGCGCGGCTCGACCCGCTCACCGAGCTGGACCACGTGCGCGAAGTCCGCGGGGTCGGATTGATGCTCGGCATCGAGTTCACGGACGTGCCGACCGCGTCGGTGCAGTCCGGCTGCCGCGCGGATGGCGTCGTGGTCCGCGCCTCCGGCACCAGCATCGTGCTGTCCCCGCCGCTGGTCATCACCGAGGAGCAGATCGACACCCTGGCCGACGTGCTGTGCCGCCACGTCGCGGCCGCCGCGAGCTGAGCGGAGAAACCCCATGAGACGCCGGATACCGACGCTGTTGTCCGCCGCGCTGGCCGTCCCCCTGTTCGTCACCGGATGCGCCGTTTCCGAAGGCGGCCCGAATTCGCTCGTGTTCGTCTCCTACGGCCAGGGCGCGTACCAGGCGGGTCAGCGTTCGGCATGGCTCGACCCGTACGAGAAGCGGACCGGGACCACGGTCACGATCGACGGCCCGTCGAGCAACGCCAAGCTGAAGGCGATGGTCGAGGCGGGCAAAGTCACCTGGGACGTCGTGGACACCGACGCCTCCGCGGCCGCCGCGGTCTGCGGCAGTCTCCTGGAGCCCGTCGACATGGGGCCGCTGGCAGCCGGCTTCCCGAAAGGATCGCTGACCGACTGCGGTGTGCCGGACGCCTTCTTCGGCATGATGCTGATGTACGACACCAAGGCCTACGGGGCCGATCCACCGTCCACAATGGCCGACTTCTTCGATCTCCGGGCGTTTCCCGGACGGCGGATCATCTACGGCGGCGACCCGAGTGTCGGGACGATCGAGGCCGCCCTGCTCGCCGACGGTGTCCCGCGGGACAAGCTCTATCCGCTCGACGTCCGCCGCGCGCTGTCGATGTACGACCGCATCCGGCCGGAACTCACCATCACCAGCACCTACGGCGACCAGCAGCAGCGCATGGCGGGCGGGCAGGCGGACATGGCGCTCATCGTCAGCGCCCGCGCGTTCTCGCTGCTGAAAGCGGGCGCGACGAACTGGAAGGTGGTGCCCGGCATTCCCGTCCCGGTGACCTGGGACGTGCTCGTCGTGCCGAAGGGGACACCGCGGGCGGAGGAAGCCAAACGGTTGATCCGGTTCGCCTCGGAACCGGCGCAGGCGGCTGCCTTCGCGGCCGCCGCGGGCGTCGGACCGGCGAACACCGCCGCACCGGCACCGAACACCCCGATCGGGCGAGAGCTCGACATCTGGGGCGACGAAAAGGAAAACCTGCGCGTCCTCAGCGACGTGCGCTGGTGGGCGGCGAACCGGACGGCGCTCGTCAAGGCCTGGTCGGACTGGAGGACCGGATGACCACCGTCAGAACCGCACGGCGGACCGGTTCCGCGACCTGGCTGCTGCTGCCCGCCGCGGCCGTGGTGCTCGTGTTCTTCTTCTACCCGCTCGCCGCGATCCTCTGGCGCAGCTTCACCGAGCCCGATTTCGGCGTCGGCAACTACCTGGCCGTGCTCGGGGACGAGGTGCAGATCCGGGTGGTGCTGCGGACCTTGCGGACCGCGTCGATCATCACCGTCACCACGCTGATCGTCGCCTACCCGTACGCCTACGCGATGACGCTGGTCGGGCGCCGGGGCCGCACGGTGCTGACGCTGCTGGTCCTGATGCCGTTCTGGACGAGCGTGATGGCCCGCAACTTCGCCTGGTACGTCCTCGAACAGCGGGGTGGGGTGATCGAGAAGGCGCTCGCCGCGCTCGGCGTCGACGGGGTGGTGCTCCTGGGCTCGGTGGCCGGGGTGACCGTCGCGATGGTGCAGGTGATGCTGCCGTTCATGGTGCTGCCGCTGCACAGTTCGATGTCCGGGATCGACCGGAGCCTGCTCCACGCCGCCGGCAGCCTCGGCGCGTCCCGTCCTGTCGCCTTCCTGCGGGTGTATCTGCCCTTGTCGATGCCAGGCGTCCTGGCCGGGGTGTCGGTGGTGTTCATCATGTCGCTGGGCTTCTACATCACCCCGGCGCTGCTCGGCACGCCGCAGCAGGCGCTGGCCGCCCAGGTGATCGGCACCCAGGTCAACGACTTGCTGGACTTCGCCGGGGCCGGGGCGCTCGGGGCGATCCTGCTGGTCGTCACGCTCGTGGTGCTGGCCGTGCTCAGCCGGGTCGCCGCGCCGCTGGGCACCAGTGTGGCGGGAGGTGCCGACCGTGGCCAGTGATCCGTCCATCACGAGGGCCGCGCTCCGGCAGCGGACGCTCGGCTGGGGATTGCGCGTGTGGGTCGTCATCGTCGGGTTCGTGCTCGTCGCGCCCACCCTCGTGGTGATCCCGATGAGTTTCGGCGCCGGTTCGACGTTCCAGTTCCCGCCGGACGACTGGTCGTGGCGCTGGTACGGCGAGTTCTTCGGCAGCAAGCAGTGGCTCGCCGCGCTGGCCAACTCGGTCCAGGTCGGCCTGCTGGCGGCGGTGCTCGCGACGGTCGTCGGGGTGGCGGCCGCGTTCGGTCTCGACCGCGCGCGGTTCCGCGGCCGGGGCGTCGTGCGGCAGCTGCTGATGGCGCCGATGATCCTGCCGGGGATCGTCGTCGCGGTCGCCGTCTACGGGGCCTTCCTGCGGTGGCAGCTCAACGGGACCATGCTCGGTTTCGTGCTGGCGCACGCCGTGCTGGGCGTGCCGTTCGTGCTGACCTCCGTGCAGACAAGCCTCGCCGGGTACGACCCGGTCGTGGAGAAGGCCGCCGCGAGTCTCGGCGCGTCGAAACTCACGACACTGCGCAAGGTCGTGCTGCCGAGTATCGCTCCCGGCGTGATGTCGGGCTTCGTGTTCGCCTTCGCGACCTCCTTCGACGAGGTCGTGGTCGCCCTCTTCCTGCAAACCCCCGCCATCAAGACCTTGCCGGTGAAGATGTACGAGTCGATCGTCCTGGAGATCGACCCCACCATCGCCGCGGCGTCGAGCCTGATCGTCGTGTTCACCACGATCCTGCTGTTCGTGCCCCTGTTCCTGCGCCGACGGAGCCACCATGACTGACGACCACCGCGGTATCACCACCGCGCACGTGACCAAGGCGTACGCGGGCATCGGGCGTCCCGCCGTGGACGACGTCTCGCTGCACATCGCCGACGGCGAGTTCATGACCTTCCTGGGACCGTCGGGCTCCGGCAAGACGACGATGCTGTCGATGATCGCCGGCTTCACCCCGCTCACCGCGGGTTCGATCACCCTGGACGGGCAGGAGATCTCGCGGCTCAAACCGCACCGGCGGGATCTCGGGGTGGTGTTCCAGCAGTACGCCCTGTTCCCGCACATGTCGGTCGCCCGCAACGTCGCGTTCGGGCTCGCCCAGCGCAAGCGGCCGAAGGCGGAGATCGACCGCCGCGTCACCGAGGTACTGGAACTGGTCGGTTTGTCCGCGGTCCGGGATCGCTTGCCCCGTCAGCTTTCCGGCGGTCAGCAGCAGCGGGTCGCGCTGGCCCGCGCCGTGGTCTACCAGCCACGGGCGCTGCTGATGGACGAGCCGCTGGGCGCGCTGGACAAGAAGCTGCGCGACCAGTTGCAGCGCGAGATCGCCCGGATGCACCGCGAGCTGGGGATGACGTTCCTGTTCGTCACCCACGACCAGCAGGAGGCGCTCACCCTGTCCGACCGGATCGCGGTGTTCAACGAGGGCCGGATCGAACAGGTCGGCACGCCGGAGGATCTTTACGAGCGCCCGGAAACGTTGTTCGTCGCGCAGTTCGTCGGCGAGTCCAACGCCCTGTCCCTCACGCCCGGCGAGGTCACGATCGTCCGGCCGGAGCGGCTGAGGTTGTACACCCGCGCCGAACCGGTCCCGCCCGGGCACCAGCGGGTCAGCGCCCAGGTCACCGACATCGTCTACGTGGGCGACCACAGCCGGATCTGGCTGCGGTACGCCGACGGCGCGCGCGGCTGCGCGGTGCTGTCCGCGGGCACGGCACACGGACACCGTCCCGGTGAAGACGTCGTCGTGGCCTGGCATCCGGACCATCAGGCGGCCGTCCCGGCCGGGGAGAGGGCGGCGGTATGACTTCCGATCTGCTCCTGCGCGGCGGTCTCGTGCGCACCTTCGACGCCGAATTCGGGAACGCCACGGCGATCCTGCTTTCCGGCGGGCGCGTCGTCGCCGTCGGGGACGACGAAACGGTCTCCGCCGCGGCCGCTCCCGGCACGCCGTCGGTCGACCTGCGGGGACGCGCCGTCCTGCCGGGGATCAACGACGCGCATCTGCATCTGGCCTGGTACGCCTCGTCCGGGCCGGAGTTCTGCGTGAACCTCGCCGCCGCGGCCTCCCTCGCCGAGGTTCGCCGGGCGCTCGGGTCCGCGCCGCCGGGTGAATGGATCGTCGGCCGCGGCTGGCGTGAGACCACCATCGCCGAGTTCGCGGACGGCCGCGCCGAGCCGTCGCGGGCCTGGCTCGATGAGGTGACCGGGAACCGGCCCACGGTGCTGCATCACGCGTCGTCCCATTCGATCTGGGTCAACAGCGCCGCGCTGGAGCGGGCCGGGATCACCGCGGGGACACCGGATCCGGCGGCGGGCGAGATCCTCCGGGACACCGCCGGGGAACCGACCGGGATCCTCGTGGAGAGCGCGCAGGAACTCGTGGCCGGGCTGCTACCCCAGCCGAGCCGGGACGAACGGCTGGACGCGACCGCGCGCACGATGGCCCGGCTGAACCGGCTCGGCGTCACCAGCGTCACCGACCCGATCGTCCCGCCCGGGCTGTGGCAGGACTACCGGGATCTGCGCGCGGCGGGCCGGATGACGCTGCGGGTGACCGCGCTGCTGCACTGGAATTGGCCGTCTCCCACGACTTCCGCGGCCGACCTCGCCCGGGCGCTCGACAGTACGGACCTGGGTGCCGGGGACGATCTGCTGCGCGTCGGCGGGATCAAACTGTTCGCCGACGGCGTCCCGACGCATTGCACGGCCTGGATGCACCGGCCGTATCCCGGCGGCGGGCACGGAGGTCTCGTCACGGCCGGGACCGGTGATCCGGAGCAGGTGCGGGAGCTGCACGAACTGATCGCCGTGGCCCAGCGGCGCCGGGTCCGCGTGCAGGTCCACGTGACCGGGGATCGGGCGGCCGATGCCGTCGTCGACGCCATCGAGGCAGCCGAGGCCGCCGACCCGTGGCCGGACGCGCGGCACGTGCTCATCCACGGCACGTTCCTGTCGCCGGAAGTGCACGAACGCCTGGCCCGGACCGGGACCGGCGTGATCACCAGCTCGCTCATGCGGACGTTCAGCGGCCCGTCGATGGTCAGGATCGTGGGTGAGGACCGCTGGCGTGAGGCCTTCCCCGCCCGGACGCTGCTCGACCACGGCGTGGTGGTCGCGGACAGCTCGGACGCCCCGGTGACCGAACCCGACTGGCGCCGCGGGGTCGCCACCTTCACGGGCGAGCCGGGACCCAACCCGTTCTCCCTGCTCTCGCCGGAGCAACGGCTCGACCGGGAGGAAGCGCTGCGGCTGTGGACGACCGGCCCGGCGTGGCTGGAACACGCCGAAGGCCGCAAGGGGACGCTGGCGCCCGGCCGGCTGGCCGATCTGGCCGTCTTCGACCGCGATCCGCTGACCGCGGCTGGGCGGGACTTGCTCGATGCCCGTTCGGTGCTCACCGTGCTCGGCGGCCGCGTCGTGTCCGAAGTGGACTGATTCGCCGCGTACGTGACTCAGTCGGGGGTGAGGATCTCCGCCAGCCGGAGGGTGTCTTCGAGGTAGCGCTCGTAAGGGAAGCCTGCCGCGACCAGCGCCGCGCGGAACTCGTCGTAGAGCGGCTTCCCGGCGGCGTGGAAGGCTTTCCGGCCGGTTTCGGTGAGGCGGACCAGCCGTCGCCGCGCGTGGTCGGGGTCGACGTCGATCCGCACCAGGCCGTCCGCTTCGAGTGGCCGCAAGGCCCGGCTGATCGCCGGATCGGACACCGACAGCGCCTGCGCGAGCCGATGCTGCGTCGCCGGTTCGACCTCCTCCAGCGTGCCAAGAAGGCGTATCTGGCTGTAGGTCAGCCCGTCGAGGTCATCGGTACGCCTCCGGGTCGCCTCGCCCATCAGCATGACCACGCGGTGCAGCAAGTCTGCGAGTCCGTCGTCCACGAGCCTCACCATACCAGAGTGTTGACAGGTTAATATTAACTAGTTAAGACTGGAGGCATGGACAACCTCTCATACCTCGCCCAATCCGCCTTCCCCCTGGTCTGGGTCGTGGTGCCCGCCATCGGCGCCGCCATCCGGGCCCGCCACGCCGCGTCCCCACGCGAACGGCTCGAGATCTGGCAGCGCTGGTGGGCCATCGGCGCCTTCGGCTGCGGCAGCCTCTGGATGACGGTCGCCTTCCTCGCCTTCCCGGACGTCATGGCCACGGCGATCGGCTTCGACCGGACGCCCTTCATGTTCGAGATCGCCTTCGCCAATCTCGGCATGGCCATCCTGGGCTTCCGGGCCGCCTCGGCGTCCGCGCGGGAACGCATCACGATCGGCATCGCCGGCGGGATGTTCCTCTGGGGAGCCGTGATCGGCCACGTCTACCAGTGGTTCGCCAACGGTGACCACGCCCCCGGCAACACCGGCGGGGTCCTCGTCACCGACATCCTGCTCCCGGCGGTCATGATCATCCTGGCCGTGCGGTCCCGGCGATTCGAGTCCGCCCCACGACCGGCCGCGGAAATCGCCGCCTGAGACCACGGAAGCCGGCTCTCACCATGAAACCCCAGACCGACGACCCGATCGCGAAGTCCGCCGCCGAGCGGCTCACCATCTTCGCCGACGCGGTGATCGCGATCGCGCTCACCTTGCTGGCACTGGAACTCCCGATCCCGCACGGCGACACCACCGAGGCCATGCTGAGCTCGGTGTCGGATCACGGCAAGGAGTACCTCGCCTTCGCGCTCAGCTTCGTGGTGATCGCCGCCCACTGGCGCGCCCACCACGAGATCTTCCCCTACGTTCGCTCACTGGGCGGCCGTCTGATCAGCCTCAACCTGGTCTGGCTGTTCATGCAGGTCCTGATGCCGTTCGCGACACGGGTGCTCACCGCCGACGGCGCGTTCGCACCCCGGTTCGGCTTCTACGCGCTGGTGCAGGTCCTGGCGTCGGCGTCGTTCGCGCTGATCATCCGGGAGGTCCGGCGCGAACACCTCTACCGGACCGAAGACCCGCCCAGGGTGTTCGCCCAGAGCCTGACGCGCAGCGTCTGCCTGACCGCGGTGTTCGGGATCTCCATTCCCGTGGCGTTCCTGACCGGCGGCACCGGCGCCTACCTGTGCTGGCTCGCGGCACCGATCGCACTCGCCGTCGCTCGCCGGGTCCAGGACCGCAGACCGCCCGGAGCCTGACCGATGCCGCGAGATTGGTGTGTTTTGACCGGCCGGATGGGACTTTCGACCCTCGAAGCAGGTCCGAGGGATACGTCATCGTGGAGCAAACCCGAGTGGGCCGCCCGAATATCGAGGTGAGCGTCATGCGCGCGGATACCGATTCCCGTCTCGGGCTCGACGACGTACGGCAGGTCGAAGCCGACACGAGCAGGTTCCGGGCGCTGGACTACCGCTACGGCGGTGGCCGGTGCGCGGACGCCGTGGCGGCCCACCGGATTTCGGCATCGCGACTGCTTGCCAGGGACTGCGGCGATTCCGTGCGGCGGCGGTTGTGCACCGCGCTGGCGGATCTGACGAACCTGGTGGGGTGGACCGCTTTCGACGCGGGCCGCGCCGATCTCGCGCACGCCGCGTTCGACGGCGCGCTGTCCCTGGCGAGCGCGGCCGAAGACGACGTACTGGTGTCGAACATCTGCTACCGCAAGGGACGGGTGTTCCTGCACCACGGCCGATCCCGCGCGGCGCTCGGCGCGTTCCGGCGCGGCGAGCGAGCCGCCGAGTCCGGCGGTTCGCCGCTGATGCTGAGTGTGCTGCGCGCGAACATGGCCTGGGCGTACGCGCACCTCGGTGACAGCGGGCAAGCGATCCGCCGGCTGAGCCGAGCGCGGGCGGCGTTCGACGCAGCCGACCCGGCCGACGTCCCGCCATATGCGGCGTTCTTCGGCGAGACCGACCTCATGGCGATGGCCGGGACGGTGCACAACGAACTCGCCGCCACCGCGGATCCCTCCCACGCAGGCGCGGCGATCTGCGAGCTGACCGACGTCGTCGCGTCTTATCCGCGCGAGATGGCGCGCAGCAAGGCGTTCTGCCTGACGATGCTGGCCACGAGCCACCTCGTCGACGGCGACGCCGATCGTTCGGTGGAGGTGGCCGACTCGGTGCTCGCCGGTGCGGCGAGTTTGAACTCCGCCCGCCTCACGGACCGCCTGCGCCCGCTGTGGGCGCAGGCGCACCTACGCCGGGCCAACGCCGACGCGCGCGATCTGGCCGACAGGATCGCGGATCTCCGAACCGCGGCGTAGCGACTATCCGGGCGTGACGCCGTAGCGCTCGCGGTCACGCGTCTTGTCTCGTTCGCAGCTTCGATCACCACGTCGCCGCGCTGCCACCGAACTGCTCGCCGCTCACCGGGTGATGCCCGCCTCACGGAGCCGCCTGGTGGCGCGGACGTCGACGCTGACCCTGACCAGCGAGCCACCCGGCGCCGTACCGCCTCCGGTGAACGCGGCCGCGAGCACGGCGACGAGGAGCAGCGGCATCAGCACCGTCCTGATCAGCATCGCCCAAGGTGCCTTCTTGCCGATCCGGCCGCCGTCCGCGACGCGCGTGAGCCTGGTGCCGGTGAGCACCGCGCCGAGCGCGCGACCGTTGCCGAAACACAGGCCGTACAGCAACGGCACCACGAACAGGATCGCCAGGACGGCCAGGGCGATCACCCCGTTGTCGAGGTTCACCGACAGATCCACGAGCGCCAGGACGATGACGCCCACTCCCACGCCGAGTACGAACACGACGAAATCGACCAGCCAAGCGAAAGACTGCGCCCAGAAGCCGGCCTCCACATAGGACATTCCGTCGCCGAAGGTCGCCACCCGCTTGGCGGTTCGCGGACCGAACACCTGCTCAGCCCGGTCCTTGGCACTGCCGTGCCGGACCGGCGACCGGCCCTGGACGGTCATGATCCACTCCCCCGTCGGATACGTTCCCGCGAACGTACCCGAGACGCCCTGCGCACACTGTGGTCCGTTCGGCCCCTTGACGCACCGGAATCCGATCAGAGCCAGTCCGCCTCGATACCCCGTGCGCGCAACGTTTCCAGCGCCTCGTCGTTGCCCGTGTAGAGCAGCGTCATCGACTTCAGGTTGGGGAAGTGCCGCACGTCGGCGAACTCGTCGACGTCGAAGAGCCCGTCCTCGCCGTCCCAGTTCGGCGCGATCTCCAGGTAGATCTCGTTGCCGCCGTCCATCTCGATCTCGGTGATCTTCTCCGCGAGCTCGACAGGGACTTCGAGCGCCTCGAAGTAGGCCAAGGCCTCAGGCACCGCCTCGACGCTTCCGCCGTCGTAGGTGAAGCCCTGCTCGGCGGCGTACTCCCGCAGGGTGAACCGCGGAAGCAGGTCCTGGTTGTACATCAGCTCTTGAACGACGGAGAGCTTGAAGTTGCGGTCGGTGAAAGAGATCGACTGGTTCATACCCGGACCTTATAGACGACGGAGTCCGGCCACATCGAGAACCCGCGAGTTCGGGGCGCCGCACGTCCTGCTCACCGGTCGCGGCGGCGCGACTGACACTCACCCGCGAGGACGAGACCCGGACTCCGGCCGGGCGTCCTCTGTGGACTCCACCTGCTTCCCGGTGCCGTTCTGACGGCGTGGTGGCTCCGACCGCGCGATCACACTCGGCCGACCGAGTGCAGTAAATGCACGGTCGGCCATGATACGCACTTTCCGATAACGATATCGGACGAGATCACGGAATTCGATCAGGCCGGGTTTTTCAACGAGAAGAACCAAGCCGGTACGGTGAACGGGCGTGAACGGATATGCCGAACGCCGGTTCACGACGCGTGAGTATCGGATGAAGACCGTTCATCGGATCGTCCTTCCCCCGGAGGGACCTTGACAGTACGACACCGGTGGCTTTCCCCATGGCCGGGACGACGCGTTCGCGATCTGTCCCCGTTCCGCCGTCCGGCCCAAATCCGGCCTCCTCGCCTGGCGGCATTTCTCCCTTGTCACCCGATTGCTGGTCCTCTCCCACGACAAGAAGCGAGAAGATCCATGCCGGACCGCGACGAAAGAGGATTCGACGAAAAAATGAGTACCGACGTCGCCGCGGCGGTCGGTTCGACGGATCGCCCGAGCGAGCGACCCTGTTCTCGGCGAATGCGGGCGCCGCCCGGCCCGGGCAGACCGCACGGCCCGGGGCCACGCCGGGCACCCGTCAAATACCCCAAGGGGAACCATGAACCGCGTCACCACGCTCGTAGTAGACGATCAGCCCCTCATCAGATACGCGCTCAGCAGGCTGCTGCGGGATTCGGCAGGGGTGGAGGCGGTGACCGAAGCCGCGAGCGAGCCGGAAGCGTTGTGGCAGTGCGAAAAAAGCCATCCCGACATGGTCATAACCGAGCTGTCGATCTGGGGTGAGCCCGCCGGGACCGCGATCTGCCGGTTCGTCAAGGAACACTTCGAGCACTCGGCCGTCCTGGTCTTCGCCGGTGACGCCTCCCCCGCGGCCATCGCCACGGCGCTGAACGCGGGCGCGGACAGCTTCGTGCACAAGTCGGCCAGCCGCGGCCAGGTGATGTCGGCGGTACGCTCCACCCTCGCCGGGCAGCGTGTGTGCCTGCAAGCCGGTGGAACCCCGCCGGCGGTCGCCGAAGCCGTGCAGTACGCGAGTGTGATGACCAGGCGGGAGGAGGAGATCCTCGCGCTGATCCTCTACCGGTGGTCGAACGACGAGATCGCCGAAGAGCTGCACCTCGCGACGCAGACGGTGAAGAACTACGTCAGCCGGATCCTCCAGAAGCTGGGCTTCGGCAGCAGGCGGGACCTGTTCCGGGCACTGCGTTTCCGGCCGGGCGGCGGCCCGCCGCCACAGCTGGAGAGCACGCACGAACGCGAGTTGTACATCGCGGACCGCCTTGCCGGGTACCGGGGCTAGGCCGGCCGGGTGAGCGGCGTACCGGAAGTACCAAGACCCGATCAGGTTCGGTACCCGCCGTATCCTGTGGCGCCGAGATCGTTTTTCTAGCGTTGCAGTCATGACGATGCCAGGTTCCCTGCTCCTGATCTTCGTACTCGCCGGAACCCCTGCTCCGGATACCGTCCGGGCTTCGTCGGTCAAGATCCATGAAGTACTCGGCGGCCCGGCGGGCTACATCGACCTGCACAACACCGGCGCCGCCACGATCGACATCGGCGGCTGGTCCGTTCAAGCGTGCACGGGCGCGGCGGCGCCCGTCGAATTGGCCACCATGCCGGCCGGGACCGAGATCCCCGCCGGTGAACACTTCCTCATCACCGGACAGGGCTTCGGCGGAACAGTGCAGCAGCTGGTCGTCGAGGCGATCGTCGGGGACGGTGAGATGCTCCTGGACCGGCGCGGAGCCCGGATCGACAGCGTCGGATGGGCGCCGTCGTCTCCCTGCCGCGAGAACCAGGCCGCCGTCTCCTGCCCCGGTTTCGCCCAGGCGAGGGATGCCGTCAGCCGCGACACGGACAACAACAAGACCGACTTCGGCTGCATACTCCCGATCGACTGAGAGCCCCGTTCGCCAGTCCGGTTTCAAATCCGCTCGCGAGTACCAGAAAGGTGCGGTCGTGACCGCGAACAGCAACCGCGGGGACGCGACCCCGCTGTGCGAACTTCTCACTGAACAAAGAATCGCGAAAGGCTGGTCACAGTGTGACCTGGTCGCGAGATTGCATACCCTCTCCGGAAACGACAGCGTCACCCGGGAAGAGGTTTCTCGCTGGGAGCGCGGAAAACGCATTCCCGGTCCGTACTGGCGGCAATGGCTCGGCGACGTGCTGGACACGTCCAGTCGCGAGCTCGAACTCGCGGCCGCGGTCGCGAGAAGACGGCGAAGGAAAGACTCACCCGAGCGCCGGTGGACAATTATCGAATGACGGGAAAGTACCGGAAAACTGGCCCCTTCCCGACCAGACCCCCGCCATCGGATGATTGTCAGGTCGGCACGGAAGCGACAGATTCCGGTCCGGCGAAATCCCCCGACAAAAGAGTTGAAAGGAAAATCCCGTGCGACGAATTCTGGGCGCTTCGGCGGTATTCGCGATGTTGGCGATGGGTATGGCGGGCGGTGTCGCGAACGCGGCCGGTGAGACCGAGGGCACCGAGGTCGCGCCGCTCGTCTCGTCCACCGTGGTCGTCAACGAGGTCTCGACCCGCGGCCTGAACGGCCAGCTCGACGAGTTCATCGAACTGCGCAACATCTCGAGCCAGCCGCAGGACATCAGCGGCTACCTGGTCCGCATCTACTCGCCGGCGGGCATCCTGACCGACACGATCGTCATGCCGGCGGGCACGATTCTGCAGCCGAAGGGCACCGCCGGCCAGTACGTGGTGCTCGTCGGGCAGAACTTCTCCGGCACCATCGCCGACCAGACGAACGTCGTCCCGTTCACGCTGGCGAGCGTCGAAGGCATCCCGACCACCGGTGGCGTCACGGTGCAGAACCTGGCCGGCACGAAGCTCGACGGTGTCGCCTTCAGCAACGCGGTCCTTCCCGCTCGTGAAGGCCAGGCCGCGATTCCGGAGAACGCCACCACCGACCAGCTCAACGCGTCGAACACCCGGAACATCCTGAGCACCGACACCGACAACAACCGGCAGGACTTCTCGCTGCAGCTGCGCAGCGCGGGTCAGTGAGCCGACCCCTCTAGACCGGGCCCGGGCCGCCGTCGGCGGTCCGGGCCTTTCCATGGCGGTATCTCGCCAACGGCGACTTACCGCCAGCGAGAAACATGTCATTCCGGGAACTCCTGCCTCATCCTCGGGAAACTCCATCTTCGCGGCGGCCGTGACCACGGCCGCTTCTCACTATCCGAGGAGAGTGAGGCTCGATGTTCCTCCGATCCCCTCATCTGACGAGACACCCCAGAAACCCGGTGGCGATTCTGGCGGCCTCCGCACTGGTCGCCCTCTCCCCGCTACAGGTGACCGCGAACGCCGCGACAGCCGCCGGACCGGAACCCGCGCCTGTCGCCGGACAGCCGGACGTCCATCGCGTCACGTTGCTCACCGGCGACGTCGTGACTTACGAACGGGACGGCGCCGGACATGACACCGCGCAGGTCGAACCGGCCGTGCGGCCGGACCGGCCTGCCCCGGCGTTCCAGATCACGAGCACGGCCGATGGCCTGATGGTGTATCCGTCGGACGCGCTTCCGTTCATCGGCAAGGGATTGCTCGGCCCGGAGCTGTTCAACGTCACCACGCTCGTCGGAGACCGGCGTGACGACGCGGCGAGCACCACGATCCCCGTCATCGTGCGCTACGGCGACCGAGCGGGCCTGTCCGCCCAGTCGCTCGACGCGAAGGCGAAGAGCCTCCCGCAAACCCAGCGGCTCACCCCGCTGGTCACCGCCAACGGCGTCGGAGTACAGGTCAAGAAGGCGGGGACGGGCGACTTCTGGCGTTCGCTCGTCGCGTTCGACCCGGGCGGGAAACCCGTTCTGAACCAAGGGATCTCACAGGTCCGGCTGGACAGGAAGGTCCGGGTGGCGCTGGACAAGAGCACCGCGCAGGTCGGTGCGCCGTCGGCGTGGAAGAGCGGGTGGACCGGCAAGGGGTCCACGGTCGCGGTGGTCGACACCGGGATCGACGAGAAACACCCCGACCTGGCAGGCAAGACGACCGTCTCGGCCGACTTCAGCGGGGAAGGCGACGCGGTGGACCGCCATGGCCATGGCACCCACGTCGCGTCGATCATCGCCGGTACCGGCGCGGCGTCGGGCGGCCGGTACAAGGGTGTCGCACCGGACGCGAAACTGGTGGTGGCCAAGGTTTTCGACGCCTCCGGTGAGGGTGACACGGCACAGGTCATGGCCGGGATCGACTGGGTCGTCGCACAGGGCGCCAAGGTCGTGAACCTCAGCCTCGGCGCCGGCGTCACCGATGGAGCCGACCCGTTGAGCGAACAGATCGACACGCTTTCGGCCAAGTCCGGCGCGTTGTTCGTGGTCGCGTCCGGGAACTCCGGGCCGGGCGACCGGACCGTCACGACCCCGGGGGCGGCGACGTCCGCGCTCACGGTCGGCGCGGTCGACAGGGACAACAAGATCGCGTGGTTCAGCAGCCGCGGCCCGCGGCTGCGGGACGCCTCGGTCAAGCCGGAGATCACCGCGCCGGGCGTCGGGATCGTCGCCGCCCGGGCCGCGGACACGGCGATGGGCGAACCGGTCGACGACAACTACACCGCGGCGTCGGGCACTTCGATGGCGACTCCGCACGTCGCGGGTGCCGCGGCGATCCTGCTGCAGCAGCAACCAGGACTGACCGGGCAGGCGCTGAAGAACACGCTCGTCACCACGGCCAAGGACGTCGGCCTCCGCTGGTACGAGCAGGGAGCCGGTCTTCTCGACGTCGCACGGGCCGTCTCGCAGAAGACGACCGGCACCGCCGTCGCGAGCTTCGGCCGTAACGAGCGGACGACGAACAGCGCGGCACAGGTCGTCCGGCAGCTGTCCTACACCAACTCCGGGGACCAGCCGCTGAACCTGAACTTGAACCTCACCGTGCAGCCCTGGGACGGCGTGGCCAAGCCTGGTACCGGGATGCGCCTGGCGAAGACGAACCTCTCGATCCCGCCGAAGTCGAGCACCACCGTCGACCTCTCGGTGAACCCGAGCGAAGGGGTGGCGGGCGTCTACGGCGGCGCCGTGGTGGCCACGACCGCGGACGGGACCGGCTCCGTGCGGACGCCCGTGAGCATCTACAACGCGGCCGAGCTGTTCCCGGTGACGATCCGGGTACGGGATTCCGCGGGTGGCCCGGCTCAGGTCGCGTCGGCCCAGCTGATCGACGACACGGCCGGCGCGGGCAACCGCAACGACCCGTTCCTCGACCAGGTCAACCAGCAGATCGGCTTGGTCGACGGAGTCGGCCGGGTGCTCGTTCCCGCCGGGCGCTATTCGGCGCTGGGCTGGGCGATGGAGCGCGGGCTGGCCGTGCGCCGCTGGTCGGCGATGAGCTCGACGCAGGTCGCCGTCTCGGCCCCGGCCGAGATCGCGTTGAACGCGGCGAGCGCCGTACCGGTGGGGCTGGTCACCCCCACTCCCACGGACCTGCGGGACCGCACGGTGATGCTGAGGCGCGTGATCCCCGGCGGAGCGGGCGTCAACGGTTACGTCGGCGAAGCCGGACTGTCCGGCGGAGGCGGCTGGGAGGTGCGCGTGACACCCGCGGCGGCAACTTCGGCAGGGGCGATTTCGTTGCAGGACAGTGCGACGCTGACCCAGACCGCGGTCGAGATGCAGGTCGTCGGCGGCGGCTCGAAGGTGCTGAATCCCGCGTACGACGTGCCGACGTTGACGGCGAAGTCACCCGGTGAACGAACCCTGCCGGTCGTGTTCGGCGGCGCGGGTGGCGCGAGTGATCTCGCCGGTCTCGACGTCCGCGGGAAGGCCGTCCTGGTGAGGATCCCGGTTCCCGCCGGGTCACCGGACCCGGTGAGCGCGGTCTCCACCGGTATCGCGAACGCGGCCCGCGCGGTGGCAGGCGCGGGTGCGGCGGCGATGATCCCCTACGCCGGTTCACCGGGTTCACTAAGCGTTCCGGGTCTCAGCAGCGCGGCGATGCCGACCTTGTCCCTCGGCTGGGACGAAGGCGAGGCGCTGCGGACCGCGGGCGCGGTTTCGGTGCGCTTGCTGGTGCGCGCGGCTCCTGACGTGCTGTACAACCTCAGTTACCTCGACCCCAACGGGGTGCCGAAGGATCTCGTCCGGCGTGTCGACAAGAATTCGCTGGTCGCCACGAAGACCGGTTATCAGGCCGAGAAACCGGGGCTGACCGGGCAGAAGAACTGGTACGCCTTCCCGACCGGCCTGTGGAAGACGCAGGCGGTGCAGGGTACGAAGATCCCGGTTCCGGGCACCTGGACCGAGTACACGGGACCGGCGAACGATCGGCTGGTCTGGAAACGGGTCGTCACCCTTTCCGGCACCGACGCCGCGGGCCGTCGCGCCGCGCTGAGCATGAACGCGCAGAACATCTACCGCGCGGGCGAACGGTCGAGGCCGGAGGAGTACTGGTTCCGCGCACCGATGCACAGCGGCACGGTGGAACTGCCGTCCGATCATCCGGCTCGCTACCCGGCGACGGCCAACGGCTGGACGGTGCTGTGCTCGATGTGCCGGGGCGGCATGGATCCCGATCTGTTCGTCCCCGGGTTGCAGTGGATGGACGGAACGGCCGGTGCCGGTTCGGGCGGACACTACTCGAATCCCTATGAGAACGCGCGGTACTTCGCGGCGACCACGGCACGGCTGTACCGGGACGGGACCGAGATCCCACGGTCCAATTTGGACGATCCGTTCGCACTCGCCCCGGAGTTCCGGCTCGCACCGACCCCCGCCACCTACCGGCTGGACGTGACCGACGTGATGCCCGGCCAGGCGCAGATCGGAGCTCCGAGCGCAGCGCTGTTCCAGAACGCCCCACGGACCGACACGTCGTGGACGTTCGCCTCGGCACGCTCCAACGCCACGCCACCGGCCGGATTCTCTTGCTACGCCTCCGGCAATGCGTGTTCCTTCCAGCCGCTCATCCAGCTCGACCAACGGCTGCCGCTGGATCTCGGCGGCCGCGCACCGGCGGGGCGTCCGTACACCTTCGACGTGTTCGCCGGCTCGCACAGCGGCGCACGCGGCGGTGGTCCGGTGACGCAGCTGAAGGTCTCGTCCTCGACGGACGGCGGGCGCACCTGGACGGCGGCGACCGCCCGGCCGAACGGGACCGGGCTGTGGTCGGTGACGGTGGATCACCCACGACTCGCGGCGACCGACGGCTTCGTCTGGCTGCGCTCGGACGCACGGGACAGTTCGGGCAACACGGTGACGCAGACGGTCCAGCGGGCCTACGCGCTCACGGATGTGGCGAAGACGAGCCCGCTCGCTCGCTGACACTCTCCTCACGCGAGTGCTGGGTCCCCGGCAAGGTGACCCAGCCCCGCGTGGCGACCTGGAGCCCGGCCTGGAACCGGGTGGTCGCGCCGAGAGAGGTCATGAGATCGCGCAGGCGCCGCTGGAACGTCCGGTAGCTCATGCCGAGTTGCTTGGCGATGCTCCGGTCGGGCAACCCGGTGGTGAGCAAGGCGAGCAGGCGGGCGTCGTCGGAAGCGGCGGCGCCCGCCTGCTCGACCGAACCGGGCAGGTACAGCGGAAGCCCGCTCTGCCAAAGGAAAGTGAAGACAGCGCTGAGCGCGTCGAGCAGCGCGCACGGATGGATCACCAGTGCCGTGCCGACCTCGGGAAGATCGGAACGCAGCGGCACCAATCCGATTCGCTGGTCGACGACG
Organism: Amycolatopsis thailandensis; assembly: GCF_002234405.1. Classification (GTDB taxonomy): domain Bacteria; phylum Actinomycetota; class Actinomycetes; order Mycobacteriales; family Pseudonocardiaceae; genus Amycolatopsis; species Amycolatopsis thailandensis. The sequence continues at coordinate 70,374 of NZ_NMQT01000022.1, read as the reverse complement.
ATCATCTTCAGCGGCGCCGTGGTGACCACACGAGCCTCTTCGCCGAGGGCGAGACCCGCTTCGAGGTCGGACGAAAGATCGTGCAATTCCAGCGCGCTGCGTTCGTAAACCCCGCGGAACCGCACACCCCGGTCGAGGAGATCGCGTTCGGCGGGGTGAAGCACACCCGGTGTCTGCGCGTAGGGCGGTTTGTCGACGAAATCGACCTCTTGCTCGGCCGAGCGCAGCAGCTGATCGGCCCTGTCGGCGATGAGCGCGTTCCCGTGGATCACCTCGATGAGATCGACCGGGCGTTCACCGGACGTCCCCCGGTATCGCTCGCGTAACCTGTCGGCGATCAGCCGCGCACTCGCGAGTTCCTGCTCCTTCTGCCGGAGCAGCGCCTCCAGAGCGATCTCCGGTCGCACCGCCGAATACGCCTCCGCCGGGCCGGGAAGCTTGGCGAGTAAACGTTTTTCGGTCAGCGCGCGCAGTACCCGGAGAAGCTGCTGTTTGGGCAACCCGGTTCGCTGCCGGATTTCGGCGAGGGTCATCGAGCCGGTGCCGGCGAAAGCATCGTAGACCTCGACATCTATTTCGCTCAGACCGATGATGTCCAGCAATTTCTCTCCCACCGCAGCCGCGGTCGCTTTCTCACGACCTTACCGCTGGATTTGGGCGGGCAAAAGGTACCTCGCCCCGCCCCTGGGCGCCGACCGGTCTCCTCCGATCCTGCCGGGGACCTTGGTCACGAGAGCACTCGGCCGATCAGTCGACTTTGTGACCGCCGTCACTGTTCGCCGGGTCGTGACAACCTCCGGTACCCGCGAACGCCTTCAGGCTCGAAGAGGTACCGATACCGAAACCTGGGGAACACATGAAAAGACTTTCCGTCATCCTGACCGCGATGCTGGCGGTACTCGCGTTGACACCCGCCTCGCCGGCCGGTGCGGCGTCCCGCTTCGACCGGGAACTCCAGGTACGCATCGCACGCGCCCAGGCGTACGCCGACAGCAGGCCCGGTGACACCGGGATCGTCGTCCGCGACCGGTGGACCGGCGCCGTCTACCGGAGCGCGGCCGCCGGGGCCCTCATCTGGGCGTGTTCCACCCCGAAGCTGGCCATGGTCGTGGACCTGTTGCTGCGCAACGATTCCGGGGCCGTCCGGCTGACCGCCGAAGACCGTGACCTGATCCACCGGATGCTCAACTCCAGCGACGACGCCGCCGCCCACACCCTGTGGACCCGGTACGGCGGGGAGGCCGAGTTCGCCAAGCGGTTCCCGTCGTACGGCATGACCGACATGCGGTTCACCGACCAGCACCCGCACCACTGGGGCTGGATCCTGACCACCGCGAACGACCTGGACCGGCTGATCGGCTACGTCCTGACGAAGCTGCCCCGGCACCACCGCGACTACATCGTCCGCGAGATGCGCACCGTCGACGTCAACCAGCAATGGGGAGTCTGGGGTGCCGGCGCCGCCGCGCGGCCGGGCAACAAGGACGGCTGGTCCGACGACAACGACGACGGCTCCTGGATCATGAATTCCGTCGGTTTCGTCGGGCCGCACGAGCGGTACACCCTCGCGCTGATGAACAACACCAAGGTCATCCGGAACGGCTACGAAACCGGTCAAGAGACCACGACCAGGATCAGCGAAATCCTGTTCAAGGGATACTTCAAGGGCTGATCGCACCACGTCGGGCACCTGCGGCCCGATTCGGCGGGCGACCCGGAGAAATCCGGGTCGCCCGCCACTCACATCCCGGCGACAGCGCGCGAAACGACGGTGCTGAGCACCCGGATGCCGTGCGTGGTGGCGGGGTCGATCCCGGTCAGTTCCCGGGTCCGGCGTAACCGGAAGTCCAGGGTCCGCGGGTGGATGTTCAGCGACGCCGCTGTCCGCGACCGGCTCATGTCGTTGCGGTAAAAGGCACTCAGCGTGCCGACCAAGTCGGGGCCGCCGGCGATCAGCCGGGCGAGGTCGTGCAACCACCGGCCGATCTCCGGTAGTTCCGCCGCGCTCAGCTCCAGCAGCGTGTCGGTGACGGTGTAGAGATGGTCCGGCGACTGTTCGGCCGGTGTCACTCTGCTGATCCGCTCGGCGAGCGAGAGCGTTTCGCCGAGTGTCCCGGATGGACCGGTGGCGGCGCCGACGGAACATGGCTGCCCGGCGATCTCGGCGACCTCCCGGATCAGGGCGTTCGCCGCTTGTCGCCGGTCGGCCGGGACGAGCGCGATGAACTCGTCCGGTTCGCGCCACGTGGCCGGGATCCCGTGGCGATCCCACGCCGCGTGCACGAGGTCGTCCGGGATGGCGGGCGGGATCGCCGTTCGAACCACCGTCACGAGATAGCGTTCAGGCAGGCGGAGGCCACAGGAGTCCGCGAACGCCGGTGCGCCAGGGTCGTCCTTCAGCGCCAGCTCGGCGAACTGGCGCACGCGCGCCACGACCGGAAGGTGTCTCCGGGCACCGGTGGTGTAGCCGAGGGTGTAGGCCCGTTGGGCCGCCGCCACCTGCGGGCCCAGCCAGCCGAGCAACCGCATCCCGGCGTCCAGATCGCGGGGGCCGGACGCCTCCCCGATCTCCCGGAGTGTCGCGGTGGTGTGCAGGGTGAGCAGACGGCGCACCGTCTCGAACGACATGCCCTCCTCGCCTCGGCGTCGGCCCATGGACTCGACCACGGCGAGGTCGTCGGTGGTCAGCGGACTGTCCTCGGCGCCCAGTTCCACCGTCCGCGTCCGGGTGAACACCGCGAAGTCGAGCATTTCCTGGTGTTCGCGTGAATCCCGGGCGGCAGCCGCGTACTCCGGGAGCTCTTCCACGCACAGGTCGACGACTCGCCGGGCGTTGGCGGGCGCCCGGCTTCTCAGCTGCCGCAACAGATCGCTCATAGCGGACCGGTCAGCGCCCGGTTCACCACCGCGCTCAGGATCCGGACGCCGCGTACGGACACCGGATCGAGGCCGGTGAGGTCGCGCACCCGGCGCAGCCGGTAGTCCAGGGTCCTCGGGTGGATGTCCAGCGACGCCGCCGTCCGCGACCGGCTCATGTCGTTGCGGTACAGGGCGTCCAGGGTGCCGACCAACCGCGGGCCGGTGGCGAGCAGGCCGGACACCTCACGCAACCAGCCGTCCACCGGAGGCAGGCGGGCCGCCCCGACCTCGGCGAAGAGATCGGTCAGGTGGTGCACGGTCACCGGTGCAGTGCGGACCGGCGCCGCCCGGCTGATCTCCCGGGCACTGGCGAACGCCACCGCCAGCCCGTTTCTTGCCGCTTGGCTCGCCCCTGCCGCGGCCGGAAGCCCCGTGCTCTCCACGAAGTCCCGAACCATCCGCTCGGCGGCCGCCGCGTCGGCGACCACCGCCACGAACTCCCCCGGCTCTTCCCAGCGCAGTGGTGTCCGCTGCCGGGACAGCAGGTGCGCCGACACTTCCGTCCGGGTCCGGCCGTCCGGCACCGGCGGCCCGGCCGGCATCCGGCAGACGACGACCAAGGGCCGGTCGGGCACGGTTACGGCCAGGATCCCGGCCAGCTCGGCCGCCGCGGGGTCGTCGGCGACCACCAGGCTCGTCAGCTGCCGCACGCGGTCGACTTCGGACAGGACCGTGCCCTGTCCGAAGAGATAGCCACGGGTGTACGCGGCAGGTGCGGCCAGGCCCTGCGCCGGCCACCAGGCGAGCGTGCGCATCACGTCGTCGAGATCGTCCCGGCCGGCGGTCTCGTCCATCTCCCGCAACATCAGCGAGTGGTGCAGCCGCAGCACGTCACGTTGCGCGGCGAACGAGACCCCGCTTGCGGCGCGCTCCCGCCCGACCCCGGCGATGAAGGACAGGTCTGCGTCCGTGAACGGCAGGCCCTCGGCGACCAGCGCGATCGTGCGCCGCCGGAGGAACACGGCGAAGTCCAGCATCGCGGCCCGCGCTTTCGGTGCTATCGCGATCCGGCGGAACTCCGCCAGCTCCCGCACGTAGAGGTCGACCGCACGTCTGCTGTTCGCGTCGACACGGTCACGCCAACCGGCGAAAAAGTCACCCATCCCGTCCCCCGACCCCGAGTACCGCGGCTTCTTGTCGCGGAACGCATTCTGGACGGCGACCCACTCGAAAATGTTGGGGAAATGTTGTGGCGTCCGAAATGCCGGGATACCCCGGGTCGGCCGGGTTCGTCCGACGTAGGCTTGAGGGACGCGGAGGTGGTGGAGTGACGGACGAACAACTGCTCATCGAGTTCGCGATGACCCGTATCGACCATCCGGGCCTCGACCTCGAAGAGGTGGCCACGCTGACAGTGCGGCGTCTCGGCGAAGACCGGATGCTGGACTTCGCCGGGCACACTCTGGCCAGCCGCGGCGAACTACGCGGGGCGGTGTTCCCCGCCGCGGTCGAACACGTGCTCCGGGTCGTCCTGACCATGCGCGGACCGGACGACTAGGACGTTCTGCGTGGGTCGACCATTCAGTCACAAATCGGATACCCGGTCGGCAACAAGCGTCCACAGTGGACACCCGGGGTCCGGCCGGGCCCCGTCGGCCCAGGGCCGCCAAGCGAGCGACCTGCGACGATCGTCCAGCGCGAGATCAACCTCCACCCGTGACTCCAACGCCTCGAGACGCACCTCGTCCAGCCGATCCAGCAAGAACCGCCGCAGTCGTTCCGACATCAGGTCGGCTCAGACCGGCCCGGTCCGGACCTTGGACTGTAGTCACCCGCATTCGAACAAGGACTCCGCTTCGGGTCGGACGACGACGGTCCTGCGCTATCGGACCGGCCCGCAAAACAACTGCACCGCACTGGGGCAAGCCGCCAGGGGCACGCTGATCTACTACCACTGCTGGACTTCCGGCGAGTCGGTCGGCGGCGTGAGCACCTGGACCTGGGGACGCGTCGCGGGCACGCAGCATGAAGGCTGGTTCTCCGACAAGTACCTCGACGACGGCGGCTCCACGAAGAAGTGCTGAGCTGCGACCGTGGTGCCGAGTGGCCGGCTCCGCCCGGCACCACGGTCCGCACCCGTTATGGCCGGGGGATGTTGCGGAGGTTGGCGCGGGCGAGGTCGATCATCCGGCCGACACCGCCTTCGAGGACGACCTTGCTCGCGGCCAGCGCGAATCCACCGAGCTGACCGGCGGTGATGTGCGGCGGGACGGACAGCGCGTTCGGGTCCGTCACGACGTCCACCAGCGCGGGACCGTCGTGGCTCAGCGCTTCCTCGAGGGCGGCGCGCAGCCGCGTCGGATCGGTCACCCGCTCCGAGCGCAGGCCGGCGCCGCGCGCGATGGCGGCGAAATCGACCTGCCGGTGGTCGGTCTGATAGTCGGGCAGGCCGTCGACCAGCATCTCCAGCTTGACCATGCCCAGCGAGGAGTTGTTGAACGTCACGATCTTGACCGGCAGCTCGTGCAGGGCGACGGTGAGCAGTTCGCCGAGCAGCATGCCCAGTCCCCCGTCGCCGGACATCGAGACGACCTGTCGTCCCGGGTAGGCGAACTGCGCGCCGATGGCGTGCGGCAGGGCGTTGGCCATCGTGCCGTGCAGGAACGAACCGATGACCCGCCGCCGCCCGTTGGGCGTGAGGTACCGGGCGGCCCAGACGTTGCACATGCCGGTGTCCACGGTGAAGATCGCGTCGTCGGCGGCGAGTTCGTCGAGCAGGTCGGCGGCGAACTCGGGATGGATGGGGATGTGCCGTTCGACGTTGCGGGTGTAGGCGTCGACGACGTGTTCCAGGGATTTGCAGTGGTCGCGCAGCATGCGGTCCAGAAAGGCCCTGTCGGTCTTGCGCCGGAGAAGTGGCAGCACGGCCCGCAGGGTCTCCCGCACGTCGCCGTGCACGGCCAGTTCCAAGGGGGTGCGCCTGCCCAGCCGGGTCGCGTCGTGGTCGATCTGCACGGTCCGGGCCTGGGGCAGGAAGGAGTCGTACGGAAAATCGGTGCCCAGCAAGAGGAGCAAATCCGCGTCGTGCATGGCCCGGTAGCAGGCGCCGTAGCCGAGCAGCCCGCTCATGCCGACGTCGTACGGATTGTCGTACTGGATCCACTCCTTGCCACGCAGGCTGTGGCCGACCGGTGCCTGGACGGCCCCGGCGAGCTCCATCACCTCGGCGTGCGCGCCGCGCACCCCGGCACCGGCGAACAGGGTGACGGTTTCGGCTTCGTTGATCAGCTCGGCGAGCCGGGCGACCTGAGGCTCGGGCGGCACGACCGTCCCGTGGCCGGCGACCGGCGCCCCGTTCCCGGTGGGCGAAGTGGCCTCCAGCTGCGCGACGTCGCCCGGCAGCACCAGCACCGACACCTCGCCTCGGGCCAGCGCGTGTTGCATGGCGATCCGCAGCACCCGGGGCATCTGGTCGGGCCCGCTGATCTGCTCGCAGTAGCCACTGCAATCGACGAACAGCCGTTCCGGGTGGGTCTCCTGGAAGAACCCGGTGCCGATCTGGCCGGACGGGATGTGCGAGGCGAGCGCGAGTACCGGCGCGCCGGTGCGGTTCGCGTCGTACAGCCCCTGCACCAGGTGCGTGTTGCCCGGCCCGCAGCTGCCCGCGCACACCGCGAGCCGTCCGGTCAGCTGGGCCTCGGCGGCCGCGGCGAACGCGCCCGCCTCCTCGTTGCGCACGTGCACCCACTCGATACCCGGGGTGCGGCGGATCGCGTCGACGACCGGGTTCAGACTGTCACCGACCACGCCGTAGATCCGTTCCACCCCGGCTTGCACCAGGACTTGAACGAACTGCTCGGCGACATTGGGCTTGGCCATCACGACCCCTTCGAGGCTGCGGCGGAGGGAACACCTTTCATGATCCACGTGACGACCCCACTTCGCAGGTTCTGGGCGCGGGCGGGTGACATGACCTTGTCGCGCCGGGCAAGACGACCGCGACCGTCAACCGCGCGGCGGGAACGCCCGTTACGGACCGGGCCGGATCGGCGGCCGTTTTGTACGAATCTTGTACGAGCTTGAAGAACCTTCGATCGGACCGCGAAACTCGACGAAGGTGAGTGCCCATGCCTGAGCGGATGCAGCCGGGAGTCACCGGCTCCACGTTCTCCCGACGTTCCCTGCTGCGTACCGGTGGCGGCCTCGTCGCGACGACGGCACTGCTCGGCGCCGGCGCCGTGTTCGCCGGACCGGCTTCGGCCGCGATCACCGCGATGCCGACGTCCAAGCGCTTCGACCTCACCGAGCCGTCCTACGACGAGTTCCGCAGCAAGCTCCTGCACGAGTCGCACCACGTGATGCAGGGCTTCGCCTTCGACAACCAGAACGTGCGCATCTTCATCGTGAACGCCCGCAACGGCGGGACCGGGGACGACCTCTGCGTCACCCAGGTCAACTTTTCCGGCGAGATCCAGGGCTCGATGCATCTCAACAACGCCGGGCACGGTGTGTCGATCGGTGTCGAACCGGTGGGCACCGACTCCTACATCTGGATGGAATGCGACTCGAACGGACCCACCGGCGACGGTCGCGGGACGGCGCTGGCCAGGTTCAAGTTCGTCAACGGCGGCACGCCGTCGGTGAAGAAGTTCCTCACCGGCAGCGACACGATCACCTGCGCCACCGATCCGATCAACAAGCGGATCGCGGTGCGCCGCAAGGAAAACGGCAAGATGACCATCAGCGTCTTTTCCCTCGCGTCCGCCGCCGCCGGCGACTTCAGCACACCACTCGCACATTTCCCGCAGCCCGCGCTTTCCGACAAGCAGGTGACGTTCCAGGGCTACACGATCTACGGCCAGTATCTGTACACATTGGACGGCGAGGGCCACGAGAACCCGGCCGACATCAACTCCTACGTCACGTGCATCGACATGAACACCGGAAAGGTGAAGAGCCGCGCGCTGACCAAGGCGGGGAAGTCGCTCGTGTACCGCGAGCCGGAAGGCCTCGGAATCTACCGGAGCCTGGCCGGGGAGACCCGGTTGTACATGGGTTTCGGTTCGCGCAGCAGCATCGGGAACATCAACCGCTACGCGAACCTCTTCTACAAGAACGTCCTCATCGACTGAGGCCGCGTGGGTCGAGCCGGTCGCGCGCTCGCCGTCTTCAGGTGTCGCGCACCGGCGGAAGGCAGGAAAACCTCCCCGCCGCAACCCTCCGAACTCGCCGATTTCCGCGAATCAGAAAATAGGCCGAGGGCACAGAATCATTCAGCACGCAAATCCGGATGAGGGCATACATTTCTTTCCACCACAACAATTTTGACGAGAAACACCAAGCTTGACAGCACCGTGGAGTTTGCTTACGGTCCATTCGCTCAGGTTCTCGCTGATCGATATCCGAAGGTGTTCATGACCTCGACTCCACCGTTGCCCAAATTCCGTCAGCAATCGATTCTTGCCGTTCTCATGCTGTGTTCGCTGTTGATTTGGCTGGACAACACCGTTCTGAGTACCACGCTGGAGACCCTCGCGGACCCGATCCGCGGGCTGGGGGCCGATCCCGGCGAACTGCAATGGGCGACGGGGTCGTACACGCTGACCTTCGCCACCCTGATGTTCACCGCGGGCGCGCTGGGCGATCGCTTCGGTCACCGGACCGTGTTCTCCGGTGGGCTGGTGGTCTTCGCCGGTTCTTCGCTGTGGGCGGCATACGCGAGCGACGCGGGCCAGCTGATCGCGGCCCGGGCTGTGATGGGGGTCGGCAGCGCGCTGACCACCCCCGCCATGCTGGCCATCCTCATGTGGACCTTCACCGGTCCCGCGCGGGCCGCCGCGATCGGCGTCTTCTCGACGTCGGCCGGTGTCGGAATGGCGGCCGGCCCGGTGCTGGCGGGGTTCCTGCTCGACCATTTCCACTGGGGCTCGGTCTTTCTGATCAACGTCCCGGTCGCGGCCCTGGCACTGGCCGGGCTCGCCGTGCTGGTCCCGAATTTCCGCAGTCCCGCCCGACGGCCGCTGGATCCCGCCGGAATGTTGCTGTCGTTCGGCGGACTGGTGGCGTTGGCCTACGGGCTGATCCGGGCGGGACAGGTGGCCGCGTGGAGCCGTACCGATGTCTGGGCGCCGATCGTCACCGGCCTGGTTCTGCTGGCCGTTTTCGTACTCGTCGAACTGCGTGTCGAGATGCCGGGCTTCGATCCGCGGCTGCTCGCGCAACGCGCCTTCGGCGGCGGCAATATGGCCCTCGGATTGCTGCTCTTCGGCGTGGCAGCCATTACCTTCTACAACGCGTTCTACCTGCAAGGCGCGCTCGGGTTTTCGCCGATGAAGGCGGGGCTGGCCAACATCCCGACCGCGCTCGGCGCGCTCGCGGGCGCGCCCCTCGCCACGCGCCTGGTTCGCCGGCTGTCACTGAGGCTGGTCACCGTGCCGGCGCTGATCGTGGCCGCGCTGACCATGGGCGGGTACGGGTTCCTCGGGTTGCAAACTCCCCTCGTCCTGATCGAGATCTTGTTGTTGATCCAGGGTCTCTCGATCGGCATGGTGATCGGCCCCGTCACGGCCACGTTGATCAGCACCCTGCCGTTGGAGCAGGCCGGTGCGGGTTCGGCCGTCACCAACACCGTGCGGCAAACCGGCGGTGTCATCGGAATCGCGGTGGGCGGAACGATCATGTCGATCATGTACCGGCGCGCGATCGAACCTTCGCTGGAAGCTCTGCCCGGCCCGGTGCGGGATCAGGCGCTCGTCTCCGCCGAACAGGCCCGCCACGTGGCCACCGCCGTCCACCAGCCCGCCCTTGCCCACGCCGCCGATGACGCGTTCATCCACGCGATGCACGTCGGCGCGGGCTGGATCGGGGTCATCGCACTCCTCGGGGCGGTCGTGCTGTTCGCGACGCTGCCCACTGCCGAAAAGAAAACGGCTCCGGCATCGAAGCCTGCTTCGCTAGCATCCACGACGTGACAACACACCACGCCAGCCCCACGCCGACGAGGTTGCCCGCCTCGTCGGCTGGCGGGCCGGGGAGTTCCGTCCGGAACTCGACTGGGAGACCGTCGAACGTGAACTGGGTACTCCGCTCCCCGGCGACTCCAAGGAATTGCTGACTCGATTCCCGTCAGGTGCCTTTCGCGACAGCATCGAGGTGGACAACCCGGGGCAGAGCGTCGGCGAGCTGGCGACCACCAAGCGGAACAACGAGCAGCTCCTGAGGATCTTCGCGGACGAGTACACCGGATACCTCACAAAGGTGTCCTATCGGCTGTTCCGACCGGACACCTGGCGGATCGCCTAAAACGACAGGGACGACTGGGACATGACCGGGAAACCCTTGACCTTCACCGGGTTCGTCGAAGACCGGATGATCTCGTACCCGGCGACGTGACGTCGACCGGCCGGGTCCCTACCGGCCGGCCGTCACTTCGACGGAGAACCGCAAGGTCACCTTCGAGCTGACCATGAGCCTGGTCGCGAAGTTCTGGTTCACTCCCCACCGATGGCGATCGATCGTGACGCTGCCCGCGAAAGCCACCCTGTTCGCGGCGATGTCGACCAGTTCGACGACGATGCCGCGAACAGGGTTGGTGACGCCCCGGACGGTCAGGTCCCCGGCGACCTCGAACCGAGTGCCACCGAGGTGCCGGATCCCGGTCGAGGCGAAGGTGATGGCCGGGTGGGCCTCCGCGTCGAGGAACGCCCCGCGCAGCTGATCGTCACGCCGCGCGTTCCCGGTGTCGATGCTCGCGGCCTTCACGGTGAACCGGACGCTGGACTGCGACGGTTCACCGCCGTCGAGGCGGACACTGCCTTCGAACTCGTCGAAGTGACCTGCCACCCGGCTGGACATGGTGTGCCGCGCGACGAAGCCGAGCGTCGTCCTGGCGATGTCCAGCCGGTAGTCACCGGTCATCTCGCTGAAGGTGGTCATGCCGCTGCTCCTAGCCGGTGGGGTGTTCGGTCTCGCCACTACGACGACACGACCCCGCCGGATGTGAGGCGGCCATACGCCCGGTTAAGTGGGTGTCACCAGGATCTTGCCGTCGACCTGTCCGGCCACGAGCGGTTCCAGGCCATGTGCCACCAGGTCTTCCAGGGTGATCAAGGAGTGCAGCAGCAGTGGTGCGAGTGTGCCTTCGGAGAGGATGTCGAGGGCGGTGCCGAGGTCGGTGTCGCAGACGTGTGCGACGGTCGAGTCGACGGTGATCTCACGCAGCGCCAGGGCGAACAGGTCTACGGTGGGATTGTCTTTCGGCAGGCCGACGGCCAGTACCCGGCCGCCGGTGGTCACCATTCGCAGCGCGTTCTCGAACTGCCCTGGCGCACCGCTGGCCTCGATCACTACGTCGGCGCCTCGGCCCGCTGTGCCTGCCAGAACGGCTTCGACCACGTCCTGACGCGCGGGCAGGGTGCGTGTCGCGCCCAGTTTCGCCGCGCGTTCCAGTTTGGGCCCGGGAAGGTCGATCACGGTGACATCGGCTCGGCGAAGGTGGCCGAGACCGGCGAGGACGAAGGTGCCGATCGCGCCGGCGCCGATGATCACGACGGAGTCCCCGTCGCGGACTCCCGCGCGGCGGGCGGCGTGCAGCCCGACTGCCAGCGGCTGCGCCATTCCCGCCGCGTCGACGGACAGGCCGTCGGGGATCGGCCTCAGCGTCTTGACCGGTGCGGCGACATATTCGGCCAGCCCTCCCGGTGCGTTGAGGCCGAGCGTGTAGTAGCCGCGGCAGATGTTCGTACGGCCCAGCGCACAGCGGTCGCATCGTCCGCACCAGACTCCGGCGCCCGCGGCGACGAGAGTGCCGGCGGGCAACCCGGCGCGGCCGTCGACGACCTCGCCGACGAACTCGTGGCCGGGGATCATCGGGCCGAGATGTCCGCTGGCCGGATGCCTCCGGTGCAGCGGCACCATCACCGGCCCGGCGGCCCATTCGGTCGCGTCGGTGCCGCAGATCCCGCTGCGCCGGACGGCCACCAGCACCTCGCCCGCACGGAGTTCCGGCAAGGGAACCCGTTCGATCCGGATATCCCTGGTTCCGTGGTACACAGCGGCTTTCATGGTCGCGGTCATGCTCCGGCCTCGACTTCGCGCCGGTCGCCGACGGGTTCCGCCTCCCGCGCTCCGGTTCGCGGCAACGACAGGGTCGCCAGAACGGCCAGCGCGAAGAAGCCGGCGCAGACGAGAAGTCCTCCGCTGAAGCCGACGACTCCCGCGAGTCCCGCCAGGCCGAAAGGAGCGAAGGCGGAGATGCCGCGGCCGACGTTGAAGCAGAATCCCGCACCGGTCGCACGGGCCCGGGTGGGGAACAGCTCGCCTAAGTAGGAGCCGAAAATTCCGAAGAACGCGGTGAAGGCACCGAACAGCGGGCCGAGCCACAGCAGACTCGCCTGGTGGGTGGTGAAGGCGTAGACGGGCAGGGTGAGCGCGACACCGAGCAGGGTGAAGATGATCGTCCGCCGACGGCCGATCCGGTCGGCGACCATGCCGAACCCGTTGTACCCCAGGAACATGCCGATGTTCAGGATCGTCACGAACAGCGCGACGTCGCTCGCCGGGAGACCACGTTCGGCGGTGAGGTAGGTCGGCAGCCAGGTCGTCGCGCCCCAGTAGCCGGTGAGTGCCAGAGCGGCCATCAGCGTCCCCAGCAGGGTGGTCCGGCGCAGCGATCCGTCCAGTACGTCCCGCACGGTGACGACATGGCCGGTCCGCTGCGCCTTGTGCGCGACCCAGTCGGCCGATTCCCGGAAGAAGACGAGGACGACGAGGACGGGAACGGCCACCGCGGTGCCGGCGAAGAGGAACATCGACCGCCAGTCGGGCAGGAACTGCCCGGAAACGACCGCCGCGAGCGCGCCTCCGGCGGGAAAGGCACTGATCACGAACGCGGCGGCGCGACCCCGGTGCCGCGAAGGCCAGGTCTCGACCACGTACGCGGACACGACGCTCCACACCGCGCCGAGTCCGATCCCGGCGAGGAACCGCAGGAGCAGGAACACGGCGAAGTTCGGTACGACCGCCAAGGCCGCGGTGAAGACCCCGAAAATGAGCAGCGACGCGATCAGTGCCTTCTTCCGGCCGAAGTTGTCGGCCACGTAACCGCCCGCGACGCTGCTGACCCCGATGCCCAGCAACGTCGCGGTCGCGAGGAGACCGGCCTGGGTCGCCGAAAGGCCCATGTCGTGCCGGATCGCCGGGAGCGACAACGACAGCAGGACGATTTCCAGCGCGTCGAACAGATACGCGAGGAAACACCCGCCCAGCACGATCCATTGGGTACTTCGCATCTTGCACCTCCACGTCGAGGTTTTTCGGGCAGGGGAAACCGGGCGGCCACCGGAACGGGCGCCGCCGGAAGGGGAGGATCAGGGTCAGGCCGTGGGTGGTTCGGCGACGAGCACGAGATCGAAGGTCAGGCTCGTCCAGTCACCGTGGGGCCGGGAGCCGTCAGGAGCGCCCCCGCCGTGATGTTTCGCGGTCTCCACGACGAGACCTTCCTTGACGCCGAACACGGCGTCGCTGTCCAGATAGGGGTCGCCGGCGAGGAAGATGTGCGTGATCAGCGTGCGATGGCCCGGCGCGGTGACTTTGAAGTGCAGGTGCGCCGGCCGCATGGGCCCCCGGCCCGCCGCATTCAGGAGATCCCCGACCGGACCGTCGTGCGGGATCGGGTAGGGAGCGGGCAGGACCGACCAGAACCGGTACTCCCCGTCCGGCCCGGTGCGCAGCCAGCCACGCCCCGCCGACCGGTCGTCGGTGTACTGGACGTCGTAGAAACCGTCCTCGTCGGCTTCCCACACGTCGACGCGCGCTCCCGGGAGCGGGGCGCCATCGGTGTCACGGACCTGTCCCGAAACGTGGCACGGTGTCCCGGCCGCGCCGCGCGCGATGTCGCCGCCGAGCGGGATTTCCGGTGACTCGTCGACGAAGAATGGACCGAACACCGTCGCTTCGGTCGCCTCGGGCACTTTCGGCTCGTTGATGGCGACGGTCAGCATGGACAGGCCGAGGACGTCGGACAGCAGGATGAACTCCTGTCGGCGATCGTCGGTGATGTGCCCGGCGCGGGTGAGGAATCCGATGGCCGCCTCCCACTCCTGTTCGCTCAGGCGGACGTCCCGCGCGAAAGCGTGCAGGTGACGGACAAGGCTTTGCATGACTAGCCTCAGCCGTGGATCGGCGGTCCCGTCGAAGCTGGCGAGTACTTCGTCGGTCAAGGCCTGCTCTCGGTCCGCGACGGATTCTTCAGGACTCATGAGATCTCCTTCGCGGGATCGGTCCCGGCCCAGGCTGCACTCAACAGCCATCTGAGGCTGTCGGCGGTGACCGGACGCGGGTTGTCGGCGGGGGCGAGTGCCAGGATGTCTTCGAGGACGACATCGGCGTAGTCCTCGCGCAGCCCGAGTTCCCGCAATCCGGGCGGTACGCCGAGCTTTTCACCGAGCCGCCGCAACCCCTGGACTGGATCGGCGAAGCCGAGCGCGGATGCGATACGGAAGGCGGCGTCCGGCGCGCGGGGAGCGTTGAACGCCAGAACGTAGGGGAGCACGATCGCGTGGGTCCGCGCGTGCGGCAGGTCGAACGCGCCGCCGAGGACATGGCAGATCTTGTGGTGCAGGCCCGATCCCGCCACCGCGAAGGCCGAGCCGGCGAGATAGGCGCCGAGCAGCAACTCGGTGCGGGCGTCGAGATCACCGGCGTTGGCGGCGACCGCGGGCAAGCCGGCGGCGAGATGCCGGATGCCGTCTTCGGCCACGGCGTTCGAAACCGGATTCCGCCGGGGCGCCCAGAACGCCTCGACACAGTGCGCCATCGCGTTCAGTCCACTCGCGACGGACAGGTCGGCGGGAAGTGTCAGGGTGAGCTCGGGATCGTAGACGACCGTCCTCGGGAGCACCCGCGGATCGGTTCCGGTGCTCTTGCGGCTCCCCTCCGTCAGACCCCACACCGGAGTGACCTCGGAACCGGCATACGTGGTGGGAACGGCGACGATCGGCAGACCGGTGGTGAGCGCGACGGCCTTGGCCGTCCCCGTCGTCGACCCGCCGCCCACACACAGCACGAGATCCGCTTCGGCCGCCGCCACGCGGGCGCGTTCGGCGACTTCGAGCGGAACGTGCGGCCGGACTCCCGAGAACGTGGCCGCGATCCGGCCGGCGAACGGCGCACACAGTTCACGCGCCAAATCCAATTCCGAATCAGCCGCGATGAGCAGGATCCGCGTGGCCCCGAACGTGTCGATCTCGTCCAGCAGCCCACCGCGCGCGACGCCGGGCCCGAACACAACGCGTCCGGGCAACGCGTCGTAGGTGAAGGTGTTCATCGGGCGGGCTCCGGCAGGACGGTGGGCTGGTAGGCCAGCAGCAGCCAGCGGCCCGTGTCGCGCACCCACACGGCCAAGGACCGGTTCGCGAGGGTCTTGCGGGTCCCGCCCGCGGTGATGTCGGCGTGCATCTCCCCCACCACGACCGCGGTGTCCCCTGCCACCGTGATCCGGTCCACGGGGTGGTCGATGCTGTGGTAGACATAGAAACCCGAGCGTAGATTGTCCAAATAGGACTCCAGCGTGTCGGTGACCGCGTTCGAATGGGTGTAGGCGAGATCGGGATGGGCGTGCGCGGCGAAGGCGGCGAAATCGCCCGCCATCACCGCCGCGTACCTGGCATCTTCCAGGGAGCGGATGGTCGCTTCGGCATCGCCGCTGGTCATGAGAGTGCTTCCTCCTTGGTCACCGGCCGGCCCGTGCGGTCGCGCAGGATCGCGAGCACCTGGGCCATGTCTTCGTCGCCCCGACCGGTCGCCACCGCCTTGTCCAGCACGGCGTAGGCGGCTTCCGCTCCCGGCAGGTCGAGCCCGGCCGCGAGTTCCAGAGCGAGGCCGAGGTCCTTGCGGATCAAGGAAATCGGGGCCGCGACACCGGCGGACGCCGGAGCCAGGAACGCGTCCTCCTTGTAGCCGACATAAGGCGCGCCGGCCGCGCTCCCGCGGAGAACGTCGTAGAAGACCTTGAGGTCCAGCTCGCCCGCCTCGGCGATGAGCAGACCTTCCGCGACGCCCTGGCTGAGGGTGGCGAGTACGGCGTTGATCGCGAGTTTCGCCGCGGATCCCGACCCCGCCGGTCCGGTGTGGAACTGTGCCGACGTCATCGCCGCGAGGACCGGCCGGACGCGTTCGAACTGCTCCTCGGTGCCACCGACCATGGTGGTGATCGTGGCCGCCTCGGCCATCGACACGCTCCCGGACACCGGTGCGTCGATGACGTCCACCGGACCGGTGCGAGCCAGCTCCTTCACGAGCGCGGGACCGACTGTGCCCATGACCACGTGCAGATGATCCCGACCGGCATCCGCCAGCCCGGTCAGGACCAGCTCCCGGGTCGCCACGCCGTCGGGGAGCATGCTGATGGACAGCTCCGTCTCGGCGAGCCCGGCCGCCGAGGCGACCGCCGTGATGCTCGCCGGAACACTGCCGAGACCCGGGTCATGGGCAAGGACCGTGTGTCCCGCCCGTACCAGCCGGAGGGCCATCGGCAGGCCCATCCGTCCGATCCCGGCGAATCCGATCAGCACGGCATCTCCTTTCCGCCACCCTTGCTTGCTCAAGTGTTCACTAATATTGAACACATGGGCTCAAACGTCAAGTGACAGCGGACGAGATGTGATCAGCGCCCTCGGTCGCGATCGGCTTTCAGGAGCAGCGCCAGGGCCTCGACAGCGTTCGAAGGCGACTGGGCGACCTCACCGGAAAGGTCGCCGAACTGGGACTCCACCCACTCGCGGGTGTGCTCGAGCTCCCGCCTGCCGGACACGAACCACACACCTCGCGCGGGCTCGGCTCCGTGGTTGAGGTACATGTGCGGACGGGTGGAGTCGAAGCACAGGGAGTCGCCGGGGGCGAGCAGGTGCCGATCGAAGTCGAGCAGCAGGGTCAGTTCGCCCGACAGCAGGTAGGCATGTTCGATTCCGCTGTGACGCATCAGTTTCCGGTCGACCGAACTGGCGGCACCGGGCGCGTAGGTGACCAGCAAGGCATCGACGTCGGCCTGGCCGCCGATGGCCAGCCGCTCCCACCGGACACCATTGGCCATCTCCAGGACCGGGTTGTCCGCGGCACGCTGCACGACACCGGACGGCGTCCGCGCGACCGGCCGCTCCGGCGACTCACTCACGACCGGCACCCCGGCCTGACCCACGTCGATGCCGAGTAGTTCGTCGAGCGAGATGCCGAGGTGGCTGACCAGCGCGTACAGCGTGCTCACCGAGGGCTGGGACCGGCCTGTCTCCACCTGCGAAAGCAGGCTCGGCGAGATCCCGGCGGCGGTCGCCACCTTGCGCAGACTCAGCTTGCGCTCCTCCCGCGCCTGCCGCAGCGCGGGCCCGATCCTGTCCTCCACCGCGAACCCCTTTGCACCCTCAGTTCACCATCGCTGAACACTACCGCCGAGTTCAGGACCCCGCACTGACCACCTCGCCACGTCGGGTGACGTACAGCGCGCCTGCCTTGACAGCAGTGTTCAGTATGATTAAACAGTGCGATCGCAGTCGCTCACCGATCCGAAGCCCGTCCGGAGGCACCGATGCCCACTATCGAACCGACGATCGAGGCCGTCCTGGCCGGACGTCCCGTCACACGCGAAGACGTGCTGGCATGGGAGACGAAGCGGATGAACGAGGCCGCCGTCAAGATCGGCCTCCCGGTCCCCACCGGCGAACTCGCCCGCAGGCGCGCGGCTTTCGCCGACACCAAACTGGACCTCGGCCCCGACGAGATCCGGCGCCGCCTCGCCCGGGACATCCGCCGCGCCGACTGGGTCGCGCGCACCTCCACCCGCCTCTCGCGCGGGCGTCGCGTCACCAGCACCTGCGACCTCTTCGTCACCGGAGCCGGTACCGCCGCGGATTTCCTCGCCTGGTTCGGCGACGTCGGCCGGGACGACTACGCCCACAGCATGATCGCCGCCAACCCGGACCACTTCCTGATCGACACCGCCCCCGACGGACGACAGGAAGTCGTCGAGACGACCGGAGGAAGTCCCCTCGCGACCCGGTTCCTCGTCGACTACACCGACACCGCGGAGATCGTCACCCACCGAGATCCGGCGTTCCCCCTCGAAGCCTCCGGTGTCGCCCGGACCGGCACCGGCCTGGCCATCGGTGGAGTCCGGCACGAGTTCCGCGACCACGCTGACGGCTTCCACGCCCATCTGTGCGTCGAGTTCCCGCGGTTCACCCTCCCCACCATGGTCACCCGCCACCGGATGCACCTTGCGTGCGAGTTCTCGAACTGGATCGCCCTGGCCTTCGCTCGCTGAACGAACTCGGTCACCATTGGGCAACTACGGCGACTCGCCGGGCGATGCCGACGCTACGCTCCTGCCGAATCGGGCAAAGCGTCCGTTCAGGAAGGAAGACCGATGAGTCGCAAGTACCGTCTGATGACCCTGCTGGCCGCCGGAGCCGCCCTCGTGGGAACGGTGGTCGCGCCCGCGACCGCGATGGCCGCGCCGAGCTGCACCTCGGACCTGTGCCTGTGGTCGGGAATCAACTACACCGGCACGAAGAGCTCGGCGGGGTATTTCGACAAGAACACCCACTGCTACCCGGACAAGCACTACAACTCCGCGGTCAGCCGCACCGGCTACAGCATCCGGATGTACAACGGCTCCTCGTGCAACGGCCCGTCGTTCGTGCTCGGACCTGGCAAGCAGGTCGCCAAGACCCAGTTCGTGGTGCACAGCTTCCGCCGCGCCTGACTCACGCGGCCAGTCGGGCCGTGCGACGGGGTTCCTTGGCCTGGGTGGCGTAGTGGGCGGTGACGATCGCGCCGGCCATGGCCAGGATCAGGCCTGCGATCGTGAAGGTGGCGAAGCCGTCGCGGACACGGTCGTCGAGGAAGAGCAGGCCGATGACCGAGGACAACGCGGTGTTCGTGGTGAACATGATCGCGTTGACCGCCGTCGCACCGCCCTTCTGCAAGGCCAGGGCGAACGCGACCGCCGCGGCCAGGCCGTTGAGGATCATCGCCCACACGGCCGGTTCCGCCAGCATCCCCCAGCCTGAGGACGGCAGGTTCAGGGTGCGCGCCGAGACACCGACCACGCTGAAGCCGACCCCGGTCGCGAAGCCGAGCACCTGTGCCGCCCAGGGGCGGTCGAATCGCCTGAAGTACCAAGCGATCGCCCCCACGACCAACGCCATCGCGGGCAGGACCCAGCGCCACCCCGCCGGGAGGACCTTGGCCGGGCCCGGCTGCGCCGACAGTCCCAGCAAGACCAGGCCGACGGCCCCGACTCCCAACGCGGCCCAGCCCGGCGCCGCCAACCGGCTGCCCAGGAACGCGGAGATCGCGGCCGTCACGCCGACGCTGAACGCCAGCACCGACTGGACGAGGAACAGCGGCAGCCGATGCAACGCGGCCGCCGCGCAGGCGAAGCCGACCAGGTCTACGCCGACGCCGAGGAAGTAGATCCACTGGCGCCGCAGATGCACCAGATCCAGCGCGCTGCCGCCGTAAGCGCCCGCGCGGCGGACGCCGATCGACTCCAGCACCGAGCCGCTACCCGAGGCCAGCGCCGCCAGCAGCGCGAGGACGTATCCGACGATCATTCCAGCAGTCTGTCAGCCGCGCTCAGTCCACCTGAGCAGCACACATCGCTTTCACACCGTGGTCGAACTCCGTCACCGGCCGTCACCGTCTCCGGGTGGGAGTACGCCGCGGGGTAGTCGGCCGCTTCGCGGTCGTCGTGGAGCGATGAGCCGTGGTCCGGGTCGTGTCCGGCGTCAGCTGGGTCGTGGTGGTCGCCGGGGTCTCCGGCGGTGACGGCGTCGAGGTCGTCAAAGGGCCGGTCGCCACCGTCTTCGGAGCCGTCGTGGTCGGCGCGGGCACCACCTTGCCTGCTCCCGACCCACCCCCGGCGCACGCGCCGAGCAGCACACTCGCGCCCACGACCAGGCCAAAGCACCACACCCGCATGGCCGGGACCCTAACAGCCGCCGCCTCCCCGACCGGCCGTTATCGACGGATCGACCTCCGCTGGGGCGTCCGGCCTGCGGCCGACCAGGCAGTGCACCCGGACTGGCCGGAGAACGAGGTCTGGGAGCAGGTGATGACCGACTGGGTCTGGGATCGGGTGGCCGGCTTCGGCGGAGCGGACCCGCGACCGACACCCCGGAAGACCGAGGATCTCCCGGCCGATCCGGCCGATCAGAGGTCGAGTCCGGGGCCGGTGATGTAGCGGCGGCGCAATTCCGCGTGCCCACGGTCGGTGACGTCTGTGCTGTCGACGTACTGATCGATCGCACCGACCGGGGGCAGGGCCCGCACGGCCGAGTCACTGATCGTCGCGACCAGGGCGTCGGTGAACCGGTAGGCGTCCAGAACCCGGAACGGCCGGTCGTGGAAGTAGCGGACCGTCACGTCCACCGGCTCGGTGAGACCGAGATCGTTGTGCAGCCGGGCGGCGATCTCGTAGGCGCGGGAAAGGTGCCGCTCACGTTCCCGCCAGACTCGCGCGGACAGCGCGCCGGACAGGTCCGGAGTCAGCGCCTGGGCGCAGGGCAGCGCGGCGAAGGCGGTGCCAAGCCACTTGCTGTAAGGCGGATACACCCGGTTCATCAACAGGCACAGCTTCATCAGGTCACGGACCTGCCGGGCGGCGACCACCGCGGAGCCCAACTCGTCGCCGACCTCGCCGCAGCGACCGACGAACGGCTCCTCCTGTGACAAGCGCATCCACTGGCACGCCAGGACATAGCGCCACACGTCGTCCGGATACCAGGCGAGCAGCTTTCGGTGAGGTTCCAGCAACCCCAGCCCATCGTGGAAGACGACGCCGCCCGTCAGCTCACGCAGCACCTGCGTCGGCACCGTCAGCCAGGTGGAAGTCGACAGACCGCCGGCCGGATCCGTACCGAGTTGCCCGGTGAAGAACTCCCGCAGATCGGCGACGTGTACCCAGTGCCGAGCCGGCGCGTCCGACGGGAAGGCGAAGCGCACCGGGTAGCCACGGAATTCGAGCGGCAGCCGACGATCGAGCAAGGCGTCCAGCTCGTCGCGGCGGGCGAGGAAGTCCGCGCTGCCAAGGAACAGCTGCATTCGCGGCCCCCAGGCGTGGTCGGTGGAGCGCGCGGTGTCGAAGCCCTGCACCTCCGAACCCCAGCCGATCAACGCCGCCGAGTACGGCACCCCGGCCAGCTCGCTGTCCAAGATCGGCGCGACGACTTCGGTGTAGAACAGCTCGGACAGCTCAAGGCCGGGAAGGAATGGTCGCGTCACGCCTGTCACCCTGACAGAACCTCACCGCGCCCGGCCAGTCGATATTCGGGTCCTGGACGAGGGCCTAGAGACCGGTCAAGCGCCCACAGGCCTGCCAGAGTTCCTGACGTTGCGCGGCGGTTTCGCAGGTCTTGCCGAGGTAGTGCGTCGGCCGCTGGACCCGGTCGTGCCAGAACATCCCGTTGTACCGGGCCGGTTCGTCGGCCGCGGCGAGCCAGACGAAGGTGTCGGCGCCCTGCTCGGCGTCCCGCAGGATCGGCCGTGTCAGTTTCTGGAACGTCGGCAGGGAGGTCGCGACGCCGGGGGTGTCGGCCCAGCCGGGGTGGGCGCTGTGCACGGTGGTCCCGGAGCCGTCCAGCTCGTCCGCCCAGAGTTCGGCGAGCACCACCTGCATGCGTTTGGTGCGCGCGTATCCGGCGGCGGGCTTGTACTCGCCGTGGAGGTACTGGAGGTCGTCGGTGCGCAGAGGCTGGCCGTACATACCGCCGGAACTGACCCAGATCACCCGCGCCCCCTCGGCGAGTTTCGGCCGGAGCGACGCGGTGAGGAGATGCGGGCCGAGAACGTGCGTGGCCAGCATGACCTCGTTGCCCTCGGCCGTTTCCGTCCGCTCGGCCGGCATGACGCCGGCGTTGTGCACGAGGACGTCGATCTCGCCGTCGAGGTCTTTCGCGTAATCGCGCACGGACGAAATCAGGCTCACGTCGCACTGGTCGACGACGATCCGCGCGCCGGGTGCGGCCCGCTCGATCTCGGCGCGGGCGGCGTCACCGTCGCCGCGGACCGCGATCCGGACCGTCGCCCCCAGTTTCGCCAGTCCGACGGCGGTCGCCTTGCCTAAGCCTGCCTTCGCGCCGGTCACCACGGCGACCTTGCCCGCGAGCGCGTCCGGCGCGGGGTCTTCGGGCCACCACCGGCGTCGCAGGAAATGCCCGATGCTGCTGTAGCCGAGCAGGGTCCGGTCGAGCACGGTGTCGGCGGCACGGGTGACGGTGGACATGCGGGCGCTCCTCAACGTTCGTAGTACTGCTGGGCCGGAACCAGTGCCCACACCGTTTTCCCGGTCGGCTCGCCGCGGAAACCCCAATCGAGGGTCAGCTGATGGATCAACCGGAGTCCGTAGTGCGCGCTTTCCGAGGTGGACCGCAAGACTTCCAGGTCGGGGTCGTCGTCGGAGACCTCGACCAGGAAGCCGCGGACCTGCCGGTTGACGCGCAGTTCACCTGGTCTGTCGGTGTGCCGGTACGCGTTGCTCACCAGTTCGTCTATCACCAGCAGCAGGGCACCGAGGGGTTCCTCCTCGCCGCGGCCGAAGCCGAGCTGATCGGCGACGACGGAGCGGATGTCGCGTAGCTCGGGAAGGTCCCGCAGGTCGAGCGTGACTTCCGCGGCGCCGGCGACCCGGCGGCACAGTCGGTCGAGTTCCGCTTCCAGCTCCGCTTGGCCACCGCTCATCGCGTCCAGCTCCCCTCACCTACGCACCTCTCACGAGGTGTTCGGAGCCGGTGAGCCCCGCGGATGGGTGCTAACTGATACGGGGACCGGACTTGGCGGAGAAGCGGAACTCGATGGTCATCGGGAGCTCGCCGAGGTCCAGAGCCTGGCGCAGCCGCGGCAGCCCTTCCTCGGTGACCCGCTCGCGGATGGCGGCCAGATCGCCGTCCTGCTCGGCGCTCAGCACCACGGCCAGCACCGGCGCGTCCTGGGTGCCGCCGAGCGTGGCGTGCGCGGCGTGGACGCCGGGATAGGTCGCGACCTCCGCCACGAACGGTTCCACAGCGGTGCTCGCGGCCAACGCGGTCTGGCCGGTGTCCTGGTCGAAGCGCCAGGTGCGGGATTTCGGCTTGCGGACGGGCTGCGCGACGAGCCAGCGCAGCGTCAGCAGTCCGACGACGACCGCACCCCCGGCGACGGCGTACCAGACCCACCCGGGCGGCGCGGCCGTTCCGGGCACGAGCGTGGCGTCGCGAGCGAGCAGCGGGACCTTGCCGAAGTGGGTGCCGACGGCGAAGGCGCCACCGGCGATCAGCACGAGCCCCGTCAGGATCAGGAGAGTGCGGTTCAGCCTGGCGGGACGGTTGAGATCGCTCATGACGCGCTCCTGGTGGCCTTGACCCGGACCCGCACGGCGGGAACGGTGGCGGGACCGATCTGGGAGAGGCGGTGCTCGATGGCGGCGCGGACCGCGTCGGCGAGGCCCGCCGTGTTCGTCCGCCCGGTGGTCACGACCGAGACGATCGCACGCCGCTTGAGCTTCAGCTTCGCCGCCGAGACGCCGTCCACAGTGGACGCGGCGACGCGGAGCGTCGATCGGTAGCTGCGCCGGGAAGCGCCGGTGTCCGGGCCGCCGTCGAGCGGCAGCACTGTCGGCCTCCCCGGCACGATCGCGCTCATGAGAAGCAGCAGGCCGATCAGCGCGACTCCGCCGCCGACGATCGCCGTCAGCGGATCACTCCATCGGGTGCCGTGCAGCGCGGACGCGACGGCGTCGTAGCTGATCCACGGTTTCTCCCCGATGATCGTCTGGACCGCGACGGCGGCGGCCAGCACGCTGCCGGCGAGCACCAGGAGGGCGACGAGCACGGCGGGGACGGTGCGGCGAGGGCGTCGTTTCATCGGACCCTCCTCGTTTCGGTCTCCCCGGAGTGCAGGGCCGTGACGGTGATGTCGACCCGCGTCACGGTCAGCCCCGAGAGTTCGCCGACGCGGCGGAGCAGGTGCTTTCGCGCGGTTTCCGTGGTGGCACGGACCGAGAGCGGGTACTTCACCGAGAGCCGGACGTCCAGGGTGGCCGTCGAGCCGGTGACGTTCGCGCTCACCTTGGCGCCCTGGTCCAGGTCCTCGCCGCCGACCGCGATCCCGAGCACCCGGGAGGCCGCGCCGCCGATGCCGTCGAGTTCGGTGATCGCCTGCGCGGCGATCCGCTCGACGGCACCGCCGGCCACGGTCAGCCCGCCGCGCCCGTCCGTGTCCGGCGCGGCGGCGGTCATGGTCGTCATGGCGGTCAGCCCCTGTCGCGGCCGGCCAGGGCCGACAGGTCGAGCTTGCCGTCGAGGAACCGGCCGACCAGCAGGCCGAGGACGGCGAGGACGAGTACGACGAGGAAGGCGCCGAAGCCGCCGAACGCGCCGGCCACGCCGAGCACGAGACCGGTCAGCAGGCCGAGATGGGTGGCGTTCATGAACGTTCTCCTTGCTTTGTCGGGCGCTGGCCGGCGCCGGTGGTCACTGGACGCGGGTGGATTCGGTGCTCTCGTCGGCGTCGTCGTCGCCCGGGATGTGCACGTCGGAGACGTTGATGTTGACCTCGACGACCTCGAGCCCGGTCATCTGCTCGACCGCGCCGATCACGTTGCGGCGCACCGACTTGGCGAGATCCGCGATCGCGACGCCGTATTCGACGACGATCTGCAGGTCGACCGCGGCCTGACGCTCGCCGACCTCGACGGAGACGCCCTGCCCGGCGGACGCGGTGGCACCCGGGATGCGCTCGCGCAGCGCGTTGAAGGCACGCACGGCGCCGCCGCCGAGGGCGTGGACGCCGGTGATCTCCCGGGTCGCGAGGCCCGCGACCTTCTGCACGACGGTGTCGGCGATCGTGGTGACGCCCTGGGTGGAGGCGAGCGCGCCGTTCTCGGCGGCGGGGGTGGCGGAGTTCGAGCTCGGCTTGGCGGTGGTGGCGGTGTTCGTCATCGCAATCTCCTCGGTTCGGATTCCATTGCCTGTGGTGGAAGTGCGCGGTGTCCCGTTCGCTCCCACACTCCATAGACCCAGCCGGGAGAAGATCGTCACGACCCGATCGTGTGGTCTGGATCTCACCGCCCGTGGGTATCACTTACGGGCTTTTCTGGCGTTCGCGTGAGTTCTCTGTTAGGAAAGGTTCCTAACTAATGGGAGGCGATGTGCGCGGACGTGGTCTGGCGGCGACGACGGTTCTGGTGGTCCTCTGCGGCGGTTCGGCCGCCGTCGCGGAGACGACGACGGCGGGAACCGGGGCGCGTTCGGCGCGCAACATCATCTACATCCAGGGCGACGGTCTCGGACTCGGTCAGCGCGACCTGCTCCGGCTGGCGCTCAAAGGAAAACACGGCGAACTGGCGATGGACGGGCTCTCGGCCACCGGCCTCGTGCGGACCTCGTCCGACGACGAGGACGAGGTCGTCACCGACTCGGCCGCGGCGGCCACGGCCCTGGCGACCGGGCACAAAACCCGCAACGGCGCCGTCGGGGTGGACACCCGCGGACGTCCGCTGGAAACGATCCTCGAACGGGCGAAACGGGCGGGGAAGTCGACCGGCCTGGTCACCACCGCGCAGGTGACGGGCGCCTCGCCGGCGGCCTTCGCGGCGCACGTGCCCAGCCGGGATTCACAAAGCGACATCGCGAAGCAGTACATCGAGGACAGCCGTCCGGACGTCCTGCTGGGCGGCGGCGAGGACTGGTGGTACCCGAAGGGGGACCCCGGCCTCTGGCCCGACAAACCCGGCGAAGAGAGCCGCAGTCCCTACGGCAACCTGGTCGAACGCGCGCAGCGAACGGGCTACACCTACGTGCGTGACGGCGACGAACTGCGGAACACGAGGGCGAACCGGATCCTCGGCCTGTTCGCGAACGAGGACATGGTCGACTACGGCCCGGACGGCGTCGGGAAGTACGCGCCGCGAGTGCCGCTCCAGCAGATGGCACGCAAGGCGCTGGACACGCTGTCGAAGAATCCGCGCGGGTTCTTCCTCTTCCTGGAGGAAGAAGGGACCGACGGGATGTCGCACGAGAACAACGCGCACGGCGTGATCGACGCCGGCCGCGCGCTCGACGCCACGATCGCCGAGGTCCTGCGCTTCGTCCGCGCGCACCCCGACACGCTGGTGATCATCGGCGGCGACCACGAGACCGGCGGGCTGAGCATCGAGAATTACGACGCCGAGGACACCGACCCCGACCAGGACGGTCCGTTCGGCGTACCGGGTTCGAAGCTTCAGTTCACTGTGGACTGGACGACCCACGACCACACCGGCGCCGACACCCCGGTCACCGCCGAAGGCCCTGGTTCCTCCAGGTTGGGCGGCACCGTCGAGAACACCGACGTCTATCGGGTGATGCGGGCGGCAAGCGGCCTGTAAAGCGGAAAGGCCACCTCCGTCGCCGGAGGTGGCCCTTCTGCGGGTACTCGTCAGCCGATGCTCTCGACGACGGCCTCCGCCACGGCCTTCATCGTGGTCCGGCGGTCCATCGCGGTGCGCTGTATCCAGCGGAAAGCGTCGGGCTCGGTGAGCCCCTGACGGCTCATCAGCAGTCCCTTGGCGCGGTCGATCACCTTCCGCGTCTCGAGCCGGTCGGTGAGGCCCGCGACCTCGGACTCGAGGGCCTGGAGTTCGGCGAACCGGCTCACGGCCAGCTCGATGGCCGGCACCAGATCCCGCTTGGCGAACGGCTTGACCAGGTACGCCATCGTGCCCGCGTCCCTGGCCCGCTCGACGAGGTCGCGCTGGCTGAACGCGGTCAGGATGACGACCGGCGCGATCCGGTCGCCGGTGATCTTCGAAGCGGCCTCGATACCGTCGAGCTTGGGCATCTTGACGTCGAGAATCACCAGGTCGGGTTTCAGTTCGGTGGCCAGGTTGATGGCCTGCTCGCCATCCCCGGCCTCACCGACGACCTCGTAGCCCTCTTCGCGGAGCATCTCGACGAGGTCTAGACGGATGAGGGCCTCGTCTTCGGCCACGAGCACCCGCCGCTGGGGTGCGGCGACGGCACCGTTGGCCTCGGCAGCCTGCTCGGTCACCGGGGTCCTCCTGAAGGGTCGTCGGGCAGTTCGGCTCGCGGACTGTCCGCGAACCTGAAGCCTACCGGGAACGATCCAGTCGGCGAGATGGCGTTCACCACGTCAGACGGTCGTCACACTCCCGGGCCCGGCGGAAGGGGTGGTCCCGGGATCCCGTAAAGTTCACCGGGCACCGCCCCCGTAGCCCAACTGGCAGAGGCAACGGATTCAAAACCCGTCCAGTGTGAGTTCGAATCTCACCGGGGGCACTCGCAGGATGCACAGTGAGCTTGGCCTGGGCATTGTTGTCTTGATGCAGCGTCGCCGATGGCGGCTATCGCGTCCAAATCCCCAGGTAACCTGGCTGTAATGGTCGCTTGGTCATCCTGCTGGCAGTGGACCTTGATCGTGAGCTGCGTCATGGCTAGCAGGCGATGCAGCTGGTCTGCTGGGGCGTGGCGCAGGTTGGCCTTCAGATAGGGCAGGGCGGTTAGCAGGTTCACCTGGGCCGGGTTCGCCTGGCGCGGGTCGTCGGCGTATCCGGTGATTCGGCTTAATGCGTCGAGGAGTGTTTGCGCTCATTGAAGACGTCGTTGTAGCGCTGCCTGAGGCCTTGAATGAAGGGATCGTCGGGGTCTGCGTCTTCTGCTTGACGTAGCAGATTGTCTTGTTTGCGGGCGGTGTCGGCGATCTTCTTCCGGAGCGCTTGCCGTCGGCGTTCGGTGTCCTGTCTTTTGGCGTTCTGGCCGTCGTCTTGGCCTGCCACGAGTAGCTCGTGTCGCTGGGCGCCGAACAGGCGCTCGTTGAAGAAGGCCTCTACTTGCTCGAGGATGAGGTCTTCGCGGATGTAGACAGTGGGCGGGTGACCCTCGTGCTTGTCCGGTCGCCCGCGATTGTTGCCCGCCGGGTGGCAGCGGTAGTAGACGCCGGATTTACGTGCCATGCCCATCATGCGGCGGCCACAGTCACAGGTGACGCGGCTTCGCAGCAGGTAGGTGCGTTTCGCGCGGGGATCCTTCTTCAGTCCGGCACCGTCGCGTGATCCTCGGCGCTGGGTTCTGGTGGCGGTCATCTCGTCGAACATCCACTTGGGAATGAGAGGTTCGTGCACGGGGTCAGTTGACCAGACCCACATTTCCGGCGGATTCTGCCGGTTCCATGCGCCGCGGCTGCGACGGGCCCGCCGGTTGTAGACCTGGTACCCGGTGTATTTCGGGTTCTTCAGGATGTCAGCGACACTGGACGTCGACCACGCGCCCTGCGCTCGGCTCCCTCCGGGTGGCTGTGGTGGTGGATGCTCATCGGTGTCCTGGTTCAGGCGCTCGGCAATCGTGTCGAATCCGAGAGCTTCGTGGTAGCGCCATTTCGCGATCAGGGCCACGGTTTGCGCTCGTTCTCCGTCCGGCTCCAGGCGCGTCTTCGTGATCCCCTTCTCGGCTTTCGCGGGGTTGGGATGACACAGGATCTTCGCGCGGTACCCGTAGGGCCGGTTTACCGATGTTGTAGCCCTCCCGGACGTGAGTGCAGGTGCCGCCCCACGACAACTCGAGCATGTTCAGGACTTCGTACAGCATGCCGACGACGTCTTGCACGTACCACCTGTTGTGGTTTTGACCGAGTTGTATCAACCCTCGAATGGAGGCCTGCAGCTACACCCGACCTCGGTCACGCCTGGGCCGGACAGTAGTGACGCGGTGAAGAAGATCCTCGGGTCTGCCAGCGGCGTTGCACTCGGCGTCAACGAGCTCCGCAACCTCACCGGCACTGGACACGGACCCGGAACACGGCGAGTCGGCCTTCGGCCCCGTCATGCCCAACTCGCCGTCAACGCCGCTCTTACCTGGTGCCAACTCATGCTCGACACCCTGACCGACCCGGACGCCCCTTGGCGATCCCGCCCAACGGTCTGAACGAGACCGTGCACGGAACTTCGGGACATTCGCGCAGACGCCTCCGGACATCGACACGGCGCGCCCGTTTCCACACGATCCGGCCGGTCGTTTGGACCAACTGGCCGAATGTCTTCAAAGGGTCATTTGACGACAGTAACGGATGAAGGCAGGACGCGCAGTCGGCGCAGCCGAGCCCGGGGCGCGAGCAGCGACCAAGCCGTACGTCCACACTTCCGTGTTCGACTTCGGAGTCACCGAGACGCAGAATTTCCCCGCCGGGCGCGCCGACGGGAAGCCCCCAACCCGCAGGGCGCGCCCGGTCTTGAACCACTGGAAACTCGATGTCAGCACCGAGGCGACATCACTGACACGCCCCGGGCTCCCGCAGGGCCAGTTCTACTGACACCGAGCGTCGCCGACGTACTGACACCTGATGTCGTTTCCCGAGTCAGCGAGCTGTCGCCTCGCACGGCGTCCGCCCAAGTCGGTTTCCGACCGGAGACGTCTTGTTCCGGATAATATGGCCTTATCCCGAACAAGATGGCGCGAGACGGCGAGTGGTTGCGCACGCAACAAGATCAGCCAGCGGGGGGTCGGCTTGATCTCTCTACTGATCTTTAACCGAGTAGACGGCGGTGAGCCGGTCAGCAAGTTCTTGGGCGTCGGCTCTGTTGCGGCGGCGTTCCAGGAGCCGGGCTGCCGTCACTACTAGTTCCTGGCGGCGGCCGAATCCCTGCTTCTGCATGATCCGATGGGTGAAGGTGGCTATGGTTTGCGGCGAGACGAGCAACTGTCGCGCGATCTCGTCGTTGCTCATGCCCTCGCCGAGCAGATCGAAGATCTCGCGCTCCCGTTCGGTCAGGTCGAGGAGGCCCTGATTTCTTTTCCTCAGTCTGCCTATCGCCAAGTTCAGCACATCAGGGTTGAGCAGCGTCCCACCTGCGGCCAGCAGGCGGATTGCCTTGAGAAGGTCCTCGGCCCGGG
The DNA here is from genome assembly GCF_002234405.1 of Amycolatopsis thailandensis. Lineage (GTDB taxonomy): Bacteria > Actinomycetota > Actinomycetes > Mycobacteriales > Pseudonocardiaceae > Amycolatopsis > Amycolatopsis thailandensis. The sequence continues at coordinate 40,603 of NZ_NMQT01000022.1, read as the reverse complement.
TGTCCTTCAGGAGGAACCCGGCAGCGCCGGCGTTCATCGAGGCGACTACCGCGTCGTCGTCGGCGTAGGAGGTCAGCATCAGGCACGTCGGCGCCGATTCCATAGTTGTTCGAGCGAATCGGCAGACGCTGATCCCGTCCTCGTCGGGGAGGCGGATGTCGAGGATCGCCACATCCGGCCTCGGTCTCGTCAGCGGGAGCCGTGTTCTCGCCTCAGCTGCGGTGGCGGCCTCGCCGACCACGGCCATGTCCGGCTGGCTCTCTATCAGCGCCCGTAGCCCGGTGCGGACAAGTTCATGGTCATCGAGCAGGAAAACCTTCACGACAGCTGTTGTGTCCGCACGCGTGCAGATGCTGGGACCGAAGCTGCTGGCAACCATTTTGGATCCGGCCATTTCGGAGCTGATCTGGCGATCCTGCGCGCTGCGGACGATCTGGAACGCGTCCGAGGCTTGCGGTTCACTCGGTGGAGGCTGGTTCACGATGGTGTCGTGGATGTCCTGGTCCCGGCGCATGGTCTGCCAGCGCTGTTCCCAGTCCAGCGGGTCGCCGCCGCAAGCCACGACAAAGGCCTTCACAGCCGGCCAGGCCGGGACCGTGACACCGGCTGCGGCCTGGGAAAGGACCGTGATCGAGTAGTTGGCCTGTCTGGCCAGGGTCCGGTAGGTGGGCGTGCCAGCGGCGCGGCGCAGTGCGCGGAGTTCCGCAGCGAACTCCGCGACCGGGCCGCGGGTCATGTCGAGAGGCTTCTCACCACGAGGCATACGGGTGTGCCGGTGATCCGGTGTGCTCACAAACCTGTTCGCGAGCACACCGGGCCCGTCGCTAGGTCAGCAGTGACCGCGCTGGCGCTGAGCCAGACCGCGGCCGATTCCTGTGCAGGTCGCGAGCGCCACAGCTGCGGAAACGGCGACCACGACGGACTGCCCCTGAAGGATGAGAACCTCCACAAAACACGCGATCACACCGAAGCTGACCAGCTTGAACGCTTGAGCGGAAGGGAACTTCCAGGCCGCCTCGAACCCGGGTGTGGCGGAGGCGGGCACTCTCGGGCGCCTGCGGGAAACCTGAACCATCACAAGCCTTTCTCTGCACCGGAATGGGCTGCGAACGGCGACGACGAAACAGCACCGTCCGGGAAGTGAGCGCTTCCCGGACGACCTCGTACACACCGCGTTGCTTACCATCGTCCAGCAGAGCACCCTAGCCGCACCAGAGAACGATGTTTTGACTTCGCTCCCGCGTTGTTTTGGTCGGCCCCCACCCCGTTGTTTGGCCAAAAACAGGGCTGGCGCCCCTTTCGCTGGCGACGATCACCGAGCGACACTGGGACACGGACTGGGCCACTCTAACCGGAATGGGCACAGACCTCGACGGGTCTCCTGTGAGCGCGGGAGACCCGCCAAATTTTTGCGCTCGTGCTGTCGCGCCCCGCACAGCTCCAGATGATCTGAACCGGCAATCGTAGCTGTTGGAGGGGTTTGCTGGTGATGGCCAGGCCAGGAACCCGCGAGCTCTCCGCCGTGCTGTGGGAGATCCAGGGACTGTTCAACTACCGCTGCTGATCAGACCCCATAGACCACTGAGGCACTTCACCGGTGAGGACACGATCGGCGGCTAGACACCGGGGGTGATTACGGCGTAATCACCCCCGGCTGTCCGCTACGTACGCCGCGGTGGTCCTACTGCTCGCGTTCGTCTGCGGTGCGATCGTCGGCTTCCTGACCTACCTCGCCGCCAGGGACGTACCCGCCGCGATCCTCGCTGGTCTCGCCGCAGCCGGAGGCGCGATCGTTTTCCTCCACAGAAAAGTCCGTTGACGCTCGCTGAGCTGCTGGTTGATGATCGGTGATCGCGCACTCGCCCCCCCCCGCACGACAAAATCCGGTTCTCACCGCGGCAGTTGGAAGAAGTCGGTGAGGTCGTGAGCGAGCAGCTCGGGTTCTTCATGTGCGGGGAAATGCCCGCCGCGGGGCATTTCCGTGTATCTCGTGATGTTGTAGGTGCGCTCGGCCCAGCTGCGCGGCGGCCGGGTGAGGTCGGCCGGGAACAGTACAAAGGCGGTGGGGACATCGATTCGCTCGACTCTGCGTGTCATGTTCTCGCTGTACTCGTAGTACGGCCGGAACGAGGTCGAGATGGTGTTGGTGAGCCAGTAGAGCGACGCCTGTGTCAGCAGGAAGTCGTCGCTGAACCGCGAGGACAGGTCACCTCCGCAGTCGCTCCACGCACGGTACTTCTCGATCATCCATGCGAGCAGCCCGGTCGGTGAGTCGGCCAGCCCGGAGGCCAAGGTGACGGGTCGGGTGCTCTGCTGGTGCTGATACGCGCCTTCCTTCGCCGACCAGGTCTTCACCGAGTCGAGATAGGCGCGCTCCTGCGTGGTGATGCTCTCGTCGTCGTAGGCGACCGGACTGGCGACGGCACCGAGGTGGATACCCACCAGAGCGTCGGGATGGGCTTCGGCCAGCCGGGAGGTGATGCCCGCGCCCAGGTCTGTGCCGTGCGCACCGTACCTGGCCAGGCCCAGTTCCTCTCGCATGAGCAAGTGCCACAGTTCGTGTGTCTGCAAGGGATCCGTGAGCGAGGGCCGTTGCGGGGAGAAGGCGAATCCCGGCAGCGACGGGACGATGACGACGCTCGGTTCTGTCCATGTCATGGCGCTTACGGTCAGCTTCTCGTTGAAGCACCCCGCGGTGGCGCAGCGGATCTATCCGAGTCGCTTCGACATGGCGCCGAGACGGCAGTCCCGGTCACTGTGTCGCGATGGGCGGGCCCCCAGCACTTTGCCGCCCTTCTAGAGCCACCGATCCATCGGTTGCGCAGCCCGACGCGCATTGAAGGAGCCGGAGGCACTCGCCGAGACGCGCGCTAAGTGATCGACAGTTTGGCTTGCGTAAGATAGTCGGCTAGGTGGTTGCTGAGAGGTTCGATAAGCAGGTCCAGTTGCTCGCGAATCGAGGCGACGTCAGCCTCGGACAGGCTTAGGGGTGGCTGGCGAAGTCGTGCACTCCAACTCGCTGGATCTGGGAAGGCATCCAGGCGATGCACAAGCGGGGCGAGTTCTACACCCGTTCTCAGGGGAGCCACACCCAATACCCGCAGACCGCAGCCAAGCGTGAAGGTTCTGTGACCGATTGTTACCGGCTCGTCGAGGTCAAGCGCAGATGTGGTGGCCTTCGCGTACCCGATGATCCTGCCTCGGTCGCGTGTTGGGTTGTTAAAACATCCGCGTGCGGTGTAGATGAACACCTCATCACCCTTTGAGAGGGCGTCCACCTGACGACGGCGTGCTTCAGGAAAGGCCATGCGTCGTTCGCCGAGCACCCACGCTAGCGCCGCAGCGTCGCTGATCACCACGAGGTACGCGCCAGTCACAGGGAGATTCTAGGCGCAGCACGTACCGCCTGTCATGATCGCGTGGACGTGCTCCAAGTGGAGCAACCGTTGACAGTCTCTCTGCGCGAGTACCCGCAGTCGTTGTGCTGGTGAGTGTTGATCTCAGCGCGTCGTAGCCCCAATGACAGCTTCCACTGGTCGAACTGGATAGGCTTCGCCGGGTCCCGATCGTTGAAGGAGTCTGCCCTCATGCCCGACCTGCTTGTCGCAGCGGCAGTGTCGGAAGCCGTGGAAAACGCCTCCGCTGTCCGTCCGCTCGGATCACGCGGTTCCCGTGGCGAGGTGGCCGAGGGCGGACCGGCTGAACTGACGCCCACGGCTACAGCGGTGCTGGCAGCCATTCCTGCCTGGTGGAGGGCTCAAGCATCCGCTGCCGGACTGACAGGCCGCTGGCTGGACGTTGAGGAGGCCGTGGATGCGAGCCCCCCGGTCGAGGTACCGCTTGATCCTCCGCTGGGTGACTCGTGGGGGTCGCTGACTCCAGAGCAGGTCGGGGCCGCGTATGTAGAGGCCCTGACCTCCGCAACTAGAGCTCGTCACGGACGTCACTACACGCCGCCAGAGCTGGCGGCCCATCTATGGAGCATGGCCCGCAAGTCTCTTGACCTTCCGCCGGCCAATCAGGCTCTCCCTGGTCTGGTGCGCGACCCCGCCTGCGGAGCAGGTGCCCTACTGCTCCCGCCGCTGCGTGAGCACCTACACGCTTCCTTCGACGTGGACCCGGCGCTGACTCTCGCTGGCTTGCCGAGCCTGATCGGGGGTGTCGACACCGACCCTGCCGCCATCTGGGTAGCAAACGTCGTGCTTGCGGCCGAGTTGCTGCCAACACTCGCGAGGGTTCCCGAGGGTCGTCGGAAATCATTGCCGGCGCTGGCTCAGGTAGGCGATGGCCTCGAGGTTCCTGAGCAGGAAGCTCGCGTAGTCGTGATGAATCCGCCGTATGGACGCGTTCGCCTGTCAACAACGGAGCGCGAACGGTATGCCCATGTCCTGTACGGGCACGCTAACCTCTATGGTCTCTTCATGGCTGCGGCAGTCGAATCGCTCGACGCCAAGGGGGTGCTGGCAGCTCTGGTACCGACCAGCTTCACCAGCGGTCGATATTTCTCCAACCTGCGGACTCACCTCGGACGGAATGCCTCCATGAGTGCGGTGACTTTCGTCGAAGATCGCAGTGGCGTCTTCACTTCTGTACTACAGGAGACGTGCCTTGCCACCTTTGAGCGGCGAAAGAGGCAAAAGACACGCATTACCAGCATGGGTAGCACTGAAACCACCATCGCAACGGTGAAGGTGCAAAAGACCGGTGATCCTTGGGTCTTGCCTCGCCGCTCGGATGACGCCCCGATCGCTGCCGCCGGGTCGGCGATGACGGACTCTCTCGCGTCGCTAGGTTGGCGGGCCTCAACCGGCCCTCTTGTGTGGAACCGCCGAACCAAGGATCTTCACGCGAAGTGGGGTGCCACTCGCTCCCACGTCATTTGGGCAGCTGACCTTGACGGCGGCGAACTGCACCGCGACCCGGCTCGCGATTCGATGCGTTACCTGGCTCTTACCGCCGCCTCTGATCTGAAGGTCATGGTTTTGGACAAGCCAGCCGTGCTGGTCCAACGCACGACCGCTCCCGAACAGTCACGTAGGCTCGTTGCTGCGTACCTGAGCACGGAAGCATTGGAAGCTCGCCACGGTCGAGTGACGGTTGAGAACCACGTCAATGTCCTCCGCCCTACGGTGCCCGATCCTGTACTCACCCCTGAGGCCCTCACCCGCGTGCTAGCAACGAAGACAATGGACCAGGTGGTGCGCAGCATCTCAGGCTCCGTCGCCCTTAGTGCCTACGAGTTGGAATCGATCCCCCTCCCGCGTCCGAACATAGTTCGCACGTGGAACGGCTTAGTGGGTACCGCGCTCGAAGCAGCCATCTCTGCTGCCTATCGACCCGAGGGGAGCTGACGTGCGCGAGCCCATCAGTCCCGATGAAGCCGAGCGCCGACTTCAGGTGATCTTTCCGAGGGCTGCCTTCGACTCTGTGCTGTCCTCGCCTCTCGCAGGCATGGCAGTTGCCGCCTGCATCCATGTAGATGCGGTCTGTAGTTCGAGCGACGACCCTGACATTGTCGAGTGGGCCCGGCCGTCCACGGTCGTGTGGATGTCAAGCGAAGCGCTGTCGCGCACCTCTGACGCCGACCGACTCGCCTGGCGTACTGCTGCTGCGAAGGGCAGTAAGCAGGTTGAGGACCTCCATACTCACTGGGGAGTGCCCTTCCAGCCCAAATATAAGGACAACTCACGCGAGACGCTGCGCGATGAGACGTTCCGCAAGTGGCGCGAACATGGCGCGCTCCGGATGCGTCCTGGGCTTCCCACGTCCAGCAGTAAGCCTCGATGGGCATTGCTGAATGACTTTGCTGACTTGTTCAACCCCAGTCTTACTGAGGAAGACTTCGAACAATCGGCGGATGAGTGGCGCGAGAAACACCTGGACCCCGGCACGCGGCTGCGAGCGATTCACGCGCTTGACACCGAGACGGCCGCGCACGCAGTAACAGTCACCCTGCCGAACAACACAACCCGAACACTAGAGCCAGGTCACTCCTCGAAGATCATCAAAGGCGTCATCGAAACCTGGGCACCAGCTCGGCTCGTGCAACCTGTCGTCCTCACGATCTCCGAGCCCGGCGACAAGGTCCACATTGGCGATGAGCGGACGCTGCGCGCGCTCGGCATCAACATCGATCTCGCCAATGTCCTGCCCGACGCCGTCATCGCCGACATCGGCGCAGATCCGGTTCACTTCTGGATCATTGAAGCCGTCGCGTCTGATGGTCCCGTCTCCGAGGAACGCCGCAAGGCACTACTCGCCTGGGCAGCCCAACAAAACATTAAAGCCGAGCGTTGCTCCTTTCTGACGGCATTTCTCTCTCGGAACCATGCTGCCGCCAAGAAGCGTTTGAAAGACATCGCCTCTGGAACCTGGGCTTGGTTTGCGGATGAGCCTGGCCACGAACTTGCCTGGTACAAGGTGGTACCGACCTCTGACGGCCTCTAAAATCGGAGGAAGAAACTACCTGGAAGTGCGAACCTTTCAGTATGAGTCGGGATGCGCCCAGTTGGGATGACCTCTGCCGGAGGCTAGTCGCCGAGCGGTTCAGTGCGGCGGGCATCGCAACTCTGGGTCACGCCATTGACCAGGCCGAACGGGGTGCTAGGAAAGGCGTGGCCAAGCCGACAGTTCGAGCGCAAGGGCTGGTGGCCAGCCGAATTCAACCTGCTCGCGTTCCATGCCGCGGCTTTCCACGCTTCCTAGAACAGGTCGCGTAACAGCCCCACCCCACCGCTTCGAGTGGTTTCCAGCCCGGCGGCGTGGAGCCGGTCGGGTTCCTGTTCACGGTGTTCGCCGTACCGTTCGACGATCGGCGTGAGGGCATCGACCTGCCCGTCGAGTCGTCCGGCGAGCATCGAACACGTGTGTTCGACGTCGGGTTCGTCGCCGTGGCCGCGGCCGACCTCCCGGAACGCCTCGGCCAGGGTGTTCAGCGACGTGTGCAGGAGGCCGAGGTAGGTCGCGAGATGCATGGCTCAGTCCCCCACCTTGGTGACCCGGACAGCGCTGAGCTTGAACAACGGCTGTTTGGACACCGGATCCCATTCGGTCATCGTCACTTCGTTCGCGGCACGCGTGTGGCCGCCGTCGCCGACATCCCAGTAGCCGTAGTGAAACGGCAGGAACACCACTCCGGGACGAACGCGGCCGATCCTCGCCGGCACTTCGACCGCGCCGCGCGCGGACTCGACGCGCACGAGAGCGCCGTCCGTCACCCCGAGGTCGGCGGCATCGGCGGCGGACAGTTCCGCCCACGGTTCCGGTGCCGCTCGACGCAGCTTCGGCGCGCGGCCCGTTTTCGTGCGGGTGTGAAAGTGATAGACGGTCCGTCCGGTCGTGCAAACGAACGGATAGTGCTCGTCCGGCTCTTCCGGTGGCAGCGTGTACTCCGCCGTCTTGAGGAATGCCCGGCCTTCCGGACGCTGAGCACGGTACTTCTCGGGCGAGACGGTGCCGCCGGTGAGCAGGTCGTGGCCGAAGTCCTCGCAGACGTCCGGATCCGTGGAGAACACGCCGTCGGTGTAGAGCCGCTCGGTGCCGTCCGGATGGTCAGTGTCGCAAGGCCACTGGATTCCGCTGCCGCCGCGGAGTTTCTCGTAGGACAGTCCGCTGTAGTCGCACAGTCTGCCCCGGCTGCACTCCTGCCAGGCCCGGAACGCCTCCTCTGGATTCCGCCACGGGATCAACGGATCGCCGTCGCGGTCCCGGAAGTCCATCCGCCGCGCGTAGTCGAGGAAGATGTCCAGGTCCGCGCGTGCCTCTCCAGGCGGCTCGACCGCTTTGTCCGAAAGATGCACCGTGCGGTTGACGTTGGTGAACGTTCCCTGCTTCTCGCCCCAGAGAGCGGCGGGCAGGACGACGTCGGCGAATTCGGCCGTCTCCGTACGGAAACCGTCCTGTACCACGACGAAAAGGTCCTCTTTGCCCAGGATCTCCCGGATACGTGGCAGTTCGGGCATGGAGACCGCGGGATTGGTGGCGGAGATCCACAGGAACCGGATCGAGCCCTGTTCGGCGTACCGCCAGATCTGCATCGCGTGGGTGGGCGGCGACCAATGCGGGATGGTCATCAGGTCGACGTTCCACAGTTCGGCCAGCTGCCGGATGTGCTCGGGGTTGTCCCAGTTCCGGAACCCAGGCAGGTCTCCGTCGGCACCGCACTCGCGGGTGTTCTGGGCAGTGGGCTGACCGTTCATCTGGAGCACGCCGCAACCGGGCCGCCCGATCATCCCGCGCAGCAGATGCAGGTTGTTGACCTGGCAGGACGCCGCGGTCGCTTGGTGGGATTGGTAGAACCCCTGCAAAACAGTGGAAAGCACGCACCGGGTGGTACCGAAGATCTCCGCGGCCCGCACTAGGGCGGCGGGGTCGACCCCGCACACCTCGGCCACGTGCCCGGGCGTGTACGGCTCGACCGTCGCTTCGAGTTCGGCGAAGCCGAGGGTGTGCGCGGTGACGTAGTCCTCGTCGATCCACTTGTTGACGATCAGTTCGCGGAGCAGGCCGTTCATCAGTGCCTGATTCGTGCCGGGAAGCGGGTCCAGGTGCACCCCGCCGGATTCTTCCGCGGCCGCGGCCACCTCCGTCCGGCGCGGGTCGACGGCGACGACGACCGGCGGCTCGGGCCCGGCCAGCCGGTCCAGCACCCGCGACCACAGCACGGTCTGCGTCGAGGCCATGTTGTGCCCGAACAGGAAAAGTGCGTCACAGTGGTCGATATCGGCGTACGTGCCGGGTTGGCCGTCGGAGCCGAAGCTCTCTTTCATCGCCGCCGCCGCTGTCGCCGTGCACAGCCTGGTGTTGCCGTCCATATGCGGCGTACCGAGACCGGCCTTCCCGATGACCCCGAGCGTGTAGTACTCCTCGAGGAACAGCTGCCCGCTGGTGTAGAAACCGTGCGACAGCGGCCCCGTATCCGCCAGCAGATCCTTCGAACGCCGCACGATCAGGTCCATCGCGGTGTCCCAATCGGACTCAACCAGCTCGCCGTCACGACGGATCAGCGGCCGGGTCAAGCGATCCTCGCCATTCCACTGCCATGATCCGTAGAGGCCTTTGGGACCCATCCGCCCATGGTTGACCAGATCGTCCCCGCGACCGTGGACACCGACCATACGCCCGTCCTTGACGGCGATGTCGCAGGCGCACCCGTTGCTGCACAGCACACAGGCCGACTGGACCCAGGCATCCACATCGGACTCTTCCAACCCCTGCGCGAGATGGAGATCCACTCGCCGCGGCCAATCCGTGTCACGCGAGTACGGGGTCCGCGTTCCCCAAACCTGTTCGATCCGATCGGCCATGCTCGCGCCATACCCGCTCTTGAATCCGCACAAACATCAGATCCCGTCACTTGCCGGGGTCGTGCCCCCAGTTCATCAGGGAGTAGCGCCATCGGGTATTCCGGATGTCACCGGCGGGGCGCTGCGCGAGGTGCCGGTGAACATAGCCGACGACTTTCCGCATGTGCTTCTCGTCGTCCACCGTCAGATCGGCCTTTTTCTTGCGGAGCAACGTGACGATGCGCCGACCGGATTCGTGACCGGCCGACTCGCCGTCGCCGGCCTGCTGGCCGAAACGCCTTCCCAGACCATCTCCTTCTCCACTTGGGGCACCTGGCCGTGCTAGTCCGGGTCACCCGACGTCCAGCACCGTTTTGAGCCAGCCCTCCTCGCGACGATCGAAAGTCTTGTAGGCGTCGATCGCCGAGGCGGGCTTCTCGTGCTGTGTGATGAAGGGCTTCGGATCGACGCCACCTGAGGCCACGAGCTGAAGCAGCTTTGGCACATAGCGCCTGTGGTTGCAGTTTCCCATGTGGACGGTGAGGTTCTTGTTCATCGCCGCGCCGAACGGGAACCGGTCGAATCCCGGCGGATAGACACCGATCACCCCGATCGTCCCGGCCTTCGCGACCGCTTCCACGGCCCAGCGCGCGGCCAGACTGGGCGCCTCACCCGGCACCCACAGGTCGCCGTCCGGAGCGGACTCAGGCGCCGCGAGCTCCTGCTCCGATTCGAGATCCTTCCCCTGCCCGGAGGCGGGGCCGCGCGCTGGTCGCTGAGCGTCGACGCCGACCGCGTCGATCACCCGGTCCACTCCGATCCCCCCGGTCAGTTCCTTCACGAGGGCGATCGGGTCCTCGGCGTTGAAGTCGATCGTTTCCGCGTTCTGGCCACGAGCCAGATTCAACCGGGAAGCGATCCCGTCGACGACGAAGACCCTGCCCGCACCCTGCCGTTTCGCGGACGCGATCGCGAACTGCCCCACCGCGCCGGCACCGAGCACGAGCACGCTGTCCCCGGTGCCGACCTCCGCCAGGCGGGCACCGAACCATGCGGTCGGAAAGATGTCGGAGACCAGAATGGCATCGTCGTCGCTCATCCCGTCCGGAACCGGCACGAGCGTGGTCATCGCGAACGGGATCCGCGCGTACTCCGCCTGAAGCCCATCGACCGGACCGGTCGTCTCAGGACCACCGAAGAAGGACGTGCCCGCCCCCGGGCCGTGGGGATTCGCGGTGTCGCACTGCGCGTAATAGCCCGCGCGGCAATACGAACAGGTACCGCACCCGATCGTGGACGTCACCACCACGCGGTCGCCCGGAGTGAGCCCTCGGACAGCCGGGCCGACCTCCTCGACCACGCCGACAGCCTCGTGGCCCACGATCGTGCCCGGCACCATTCCCGGCATGGTCCCCCGTACCAAATGCAGATCCGTACCGCAGATCGCGCTCCGGGTGATCCGGATGATCGCGTCGCTCGGCTCGAGGATCTTGGGATCGGGCACCTCGTCGAGCCGGATGTCGCCGACGTCGTGCCACACCACTGCCTTCATGTCGCGTTCGCCTCCTCGGTTTCGCCCTGTCCACAGTGGTTAGCCGGTCAGAGGCGGGACGAAACCGGGCGAACGGCTTTCGAGCGGCCCGCTCGGGACCGAAGCCGCGAGCACCTCGTGGTCCTCCAGCTCCAGTAGTGCCTTCGTGACGTGCACGGCCAGAATGGGCTGGTACTTCTGAACGAGGGGCAACAGCGCTTGGCTCAGCCGCGCCTTTCGCTGCGGCGGGTTCAACTCGACGAGCTCTTCGATGGATATGACTTTTTCACTCGCTGATGCCGGCCGACCTCGACGGCTCGATCCCCCGATGGTGCTGTCCGCTGGTTTCGACCGGACTTGGCGGGGTATCAGGAGGCGAACGAAAAACAGACCAGCCTCAAGGAGCCGCTTGATGAGCACGATCACCAAGTCCGTTGACGTCGAGGCGCCGGTCAGCGATGTCTACAACCAATGGACCCAGTTCGCCGAATTCCCTCGCTTCATGGAAGGCGTGGACCGGATCGAGCAGCGCGACGACACCCACACGCACTGGACCATCACCGTGGCCGGCGTCTCCAGGGAATTCGACGCCACCATCACCGAGCAGCACCCGGACGAACGCGTCGCGTGGAAGTCCGACGACGGCCCGACCCACGCGGGCGTCGTCACCGTGCACCGCCTTGACGAGCACAACACCCGGGTCACCGTCCAGATGGACATTGATCCCGAAGGGTTCGTGGAGAACGTCGCCGACAAGCTCGGCATCCTCGACCGCCGTGTTCAAGGTGACCTCGACCGCTTCAAGACCTTCCTCGAAAACCGCGGCGGTTCGGAGACCGGCGCGTGGCGCGGCGACGTGGACCGCCCTGGGCAGTCCTAACCCTCTTATTTCAGACCACCTCACCCGCACGAGGGTCGTTGCCCGACCAAGGGTGAGGAGGACGGCCGCTTCTCCCGACCCAGGCCGTTTGCACGCGATGTGGCCGACCCGTCCGTATGGAGGGGTCGGCCACATTCTTCCGGTTGCCACGACCCGGCCGGTGAAATCCGTGCTTGCCCGGTGAGGACGGAAATCGGCGTGTCGCAAGTCAGTGACGATGCAGGGCATAAAGGTTTGTCAGTGTGCGCACAGGGCATTCGCACATCATGCGAGCGTGGTGGAAGCGGCTGGCCACACAGCCCCAGGGCTGGACGATCCTCTACCTGGGCGACCATGCTGTCCTGGAAAAAATCATCGGGGCGGCGTTTTCACGTGGTTTCGGGGCGGTCGAGATTCCTCACCCCGCACTGGTCTGCGCGGTCGCCGACCACGACGTACTCAGTGGCCGCGGCTGCCGGGCCGACACCTCGCAACTCCGGCGGGTCCGGGAACTGAACATTCCGTGCCTGGATCCCGAACAGGCGCTCGCCTGGCTCGCCGAGCTCGACAAGACAGATCACCTCGCCTCAGCGTGAGGTCCAGCCGGTTGATCGCTTCCCACGGCCCACCGAGGTAACGCCAGATCGCCAGCCCGGTCGCTGCCATCGGTTGCGCAGATCACGATGCACGGCCACCAGCCCGGGCCAGTCGATCGCGAGCGCGACTCCGCGCCCCAGGGAACGGGTGCGGCACAGTCCACGCTGACCGCGTCCAGATTTTCCCCGGGAAGAGCATAAAAGGGTGATGTGCGCCCCACCCTGAGCCGGTCCGGCGAAAACCAGGTACGGCGCAACCGGTCCCAGTACTCCTGAGTGATCCGACAGCACGAAAGGGCCTCGGCTTCGGCCGTTCTCGACGCGTAACGCCGTTCGGCGTAGGCGAGGTCGTCTCGACAGAGCCTGGCGGACGCAGAACCGGCGCGATCCTGCTGATCACGCCTATGGTCACAGGTTACGCCGATTGGGTACCCCAACGACAAGGGCTGCACGACTACGTTGCGAGACTCAAGACAGGAGGCTCGATGAATACCGCCGACAAAGTAGAAAACAGGGAGGGCGGACTGGCCGCGGTGCTGAGCCAGATCGCGCGCGCTCTGCAGGCAGAACCCGACGTCGAGACGACCCTGGCCGCGATCGTGAAGGCCACGATCGATCATATCGACGGTGCCGAGCACGCCGGGATCTCCCTGGTCGAGCGCCAGGGCAAGATCCGCACAGTCGCACCATCCAGCGAGTCCGTCGTGGAGATCGATCAGGCACAGTACCGCACCGGTCAAGGCCCTTGCGTAGACGCGATCAGCGAACACGAGATCTATCGCACCGGCGACCTCGCCGACGAGGACCGCTGGCCCGACTTCACCCCCGCCGCCGTCCGGGCCGGGGCCCGGTCGATGCTGTCCTATCGGTTGTTCGTCACCGACACCACTCTCGGCGCCCTGAACATCTACTCGACCCGGCTCTTCGCGTTCAGCAAGCAGACCGAACTGGACGGGCGTATGTTCGCCACCCATGCCGCGATCGCGCTCGTCGGCGCCCAGAAAGAGGCCCACCTGCACCAGGCGATCGAGCACCGCGACACCATCGGCATGGCCAAAGGCATCCTCATGCAACGTCACGACATCGACCACGCCCGCGCGTTCAGCATGCTCGTCGAAGCCTCCCAGCACAGCAACCTCAAACTCCACGACATCGCCGCCTGGCTCGTCGAACACCGCCACGCGATCTGAACCAAGCGGGAAAGAACGCATATTTGCCGACGCCCGTGGGTAGCTGAAACGTGGCGGGCGGGCCATTCAGCAGTGAGTGGCCCGCCCGCCGTTCAGCAGGTCGCGACTCTCGTAGCCTTTCCATGTAGTCACGAAGCCACAGATCCTCTCCGACGTCACACCGGGCGGACCCTGCCGCGGCGGTCAAGCCGACCGGCGGTATCGGAGTCGTGGGCGTCTACGTCCCGGAGGATCCCGGCGCGGAAAGCGAACTGGCGAGGAACGGCAAGCTGGCCTTCGGCTACGGCACGTTCTTCTTCAAAGGACAGTCCATGGGCACCGGTCGATGCAACACCAAGCAGTACAACGCGCGGCTGCGGGACCTGATCACCGAAGGCATCGCCACACCCGGATCTCTGGTTTCCCACGAGTTGGAGCTCGACCAGGCCGCGGAAGGCTACGAACACTTCGACAAGCGGCACGACGGCTGGACGAAGGTCGTCTTGCATCCTTGAACCACCCCTCAGCCCCGGGCTCGGCCCGCTCGTTTGTTTGTCAAGGAAAGCCAGGGGTACTCGCGGAGCATGTCGGATGTTTCCGCCCGGCCCCGCCGGGACGCGGATCGATTCCTGAGCATCTACCTCAATGACCAGCTCGCCATGGGCATCGCCTGGCGCGAGCTCGCCCGTAGGTCCTCGAAGGCGAACCAAGGTACCGAAACCGGTGTCGCGCTGGCTCAGGTCGCCTCTGCCATCGCGGAAGACGTGGAAACCTTCCAGCGCGTCATGCGCAGGCTCGGATTCCGGCGCAATCCGGTCAAGACCGTGTTGGCAGCGGCGGCAGAGCGCGTCGGACGGTTCAAACCCAATGGGCGGCTGACGAACTATTCCTCCTTGAGTCGTTTCGAAGAACTCGAACTCCTGATCATGGGTATCGAGAGCAAGAAACAACTATGGGAAACGCTGGGCCGGCTCGCCGGGCTCGGTTCGCGACTGCCGGATATCGACTTCACCCGGCTCGCTGAGCGTGCGAGAGAGCAGCGTGCCCTCCTTGAGCCCCACCGCGTCCGCGCCGGGAGCGAGGCCTTCTCGGCGTGACTCGATCCCAAGCCGACCGGATCACCCGGTAGCGCGCCATCGGTGATTTCACGAAAGGTTTCGCGCCGATCACACCGGGGAATCCGGCGATCCCGGAGTCGGCTAGCCATCGACCGGGCAAACCACCAGTCCCAATCGGAAGGTCGGTAGCCGTGTGTCGACAAAGGCCTATTCGGATCGCATCCGTACCGAGTGGACATGTGTACGTTCGTCACCTCGCGGACCCCGATCACGAGGACGGGGTCGTCCGTCTGGCCGATCCGCTGCCTTGCGGCGCTCCAAGTACTTCCGTTCGGTGGTGGCCGCCGGTGATGCTCGATCCACAATGGATCGACGAGAACCACCACGCGTTCGATGTATTCCATCTGCACTTCGGCTTCGACACCCACGGCCCGGAAAGCCTGGCGGCCATCGTGTCCGCTTTGCGGCGCCGGCGCAAGCCTTTGGTGTTCACGGTGCACGATCTGCACAACCCGCACCAACCGGACACCATGGCGCATCAGGCACAGTTGGACGTACTCGTACCGGCAGCCGACGCACTGGTCACTCTGACGCCCGGTGCCGCGAAGCTCATCGCGGCCCGCTGGGGCCGCCCGGCACTGGTGATACCCCATCCTCACGTGGTCGCCGCGGACGACATCCCCGCCCGGCGGCCGCGTCCGTTCACCGTCGGACTGCACGCGAAGAGTCTCCGGCCGAACATGGCGCCGCTGCCGGTGCTGGAGGTGCTGACCGAAGTCGTCGCCGAGTGGCCGGACGCCAGACTTCGGGTGGACATCCACACCGAAATCGTCGAACCCGGACCGAAACACGTCCCGGAAACGGTCGCCGCGCTGCGCGAAGCCCAGGACGCCGGTCTGCTCACTCTGCACGTGCACGATTTCTTCTCCGACGAGGAGTTGTGGCGCTACCTCACCGATCTGGATCTTTCGGTGCTGCCGTACACGTTCGGCACCCATTCGGGCTGGCTGGAGGCATGCCACGATCTCGGGACGACGGTCGCGACTTCCACCTGCGGCTTCTATGACCAGCAGCAACCCTGCTTGACCTACCGGCACGATCAGTCCGGTTTGGACACCGAGGCGCTGGCCGACGCCGTCCGGTACGCCTACCACAAGCGGCCGTCCTGGCAGGCCGACCCCGGCGAGCGCCGTCGGCAACGACGGCGGATCGCCCACGCGCACCGTGCTCTGTACGAGCGTGTGCTCACACGAAACGAGAAGACGCGATGGTGAGTGCACCGCCCGGCCGGCTCGCGACACGACGGCCACCGGTGCCCGGGCGCGATGATGAGACATTGTCCATCGGCTTGGTCGCTTCGGCCCGGTATCCCATCCGTGAACCCTTCGCCGGTGGCCTGGAGGCGCACACCTGGCAGTTGGCGACCGGTCTGCGTCAGCGAGGGCACGAAGTGACCGTCTTCGGCGGAACGGGCTCCGACCCGGATCTGCGAGTCCGGGAGATGCCCGTGCTTCCGGCATTGTCCGCGCAGTCCCGGCTGGACGTCAGCATGCCCGCCGACTACTTCATCGCCGAACATCACGCCTATCTCGGGTTGATGCTCGATCGCGGTCCTCTGGAACGCTGCGACGTGGTGCACAACAACTCGCTGCACTACCTGCCGATCGCGATGGCTTCGACGTTGCGGGCGCCCATGCTCACCACGCTGCACACCCCGCCCACGCCGTGGCTGGAATCCGCGGTCCGGCTGCGTTCCCCTCGGCACACCAGGTTCGCCGCCGTCAGTGCGCACACCGCCGGCCAGTGGTCACCGCTCGTTCCCGCGGTCACCGTGGTGCGCAACGGAGTGGACCTGGGCCGCTGGACACCGGGCACCGGCGGCGGCACACCGGTGTGGTTCGGCAGGCTGGTACCGGAGAAGGGACCGGAACTGGCCATCAAGGCCGCGTGCGAGGCCGGTACCGGGCTCCGGCTCGCCGGTCCACGGCCGGACACCGCCTACTTTCGTGAACGGGTCGAACCGCTGCTGGGCGGCGGGATCGAGTACCTGGGACATCTGGCCCACCACGACCTCGTCCATCTCGTCGGCTCGGCCAGTGTCGCGGTGGTGTCGCCGCGATGGGAAGAGCCTTATGGACTGGTTGTGGCCGAGGCGCTGGCCTGCGGCACCCCGGTCGCGGGCTTCGCGCGCGGAGCTCTTCCGGAGATCCTGGACGGCTTCAGCGGGGCACTGGCCGCCCCCGACGACGTGCACGGCCTGGCCGACGCTATCGCGTTGGCGTCCACTTTGGACAGATCGGCCGCGCGACTCCGCGCGGAGACCGCGTGTTCGGTGGACAGGATGGTGGACGAGTACGTGAAGCTGTATCGGGAGCTGCGCCCATGATCGCCTTCTACGTCCATCACCACGGTTCCGGGCATCTCCATCGAGCGCTCACCATCGCCGAGGCGCTCGGTGAGCCGAGCGTCGGAATGTCCACCCTGGCCGCTCCGCCCGGCTGGCCCGGCCGCTGGCTGGTGTTGCCGGACGACGCCGGTGATGTCGATCAAGACCGCGACGACGTCACCGCCGGGTCCACTTTGCACTGGGCGCCTCGGCACCACGACGGTCTGCGGGAGCGGATGGCACGGATCAGCTCGGAACTGCGCGAGGGCGGGATCCGCCTTCTGGTCAGCGACGTCTCGGTGGAAGTGTCGCTGCTGGCCCGTCTTCACGGGGTCCCGGTGGCCGTCGTGGCCCAGCCTGGCGACCGCACGGACCGGGCCCATCGCACCGCCTACGACCTCGCCGAGGTGATCATCGCTCCGTGGCCGCGGCGGCCCGCACCGGACTGGCCGGACGCCTGGCTCGCCAAGACCGTCCACGTCGGCGCGCTCTCTCGGTTTGATCGGCGCCCGAAGACACCCGCAGGTGGGCGGGCCGTCCTGGTGCTGTGGGGCTCGGGTGGGCTCGCGGTGTCGCCGGCTCAGCTGCGGGCAGCCGCGGCGGCCACCCCGGACTGGCGGTGGAACGTCGCCGGGCCGGGGGAAACGACGGAATTGCGGGCGCCGAACCTGCGGCACCACGGCTGGGTGCCCGATCCGTGGCCGTTGCTCGGCGAGGCCGGCGTCGTCATCACCCACGCCGGGCAGAACGCGCTGGCGGAGGTGGCGGCGGCCGGACGCGCCGCCGTGGTGATACCGCAACCTCGTCCGTTCCGCGAACAGCACGCCACCGCCGCGGCGCTCATCCGCGCCCGCTTGGGCGTGGTCGTCCCGTCGTGGCCCGAACCCCGGCGATGGCCCTCGCTCCTCGCTCGCGCGCGTATCCGGGGCGGGGAATGGAAGAGCTGGTCGAGCGGCGATGGTGCGGCCCAGGCCGCGGCCGTGCTGCGGGAAGCGGCGGGCGAGCGATGAGCGCCCGCCCGAGTACCGCCGTCGTCACCATCACCGCCGGCCGCGACGGCCACCTGCTTCGGCAGCGGCAAGCCCTGTCGGCGGAAGAAGTCGATCTGCACGTCGTGGTCGGTATGACGGGGGCTCCTGCGCTGCGGGACATCCCGAAGTCGCCACCGGTCACGCCGGTCCTCGTGACCGCCGACGATCGAGGTCTCCCGTTGGCCGCCGCCCGCAACGCCGGGGCGCGGGTGGCCCTCGAACACGGCGTCGAGCTGCTGGTGTTCCTGGACGTCGACTGCGTTCCAGGCCCTGGCTCCCTGGCCCGCTACCGGGCCGCGGCTCGCCGGGTACCTCCCGCCACGCTGCTCTGTGGCCCGGTCGCCTACCTGCCGCCACCTCCGCCGGGCGGGTATCCCGCGGCGAGTGAACTCGCCCGGCTGGCCGAGCCACATCCGGGCAGGCCTGCACCTCCGCCTGGCGAGATCACCTTGGAGGACAACCGGTTCGAGCTCTTCTGGTCGTTGTCCTTCGCGACCACACGGGACGATTGGCACCGCTTCGGCGGCTTTTGCGAAGAGTTCGCCGGATACGGCGCCGAAGACACCGATTTCGCCCTGCGCGCGGCCGCTCGGGGCGCCCGCCTCGCCTGGATCGGCGGGGCGATCGCCTACCACCAGTACCACCCGCCGAGCAGGCACGAGTCACGGCACATCCGTGAGCTGGTGGCGAACGCCAGGTTGTTCCATCGCCATCACGGTTTCTGGCCGATGTCCGATTGGCTGACCGAGCTGGACGAGGCGGGCGCCGTCCGCTTCGACCCCACGACCGACACCCTCCACCTGCTCTCCGGATCCGGCCACTCCACCTCGAAGCAAGGGATCACATGACTTCACCACGCGTCGTCGTCATCGGAACCGGATACGTCGGGCTCACCACCGGCGCCTGCCTAGCCTCCCTGGGACACGCCGTGGTGTGCGCCGACGCCGATCAGGACAAGGTCGACCGGCTGGCCCGCGGGCGGATCGACATCCTCGAACCCGGGCTCGCCGAACTGGTCACCTCAGGGACCGCAGCAGGCAGGCTGACCTGTGTAGGTACCTCCGAGAAGGCGTTCGGGCGTTTTCTGCGGAACGCGGAGATCGTGTTCCTCTGCGTGCCGACCCCCATGGGCGCGGGCGGCCTGGCCGATCTCGGCATCCTCGAAACCGTCGTGCGGCAGATCAGCGAGCTGCTTCCTCCCGGCTGCACGGTGGTGACCAAGTCCACCGTTCCGGTCGGTACCGCAACGAGACTGACGCAACTCCTGCGCCGTGACGACGTATCGATGGTTTCCAATCCCGAGTTCCTCCGTGAAGGCAACGCGGTCCGGGACTTCCTGCACCCGGATCGCGTCGTGGTCGGTTCGGCGGACCGGGAGGCGGCCGAACAGGTCGCGTCCCTCTACGCCTCCTTGAACGCCCCGATCGTGCTGACCGACGCGGCGTCCGCCGAGCTGATCAAGTACGCCGCGAACTGTTTCCTCGCGGTGAAACTGTCCTACGCCAACGCCATCGCCGAACTGTGCGACCGGGCCGGAGCCGACGTCGCGGACGTCGCGGCCGGCATGGGTTTCGATCGCCGGATCGGTAAGGAGTTCCTGGCGCCGGGCCCGGGCTGGGGAGGATCCTGTCTGCCGAAGGACACCTCCGCCCTGCTGCAGCTGGCGGACTCCATGGATTTCGAGTTCCGTCTGGTGCGCGCGGCCATCGACACCAACATCCGGCAGCACAAACGGGTGGTGGACAAGATCCGTGAGGTCGTCACGGGAACCCGGCTCGGGTCGATGAGCGGTGTCCGGCTGGCTCTGCTGGGATTGACGTTCAAAGCCGGAACCAACGACCTGCGCGACTCCCCCGCGCTGGCTGTGGCGGCATTGCTGCGCGAGGCCGGTGCCGAACTCGTCGCCTACGATCCCGCTGTGGATTCCGCCGACTCCCGAATCGCCGACCTCCCGTTCCCCGTGACCGACGACCCTCACCACGCGGCACGCGGAGCGGACGCCATCGTCGTCCTGACCGAATGGCCGGAGTTCCGGGAGCTGGACTGGCACCGGCTCGCCACCGTGGTCCGCACTCCCGTCGTCGTCGACACCCGCAACCTTCTCGACGCTTCTTCCCTTTCCCGAGCGGGCTTCGGCTGGACAGGGCTGGGAAAGCCTCCTCGCTCCGCGATGGCCACCGTTCCGCCGAGTCGCCGCGCGGTGGAGGCCGTGCCCACACCCGTCACAACACCTGCTTGACTTGCCGGATGACGATCGAGGTGGTGACGCCGATGTCCCTTGCTACACCGACGATTCCGTCACAGGATGGCTACTCGTGGAGCCACAGCCGAACTCTTTGGCGTGGCAGGTCCACACGGGGCTTGTCGACATAGCCACCGCTCTCACCGCGGAAGCCGAAGCCTGGCCCGACTGACCGCTCGCCGGGTGGTTACCGAAGACCACAGCGGGTAACCCCAGGGATGACCGACTTCGACACGGGCATCGGCGACTTGGCCGAGCGGCTCGTCACGGCCACCCGGACCGGCGACCACGACTACGTGGCCGACGTCCTGGCCAAACTGGCGGCGGACGATCCGCGAACCCGCGCGAGCGCCCTCCTGCGAGACTTGGTCGACACCGGCGCCGGGATGATCCGTGCCCGAACCCGGGAGGACAACGACGCTCTGTACACCTTCGACGTGACGACCGAGCACGACGAACCGGTCCATGTCGACATCGTGCCGCCTGCCCCGCGTGCCGCCTTGCGGGCCCTGGCCGCCAGCCTCAACAGGGACGCCGTGGATCGCGACATCCATGCCGTTCTCGCCACCCGGGGAACACCGGACGAAGTGGTGACGGTGCTGGTCCAGTGTCTTTTGTGGACACTGGAACTCCGGGATACTCGAACACCGGCAGTCCGGCTGAATTGTTTTTGACGGGGTTGGGTGCCGGAGAGTCACTCGATCGGCAGGCCGGGCAGTAGTTTGTCGAGGGTGATCGGCAGATCGCGCACTCGCACGCCGGTGGCGGCGTGGACGGCGTTGGTTATCGCCGCCGCCGTGCCGACTATGCCGATTTCGCCGATTCCCTTGCTCTCCATGGGGTTGAGGTGCGGATCGTGCTCGTCGATCCAGTCCGCGCGCACATCCTCGATGTCGGCATTGGTCGCGATGTGGTATTCGGCGAGATCGTGGTTGACCGTCAGGCCCACGCGGGGATCGAGGACCCCGTTCTCGTGCAACGCCATCGAAAGCCCCATGATCATGCCGCCCAGCAGCTGCGAACGGGCGGTCACGGGATTGATGATCCGCCCGACGGCGAAGGTGCCGTGCAGTCGCGAAACCCGGACCTCACCCGTATCGGCGTCGACTCGCGCTTCGGCGAACTGTGCGCCGAAGCCGTACATGGCGTACTTGTCTTCGTCGGGATTGGCAGGGGTTTCGGCGTCGGCTTCGTCGCCTTCACCCGGATCGGTGCCGTACTTGTCGCGGAAGACGTCGGCGGCCGCGAACACCGCCGATCCCCAGGACGCCGTACCGGTCGAGCCGCCGGCCACCGTGGCGAACGGATAGAGGGTGTCGCCGATCCGGGCGTCGACCGATGCGACGGGCACGTCCAGCGCGTCGGCGGCGATCTGCGGCAGGACCGTCCACGTGCCTGTCCCCAGATCCGCCGCGCCTATCTCGACCACGTACCGGCCGTTCTCGAAGCGGATCACCGCACGTGACCCCGGCATCCGTTTCGCGGGATAAACCGAGGATGCCACTCCGGCGCCCACCAGCCATCGGCCGTCCCGCCGGGCGCCCGAGCGGCCGTCCCACCCGAAGTTTTCGGCGCCCTGCCGCAGGCAGGCGACGAGATTCCGGCTGGAGAAAGGATTACCCGTCTCCGGGTCACGCAGCGGCTCGTTGCGGATGCGCAGTTCCACCGGGTCGACGTCGAGAACGGCGGCGAGTTCGTCCATCGCCACTTCCGGCCCGAACATACCCGGGCACTCCCCCGGCGCGCGCATCCACGAGGGGACGGGCAGGTCGAGGGCGGCCAGCCGATGGCTGGTGGCACGGTTCGGCGCGGCGTACATCATGCGGGCCGGCGCCGCGCTCTGCTCCGCGTATTCCTTGATCCGTGAAGTTTGCTCGACGACGTCCATACCGACGGCCCGCAGCGTCCCGTCCCGTTCCGCGCCCAGGCGGGCGCGCTGGATCGTCGGTGTGCGATAGCCGGCGAGGGTGAACATCTGTTGCCGGGTCAGTTCCAGTTTCACCGGCGTACCCGGTACCGCCCTGGCGGCCATGGTGGCGAGGACGACGTTGACGTGCGGCGTGCCCTTCGAGCCGAAACCGCCGCCGATATAGGGGCAGGTCACGCGGACTTTCTCGGTGGGCAGGCCGAACAGATCGGCGACCGTGGCGCGCAGGGGGTGCACTCCCTGGGTGGACTCCCGCAGGGTGAGAGTGTCGCCGTCCCACAGCGCCGTCGTCGTATGGGGTTCGAGCGGATTGTTGAAGTACGGCGCCGTCGTGTAGGTCTGATCGATCACCACGTCGGCACCGGAGAGGGCGGCGTCGAGGTCACCGTCGGCGGTGTCCGTCGGGAAGCCCGCGTTGACCTCGTCGGGTTCGTACAGCTCGGGATGGTCGGCGGTGAGGAGGCAGTCGTGCGGTTCACTCTCGTACCGCACGGTGACGAGCTCAGCCGCGTGACGCGCGGTTTCGGGGGAGTTCGCGAGCACCACGGCGATCACCCGGCCGCGGAAGGGGACTTCGAGGTCCTGCAGGACGGCGAGTTCCCGGTCGTCGGTGACAGCGAGCCGTTCCGCGGTGGAGGGGGTGATCACGCATCGCACTCCCTCCAAGGCTTCGGCCGCGGTGGTGCCGATCTCGGCGCAGCGGCCTCGGGCGATGGTGGCTTGCACCAGATGGCAATACAGCGGCGATTCCGGCGCCGTCTCGTAGGCGTACGGGGCGGTACCGGTGACCTTCGCCGCGCCGTCCCGCCGGGAGTGGCCGCGCCCGATGGCCCGTGGTTTCAGCGATCCCGTCATCGACCGGTCTCCTCGGTGGTCAGGTCGCGCAGCACCGCCGTCAGCGTGCGCACGGTGAGCGGGACCTTGAAGCCGTTTCCGCCGTCCAACCCTTCCAGCGGCCGAGCCTGTTCGAGTTCCGCTTCGGCCGCCGCCCTGAACACGCGCACCGCGGGCCGTTCTCCTCGCAGCGCTTCCTCGGCGCGGTACGCGCGCCACGGTTTGTGGGCCACTCCGCCGAACGCCATCCGGATGTCGTCGATGACCCCGTCCGCGAGCGACAGAGCGACAGCCACGGAGACGAGCGCGAAACCGTAGGATGCCCTGTCCCGGACCTTGCGGTAAGCCGACCTGCGCGTCGTGGGCGGCAAAGTGATCGCGGTGATCAATTCGCCGTGGGCGAGGCCGGTGTCGCGCTCCGGGTGGTCGCCGGGAAGACGGTGCAGCTCGGCGAACGGGAATTCGCGTGAGCCCGAAGGTCCGGTCACTCGTACCGACGCGTCAAGGACCGCCAGCGCGACAGCCATGTCCGAAGGATGGGTAGCGACACAGTGTTCGGAGGCTCCGAGTATCGCGTGCTGACGCGTGTGACCGCCCATGGCCGAGCATCCCGTGCCCGGTGACCTCTTGTTGCAGGGCGTCGTGACGTCCTGGAAGTACACGCACCGGGTGCGCTGCAGCGGATTGCCGCCGACCGTGGCCATGTTCCGCAACTGCGGCGAAGCCCCGGACAACAAGGCCTCCGCCAGCACCGGATACCGTTCCCGGACCCGGGGGTCGGACGCCAGATCGCTGTTCCGGACGCCGGCTCCGATCACCAGCCCGCCGTCGCCGGCATCGCGGATCTCCGTCGAGACCAGCCCGCTCAGGCGGACGACGCGATCCGGCCGAGCGACGCCCAGTTTCAGGTGGTCCACCAGGTTGGTGCCGCCTCCCAAGAACACCGCGGACGGCTCCGATGCCACGGCGCGGACCGCGTCTTCGACGGTGTCCGGACTCGCGAACGCGAACGGCTTCACGGCGTTCCTCCAGCCGCGCGAATCGCGGCGACGATGCCGGGGTACGCGCCGCAGCGGCACAGGTTGCCGCTCATCCGTTCCGCGATCTCCGCATCGGTCCAATCCGGTGTGGCGGTCACCGGTGCGGTGACGTGGCTGGGCCGCCCGTCGGCGAACTCGGCCGACAGCCCGACCGCGGAACAGATCTGGCCAGGCGTGCAGTATCCGCATTGGAACGCGTCGTGCTCCAGGAACGCCCGCTGAATCGGGTGCAGCTCACCCTCCGCGGCGAGACCCGCGGCCGTGGTCACCTCGCCACCGTCACACGTCACGGCGAGGGTCAGGCACGCCAGCACGCGGCGACCGTCCACCAGCACGGTGCAAGATCCGCACTGACCGTGGTCACAGCCCTTTTTCGCGCTGAACACCCCGAGTTGCTCACGCAGGAGGTCCAGCAGCGTGCGACGTGGATCGACGGCGAGCCCGTGCTCGGTCCCGTCCACGCGCAGCGCGATCCTCCGGCCTTCCGTCGTCATCCGGGAACTCCGTTCCGGTCGCGGACAGGCCTCGTGGCAACGAGCCAGAGCACTCCCGCCAGCGTGAGGACGATGCCCGTCATCGACCACCAGGACCACCAGGTGAAGAACGCGACGACAGGTCCGACCGCGAGCAACGTGCCTCCACCAACTTCCACGACTTCGGAAGACGATGGGACGGTGGTTCTCGGCGTCATGGTGGTTCTCCGGTTTCACACATTCGGGATACAGATGGGCCGGATACCCCGTTCCGGACGCCCGTACACATCGGATCGATCTTCGGTCGAACGCGAGGAAAGCCCACGCTTAGCTGTCACGGAGGCGGGGTATTCGCGGCGCACCACCACTTCCGGCAAGGAGAATCGATGCCCCCGAAACGTCGAGGCCAGCAGGCAGAGCCGACCGCGACCGAACCGCGTCCAGCGGCGGTCCGGGAGAACAGTGGCCAACGCGGAAAGTTCCTGACGACAGCCCAGGGGGTTCGCCTGCCGGACACCGATCATTCCCTCAAGGCCGGCCCGCGGGGCCCGTCCTTGATGGAGGATTTCCATCTTCGCGAGAAGATCACGCATTTCGACCACGAGCGGATCCCGGAGCGGGTAGTCCACGCGCGGGGCGCCGCCGCGCACGGCACTTTCCGTGCTTACGGGAACGCGTCCTCGGTGACCAAGGCCGGCTTCCTCCAGAAGGGGCGCGAGACTCAGGTCTTCGTGCGATTCTCGACGGTGCTGGGTTCTCGGGGCTCGGCGGACACCGTCCGCGACGTCCGCGGATTCGCGGTGAAGTTCTACACGGACGAGGGAAACTTCGATCTGGTCGGCAACAACATGCCGGTGTTCTTCATCCAGGACGGCATCAAGTTCCCCGACGTCATCCACGCGGGCAAGCCTCATCCGGACGTCGAGATCCCGCAGGCGCAGACCGCGCACGACACTTTCTGGGACTTCGTCTCCCTCCACACCGAAGCGACGCATCACGTCATGTGGGCGATGTCCGACCGGGGGATCCCGCGCTCCTACCGCACCATGGAGGGCTTCGGCGTCCACACTTTCCGGCTCGTCGACGCCGAGGGCGGCACCAGCCTGGTGAAGTTCCACTGGAAGCCGGTGGCGGGTGTGCATTCCCTGGTCTGGGAGGAAGCCCAGATCGCCGCGGGCGCCGATCCCGACTTCCACCGCCGGGACATGGCCGACGGCATCGAGGCCGGGGCGCCCCTGGAATACGAGCTCGGCCTGCAGGTGCTGCCGGACTCCGACGACGAGATGTTCGAAGGGATCGACCTGCTCGACCCGACCAAGATCATCCCGGAGGAACTCGCCGAGGTCCAGCTGGTCGGCAAGCTCACCCTGGACCGGAATCCGACCAACTACTTCGCCGAGACCGAACAGGTCGCTTTCCACACCGGGAACCTCGTTCCGGGTATCGAGGTGACCGACGACCCGCTGATGCAGGCGCGACTGTTCTCCTACCTCGACACTCAGCTCACCAGGCTCGGAGGCCCGAACTTCACGCAACTCCCGATCAACTGCCCGCACGCGGCCGTCAACGACAATCTCCGCGACGGGATGCACCAGACCCTCGTCCACCACGGCAAGGCGCCCTATCTGCCCAACAGCGTCGACGACGCCCTGCCGACGACGGCCACGGAAGCCGAGGGCGCCTACGTCCACCGGCCCGTCGAAGTCGCGGGCCCCAAGGTCAGGGCGAACCCGGCGTCGTTCGACGACCACTTCTCCCAGGCCACGCTCTTCTGGAAGAGCCTGTCGGGGATCGAGAAGGTCCACGTCATCGAAGCGTTCACCTTCGAGCTGGGGAAGTGTTTCTCGCAGACGATCCAGGAGCGCATGCTGGGATCCCTGGCCCAGGTCGACGCCGAACTGTGCGCGGCGGTCGCCGACGGGCTCGGCCTGCCCGCCCCGGACGGCACCCCCGCTGAAGACGTCACACCATCGGCGGCGCTGTCACAGATCCCCCCGGGGCCGGGCCCGATCGCGGGCCGGATCATCGGGGTGGTGGCGGCCTCCGGTGCCGACCTCGCCGGGATCGGCAAACTCCGCCGCACCGTGGAAGCCAAAGGCGCGATCCTGCGCGTGCTGGCCCCGGTGGGCGGCACGCTGAAGCGGGGACGCGGGCAGCAGCCGGTGTCGAGGACGTTCCTCACCGCCCGTTCCATCGAGTTCGACGCGGTGGTGATCGCCGGCGGCACGGCCGGGCTGCACGACATCAAGCTGACCGTGCTGCTGCAGGAGGCGTTCCGCCACTGCAAGGTCATCGGCGCCTGGGGTGACGGCGCCCAGGTCCTCACCGACGCGGGGATCGACACCGGCGCGCCGGGCGTGGTGCTCGCCGACGAGGTCGCCAAACCGTTCTCCACCGAACTCGTGGACGCCGTGGGCATGCACCGCGTGTGGGAACGGGCCGAGCGGGTAATGAACAGCTGACCGACCGATCCGGGGGACGCCACACCGATGAAGACCCTGCTCGAACCGACCGCGCCCGAACCGCTAACGGAGCCGAGGACCGTCGAGACCATCACCGCCATGGTGCGGTTGCTGATGGCGAACGGCGTCCTCGACCTGCCCCGCCCCGGTGCGGGCGACACGTGGGGCCGCTGGACGACGCTCGCCGGGCTCGGCCGCCGTGACCTGGTGCTCGGACGGCTCGCCGAAGGCCACACCGACGCCCTCGCGATCCTGGCCGAAGGCGGCCGCGACCCCGTGCCGGAAGCGCTGTACGGCGTCTGGGCCGCCCGCTCCGGCGGTACCGGGGCCGTCGTCGAAGGCGGCGCCCTCACCGGGACGGTCCGGTTCTGCTCCGGCGCCCAAGTCCTCGACAGGGCCCTCGTGGTGGCGGACTTCGAGCAAGGACCCCCGATCCTGCTGGATGTCGACCTGCGCGAGCCCGGTGTCCAGCCGTTGCCGGAAACGTGGCAGGCCCTCGGCATGGACGCCTCCGACAGCGGTGACGTGCGGTTCGACCGAGTGTCGGTGACCGCCGCGCAGGTCGTCGGCGAACCCGGCTGGTACGTGGCACGACCGGGGTTCGCCGTCGGCGGAGCGGGGGTCGCCGCGGTCTGGCTGGGCGGTTGCGCGGCCGTCCTGGACTCGGTAATGGCGTTCCTGCTGAATCGCGGCTCGGCGGACGAACACCAGCACGCCCACTTCGGCGCGCTCCACACCGCGATCCACGAGGCCGACGCGCTGCTCGCGCGGACGGCCGACGTCGTCGACGGCGGTTCGGAAGGCGATCCGGCTCTGCTGAGCACGCTCTGCCGGGCCGCCGTCGAGCGCACCGCCAGGCAGGTCCTCGACCTGGCCCCGGAGATCACCGGGCCGACGGCGCTGTGCCGCGACCGGCGTCTGCCGCGGCAACTGGCGGATCTCCTGGTCTACGTCCGGCAGCATCACGGCGCCCGCGATCTCGCGGCCCTGGGCGCCGAACTGCTGAAGGGCGCACAGCGGTGATCGAGGAGTCTCTGCCGCCCTTTCCCCACGACGACGTCCGCCGCGTCTGCGTCGTGGCCGCGCATCCGGACGACGAAACCCTCGGCGTGTCCGGGCTCCTTCAGCGGCTGCACGCACGAGGGGCGGAGATCCGGCTGATCGTCGCCACGGACGGGGAGGGCGCGTTTCCCGGTTCCTCGGCCGGGGAACGACGGGCTCTCGGTGCACGTCGCCGCGTGGAGCTCCTGGAAGCGTTGCGGTGTCAGGGACTGGGCGACGTGGAACCGGTGTGGGCGGGGCTCCCGGACTCCGCGCTGGCCGACCACGAGACCGAACTGACCGGCCTCGTCCGGGACCTCGCCGCGGACAGCGAACTCTGCCTGGCGCCGTGGCCGGACGATCCTCATCCGGACCACCGGGTGGCGGGCCGGGCCGCGTTCCGGGCCGCGCCGCTGGGCGCGCACCGCTGGTCCTACCCGATCTGGTTGTGGCACCTCGGCACGCCGGACGACCCGGGTACGCCGTGGGCACGGGCCACCCGGTTCCGGCTCGACGACGGGAGCGCGGCCGTCAAGGCGAAGGCGATCCAGGCCTTCCCCTCTCAGCTGGAGCCGGGCCCCCGAGGGGAAGAGCCGATCCTGACGCCCGAGATCCTGGGACGTTTCACGCTCGGGAGAGAGATCCTGTTCCACGAACCCCGGTCCGCCTCGACACCGGTCAGCAGATTCGAAACGCTGTATCACGCACCGGATCCCTGGGCGATGGACAGCTGGTACGAGCGCCGGAAGAGGGCGATCGCCTTGGCCGCCCTGCCCTCGGAGCGGTACGGCGTCGCCGTGGAACCGGCTTGTGGCACCGGCGCGCTGACGGTGGAATTGGCGGCACGCTGCGACCGGGTCCACGCGTCCGACCCGGTGCCCGCCGCGTTGGCGGCCGCCAGGGACCGGGCGGCACACTTGTCCACAGTGGACTTCACGGCGGGAGCGCTGCCGGGCGACCTGCGGGGCCCGGCGGATCTGGTCGTACTGAGCGAGATCCTCTACTACCTGGGGGAACCGGAGCTCACGGCGACCCTCGACCGCGCCGTGGAAGCGCTGCGGCCGGGCGGTCAGGTGCTCGCCGTGCATTGGCGCCCCCAGGCACCGGACGCACCTCACCACGGGCATGAGGTCCACGAACGGCTGCGGACACAGCCCGGTCTGCGGGCCCTCGTGGAACACCGCGAAGACGACTTCCTTGTCGACGTCCTGACGCGGCGGTGATCACCTCCGTCGGAGTGTTGATTCCCGCGCGCGACGAAGCAACCCATCTCCCGAACTGCCTGTCCGCCCTTCGCGAGGCCTTACGCGAGCTACCGCCCGGCATCGAACGACGGGTCTGCGTGGTGGCAGATCGATGCCGTGACGACACCGCCGAACTGGCCGCGAAAGCCGGCGCGCAGGTCTGCGTGAACACTCACGACCTGACGATCGGGGCCGTCCGTGCCCTGGGCGCACGGCATCTGCTGTCCGGGCTGAACCACCACGCCGCGACCCGGACGCTCTTGCTGAGTACGGACGCGGACACCGTGGTGGAACGCGATTGGGCGGTACGGCACGTACGCCGGGCGGAAGCCGGCTGGGACGCGGTGGCCGGAACGGCACAGTTGGACTCCAGACTTGTGGCAGCCGCCCAACCCCACTACGAAGCTCTCCTAGCTCAGGCACGAAACCCCGCGGGCCACGGAAACGTGTACGGGGCGAACCTTTCGGTCAGGGCGAGCGCCTACCGCACCGTGGGCGGGTTCCTGCCGATCAGGACCGCCGAGGATCACGATCTGTGGCATCGCCTCTTCCGCGCGGGCTTTCGCGTCGCCTACGCCGACGAAGCGAAAGTGACGACGAGCGCCCGGCTCGACGGACGAGCCCCGGAGGGGCTTTCCGCACGGCTGCGGACTCTCGGCGGTCGGGGCCACACCGGTAACCCGAACGGCACCATCGCGCGTCGATATCGCGCCGCTCGAACCCCCCGACCCGGTGACGGGAGGTGAAACCTTCACCAGCGGCGGATATTTTCAGGCCCTGGTTCTGGTTCGCTCCGCGGAGAAGGGCAAGTGGTGCCGTCATGTCACTGATACCCGCCTCGATGCCGCAAGACCTGACTCTCACCGACGAGGTGCTCGGCGACGTCGCCGTGATCCACGTGGCCGGTGACGTCGATCAAGTCTCGTGTGAACCGATCAGCGCACGGGTGAGCGCTTCGCTCGAGCAAGGCGTGAGCACCGTGCTGGACCTGACCGCCGTGCGATTCCTCGGATCAGCGGGCCTGTCGCTGCTGGTGGCGGCCCGCACCACGGCGCGGCTGTTCGGAGCGGGTTTCGTGATCGTCGCGGACAAGCCGGTGGTGCTCCGCCCGGTCGAACTCACCGGGCTCGCGCCGATCCTCCCGATCACCTCGACACTCACCGCCGCGCTGAGCCGGATCACCGAACCCACGTAGCGGGCCGCCCGAGCCTCGTCATCCTCTTCGACGGATCAACACCCGATGAGTAGAGGACACGTGCTGTACATGCTGCTGGTCTACAACTGCGATCGCCCCGATCCGGAGGATCCGCGTTTCCCCGAGGCGCTGGCCAGGGTCAACGCGTTCGCCGACGAATGCCGCCGCCGCGGCGCCTTCGTGTCCGGGCATCCGCTGCAAGGCGAGCACACCGCGACCACGGTCAGCGTCCGCGAGGGCAAGACGCTCGTCACCGACGGCCCGTTCCCCGAAACCCACGAACACCTCGGCGGCGCCTACGTCCTCGACTGTCCCAGCCTCGATGAGGCACTGGAGCTGGCGGCGCTGTGCCCGATGGCCGAAGACGGCACGATCGAGGTGCGTCCGATCACCGGGGCGCCGGATCTCGACCACCGGGCGGCGACCGGCGTATGACGTCGACGCCGGTCTTGTCGGAGACGTATCGCGAGCATCGGTCCCGGATGCTTGCCGCGCTGGTCCGGGCGCTCGGCGACTTCGAACTCGCCGAGCTGAAGCTTCCGCCGGAGGTGACGCAGATGGCCGTCGGAGAGGAAAGCCTGCTCGGTGTCGGGGACGAGCGGCTCAGTCTCATTTTTCACCTGCTGCCATCCCGCGCTGGCCGAGGAAGCGCGGGTCGCGTTGACCTTGCAGGCCGTGGCCGGGATGACCGCGGGGCAGATCGCGCGCACGTCCTGGTCGGGGAAGCGACGTTGGCGCAGCGACTCGTGCGGGCGAAACGGAAGATCCGCGACGCCGGGATCAGCCTCGACGTTCCCGCCGACCATCTCCTGCCGGAGCGGCTCTCCGGAGTCCTCGCGGTGGTCTACGTGATCTTCACCCAGGGCTACACCGCCGACGGCGACCAGCCGGAGTTCCGGGACCTTCAACGGGAGGCGATCCGGCTCGCCAAGCTCGTCGCCGCGCTCATGCCCGACGAGCCGGAGGCGTTCGGCCTGGCCGCGTTGCTCTTGCTGCAGGATTCGCGCGCCGCGGCACGCTACGGGCCGGACGGGGACGTCGTCCTGCTCGCGGACCAGGACCGGTCGAGATGGGACCGGGCCGAGATCGCCGAGGCCGTCGGGTTGCTCGACCGGGCGCTGCGCCACGGAAACCCCGGCCCGTATCAGGTGCAGGCCGCCATCGCCGTGCTGCACGCCCAAGCGCCGACCGCCGACGAGACGGACTGGGCGGGGATAGCCGTTCTCTACGAACGACTGCTGGAAATGAGCCCCTCTCCCGTCGTCGCCTTGAACCGCGCGGTCGCGGTCGCCATGGCCACCACCCCGGCGGACGGCCTCGCGCTCATCGACGACATCGAAGGCCTTGAGCGCTACCACCTTCTGCACGCCGCCCGCGCCGACCTTCTTCGCAGCCTCGGCAGGAACGCCGACGCCGCGGCCGCGTACCGGCGCGTACACGCACTCGCCGTCAAACCCGCCGACCGGCGCTACCTCACGAAGCGGCTGGCCGCATTCGACACCGCGAAGTCTCGATGAGACTGTCCATCCTCGACCACGGCCACCGCCGCCGCGCGAAGCTCTTCCTCGGCCGTCAGCGAACGATCTGGCACTCGACATGCGAATGCTGCCCCGCGACGCCTTCTTCGCCGACACCGAACACGTTCCCCTGGCCAAAGCCACCGGCCGGGTCAGCGCGGAAATGATCAGCCCCTACCCACCCGGTGTCCCCGCCATCGCACCAGGCGAAGTCTTCACCGACGCGGTCGTGGACTACCTCGGCAGCGGCGTCCGCACCGGCATGTTCATCTACGACGCCGCCGACCCGGACCTCGATACCGTCCGCGTCGTCGCCTGACGTCAGGAGTCGGGTTCCGCGAGCACGTCGGCCGCCGATCCGTGACCAGTTGCAATGTCCCGCAAAGGATCGTCCTTCCAGGACCGGCGCTGACGGACTAGGCCCAGCCCTAGCCGCCGGGTGTGGTGAAGGCGGTCCAGAGGCGTTCGGCGGCGTGGCGGGCTTCCGGTGTCGGGACGATGACCGGGATTCCCTCGGGCGTGGACTGGGGTGTGTGACTGAGGTGCTCGACGAGAGCCACGGCGAGGTCCCGGATCTTGACGTTGAATTCCTGGCTGGCCCGGCGCAGCGTGGCCCAGGCCTCCTCAGGGCCGCACCGCCGGATACTGACGATCACGCCTTTGGCCTGTTCGATCGCGGCGCGGGAACGCAGCACCGCCATCATCTGCTCGGAACCGGCGGCGCCGTGTGCTTCGGTGACGACGAGCGTCGCGACCATGATGGCCTCGTAACGGGTCAGCACCCGCAAAGCCTCGCTGGTGCCGGAATGATCCAACGTGACAGACAGGACCAGGGCACTGTCTTCGTCGTAATAGCTCGGCAGAGCGGCGACACCGCGAACGTGGCGCCAGGTCGAGGTCAGTTGCGGAAACTGCCCGGTGATCGAGTCAAGAGTCAGTTTCGGCCAGCGGGAGTCGGTGAACACGTCGTCGGTGAGCGTGGGATCGCCGGTGGCCGCGGCCTCGGGGACCGGGCCGCCGAACAGCTGGGTCTGGGCCGGAGCGAGACGATCGCCGATCCCGGTGGCGACCAGAACGGTGAGCGGTTCCCCGTGACGGGCGACGCTGATCGCGGCACCGAGCGTGCCGGGGATATCGCCACTGACGCGATCGAGCAGGGTACGCAACAGGACGGCGACGGGTATGTCATCAGCCGCCGAGCGCGGCATGGACACGGCCACCCCCATCACCTCCCGACCGAACTCAGTCTGCCTTCTTGATCTTGCCAAAAACAGCGGGTGCTCGCCCCAGGTGGCGGTGATCTTTCGCCGCGGCGGAGACGTCGTCCTCCATTCGAGCCCGCAGCAGCGCACTAGAGGACGTGATGCCGCTTCTTCTCCGGGTGGTCAGGGCCTGCTGGTGTCCAGTCCGCGCAGGGCGTCTTCGAGGGTGGGGTGGACCCGCAGGACCCGGTGCAGATCGAGCCTGGCGAGTGGCCGAAGCAGCGCTCGCCGACGGGCGACGAGCGCGAACGGAACCCCGGCCGCGTGCGCGTCGCTTCCGACGGTGAGCAGCACAGTTAGCGCGCGGGCAGAGCAGAAGGTGACGTCGGCGGCATCGACGATGAGGGCCGGCGGGCCGAGAGCGAGCACCTCGTCGTGGCGCGTGTAGTCACGACTGCCGAGGGTCTCGCTGAGCTGTTCATGCGTCGCGACGCCGGGCGCCGAGCGCGGCGTCGAAACGAGCGAGTGACGTCCGGAGCGAAAACTGGCGCTGGAGCGCGGTCAGTGGGCTACAAGCTGAGGTTGGCATCGTGGTGGCCCTTCGAACGGCGACAAGATCGCCACGAGGCTCGAAGCCGCCCCTCGCTACTTGTTTGAACCGCGCCGGGGGCACCCGCAGGAGGATTCGGCCTGATTCGTCGAGGAGTTTCTTGCGCTCGGTGAAGAAGACCGCCCGGACGAGGTCGGCCCATCCCGGCGGCCGGCAGGCAGCCCTTTCTTCGCCGGATCGCTGGAAGAAAGGGCATGATTTCCGGCGACGGCGGTGGTCGCGATGGCTGAGACGCAAGAATCCCGCAATGCACAGACCCGACCCGTCCGGACTGATCGAGCAGGCCAAGGGCATGATCATGCTGATGTGCACTTGCGATGCCGAACAGGCTTTTGCTGCGCTTCGCGAGGTTTCTCGACACACCCAGGTCACGCTCCATGACGTCGCCGACGTCATCGTCGCTTCCGGAACCCGCACTGTCCTCACGACTGTCGATGAGGACACCGCGCGACGAATTCGGCGCGAAGTCCGGCTACGCATCTTCGGCGCCTTCGAAAAGTAGCCGCGTATGGACATCGGCGGCGTGGTGCTGACCCGATACGAGGTGAGGTGATGAACCATCTTCCTCCGAGATCACGGTGTCAGGGGCAGGCCCGGCCCGGGTCAGCGAAGAGCCGATACTCCGGTGCGTCGTGGGTGCGGGTACAGCAGGGCGGCGGGCATGCGGTTGACGAATGCGGCCCTTTCACGTTCCCGCGCGTGCTGGGAACGCTCCGTTCCCAGCATCGTCTCCCGCGCCGACACCGATCCCGCAGGAGCGTCGCGTCCCGGTCTCGATTCCTCACCCGTGCGACGACCGCTACTCCGCACATCACCTTGAACGGGGCTGATCCTGGTCCGCCCGGCGACGCGTTCCACACGATGAAACACTTCGGGTCGCGGCACCTCCCAGTCGGCTAACGTCCGAGTCCCCCGGTCGATCCGACCGGCCCCGAAGACCACGAAGTTCCTCACGAACCGGTTCTCCACACCGACTCGGTGGTGCCTGTCATGTCCCTCTTCCCGATCGCTCCGTCCTTTCACCGGTCGTTCTGGACAGCGCGCTCCCGGCTGTTCGCCCACGTTCAGACGTGGCGTGTCTATACGCTCTGGTATCCCGGGTCGATCGCCGTCGCCGGTGCCGGAACCGCCGCGGCCGGGCATGCGACCGTCCCGGTCGGGCTCGTCGCTTTCGCCTGGGCCAGTGTCACCGCGGGCTGGCTGGCGGCTCACTACCTCGGCGATTTCCTGGACCGGGAACTCGACGCGATCGCCAAGCCGCAGCGGCCCATTCCCTCCGGTCGACTGTCCCCCAAGGAAGCGCTTTCGGCCGGTATCGTGCTGCTGGTCGTCAGTGTGACGTTCGCCTGGCTCGCGACTCCCGCCGCGGCGGTGATCGCGGTGGCGATCTGCGCGGGTATCTGGTCCTACAGCGCGCTCTTCAAGAGCCGGGGCATCCTCGGGAACCTCGTACGCGGTCTCCTGTCGGCTTTCGCCTGCGGACTCGGTGCCACGACGGTCACCGGCGAACTCGCCCTCCCTGGCACGGTTCTGGCACTCGCGGCCGCGTTCCTCCTGCATGACACCTCCACGAACCTGATCGGCGCGATGCGTGACGTGGTCGGCGATCGCTCCGGCGGCTACGGAACCGTTCCCGTCCGGCACGGACTCAAAATCGCCGCGCGCGCGGCGATCGCGCTCTACGGGGCAAGCGCCGTCCTCGTCGTGGCCGTCGGCTGGCACACCCGGGGCGGACCGGGCTTCTGGGTCCTCGGCGGCATCGCACTCTCGCTCGGAATCGTGGTCTTGAGCGGACTTCACCGGATCGCGGACCAGTTCTCACCCGAGACCGCCTTGCGCTCGCACTCCGTCTTGGTCGTGGCCAGGTTGGCTCTCGCGGCCTCGCCCTGCACACTCGGCTTTCCGACGCCACTGGTGGTCGCGGTCGCCGTCGTCCTGAGCGTCGTCACCGTCGTGACCCAGCGCGTACTGCGACAACACCATGAAATTCCCGCCCACCACTGCGCAAAGGGGTTGCCGTGAACACTCGACTTACCGACCCGTGCGGCAACGATCCGGCGAACTTCGTCAATGTCGTGGACATCGCGTGTGTTCCGTACTCGACGCTGCAGATCGGCCTGTTCAGTCTCGGCTGCGTGCTCTGGGGAATGGCCTATCTGCTCCTGCTGCGCAACAGTCTGCGAAATCGCTTCGTCGAAATGCCCATCGTCGCCGCGTGCAGCAACCTCGCCTGGGAGTTCGCTTGGGCGTGGCTCTTCGAAGTCGATCTCGGCATGGCGTTCACCTGGGCGATCCGCGGCTGGTTCCTCCTCGACCTGGTCATCTTCGTCCTGGTTCTCCGCCATGGCCGCAAGCAACTACGTGACCCTCGCGGCCGTGGATCCGTCGCCGTGCAGCTGCTGGTCACCGCGGTCGTCTTCGCGGTGCTATACACGACGCTCATCAACCAAGGTCTCGACAACGGGATGGGGGCTGTTTCGGCCTACATCGCGCAGCTGTTCATCTCTGTCCTCTATTACACGCTGGCGCTCCGTCCCGACATGCCGACCGCGTTGTTCTCCACGGCCTTCGGCTACCTGCGCACGGCGGGCAGCGCTGTGATGACCGTCTTCATGCTGTTGCACTACCCCGAAAGCTACTTCCTGCTCAGCATGGCGCTGCTGTCCGCCGCACTGGACGTCGGCTACCTGGTCCTCTTCAACCGCAAGAAGCGCGCGGAGAAACGCGCGGAACCGCTCACGGCGCCGCCCGCGCCGAGCCCCCAGCCGGCCGGCCCACCCGCGAAAGGATCCTGATGCCGGAGAATGTCGAATTCATCGGTGAAGGAGGCGCCCGGCTGCGCGGGCGGCTGTTCCTCCCCGACTCCCCCGCCCCCGCTCCGGTCGTGGTGCTGCAGCCGGGGATGGGTGACCTCGCCCGCATGTTCTGGCCGCTGGCTCCCTGGTTCACCGCGGCCGGCCTGGGCGTTCTGGGATACGACCACCGGAACTTCGGGCATAGCGAAGGCGAACCGCGCCGCGAGGTCGACCCCTGGCGGCAGAGCCTCGACCTCCGGCACGCGCTCACCGCGCTGGAACGCCGGGACGACATCGACGGCGACCGCCTCGGTCTCTGGGGGATGAGCATGGGAGCGGTCAACTGCCTGTACACCGCGGCCTTCGACTGGCGTGTCGCGGCGGTGGCCGCCATCGCGCCACCGGTCAGCGGCCTGGCGCTGCGTTCGTCGCTCTACACCGGGGAAGCGCGCATCGAACTGCTTCGCCGGCTGCACGACGACAGGCTGGCACGGGCGGCCGGTGAACCCCCGGCCCGGATCCCGCTGGCCGCTCGGGGCGATTCGACGGAGATCGCGGGGTTCCGGGATGACCGGGTGCTCGCCACCGTGACCGGGCTCGCGGAGAACGTGCCCGGTTATCGCAACGAAATCACACTGTCCTCATTGGACAACGTGATCGCCGCGGAGGTCGCGGCCCATGCGCCGCGGATCACCGCGCCCACCATGCTGGCACTGACCGAGTCCGACGAGCTGTCCGGACTCCACGACGCACGAGCGATGTTCGACAACTTGCCCGGAGTCAAGGAGAAACACGAGTATCCCGGGACTCATCATGACGCGCTCACCACCCACCTGCCGGCGATCTGCGCGCAGAGCATCGAATTCCTCACCAAACATCTCGCGGGCGAACCGGGCGAACGCGGTCAACGGATCTCGGACTGGCTCGGTTGACTCGGATCGGCATGTCGTCCGGAGAGACAGTGGCCCGCGAAACACGCGGGCCGTTCTGTACCGGCCTGAATACGTCCGCCCACCACATCAGGGTCTTCGGAGACCTTCTCGTGTATGGGCGGCGACGGAGGAAAGAGTCACGCCCCGTGACACCCCGGCCGCCGCCACCGCGTCGAGCAGCTGGCGTGTCCCGTGGTCGTTGGTGCGCCACATCGGCGGCCCGCCACGCACCCGCCCGCTCTCCAGGGGAACCCCACGCACCGGCCTGTGGTCTCGCCGCGATGACGAGTGTCAGGTCGCGGATCGCCGACGACTGTCCAGGGCGTCTTGCCGTACTTGCCCGGTGTGTTCACTGATCGCGCCGAGGCGATCGGCGAGGTGGAGATGATCGGCCGTCAGGTGGTCTCGCATGTCCGCCAGTGGAGTCAGGAGATCGGCCACGTCGTTTTCGCCGAGTGCCATGTTGAGCTTGTCGGCGCTCTTCCTGCCTTCCGCGCTCAGTCCTTCCACCGCGCCGGCTTGTCCGGCCACCTGCCGCAACATCGCCGAATTGCGCCGAGCCCATTCCGCGACAGCTCGATCGCCCGCGCGACGGTCACGTTCGGCGTCCACCCTCGCCTCTCCCGTCCGCTCGCCCCCGTCGGACGGCCTCAGCCGCAGGAACCGGCGTTCCGCCGCCTGACGGCTGGCGACTCCCAGCGCGGGGGCGAGCAGGGCCCAGCTGACCCCTTCCGCGCGGGCCGCCTCGATCAGTTCCGGTTCCCAGGAGGCGAACTCCTCTCGTAGGACCCGTAAGGACTCCAGTGCGGCCAAGAGCGTCACCGGCTCGACAGCGCTGGAACGGGCAGCCGTCACCACCTCGTACAGGTCACGCGACCGGCGCGTGAAGTCAGCCTCGACCATTGTCATCCTTTCGACGACTCTGATGTTGTCATCGCTTCGATGACATGTTAGAACAGAGGGGCGTGTTGACACCAGACAACGAACCCAGGAGGTGGAACCCGATGTTGATGCGCACCGACCCGTTCCGCGAGTTGGACCGTCTCACCCAGCAGGTGTTCGGCGCCGCGAACCAGGGAACCTGGTCCAAACCGGCCATGATGCCGATGGACGCCTACCGCGACGGCGACGAATTCGTCGTCTGCTTCGACCTTCCCGGCGTCGCCGCCGACGCGATCGAACTGGACGTCGAGCGCAACGTCCTCACGGTCAAGGCCGAACGACGGCCCTCCCCCGGAAAAGACGTCCAGATGCAGGTTTCCGAACGTCCGCTGGGGGTCTTCTCCCGGCAACTGTTCCTCGGCGACACCCTCGACACCGACCGCATCGCGGCCGGGTACGAAGC
Source organism: Amycolatopsis thailandensis (assembly GCF_002234405.1). Lineage (GTDB taxonomy): Bacteria > Actinomycetota > Actinomycetes > Mycobacteriales > Pseudonocardiaceae > Amycolatopsis > Amycolatopsis thailandensis. Next base: position 1,830 of record NZ_NMQT01000022.1, on the reverse strand, counting down.
AGGTGTACTGACCCTGCGCATCCCGATCGCCGAGAAGGCCAAGCCGCGGCGCATCGAGATCAGCGGTTCCGAGACCAATCGCAAGGAAATCCGGGCCTGAGCGCCGCGTCCGTGGTGGGACCGGCCGATCGCCGGTCCCACCACGGGCCGCCGTGGAAGAAAGGACACCCCGTTGACCGCGTCGCTCCTCGCGCCGGCCCGGCACCCCGCTCTCGCCGCTCTCTGGGGCTACCTCGCCGAAGTCACCGACGCCCTCGGGATCGGCCCCGAATCCTGCGTCGTCGACCACGACAGCCCCGTCTCGGCCTACGTCGCCCTCGACGGCAGGCTCCCCGGCCACCCCGACCGGGACGTCGCCCTGCTCTGGGACGAGGTCCACGGCTGGGCGATCGCGATCGAAACGCATTCCGGCGAGGATCTCATCGTCGTCTGCTACCTCGGCGGGAAGACCATCGCCCCGACGGCGGCAAGGGTCGCGCGCTTCGTCCGCGCCCTTCGCGCGGGCGACCGCTACGTCGGACAGCTCACGCCGCCGTCGCTCCGCGACGCCACCGGCCACGCCGACCTCGAACTGGCGCTCGGCGGGACGGAACCAAAAGGAAGACCATGCGGAACGAATCCTCGGTGAACGGCCACCTGGACGAGGTGAACGCGGCCTTGGCCGCGCTGACCGAGGCGCTGGAAACGGAAGCGGGCGACGAAGAACTGCTCGACGCCGTCTGCGCCCAGGCGGTGCGGGCGATCCCCGGCGCGGACCTGGCCAGCGTGACCGCGATCCACACCGGCAGCCCGCGGACCGCCGCCAGCACCGACGACCGCGCCGTCGAGATCGATCGCGTCCAGTACGCCCTCGGAGACGGCCCCTGCCTGGAAGCGGCCCGTAGCGGCGAGATCGTCCGGCTCTCGGTGTCGACCGCGGACCGAGCCTGGCCCGATTTCGCCACCACGGCGCGAAAACTGGGAGTCGGCAGCTACCTCGCCGCGCCACTGCACATCGACGAGACGCTCTCCGGCGCACTGAACCTCTTCGGCTTCGGCGACCACGGCTTCCGCGACAGTGATTCGGAACTGCTGAAGCTGTACACCACAGTCGTCTCCTCCGGCCTCCGCACCGCCCGCCGTTATCGCGACACCCGCAGGCTCGCCCTCCAACTCGAAGACGCGATGCGCACCCGGGGCGTGATCGAGCAGGCCAAAGGCATCCTCATGGCCGTGCACAAGGTCTCGGCCGACGAGGCGTTCAGGCTGCTCGTCACCGAATCCCAGCACAACAACACCAAACTCCACGAGGTCGCCTCTCGCTTCGTCCGTTCCGTCACCGCCGGGATACCGGCGGATCGCTCCATCGAGACCGGATAGCCGGCAGTCCAGCTCGTGCGAATCCTGGCCGTGCCGAGCTTGGCGACCGCTCACTTACTTGTCCGCGGACGAGCTTTGCGTGGAAGGATCCCTGTTCGTGGAACTCCGGTGTTCTTGCCGGCGCTGGTTTCGTTCCTGGCGTTCCTGCTCGCGGCGGCTGTAGGTCGCGCTGCGCACGGTCTCTTCGTCTTCCAGGCTCGATCCCAAGGCGCCGGCGACGATGCCGACCGAACTGCACAACCACACCAGGTTCAGGTACGAACCCACACCGACCGGGTGCCCGAGCGTCTGAGCGAGATAGCCGCTGTCGATCAGGACGGCCGCCGCGAGCAGCGCGAGCACGAACAGGATCGCGTACATGCACGCCACCCCGATCGCCAGCGTGGTCACCGTGGAAACGTTGTACAGCAACGCTTTGCGTCGCTCGGCGGCTTCGGACGGCCGGTCCCAGAGGTGGTTGTACACCGTCCG
>NZ_NMQT01000219.1 GCF_002234405.1 Amycolatopsis thailandensis | reverse complement strand
GAAGATCCGGGACACTCAACGTCCCGATCTTCCGTTGATCAAGACCGTGCTGGTCACGTCCAGGTGGCAGACGAGGTGGCGGGGGAAGATTCCGGACGTTGAACGTCCGGAATCTTCCCCCGTCGACCGCACCGGCCTCCAGCACGAGCTTCATCCGGCACCGAGACGAAGCAGGTCCCCGTCCGTGGAGGATTTGGGACGCTGAGCGCCCCAAATCCTCCACACTCGACCACCGGCCACACCGGTGCGCAGATAAATACGAGTCCGTCAGAACACGACTTGCCACTCACGACCATCTGAACCCGACTCGGCCCCGCCGCGCCACCGCCCTGCGTCACGACCCGTCGGGACCCGAACGACCACAACTTCTGGGGTCACCCACCCCCGAGTTACCCCCAGGGGTTGTGCACAGCGTTAGGCCAAAGACGTGAAAAGCTGTGGATAACCCTGGGGATGACTCCACTTCCTGTGGACAACTCCCGGTGAGGCCTCCGGAGTGTGGTATAGGCCGAAGACTCAGAAGAGCAGCTGCGCGACCGCGTAGATGACCAGTCCGGCGAGCGCGCCGACCACCGTGCCGTTGATCCGGATGAACTGGAGATCCCGGCCCACCTGGAGCTCGATCTTGCGCGAGGTCTCCTCGGCGTCCCAGCGCTCCACGGTGTCGGTGATGATCGTGGTGATCTCCTTGGAGTAGTGGGTGACGACGTAGGCCGCCGCGCCCTCCACCCAGGTGTCCACTTTGGACCGGATCTGATCGTCGGAGACCAGCCGTTCACCGAGGGTCTCGAGGCCGGTGCGCACGCGGCGCCGCAGCTCGCTCGACGGGTCCTCGGCGGCGTTGAGGAGCATCTCCTTCGCCGTCGCCCACGCCGAGCCGATCAGCTTCTGCACCTCGTCGTGCCCCAGCATCTGGGCCTTGACCTGCTCGGCGCGCGCCATCACCTCGGGGTCGGTCTGGAGGTCCTGGGCGAACTCGCCGAGGAACTTGTCCAGCGCCAGCCGCATGGGGTGGTTGACGTCGGTCTTCACCGCCCACACGAAGGACAGCACCTCGCCGTAGACCTTGTCCGCGAGCATCTCGTCGACGAACTTCGGCGACCAGCTCGGCGCCCGGTCCGAGACCACGCGCAGCATCGTCGTGTGGTTGTCCCGCACCCATTCGTAGGCGCGGTCGCACATCAGGTCCACCAGCTTGTGGTGCGCCCCGTCGGCGAACACGCCTTCCAGGATCTTCCCGAGCGGCGGGCCCCACGGCTTGTCCACGATCCGCTTGACCACGGCCTGTTCCATGATCGCCTGGACGTCTTCGTCACGGAGCACCTTGACCGCGGCCCGTACGACGGTGGCCAGTTCGGACGTCACGCGTTCGGCGTTCTTCGGCTGCGAAAGCCAGCCGCCGAGCCGCTTCGACACCTCGACCCGGCTCAGCTTCTCGCGGATCACGGACTCGGACAAGAAGTTCGAGCCGACGAAGTCGCCGAGGCTGCTGCCCAGCGCGTCCTTCTTGTTCGGGATGATCGCGGTGTGCGGGATCTTGATCCGCAGCGGATGCCGGAACAGCGCCGTCACCGCGAACCAGTCGGCGAGCGCGCCGACCATCCCGGCTTCGGCGGCGGCGCGGACGTAGCCGACCCAGGCAGGCCAGCCCGCGGCCTCGGCCCAGCTGGTCAGCAAAAAGATCACCGTCGCCCCGAGCAGGAACGACAGCGCGACCATCTTCATCTTGCGCAGGCCGCGGCGCTTCTCCTCCTCGGCGGCGCTTCCACCTGGCGGATCGGCTGGGGTCACCTTGGCGGGCGTCAGTTGCTCCACACGGCCATTGTCCGTGAGGATGGCTGATCGTGCGCGAACCTCTCCTCGTACCCCGCCTCCAGCCCTTCACGTCGACCATCTTCGCGGAGATGACGGCACTCGCCGTCCGCCACGAAGCCGTCAACCTCGGCCAGGGGTTCCCCGACACCGACGGGCCCGCCGAGATGCTCGACGCCGCCAAGAACGCGCTGTTCGGGGGCGCGAACCAGTACCCGCCGGGTCCCGGACGGCCGGAGTTGCGCGCGGCGATCGCGCGCCATCGTCTCCGGTACGGCGTCGAGTACGACCCCGACACGGAGATCCTGGTCACCGCCGGTGCCACCGAGGCCATCGCGGCGTCGCTGATCGCGCTGACGCAGGCGGGCGACGAGGTCATCGTCATCGAGCCCTACTACGACTCGTACGCGGCCGCGGTCGCCATGGCGGGCGCGGAACGGCGTGTCGTCGGCCTGGTGGAACGCGACGGCCGGTTCGCGCTGGACGTCGAGGGCCTGCGCGCCGCGGTGACCGGCCGGACCAGGGCGATCCTGATCAACTCGCCGCACAACCCGACCGGCACGGTGTTCACCCGCGCCGAACTGGAAGCCGTCGCCGCGCTCTGCGTGGAGCACGACCTGATCGCGATCACCGACGAGGTGTACGAGCACCTGGTCTTCGACGACGCCGAGCACTTCCCGCTCGCGACCTTCCCCGGCATGCGCGATCGCACGGTTTCGATCTCCAGCGCGGGCAAGACGTTCAACTGCACCGGCTGGAAGATCGGCTGGGTCTGCGCGAGCCCGGACCTGGTCGCGGCGGTGAAGGCCGCGAAGCAGTTCATCACCTTCGTCTCGGGCGGGCCGTTCCAGCCGGCCGTCGCCTACGCGCTGGACCACGAGGTGCCCTGGGCCGAGGAGCTGCGCACGAGCCTTCAAACCAAACGGGACCGGCTCGCGGCCGGTCTCGCGGAGGCCGGATTCGCCGTCCGGCCGACCGCGGGGACGTACTTCGTCTGCGTCGACGTGCGTCCGCTCGGCTTCGACGACGCCGCCGAACTGGCTTGGCAGCTCCCCGAACGAGTGGGGGTGGCAGCCGTGCCCGTAAAGGTGTTCACCGATCACCCGGAAGAGTGGAAACACCTGCTGCGGTTCGCGTTCTGCAAGCGCAACGAGGTAATCGACGAAGCGGTCACCCGATTGCGCAAACTCCAGTGACTCGTCCGATGTCCATCACGCCCAGCCGCCCTTCTCAAGGATGCGTCCGAGCCTGTCCAGACACCGTCTTCGCAACCTGCCCACACTGGCCGGACTGATCCCCAGTTCCCCCGCGAGCTGCGCGTAGGACAGTTCCGGCCGGTGCGCGAGCAGCCACATCAGGCGCCGGTGGACGTCCGGCAGGAGGTCGACCGCCGCCCAGAGCGCGCGGTCGATCTCGGCGCGGACGACCACGGCCTCCGGGGTCGGCCCGACACCCGGGGTCAGTTCGGCGTCCCGGAGCGGGCGCGGATTTTCGCGCCTGTTCCTGGTGATCATCCGGACCGCGCGGCGCCGCGCGGTGGTCGTCAGCCAAGCCCCGAGTTTCGCTTCGTCGCGTAGCGCGCCCGGCGCGCGGAGCAGTTCCAGCCAGGCGTCCTGACAAACGTCGTGAGCGTCCGATTCGGTCAGGCGATAGGTCTTCAGCACGCCGAGCACCGCCGCCGAAACCGCTTTCACGTCCCACATCCCGGACTCTCCTCTCCAGACGGCCCGCGACCGCCGCGTCGATCACCGAACGCGACTTCGACGGCACACACCGCAGCAGGGATCCGGAAAAGGTCAGGTCACCAAGGATTTGAGTAGTTCCACCCGGGCCCGGATGGCCGCTCGGCACACACCGAGAGTGATCAACTTCGGTACTCCATGCACCGGAGCCGGTTGCGTCGTTCCGCCTAACGGGCTGGATCGACGGCGGCTTAAGTGAAACACTCGCCTCCGGTGCTAAAACTGGTGCAGCCCCGGGGGAACTGCGACCTGACCGGAAGAGACCCCAAGAAAGATCGAACTCACGCGGAGAACGTGGGTTTCAGGCGCGGACGGTGGTGATTGCTGTGAGTGGTGCGGCAGTCGTGTCCCGTCACGGCCTCACCTCACCGAAGACCGGCTTGCGAATTCTTTTCGCGGGCGGGCTCGCGCTCACGGGATGGCTTCTCGGTGCCGTCCTTTCCACCCCGGCTTCCGCCGAAGAACAGACCGCCGTGACACCGGAGACCTCCGTGGTCCAGCCCGCGAACGAAGCGGGATCCGGGAAAACGACTACCCCCGAGGAGTCCACTTCGGACTCCAGTGCGACCGAGACCACGAAACCCGCCGAAACCCCGAAGACCGAATCCCCGAAGGAAGAGCCCGCTCCTGTTTCGAGCAAGGAGCCCGAGGCCACGTCTTCCGAGAGCACGGTCGAGGAAAAGGCCGTTTCGGCCGCGAGTTCCGTCGAGAAGTCTTCTTCTCCGGAACCGGAAAAGAAGACCGCGAAGCCCCAGTCGTCCGGCGGTTTGCTGGGCGGTCTCCTCGGCGGCGTACTGAATCTCGTCACGGACACGGTCGGCGGAGTCGTCGAAACCGTCGGCGGGGTCGTCGGCGGAATCGGCGAACACGTCGTCGAACCGATCGTCAAACCGGGTCCGTGCTGCGGATCGGGCACTCCGGGGCTCCTGCCGGGCGCCGGCGACGTGCTCGACCCCGTCTTCGGCGGCGGCTCCGGCCAGTCGGCGGGTGGCTCGGTCACCATCGCCGTCCCGGCCAAGACAGCCACGACGCCCACGTCCGAGCCGACCACGCCGGATCCGCGCCCGTTCGTCCCCGCCACGACGCCCACACCGGCGCCCGCCGTCCAGAACCACCGCGTCACCGCGCTGCCGGTGCAGCTCAAGACCGACGCCAAGCCCGCCCCCGCCGCGCCGCG
>NZ_NMQT01000218.1 GCF_002234405.1 Amycolatopsis thailandensis | reverse complement strand
AGCGCTGAGCGGTCATGACCTGCTTGGTCATGACCTCCTGCGAGCTGGCCTTGATCTCGTCGGCCTTCTGATCCCGCAGCACCCGGCGCTCCGCCTGCTCGCGGACGAGACCGTCCAGAGTCGTCTTCATGGCCGAGGTTTCATCGACGCTCATCTGCTTCTCCCCTGCCTCGGACTACCGCCTGCGGGTGGACGGCTGATCCTCATCGTCCAGCAACGAACCGGTGATCCGGCCGGTGGGTTCGTTGATCTGGTCGAACACCTCGCCCTCGATCCGGTACGCGCGGTTGGTCCGCTCCTGGTCACCGCCGCCTTGGCCGCCACCGGCGCCCATGCCGCCCATCGGCATCCCGCCCATGGGTGCTTGCCCGGGCGACGATCCGCTCAGCGGGGCGGACGGGGCGCCCGCGGGCACCGCTTGCGGCTGATGCGCGCCGCCGCCGGTGTGCACGCCTTCGGTCAGCGACTGGCCTGTCGCCGGGCCCGCGGTTTCGAGCGAGACCCCGGTCGTCCCTCCGACTCCATGGGCACCGCCGACTCCGCCGCCACCACCGCCGCCGAT
>NZ_NMQT01000217.1 GCF_002234405.1 Amycolatopsis thailandensis | reverse complement strand
ATCCAGCGGGCGCTCGACAACGCCGTCGCAGCGCAGCTCGCGGCGACGCCCGCGCTCGCGGTACCGGACATCACCGTCCTCACCGTGCTGGGGGATCCCGGCGACGGGCATTTCATGGGCCCGAACCTGGGGATGACGGCGAACGGCAGCGTGTCCGGCTACATCCACCTCAACTTCTGGCCGTATCCGGAGAACCTGGCGCGACTGGAAGCCACGGCGGTCCACGAGCTGAACCACAACCTCCGCTACAGCCCCGGCGGGGTGGTCTGGGATCCGGCGACGGTCACCGTCGGCGAGCAGATCGTCTCCGAGGGGCTGGCCGACGCGTTCGCCCGCCAGTTGTACGGCGACGACCTCGGCTACGCCCGGATCGGCGTGCCGCATCTGCACGACGACGCGGTGTTCGCGAAGGTCGTCTCCGGGCTGGAGATCACCGGGATGCGGAACTTCACGGCCTGGGTGCACGGCGACGAGACCGCCGCCCGCTACGGCGGCACTCCCGTCGGCCTGCCGACCGGTGCCGGGTACGCGGCCGGTAACCG
>NZ_NMQT01000216.1 GCF_002234405.1 Amycolatopsis thailandensis | reverse complement strand
GTGTCAAGGGAAAGTGGTTACGTGCCGATGGTCGGCGGCACGACCGGATATCCGGTCTCGGGATCGATATCGGCGATGGTGATCGGTTCCTCATCCACCCCGTACTTACGGGCGTGCTCGCTGTCCTCGCTCTTGTTGCCGCGCGCGCCGGGTGCCATCGCGCCGCGGGGCGCGGCCGGGGGACCCGCCCCGGCCAACCGGGAACCCGCCCGACCGGTCTCGCCCGCGCTCGGGCCGCCAAGGACGCCCGCGCCGCTGCCGCGACCCGCACCCGGCACACCACCGCCCGCGCGTCCACCAGGCCCACCCGCGGCGGAACCGGGCGCGCCGGGAAAGACACCGCCACCGACGCCTAAGCCGGTCTCGCCCCGTACGTTGACGCTCGGGCCGTTCGACGGTGCGGGGATGGTCGGGGCAGAGAGCCCATCACGCGCGGCAGGGTTGTAACCCGAGGTAGTGGTGTGATCAGTTCCCACGCCGCTACCGGCCCCGAGGTGGGAACCGGTGCCGGGGGTGACCTGTCCGGGGGTGTGGCCGGGTGCCGGAGACGGGGTGAACCCCGAACTACCCACATAGCCGCCGCTGTCCCCGTCGCTACGCCCCTCCACACCCGGAGAGGGCGAGGGGTGCCCCGGCGGCGGGGTCACGCCGCCCTTGCGTGGGGGCACTAGCGCGATATCCGCGCCGTCATAAAACCCGAGCTGTCCGTAGTCGCCTTGCAAACCGCTCTGGGTCTGCTTGAGTTGACTTTCGTAGCCCTTATAAGCCGTGAGATTGAATTTCGCTTTTTCGTTGTAGTCGTTGATCGCCTTTTCGGTATCGGTATCCCACGGCGAGATCACGTCGCCGAAACTCTTGTCCGGGCGCGGCGGCATCGGCTTCAGGGTGGCCTTGGTGTGCTCGAAACCTGACGCCGCCGTGAGCACCGACTGTTGATTACGGCTCATCGACCGATCGGCCGAATCAGCCACGGTGTAGAGCTTGTGGATACGCTCGCGTGCGGCATCGGCGCCCGTACCGGACCAAGACGACTCCAAGCCGCCGATGATCTGCCGGAGGGTTCCGGCGTGGTTGCCTTGCCCTTTCGCGGCCTGCTCCGCTTGCGTAGCGGCCTCGTGCCAGGGACTGGAGCTGCCCGCATGCACCTTCGCGACGAATTCAGGGACCGGAACGGGCTGGGCACCGACATCTCCGGTCAACACTTTGCCGGTCCACTTCACGACATCCCCCAAGGTGCCGCCCATGGACTTACCCAAGCCAGACAAGGCTCTCCCGGCACCCTCAATACGATCAGACAGCCATGACACGAGCTATACACCCGCCTTGGCTCGAAGACTCGTCATGACCAAGTCCGCCGTGGATTTCGCGGCATCACATGGATCTTTTTTTCCTTGAGAGTTCAAGCTGAGGAACCCTGATATTTCGATGGTGGTGTTGTCGGTTGCGCCAATGCTGACCTGACAGAACTTGTCGGGTGAGCCGCCGGAGGGAGACACGTACGCGACTGCCGGGAAACCTTGCACGGTCAACGGTTCCCACTTGAGCGCGTTGGGCTTGACGTTTTTGTAGATGGCACTCAGGCCGCCCGGCAACTTAGTGGCGTAGGCCATGATGACGTGGCCGGTCGTCGCGGTGTTTTGCCAGTCGCAGCCCGGACCGATCGACGGTTCATCTGCACGTTTGGTATCTACCGGCTTCCCCAACGTTTTCATGATTTGGTCGGCGGTGAGAGAATCCGCGCAGGGGTCACCGGAGAAAATCGATTCCGGTAACGGCGTTTGAACTTTCGGGGCATCCCCATACGGCAACGCCTGCCGTGACGTCTCGTTTGCCGTCGTTGGCGGGGCGGAGGTCAAGGGGTCAGAGTTGGTATCTCTGCCAGAACAGGATGCGACCGTGAATACCGCCGCCGCACAAACTGTGGTAACAATGAACTGCCGCCACATTGCTAGTAGTCTCCCTCTTGAACAGCGCCGCCAAGGTTTTTTCCGGATTCATGGTCGTTTTCGGAAGTTCGACCTAGCGCCTTCTCGAGTCGCCTGATCAATTCTCCGAGGTAAAGTATCTCAAGGCGAACATGGCCCGCCCCATACGCGAACGCCCCCGGTTGTCCACCGTTCCAGGTGGCGGCTTTAGTGAACCCCAGGCTTACCGGATCCTCGGCGGCGGACTTCATTCGCTCCAAAGCTTGAGTAACACGCTGATCGTTCTCCAGCTGCCTCAAAATGCCTGTAGCTTGTTTGACCATTTGTTCGGCGTGGTCGCGGTCGAGGTAGATGCCCGGGCCGTGTGCGGCTTGCTGCACTTGGGCGTTGGTCGCGATTTCGGCGGCTGTCGCCTTGTCGACCTCATACCCGATCGGGTCCTTGACTCGAAGAATGATGTCTCCAAGCCAGTTGTCCTTGTCAGGCACGGCAGTGTCTGCCACGCGTCCACCCCTTTGAACCCCTCGCCGGTGCGTTGCGGTGCTGATCGGTGCGGCCTATTCAGTCGCGCCGATCAGAGTAGCGGATCGGTCACCGCGCGTGGAGCGTTACAAGAGTGGCCATCTCGACTACTGACAGGTAGCCCCACCAGCGGTAACACGCCGTGACACCAGCCAGAGCAGGACGTAACACGAGGGTTCGTGCCGCTCACCGCGACGGGTGAACGGCGTGATGTTTCGGCTACCGGTGGTCGGGGTTTCCGGTGGGCCAATGCCAGTGCGCCGAGTGGGCCGGGCACTCCGTGGCGCTGCTGCAACAGCACTACGCCAAGGTGATTGCCGGCTGGAATCCGCCGCGCATCAGCGGATCGAACAGGCCCCGGGCTGGACGGAGGACACTGACTCGGACGAATGGCGCCGGTCGATGCCACGTGCCACGAGATTTGGGGGCGTACTGGGGTGGCCACCCGTGGGCACCGGTTTCAGCCGCACAACACGGCACCGGCCCCTCGCCTGATTTCCCTGGTGAGGGGCCGGTTTTCGCTGGTCCTTCTTGGTTCCCCCTCCGGGCAGCGGGGAAGAATCTGCCCCGGGCAACGGGTCGAATCTTTTAGGTTGCACATCGATTGCCGGCAGGCCACTGGTCATCGAGGCTGTGGTTCCGCTGATCATGCGGCGCAGGAAGTCCTTGCCGACAGAAACGTGATGTCGTACCAGTCGAGCCGTGTCGGCGCAGGAATTAAGCCGTGCAGCGCTGTCACTACCTGAGCCGATGGATGGCCTGCACTGCTTCGCTGGGGGAGAGGAGATGGGAATTCCCCGACCGGATCCGCGTACCGAGTCCGGTGGTTCCTGGAGTGGTGATCGGACAAGAATTCTTGGGCCAAAAGGAGATGACGCGAAATGTCACTGCTCCCCACGGCGCTGCGTGTCCGCCTTCAGGTCAGGCTTTGAGTGCGGCCTGGATCTGCTGGGTGGTCCAGACGGCGATCTGAGTCCGGGTATGGAAGTCGAGTTTGTTCAGGATATGGGTGATGTGGGTCTGCACGGTGCGCGGGGAGAGGGTCAGGTGCTCGGCGATCTGCTGGTTGGTGAGGCCGCGGCGGACGAGATCGGCTACCTCGAGTTCCCGTCGGCTGAGTGAGGGCTCGCCGTCGGTGGACCGCCCTGTGCGTCGGCCGCAGGTGTTCGTCGATTCGGGATCGAGCGCGTAGGTGAGTCTTTGCGGTGCTGTCATGGATTCGCCGATGGTGTGGTGGCGGCGGAACTCGCTTTCGCCGAGCGCGACGCGGGCGCGATTCACGTGCCGGTGATGAGGGGCGGTGAACAGGGCCAGTGCGTGCATGGCGAATCCGTGTTCGCGGCTGGCGGTTTCGGCGGCGCCGTAGAGCACGGCGGCGCGTGTGTGGTCGCCGAGCCGTCCGGCGACCCAGCCGATGGCGGCGAGGGTGTCCCCGGCGAGGGGACACATCCCGGTCTGTGCCGTGGTGTGCTGGAGTTGCCGGAGAGTGGCCGCCGCCTCGGCGGGGGTGCCGTACTCGGCGTCGACGCGGGTGAGGGCGTCCAGCAGGTAGTTCTGGCTGTAGAGTTCGTCGTGCTCGACGCTGTCGGCGAGCCCGTCGCGCAGGATCTCGCGTCCGCGGCGAGAGTCGCCGGTGAAGGCCGTGCACCAGCCGAGGTGATAGATGCTGGCGAGTTCCCGTTGCCGGTCACCGCTCGCGTGGAACTCTTCGACCAGGACGGCGAATTCCGTGGTGGCCTGGCCCAAGTCGCCGGTGAACGTGGCCAGCATGGCGGACATGTAGCGCGCCCGCGCCGCTACATCGCGTGCCCCGCCGTGTTGTGCGAGTTCTCGTGCCTCGTCCAGCAGCTCCGTGCCACGGGCGAAGTCGCCGACGATCACGGCGTAGTGCGCGTCGCACAACACCGCTTCCGCGCGCCCCGGCCCGTCACCCGGCCCTGCCTTGAGCAGCCGGTCGAGCCAGTCCCGGCCCTCGGCCTGGGCCCGGCACGCTTGCCAGTACACGTCCAGGTTCGAGGCGAGTCGCCAACCGGCCGCGGCCTCGCCGGGCGTGTCCAAACAAAATCGTAGCGCTACCCGGAAGTTCGGGTGATCCGTTCGCAGGTCATGGCACTGCGGTAGTGAGGCTGAGGTGCCACGGGCGCGGTGCAGCCGGGTCGCCAGGCGGGCGTAGTGGTCACGGTGGCGCCGCCGCACCTCCTGCTCGTCGGCGAGGTGCTCCGCGCCGTACTCGCGAAGCGACTCCAGCAGCCGGTACCGGAGACCGTCGCCGTGACGTTCGGCCATGAACACGGACTTGTCCACCAGGGACCGGAGTACCTCCGGGACACGCTCGGCCCCCAGCGCGCCGTCATGGCACACGGAGCGGGCAGCGTGCAGATCGAACGTCCCGGCGAAGACGGACGCCCGTGCCCACAACAGCCGCTCGTCCGGGGAACACAGATCGTAACTCCACGCGAGAGTGTCCCGCAGCGACCTCGTGCAGGGCGACCTGTGCCGTTGCCTGGCTCCCAGGAACCGCAGCTGGGAATCGAGACGTTCCGACAACTGCCCGACCGACAGGGACCGCATCCATCTCGCCGCCAGTTCGATGGCCAGCGGGAGCCCGTCCAGTTCGCGCACCAGCCGAGCGATCTCGTCACGGTTGTCGCGGGTGACCGAGAATGACGGCACGACCGAACGGGCCCTGTCCACGAACAGCTTCACGACGTCGAAGGCCTCGATCTCGGCCAGTGTGCACGGCGCGTCCCTGTCCGGCACCGGCATGGGGGCAAGGGGGAACAGCCGCTCTCTTGGCGACGCGAGAGGCTGTCTGCTGGTCATCAGGAGCACGATCGCCGGACATGCCTCCAGAATTCTGGAAGCCACGTCCGCGCAGACACGGATCAGGTGCTCGCAGTTGTCCAGGACCAGCAGCATCCGGCGGTCGCGCAGGGTGTTCAGCAGATTGTCGATCGGGGTGGCGGACCCGCCCGGCAAGCCGACGTGCACCGCGATCGTGTGTCCTACCAGCGCCGGATCACGTACTTCGGTCAGATCGACGAACACCACCTCGTCCCCTCGGCGCGCCCCGGCCTCGGTCATGACCCGGCGCACCAGCCGCGTCTTACCGACCCCGGGCGCACCGACGACGGTCACCAGCCGCTCGGAGGCCAGAAGCCGCAGCAGGTCCCTGATCTCACCATCGCGGCCTATATAGCCGGCAGAATCCGTGACAAGAGCGGGGTGGTCCTCGCGGGAGATGACACTCATTGCGTGAACTCCAGGAAACTGTGACGTCGCACGATCCGGGGCTGAATGTGAGTACTTTTGTCTTTCTTCAGGTGGGTGGCAGGGGCCGGAACATTAGCTCTCATGCGCGGCTGTCGACAACGCGAGAGACGCTCGATGGTGGGTCTATCGGAGACGGCCACGTTGTCCATGCCGATAACTCGGCTGGTGCGGAACCCGGCGTGATTCGGTGTGCCAGCGGTCTGAGCAGCCCAGGACGGTCACCGGATGGCGCGCGATGAGGGGGCCGCGTCAATAAAGTGAATACTCCTCGCGAATGTCGCGTCGCTGTCCTGTCCGCGAGAATGCGACTTTCGTAGGTGTCCCGCAGCTTTGTGCGTCCGAAGTCGCACAAGTGGCCCTTCCGGACGCATTCCTTTCCTCGGTACGAGCTTCGGCATAGGTCACGGCCGCGGGCGAGGCGAAATCGACCGCGCCGGGCTTCTGGTGGAGGTTGTGACGGCGCAGCGGCATGACGTTGGTGAGCGGGGAACGGCCCAGGTCGCAGCTCCCGTGACGGCTGCGGGGTCACCGCCTGGATCCGGGAGATCCACCGTGCCCTGGTGCTTGGCGCCGATGGTCCATGTCCCGTCGGGCAGGCGGGCGAGGCTCAGCTGACGGCTCCGGTTCTCCCCGCGCGCGGTCACTTCGAGCCTGTCGGTCACGAAACCCTCGCCGACGGACAGCGAGTAGTCGAGGCGGTAGGACAGCGGTGCCACGCCGATCTGAAATCCGGAAAGGGCCGGTCGGGCGGCGACCCAGGACCTGGCTGCGGCTCTCGGCGGCCGGACGGGTCGCCTTGGGCGGTCACCTCACCTGGTTGACCAACCTGCGCCACGCCATCGACCAGCCGCGGTAGCGAATCGCCGGAAGACGTTCGTCGGGCGTTTCGCCGAAGTCTCGGGTGGGTACCTATTTGCACGCAACGCAGGTCTGTGGTCC
>NZ_NMQT01000215.1 GCF_002234405.1 Amycolatopsis thailandensis | reverse complement strand
CGGCGACCGACACCGAGTCCGTGCCGTCCGCCTTGCGGGGCAAGGGACTCGGCGGCGGTTCGCAGTCCGGGCTGACCATGTCGGGCCCGTCCGAGGACGGCGGCGTCGAGTCGCATTCGGACAGTGCCGGCAGCGACGGCGGCGACCAGAGCGGGACCCGCCGGGAGCGTCGTGCCGCGCAGCGCGCCTCCCAGAAGAAGGGCAAGAAGGGCCCGCGCCGCTAAGACAAGCCGAAGGGGGCCTTCGCCGCACGCGATGCGGTGAAGGCCCCTTTGTCACGCCGTGAGCCGGAGCGAGGAAACCCGTCGAGGCGGCTTCAGCAGGTTGAAGCGCGTGCAGACCCAGCCCGACGGCGTCCGCTCGAAGCGCGCGGCCAGCGCGAGGCAGCGATCGTTCTGCTCGACCGTGGCGCAGGCCTCGACGACGCCGTCCCTCGGATGGCACAGGTGGATCGACTTCGGCCGGTAGCCGCCCGGCGGACGACGGCGGCCGCTGTCGAGCAGCGCGCTGTGGAGCGCCGGGTCGAGGATGGGCCGCACCTGGCCCGCCGGACGGCGCCCGTCGCAGGCTTCAAGGATGGTGGTCAGCAGCCTGCCCACCTGGCGCCGGTCCGGCGTGTCGGGTCGCGGCGGCGGCTCCTCCACGATCTGTTCCCCGCCCAGCGGCAGGTCCAGCACGAGCTGGTTGTCCGGCGGCGCCACCCGGTGCACCAGCCTGCTCGCGACCCGGTAAGGCGGTTCACACGGTTTAAGCCGTCTCAGTACGTACGAACGCATCAGGCAGTCCCCCTCCGCGGCCCCCTCGGCCACGCCCAGCAAGTAAGGGGCCGAAGACAGGCCGCGCCGCGACACGAACCGCCCGAGAGGATGAACCGGGCGGTGATCGCTTGTGTACGGTGGGCCGGTGCTGAAAGGGCTGGTCATCGACTACGTCGGGGTGCTCACGGACGACGGCGCGGACGAGCTCTACGCCTTCCTCCGGTCCGCCAGGGCGCGCGGCATCAAAACGGCCTTGCTCTCGAACGCGCCCGGGGCGTCGGACGAGGCCAAGAGAGCGCTGAACCCGTTCTTCGACGCGCTCGTCTTCTCCGGCGAGGTCGGCGTCGCCAAACCCGAACGCGAGGTCTACCTGCTCACCGCGGGGCTGCTCGACCTGCCGGCCGGGCGCTGCGCGTTCGTCGACGACGCCGCGCACAACGTCCGCGCCGCGGTGGCCGCCGGGATGGCGGGCGTGCACCACACGTCGGTCGAGGAGACGCTGACCGAGCTCAGCGCCCTGTTCCCGAAGCCCTAGCTCCCGAAGCACGGCGGACCAGCTCGAACGAGAGCACGGCGGCGGCCGCGGACACGTTGAGCGACTCGACCTCGCCCGGCATCGGGATCGACACCCACTCCGTCACCAGTTCGCCGACCTCGGCGCCGACGCCGTTCGTTTCCCCGCCCAGCACGAAGGCCGCGCGCTGCGGAAGTTCGACGTCGAACACCGTCTCGCCGGCCGAAGCGCCCAGCGCGTAGATGCCGTAGCCGGCTTCGGCGAGCATTTCGGCCGCCTCGCGCGCGCTGCCGCAGCGCAGCACCGGCGCGCGGAACGCGACCCCGGCCGAGGCCTTGACCACCATCGGGTCGAGGGCGGCGACCCCGCGCCGCGGCACCACGACACCCTCCAGCCCGGCGGCGGTCGCCGTGCGCAGGATCATCCCGACGTTCGCCGGGGTGGTGATGCCGTCGAGCAGCAGCACCCGCGACGGCGGCCTGCCGTCGGACAGGGCCGCCTGAAGCGACCGCATGCGCGGGGCGACGACGTCGGCCAGCACCCCTTGGTCCTGCTTGCCGTTGCCGGCCAGCACCTTGACGCGATGCGCGCTCGCCCGCTGCACCGGTACCCCGGCGGCCTTGGCGGCGCGCTGGATCTCGGCGGCGTTCGGGCCCCGCACGGTGTCGGCGAGAATCACCTTGTCCACCTCGAGCGCCGCGTCGTCCAATGCTTCGAGCACCGGTTTCCGCCCGTACACCGTCAGGAACCGGTCCTTCGGCGAGATTGCCGACTCATCACCCACACCGGCGAGTGTCCCACTATGTAAGGATCGGCTCATGCTCGACCGCCTCTCCGCGCTGGACGCCTCGTTCCTGTACGTGGAAGACCACTCGACCCCGATGCACGTCGGCGGCGTGGCGATCTTCGAACGGCCGCGCGACGGCTTCACTTATGAGCAGCTTCTGGACCTGATCGGGCAGCGGCTGGCGTTCCTGCCGCGTTACCGGCAGCGCGTGCTGGAGGTGCCGGGGCATCTCGCCCGGCCGGTGTGGGTCGACGACGTCGACTTCGACCTGAACTACCACGTCCGCCGGTCCGCGCTGCCGCAGCCGGGCTCCGACGGCCAGCTGTTCGATCTCGTGGCGCGGCTGATGTCGAGGCGGCTCGACCCGGGACGCCCGCTCTGGGAGGCGTACTTCGTCGAAGGGCTCGCGGGGGACCGGATCGCGCTGGTGACCAAGACGCATCAGTCCGTTGTGGACGGGGCCGTCACCATCGAGCTAGGGCAGTTGATCCTCGAGACCGCCCCGCAGGAGCCCGAACCGTTCGACGACAACTGGCATCCGCGCCGCGAACCGAGCCGCACCCAGCTGATGCTCGACGCCGTCGCCGAGACCGTGCAGCGGCCGACGGAGCTGGTGGAGAACGTCCGGTCCATCGCCCACGACGCCACCGCGATGGCGGGCAAGGTCACCGAAACGGTCGGTGACGTCGCGTCCGCGCTGAAGACCATGGTCAAGCCCGCGCCGTCCGGCCCGCTCAACGTCCGCACCTCCGGCGGCCGGATGTTCGCCGCGGTCCGCACGCGGCTGGAGGACTTCCGCAAGGTCCGCGCCGCGCACGGCGGCACGGTCAACGACGTCGTGCTGGCGGCCATCACCGGCGCGTTGCGGGAGTGGCTGCTGTCCCGCGGCTCGGCCCTGACCGCGACCACCACGGTGCGCGCGCTGGTGCCGTTGGCGGTCCGCGACGCCGAGACGGCCGAGTACTCGACGCCGGCGCTGGTCGGGAACCAGGTCGACGCCTATCTGGTCGACCTCCCGGTGGGGGAACCGAACGCGGTCCTGCGGTTGCAGCACATCGGCCACGCGATGGCGGCCCACCTCGACTCGGGCCGTTCGGTCGCCGCGCGCGGGCTGCTGACGGTCGGGGGCTTCGCTCCGGCGACCCTGCATTCGCTGGGCGCGCGGGCGGCCGGGTCGATGTCGGGGCGCATCTTCAACGTGCTGATCACGAATTCGCCGGGCCCGCAGGTGCCGCTCTACGCGGGACAGGCGAAGATGGTGGAGATGTTCCCGGTCATGCCGCTGGTGCGGAATCAGGCACTGGCGATCGGGGTCACCTCGTATCACGGCGGTGTCTACTTCGGACTGAACGGCGATCGCAAGGCCGTGTCCGATGTGGACCTGCTCGCCGGGATGATCGAGGAATCGTTGGAAGAACTGAAGGGTGCGCACTGGTGAGGGTTTATCTGCCCGCGACGATCGCGATGCTCCGTGATCTCGAAACCGCCGGGGAGTTCCGGGCGCGCAGCGGCACGGGGTTCGCGCTGACCCCGGCGCTGCGGGAGTCCTACGCCAGCGGATCCGACGAAGAGCTCGAATACGCCGCGCTGCTCGACGCCGCCAGGGCGTCGCTCCGGCTGATCGCGGCCGAGGAGAAGCCCGAGCCGCGGCGGGTGGTGATCTCGGCCGACATCGACGAGGTCACGCTGCGCCCGGACCTCGACGCCGCCGTCGTCCGGCTGTCCGGACCGGTGAAGATCGCCGACGTCGCCGCGATCCACGTCGACGCCGCCGAAGCCGCCGAGTCGGTCCAGGCCGCCGCCGCGGTGATCGACCAGGCCGACCTCGGCGACCCGGACGCGGAGTTCACCCTCGGGGACGCCGAGGACCACGAACTCGCCTGGTACGCGCCCCAGGAACTCCCTTTCCTGCTTGAGCTCCTCTAGCCCTCTCCGCGTTTCGTCCTCTGGATGCGGTCCTTGCGCGTGCAACTACCGCGTCCAGAGGACGAAACGCTAGAACCAGGAAGGGCCGGGCACCGGGCGTTCGGGCCGCCAGCCCGTGGCCTCGGTGAGCCGGGTCGACACGACCCGTTGCGAACGCGCCAGCACCGCCATCGACCCCACCCGGTTCGCCAGCCACTTCGGCAGGGCGCGGGGGCGCCGGACACCGGCCGCGGCGGCCATCGCCTCGCCGACTTCCTGCTTCCGCACCGGATCCGCGGCCAGGTTGTAGACGCCGCTCGGTGCCCGTAGCGCCGCGATCGCGCCCGCCGCCGCGTCGTCCGGATGGATCACCGCGGTCCAGTCGGTCCGGCGGCCGATGATCAGCGGCGAACCGCGTCGCGCGGCCGTCAGCATCATCGTCGTCATCGGATCGTCGGCGACCAGCAGCCCGATCCGCAGCCGGATCGCGGTGCGTCCCTCGTCCGCCAGCTCCGCGACGTTCGCGTGCGCCACCGTCGAAGACGCGATGTGACCGCTCGCCGCGAGAGGCGCGTCTTCGGTCAGTTCGTCGTCACCGCCGTCGGCGTAGACGAACGAAATCCCTTCCTGCACAACGATTCCCAGCTCGCCGACCCGGCGCGCGGCGGCCGCGAGCGTCCGGCTGCCTTCGGTCCGCAGGCGGTCGTTCTCCGCCCAGCCGGACGCCGTCATCGCGTGACGCGCGTCCGGGATCCGGGTCGCGACGTTCACCACCGCGTCGTGCCCGTTCAGCGCCCCGGCCAGCGAATCGACGTCGAACAGCGAACCCGTCACCGGCTTCGCGCCGGTCGCGCGCACGGCCGCGACCCGGTCCTCGCCGCGGGCGAGCCCGCTCACCTCGTGGCCTTCGGCCAGCAGCCGCCGCACCAGTGGCCGTCCCAGCACCCCGGTCGTCCCGATCACCATCACGCGCATGTTCGTCTCCTCCTGTCCGCCTTCACGACCTGGACGAGACGGGCGCGGAGAACGTGACAGGGTCAGCCCGCCGGGATCTCCCCGATCTCTTCCGGCGGCGGCGCTTGGATGTCGGCTTGCGTGCCCCATTCGCTGTAGCGCGTGACGATCTTGGCCGTCGCGCTGTCCGGAACACCCGAAGCGGCGAGGACGGGGGCGAGGTCGAGCACGACTTGCACCGGCTGGTGCGCGTCGTCGAGCCAGACCTCCATGGGGATCTTCCCGAGCTTGCCGTTCAGTTCCCCGACGGCCTCCGCCGACAACCCGGCGGGCAGATCGCCGCCTAGCGCGGCCATGTCGATGTCCAGCCGGTAGTGCTCGGTGGACACGCCATCGAGTTCGGCGTGCCCGGACTCGGTGAGCGTGCCCGCCCGCCGGACCTGGTCGAGCGCGCGAGCGGGATCGTTCTGCTTCGCCAGCTGGTCGATGCTGCCGCCCGCGACCTGCGAAAACGGGTCCGCGCCATCGGGGGACACCTTGACCCAGGGTTTCCCGCCGGGAACGTCCTCGCGGGCGCTTTCGGGGACCTTGGCGAAGACGATCTTGTCGACCAAGCGGAGTTCGAGCGGCTCGCCGAGGAAATCAGTGGTCATGGCGAGCGCGGTACCCGTCCGTGCGACCCGGGCCTGCCCCAGGCTCTTCGAACGCATCGTGCCCGCCGTGACGTCGGTGGCGTACTTCGCGGCTTTGCCGTCCGTGGCGGCCGCGGCTCCGTCGGCGAGCGCGCGGGCGTCGGCGAACGAGACGGCTGTTTCGCTGTCACACGCGCCGAGCAGCGCGCCGAGTGCTAGCACGACGGCTGGCAGGGCCGTTCTCCGCATGAGGACCTGCTTTCGAAGGCGGGTGCCCAAGCGAAACACAGCCGGGGACCTCGCCCCGATCGGGGGAACGGCTCAGCGGCTGTCGCCGATGGCCTCCGGCGGCGGCGCGATGATCACCACGTCCGAGGCCCAGCTGTCGTATTTGACCGTGACCTTGTCCATGGTGACCTGCACCGGACGCTGATCGCCGTCCAGCCACACCTCGGCCGGGGCACCGCCGAGATCGAGGACGTAGTGCGTGGTGGCCGTCCCGTTCAGGTCGGCCTGATCGGACTTGGTGACCTTGCCGGACTTCGAGATCCGCTCGATCGTGCGCGTCGGGTCCATCTTCTCGACGACGTCGGTCATCAGCGCGCCGTTGGCGGCGGAGAGCGCGTCCTTGCCGTCGGCGGTGATCTTGACCCATTCCTTGTCGGTCTTGAGCTCCCGCACCTGGGCGTCGGACAGGTGGTAGTAGAGGACGCCGTCGGCGAAGATCAGGTCCCGTTTCTCGCCCGCGACCTCGGCGACCATGGAGAACTTGCTGTTCGCTCCCTCGTAGAGCCCGGAGCTGGTCACGACGACCTTGCGGCCGTCCTCGGCGGTGGTCTCCAGCGCGATCTTGGACGACCGGGCCTTCTGCGTGCCCGCGCCGGCGGCCGAGGCGAGCTGCGCCGCGTCGGCGGGTGCTGCCGGTTTCTCCTCGCTGGAACAGCCTCCCAGCAGCAGGAGAGCGGTACAGACGACGGCGAATCCGGTGGCACGCATAGGACTCCCTCGGGTGAATGGTCTGTACCACTACCGTAGCGCCTCTCGCGTGAATTTCCACCGTCCAATCGTCCGGAAGCGCGTGAAGGCCCCCTTCCCTCGGCTGAGCAGAGGGAAGGGGGCCTTCACGCGCACCAGGGTTTAGATTCCCTGCTTCACCATTTCGGTGTAGTCGCCCACCTCGGCGGCCGGAGGCGGAACGACGTCCACCGGCGTGCCCCAGTCGCTGTAGGTGTAGGTCGACTTGGACTCGCCGTTCTCGCGCCCACCCACCGACTTCGCGAACGAGGTCATGTCCATGGTCATCTTCAGGGGAAGCTGTTCGGCGTTGAGCCACAGTTCGGCCGGGATCCGCAGATCCTTGCCTTCGAGCCGCTTCTCGATGTTCGCCCGCTGCTCGGCGGGGAGGTCCTCACCGAAGAACAGGTCGAACTGCTTCTTGGCGTCGAACTCGACGAAGTAGTGGTTCACCGGGACGCCGTCCAGCTGGGTCTGCTCCGAGCTGACGATGCGGCCGGTCTTTTCCACCAGTTCCAGCAGCTTCGCCGGGTCGCCCATTTCGAACGACTTCCGCAGGGCCTTCCCCATGGCCTTCGTCTGGGGGTCCTCGCTGTTCAGGTCGATCTTCCCCCAGTTCTTGTCCGTCTTGAGCTGGACCTTCTCGGCCGGGGGAAGTTTGACGAACAGGGCCTGGTCGACCAGGCGCAGAGTGCCGGCTTCGCCGTCGATGGTCAGGTTCGCCTCGATTTTCGAGGCGGCACCGTCGTAGTACGCCAGTAAAGTGCCCGTGACCTTGGCGCCGTCGCGGGTGGCGTCGAGCGTCGCCTTGGAGGACTTGGTCTTTCGCGTCCCCTGCTTCGCCGCCTCGACGAGGCCGAGCGCGTCGGTGAACGGCGTCGCCAGCGCGAGCTCGCCACCCTTGTCCTCGGCCTTGTTCTCGGCCGGGCGGGTGCCGCAGCCCGTGACCAGCAGGGTCAGGGCCGCGGCCACCGCGGTGAGCTTGAAGGAGGCGCGCACTTACCGGCCACCGGCCTTCTTCGCGAGTTCCGCCATGTCGCCGACCTGGTCGGCGGGCGGGACGGTGAGGCTCACGGGAACACCCCAGTCGGTGTACTTGACCGTGGTCTTGGCGACACCGTCACCGGGGGCGCCCATGGCCTTCACGAACGCGGTCGAGTCCGAGACGACCTGCACCGGCAGCTGGTCGGCGTTGAGCCACAGTTCGGTGGTGATCACGACGTTCTTGCCCGCGAGTTTCGCCTTGAGCTGATTCACGGTCTCGGCGGGCAGCGGGATGCCGACCTCGCCCATGATGAGCGCGATGGCCTTCTCGGCTTCGACCTCGATGACGTAGTGGTTGGTCTGCTCGCCGTTCAGTTCGACCTGGTCCGACTTCGTGATCTTCCCGGCCTGCGAGACCTGCTCGAGGATGCGCGACGGGTCGCTGTCCTTCATGGCCTTCGACATCATCTTGCCGAGCAGCTGCGAGAGCGGGTCCTGGCCGTCGGGCGAGATCTTCACGTACGCCTTGTCGGTCTTCAGCTCGGCCTTGTCCTCCGCGTCGAGCTTGAAGTACAGCGCGTTGTCGATGAACAGCATGTCGAGCTTCTTGCCGTCGCTGTCCATGATCATCGCGAGCTTGCTGTTCTCGCCGTCGTACATGCCCTGACCGGACGCCGTGCTCTTCTGGGCGCCCGCGACGGTCTCCATCGTGACCTTCGACGACTTGGCCTTCTTGGTGCTCTCGCGGCTCAGCGCCGCGAGCTGGATCGGGTCGCCGAGCGGCGACGAAAGCGAACTCTTCGCTTCGGAAGGAGCGGGAGCAGCCGCGCCGGACTGCTTCTCGGCACCGCACGCGGACAGCGCCAGAACGGCGGCCGTGGTGACGGCGGCGAGCATGGTTACGCGCTTCAAGAGGACCCCTCAGAAAAAGTTGATCTAATCCGAACGGGGTATCGCTCCTGGTCGGAAATAGTTACCGATCGTCCTCATGTCCGGCTCGGGACCCCAGAAGGCGGCGCAGAGACTCCAGTCGTTCCGGGCTGGCGTCACCCTCGGTGACGACGTCGTCGAGTGCGCAGTCCGGGTCCGAAGGCGGCCCGAGATGCCCGCAGGCGGACGGGCATTCTTCGGCCGCCGCGGCGAACTCCTCGAACGCGAGCACGATGTCGTCGGCGGTCACGTGCGCCAGTCCGAACGAACGGACACCGGGCGTGTCGACCACCCAGCCGCCACCGGGTAGGGGGAGCGCGACCGCCGCGACCGACGTGTGCCTGCCCTTGCCGACCGCGCTGACCACGCCGGTCGCCAGATCGGCGTCCGGCACCAGCCGGTTGACCAAAGTGGACTTCCCGACGCCGGAATGCCCGACCAGCGCGGTGACCCGGCCCTTGAGCCTGCCGGTCAGCTCCTCGGGATGCTCGTCGTGGCGGGTGACCACGGCCGGGATGTCGAGACCCGCGTAGCCGGAGAGGAGTTCGTCCGGGCTCGCGAGGTCGGCCTTCGTCAGGCACAGGACCGGTTCGAGGCCGCCCGCGTAGCAGGCGACGAGACAGCGGTCGATGAAGCCGGTGCGCGGCGGGGGATCGGCCAGCGCGGTCACGATCAGCAGTTGCTCGGCGTTGGCGACGACCACCCGTTCGAAGGGGTCGGTGTCGTCCGCCGTCCGGCGGAGCACACTGGAGCGTTCCTCCACCCGGATGATCCGGGCGAGGGTGTCCGGCTTGCCGCTCACGTCGCCGACGATGCCGACGGTGTCGCCGACGACGACCGAGACCCGGCCCATCTCACGGGCCCGCATCGCGGTGACGACCCGCTCCGGATCCGAGTCGATCGCGCAGGTCCAGCGCCCGCGGTCCTTCCCGATGACCATCGCCGTGGAGGCGTCAGCGTGCTCGGGACGACGTTTGCTGCGCGGCCTGGTGCCCTTGCCGGGACGGATCCGCACGTCGGATTCGTCCAGCCTGCGCCAGTCCTTGCCCGCCAAACCGCCTCCTGCCCTCCGAACACCGCGGGACAATGATCCCATGCTGCTCGCCATCGCCCGGCCGGCGTGTAACGATGACTGTCGATTAGGGAGGTTTTCGCATGTGCGGGCGCTATGCCGCCACCAAGGACCCCGCGGCGCTGATCGACGAATTCGCCGCGGTGGACCTGACCGAGGGCCGGGTCCGGATCGATCACAACGTGGCGCCGACCAAGGTCGTCCCCACCGTGGTGCAACGCCACCCGCGTGACGCCGACGGCGCGGTGCTCGAAGACGAGCCCACCGTCCGGTCGCTGCGGACGATGCGCTGGGGCCTGGTCCCGTTCTGGGCGAAGGACCCCGGGGTGGGCTCCAAGATGATCAACACGCGCGCCGAGACCGCCAAGGAGAAGCCGTCCTTCAAGAAGGCGGTCTCGTCGCGGCGGTGCCTGGTCCCCGCCGACGGCTGGTACGAGTGGCGGCGCGACGGCAAGGAAAAGCAGCCCTTCTACATGACCGGACCCGGTGACGGTTCGCTCGCCTTCGCCGGTATCTGGGAGACCTGGCGGCCGAAGGACGACAAGGACGCGGACCCGCTGATCACTTTTTCGGTGATCACCACGGACTCGGTCGGCAGGCTCACCGACGTCCACCACCGCATGCCGCTGCTGATGCCGCGCGAAAAGTGGGACACCTGGCTCGACCCCGACCTGCCCGACGTCACCGACCTGCTCGTCCCGCCTCCGGTGGACCTGGTCGACATGATCGAGCTGCGGCCGGTGTCCAGCCTGGTCAACAGCGTCCGCAACAACGGCCCCGAGCTGCTGGACAGGGTCGAGCCCGTCGCCGAAAGCGCGCTCTTCGACGCGCCCGGCTCATGACGACGCTGGAGATCGGCACCGCCTACGGCCCCGCGCGGGCCGAGTTGCACTGTGCCGAGGAGGGCACCGCCGTGCTGATGCTCGGCCACGGCGCGGGCGGCGGTATCGGCGCGAAGGACCTGGTCGCGGTCACGCGGGCGGCGCAGGCGGCGGGCGTGCACGTCGCGCTCGTCGAACAGCCGTACCGGGTGGCGGGCCGTCGCGCGCCCGCTCCCGCCACTCAGCTCGACACCGCCTGGCTGACCGTGGCCGACGAGATCTCCGAGCGTTTCGACGATCTCCCGATCGTGTTCGGCGGCCGGTCGTCCGGGGCCCGCGTCGCGTGCCGGACCGCCGCTGCGGGGCAGGCGGTGGCGGTGCTGTGCCTGGCCTTCCCCGAGCATCCGCCGGGGAAGCCGGAGAAGACCCGGCAGGGTGAACTGGACGCCGTCGAGGTCCCGACGCTGGTCGTCCAGGGCGAGCGTGACCCGTTCGGCCTGCCCAAGGCGGGGCCGCATCACGAGATCGTGGTGCTCAAGGGCGACCACAACCTCAGCGCCGACCTCGACGGCGTGTCACGCGCGGCCGCCGAGTGGCTGGAGCGTGTGCTGCGGCCGCTCGCCTGAAAGCCGTCGCCGGGCGTAGTGCACGGTGACCGCGGCCAGCAGCGGACCCCAGAGCAGCAGCGGCGCGTAACAGACGGCCATCACGACGCCGTAGACCGGCGAGTCCTCCCAGGTCCCCGGCGGCATCGACGCACCGGCCGACGCCCGGCGGAGCAGGGCCTGGACACCCAGCACGGTCAAGGCGATCGCGCCCGCGGCCGCCGGGACGATCGCGGCGAGCGGCGGGATCCTCCGGCCGCGCAACCCCGGGATCCAGCGCGGCCACACCTCGCCCCACGGCCGGACGAGCCCGAGGGTGAGGAACGCGAGCGCCTCGGCGAGGAGGCTCAGGCCGAAGACGTAGGCCGTTCCCCAGCCGGGGATGCCGAACTCGCTCAGCCCTTGTTCGGTGAACCCGACCGGGACGCCGAGGCCCATCGCGATCCGCCACAGCCCGGACGGCAGGGTCGTCAGCAGTGTCAGGTGGGCGGCGAGGTTCGCCCACTTCGGCACACCGGGCACGGTCTCGGTCATTCGTCGCTCCCCAGGAGTCGTCGTTCGCTTGCCGACGACGATTCCCGAGCGCGGGCGCGTGATCTTCCCGCCGCGGACCGACCGCTCTCCCTCGCTGGGGTGAACCTGCCTTCCCGCGTTTCGTCCTCTGAACGCTACGAGGCCCCGTGGCAGCGGTGGTTTCGCGTGACGGGATGGACGACACGCGTGATCAGGCGGACGGCACGTGTGTCCAGGCGGACGACACGCGACGGGACCCCGGCCGCCGGTGTGTCGTCCATCCCGTCACGCGTGTCGTCCATCTGATCACACGTGTCGTCCGGCCAGGCACGCGAAAGTGCCACTTCGGGCCGGATGATCGTGAGTGGCGATTCGGGTTCTGGCGGACTCGTATTTAGGTGCCCACCGGTGTGACCGGCGAGTGTGGAGGATCCGGGACGTTCAACGTCCCAATTCCTACATCGTCGCGCCCTGGCAGCCGCGGAGCCACCACTCGCCCAGTTCAGGCGTGGGTAGGGAAATACCGGTCCGCTCGAACCCGAATCGCCACTCACGACCATCCCGGCCGCCGCGTTCAGAGGACGAAACGCGGGGAGGTCAGCCCGCGATGGGGGCGACCACGGCGCCGGTGAGGCGAACCAGGTCGGCGGGGGCGAGTTCGACCTCCAGGCCGCGGCGCCCGGCCGAGCAGTGCACGGTCTCGAACTTCTCCGCCGAGGCGTCGATCACCACCGGCAGCCTGCTCCGGTGCCCGAGCGGCGAGATCCCGCCGAGCACGTACCCCGTCGCGCGCTGCGCGGCCGCGGGGTCGGCCATCTTCGCCTTCTTCCCGCCCGCGGCGGCGGCGAGGGCCTTCAGGTCCAGCTGCCCGGTGACCGGGACCACACCGACGGTCAGCTTCCCGTCGACGTCGGCCACCAGGGTTTTGAACACGCGTGCGGGGTCGAGCCCCAATGCTTCGACGGCTTCGAGGCCGTACGACTCGGCCCGAGGATCGTGGTCGTAGGCGTGCAGAACGTGCGCCACTTTCTGCTTCGCCAGCAGCGCCGTCGCCGGGGTTCCCTTGCCTGCCATGGGCGGAGTCTACGAGCGCGCCGGGAATGCCCGGCCGGGCCGCACTGTTGAAAGGCACGTGTCCACCACACTCGAAGCCCCCCGAATCCTGATCCCGCGCACGCCGGGCGGCCAGGTGATCCGTCCGCGCGTAAACTCGACGACGTCTCATGCGCACAAGCGCATCGACGCCGATCGGGAAGGGAACGGTTTGCCGAGCACGCAGAATCCCGCGCCGGACACGGGCACGGACGCCGAAGAGGCGGCCGCGCGGGCCGAGCGCTTCGAGCGGGACGCGATGCCCCTGCTCGACCAGTTGTACTCGGCCGCCATGCGGATGACCCGGAATCCCGCCGACGCGGAGGACCTCGTCCAGGAGACGTACTTGAAGGCGTACGCGGCCTTCGCCTCCTTCAAGGCGGGTACGAACCTCAAGGCGTGGATGTACCGCATCCTCACGAACACCTACATCAACGGCTACCGCAAGCGTCAGCGCCAGCCGGTGCAGCAGCCGACCGAGGAGATCACCGACTGGCAGATCGCCAAGGCGGAGAGTCACACCTCCAGCGGGTTGCGCTCGGCCGAGGTCGAGGCGATGGACAACCTGCCCGACGCCGACGTCAAGGAAGCGCTGCAGAAGCTGCCCGAGGAGTTCCGCCTCGCGGTCTACCTCGCCGATGTCGAAGGTTTCGCGTACAAGGAGATCGCCGAGATCATGGACACGCCCATCGGCACCGTGATGTCCCGGCTGCACCGCGGCCGCGCCCAGCTCCGTGACCTGCTCGCCGACGTCGCCCGCGAACGGGGCTTCATCCGCGCGGGTAAACAGCAGGAGGTGGCGGGGCGATGACCGACGACTACTGCAGCGGCGCGGACGACAAGGTCAAGTGCGAGGAAGCCCTCGCCGACATCTACCTGCTCCTCGACAAGGAGTGCAGCGCCGAGCGTGACGCCGCCCTGCGCAAGCACATCGAGGACTGCCCGCCGTGCCTCGAGGAATACGGCATCGACGAGCACATCAAGCAGCTGCTCGCCCGCAAGTGCGGTGGCGATCACGCGCCGGACGACCTCAAGTCCCGGCTGCGGGCCTCGATCCGCCAGACCGTGCAGACCAAAGGCGCGATCACGATCGAGCGCACCGAGGTCAAGATCGAGCAGACCTTCGAGTAGCACTGTGTAGCCCGCTCAGGACACACGAAGGCCCCCGTACCGGATCGGTGCGGGGGCCTTCGTTGTCTGATCGATGATCAGGAGTTGGGCTTCTTGCCGTGGTTCGCGCCGTTCTTCTTACGGTCGCGACGCTTGCGGGCGCGCTTCGACATGTTTCACTCCTCGTCCGAGTGGCCCTCGCGGGGTGATACGACACCGCTGGGCCAGGGTCAACCGCTCCAGTGTGTCATGCGGCCCTCACCCTGCTTGGATGGGGACGTGTCCACCCTTTCCGATCTGCTCGCGGAGAACACCGGCCTGTCCGGCGAAGCCGCGGACCATCTCCAGACCGTGGTCGCCGAATGGCAGCTGCTGGCCGACCTGTCCTTCGCCGACTTCCTGCTCTGGGTCGCCGTTTCGGAGGAGCTGCAACCCGACGGAGGCGACTACGTCTGCGTCGCCCACGCCCGCCCGACGACGGCGCCGACGGCCCATCCGGAGGATGTCGTCGGCACCCGGTTCACCGTGGACGAGCACCCGCAGCTGGCCAAGGCGAGCCGCGAGGTGCGGATCTGCCGCGAGGAAGACCCGCATTGGTATCGCGACCTGCCGATGCGCCGTGAAGCCATCCCGGTGGTGTTCGGCGGCACGGTGATCGCCGTCCTGAGCCGCGAGACGAACCTGGCGGCCTCGCGGGTACCGAGCCCGCTCGAAATCGCCTATCTGGGCAGCGCGGGTGATCTGTGCCAGATGATCGTCGACGGCACCTTCCCGAGCCCGGGGAACCAGACGGACACGCACACCAGCCCGCGGGTCGGTGACGGCCTGATCCGCCTCGACCCGACCGGCACGGTGGTCTTCGCCAGCCCGAACGGGTTGTCCGCCTATCACCGGATGGGGCACGAATCCGATCTCGTCGGGCAGCGCCTCGCGCCGCTGACCAGGTCGCTCATCCGTGACCCGTTCGACGCGACCGAGGTGTCGCACCGGATCATCGAGGCGCTCGACGGCAAGCCCAGCAGTCGCACGGAGGCGGACTCCCGCCGCGGCGCCGTCGTGCTGTTCCGTGCGCTGCCGCTGCGCCCCGCCGGGCAGGCCGCCGGCGCGCTGGTGCTGGTGCGCGACGTCACCGAGGTGAAGCGCCGCGACCGCGCCCTCCTGTCGAAGGACGCGACCATCCGCGAGATCCACCACCGGGTGAAGAACAACCTGCAGACGGTCGCCGCGCTGCTGCGGCTCCAGTCGCGCCGGACCTCCAGCGAGGAGGCGCGGCTCGCCCTCGGCGAGTCCGTGCGCCGCGTCTCGTCGATCGCGATGGTCCACGAGGCGCTGTCCATCTCGGTGGACGAGCGGGTCGACCTCGACAAGCTGCTCGACAACGTCCTCCCGATGGTCGGTGAGGTCGCGACGGCCGAGTCGCAGGTCGGGCTTTCGCGCACGGGCTCGTTCGGTGTCGTCGTCGCCGAGATCGCGACGCCGCTGGTGATGGTGCTCGCCGAACTGGTGCAGAACGCCATCGAGCACGCGTTCCCCGACGGGCGGCCGGGCAAGGTCGAACTCGTGGTGGAACGGTCGGCCCGCTGGCTCGACGTCGTCATCCGCGACAACGGGCGCGGACTGCCTTCGGGTTTCTCCTTGGAACGCAGCGACGGTCTCGGCTTACAGATCGTGCGGACCCTGGTGGAGTCGGAACTGCGGGGCTCGTTGTCGATCCGCGGGCTGCGCGGGGAACCCGAGGAGACGGGCGGACGGCGCGCCGGAACGGAAGCGGCCTTGCGGATCCCGTTGTCCCGGCGGCTGTGAATCAGCGCGGTCCGGAGTGGACTGTCCCTTGTGGTCATCCGCAGTGGACAGTCTCACCCGGACACGTTTTAGGGCCGGCGCCCGAAGAGAAGATGGCGCCGGCCCTGTAACGGTTCCGCGGGAGGACTTGGAAAAAGTCCTGGAAGCCAGACCCCCGTGAGGGTGTGTCGGCCTCGCTTGTTAAGCTCAAGTCGGGTACGTGTCACCTCACGACGCAGGGCCATACAGCCATCGCGCCGCGGGAACTTCCCGAAGCTTGGGGTCTTGCTCGATTATTGGTGAAGCGTGCTGAGTCTTGAAAAACTCAGGCGGAAGTACGCGTGCCGATGTGCGTACGACGGCGCTTCAAGGCGCGTCGCTCGTCCTCGCTCATCCCGCCCCACACGCCCGCGTCCTGCCCGCTGGCCAAGGCCCAGGCCAGGCAGTCGGAGGCGACGGTGCAGCGGTGGCACACGGATTTCGCCTGAGTCACCTGCGACAGAGCAGGACCGCTGGTTCCCACCGGGAAGAACAGCTCGGGGTCCTCGTCTCGGCAGGCAGCGTCATGGCGCCAGTCCATGTTTCTGAGCTCCTTCATAATGGCGCGGTACTCCGCGCCATAGTCGTCATGGCGGTCGTTTTTTTGGGTGCTTGTGAATGCTTTCACGAAGCACCCGTTTCGACAAGGGTTTTCCGAAGATCGGTGAGTCAGCTCACCCGGCCGAGCGACGCTTCTGACCTGCGGTTTCGTTCCGAAACAGCCTTCCGAAGGGAAGGCCGATGCGGTGAGCGGAGGTTCTGCGTCGATGAGCGGCAGGTCGTACTTTGCCGCAGGCGATCAGCGGTCCGGTCGTCAGACGATTACCGTCAGTGCTTCCGGGACGCTGAAGAACTCCACCCTCTTCCGCTGGCCGACGAGGTCGCCGTCCACCTGGAAGTTTACCGGTTCAGCAGCGTCTATGCGGATCATCGGCAGGTCATCGTGACGAAGGAGACGTCGTCCGCGTTGGTCGCTCTTCGTGAGCAATGCCTGCCGTACATGCTTGAACACGGTGGGCAATCGCAGACCGCTCAACGCGAAAAGGCCCAGTCCGGTGTCGAACGAGCTGCCCGGGTTCAGGTGGACCGGACGGTCCCCCAGGTAACTCCACGGATCGGTGTTCGACACGAAAGCGGTCAGCACTTCGGTGGGCTCTTCGCCCGGGATCCTGACGGTGAGGGGCGGGCGGCCGAGCGGCGGCCGCAGATGCGACGCCACCGCGGCCCTCATGTAGAGCCCCGCGGTGGTCTGCTTGCCCCGCCGCTTGGCCACGCGGCCGACGACATCGGCGTCCCAGCCCATGCCGGCGTTGAAGGTGAACCAATGGCCGTCGGCGATCCCGAGGCCGACCTTGCGGCTCCGGTCGCTCTCGATGGCGTTGAGGAGCTGGTGGGTCGCTTCCACCGGATCGTGCGCGATGCCCAGCGCGCGGGCGAAGACGTTCGCCGAACCGCCCGGCACGACACCGAGCATGGGGACGTCGCCGACCTTCGCCGGATCGCCGTCGGCGTCCGCGAGCAGGCCGTTGACCACTTCGTTGACAGTGCCGTCGCCGCCGTGGGCGACCACCAGGTCGATCCCGTCACGGGCGGCGGACCGGGACACGGCCATCGCGTGGCCGCGGTAGTCGGTCTCCACCACGTCGAGTTTGACCTGGCTGGCCAGTGCGTGCGCCAGCACGTCACGGCCACCGGCGGTGGTCGAGGTTGCCTGGGGATTCACGACGAGGATGGCACGCACATACCGCAGGGTAAGTGACTTCTGCCCGAAGGTGGGAGCTTCACGTGACGCGAAGCTCAGCCGCGCGACGTCCTCGAGGCAGCACCTTGTGACCCCTGTGGCGGGCGTCCCTCCTTCACTGCCGACGAATGACAGCTCCGTCGTGACAAGTGCACCCGGGCCGACCGCCCGCTTATCGACGACACTCCCAATTCTTCCCATACGGCGGTCCGGGGAAACCGGCCGACCGGGTGGCATACGATCGAAAGTGCTCACGTACGGTGACCCGCCCTGGTGGAGCGCCGTGTCCGGAAGCCTGGAAGGCTGTTTCGCCGTGTCCATCGCCGACAAGCTCTCGCCCGCGCCCCGTGAAGTCCGCCTCGCCGGGGTGATCACCGCGCTGCCGGGGTTCGCCCTGATCGTGTTCGCGGTCCTGCTCCTGGTCAACGGCCAGGCCGGACCGGAGAACCTGCTGGCCGAGGTCGCCTACTACCTCGTCCTCGCCGCCGGAACGGTGGCCTGCGCGGCCGGGCTGGTGCTGGGGAAGACCTGGGCGAGGTCGCCCGGCGTGGTCGTCGCGCTGATCCTGGTCGGGGTCGGCTGGTACGGCGCGGGCCCGTCCGGGCAGCCGCTGTGGGGGGTGCCGCTGGGTCTGATCGGCGTCGCCGTCCTCGTGCTGCTGTTCCGCCGCCCGTCGCGCGCGTGGGCGCTCGGGTTGCGGGAGGGCGAGACCGAGGAAGAGGCCGCCGAACGCGACGGCGCCGCCGGTCGTGCGGCGCGTCGCGAACGCGAGGAACGGGACTAGACCTGGGCGGCGAGCGCCTTCAGGGGTTCGTCGGTCAGCCGGTCGACGGTCCACTCGTCCATCGGCACCGCGCCGAGCGACTTGTAGAAGCCCTGCGCCGGGTTCCAGTTCAGCACCGACCATTCGAGACGGGCGTAGCCGCGCTCGACGCAGACGGCCGCGAGCGTGGCCAGGAGCGCCTTGCCGAGGCCTGAGCCGCGCTGCTCGGGGCGGACGTAGAGGTCTTCGAGGTAGACGCCGTGCACGCCGCGCCAGGTAGAGAAGTTGAGGAACCAGAGCGCGTAGCCCACGATCTCCCCGCCGTCCTCGGCGACGTGGCCGAACAACGCCGGCGCCTCGCCGAACAGCGCTGTCCGCAGCTGTTCGGGTGTGAGGTGGCACTCGTCCGGGGCGCGTTCGAACTCGGCGAGGTCGTAGACGAGCCGGACGACGGCGTCGACGTCCTCTTCGCGGATCCGCCGGATGCGGTCGTCGGCCACTAGTCCTCCGTCGTGGGGAGCAGGTTGAGGTGTTCGATCTGGGGCTCACCGCGTTCGTCGCCGAGCACCGCGACGCCCGCCGGGTCGAGTCCGAAGTGGACGCCCGCCGTCGACGGCAGGCCGACCCAGCGCGCGACCAGGACGCGGCTGAAGTGACCGTGGCCGACGAGGATCACGTCACCCTTGGCGAGCGGCTCGCGGACGCGGTCGATCAGCTTGTCCGCGCGGGCGTTGACGTCGTCCGCGCTTTCGCCGCCGGGGATCGGATGTGACCAGACCGTCCAGCCGGGAACGGTCTCCCGGATCACCGGGGTGGTGACGCCCTCGTAGTCGCCGTAGTCCCATTCGGCCAGCTCTTCGGTGACTTCGTCGACGCGCAGACCGGCCAGTTCGGCCGTCCGCAGCGCGCGGGTGCGGGGGCTGGAAAGGACGAGCGCGGGGTTTCCGCCGAGCACCGCGCGCAGGGTGCCGCCCGCCGCGCGGGCCTGCCCTTCGCCCGCCGTCGTGAGCGGGATGTCCGTGCGTCCGGTGTGCCGTCCGTTGACGGACCACTCGGTCTGACCGTGCCGGAGGAGGAAGAGCCGATGAGCCACGTTGCGAATATAGCCTGCGGTCCGGTTATGCTACTGGTGAGTAACATGATGAGGAGACCGTGATGGCGCAGAATCCGACCTACGCGATGTGGAACCGGCTGGCCGGGAAGCCGGTCGGCAAACAGCTGTTCTCGGCGGCGATGTGCCTGCGTGTGCCGTACTTCCGGACGGTGCTCCCGTCGGTGCGCGAACTGGGCCCCGGCCGGTGCGAGGTGACCTCCCCGAAGTGGTGGGGTGTTTACAACCACATCAAGACTTTTCACGCGATCGCGGCATGCAACCTCGCCGAGATCGCGATGGGGATGCTCGCCGAGGCGACCGTCCCGGCCACACACCGCTGGCTGCCCAAAGGGATGACGGTCGAGTACGTGGCGAAGGCCGAGACGAGCCTGCGCGCGGTCGCGGAACTGCCGGAGCTGCCGGAATTCGGCGACGAGGGTTTCGAGCTGCCCGTGCCGGTGACGATCACGGACACGCACGGGAAGCCCGTCGTGACCGCGACCATCACCATCTGGGTCACCAAGAAGAAGTAAGGCGTGTCCGGGTGGCGTGCTGGTCACCGCGGTGGGTCGTGAGTCGCAAAGAGGGCTATTGAGGGGTAAGGCAAAGGTGGCGAGTGCTTGGCTTGCCCTCTGCCGGTTTCAGATGTTGCGAAAGCCACGTTCGCAACGTTGAGCGTTGCGAACGTGGCTTTCGCAACGCCGCCGAGCCCACGCCGCCCACGCCGCCCACGCCGCCCACGAGGCCCGCAAGGCCCGAGGTGAAGGGGACTTTCCTCTCATGTGATGGGGGGAAAGTCCCCTTCACCACACTCATGTCT
>NZ_NMQT01000214.1 GCF_002234405.1 Amycolatopsis thailandensis | reverse complement strand
CGTGAGTGGCAAAGAGGGTTCTAACCCTCTTTGCCACTCACGACCCACCGGTACAACCGGACATATAGGCTTCAAGTGGACACTCTTCGGTGATCCGGGGTCCTTTGTGGACACCCCAGTTCAGGCTCTCAGGTCGTCTGCCCTGTCCGAAGGTCCCGTTCGAATCATCAAGAGCGGCATCGGCCTGCGTTCACGGACATGTCACCCGGCAGGACACGTCGCCCCGGGGAAGGCGGCCTTCACGTACGTTGGGAACCGTGACCGAGCCACGGAAACCGATCGTCGAAATGCCCCTGCGCGTGCGCTACCACGAATGCGACGGGCAGGGCATCGTCTTCAACGCGAACTATCTCGCCTACGTCGACATGGCCATGTTCGAAGTGGAGAAGACCCTCTTCGGCTCCCACGAAGAAGCACTGGCGCGCGGTGTCGACGTCGTCGTCGCCGAATCGAACCTCCGCTACCGCGCGCCCTGCCGCTACGACGACGAACTGGTCGTGGCCGTGTTCCTGAACCACCTCGGCACGACGTCGCTGATCATCGACTTCGAGATCACCCGCGGCGGAAACCTGTGCACGGAGGTGAACACCCGTTACGTCTTCGTCGATCCGGCCACCCTCAAGAAGGCGGCGCCACCCGCGGCCGTGCGCGAGGTGTACGCCGCCCTCCTGCCCGCTCAGGCGGACTGAACGCCGGGGCGCCGGTCTTCGACGACGTAGCTGGCCCGCGTGCTGATCGGCGCGCCGGGGGTGTTCACGAACGGCACCACCCGGAAGTCGCTCCGCCACCGCTGCCGGTTGACGTTGACCCGGACGTACCCACGCTGGTTGTTGAAGAACTTCATGTGCGGGTTGGCCTTCAGCAGGTTCTCCCCGGCGGGCGTCATGTCGGCGCCGTTGCCGCCGCTGGTGATCGACGTGCCGACGAACTCGCTCGCCACGGTGGGCGAACCCGGGTCGCCGAAGTTCTTCTTGAGATCCCAGGCGTAGTTCTGGTGCCTGTCGCCGGTGATGACCACCAGGTTCCGCACACCCCGGTCCTGCGCCGCGGCGAGCACGCGGTCGCGGTCGGCGACGTAGCCGTCCCACGGGTCGAGGTAGACGTTGGTCGCCTCGCCCGCGTCGGTGTCGGTCTGGCCCATGGGCGCCTGGTTGCCCAGGATCTGCCACCGTGCGTGGGACCGGGAGAAGCCGTCGAGCAGCCACCTGCGCTGTTCCGACCCGAGCAGCGTGCGGTCCTCGTCGAACCGCTCGGCGCAATTCGCCGACTGACCGTCGCCGCACGGCTGGTCGTCGCGGTACTGGCGGGTGTCGAGCATGGTGAAGTCGGCCAGCGTGCCGTAGCTCAGGCGCCGGTGCAGACGCGCGTCCGGCCCCTTCGGCAGCTGCGCGATGCGGTACGGCAGGTGCTCGTACATCGCCTGGAAGGCCTGGGCGCGCCGCTGGCGGAACACCACCGGGTCCTGGTCGGGCTCGTTGTCGGCCTGGGAGTGGTCGCCCGCCCAGTTGTTCTCCACCTCGTGGTCGTCGTTGACGTGGATCCACGGGAAGGCGGCGTGCGCGGCCATGAGCGGCGCTTCGGACTTGTAGAGCGCGTACTGGAGCCGGTAGCGGGCCAAGTCGAAGGTCTCGCCCTTGAACTGCGGGCCCACCGGCGTGCCGCGGCCCACCCCCGTGACACCGCTTTCGTAGAGGTAGTCGCCCAGGTGCACGACCAGGTCGAGGTCCTCGGCCGCCATGTGGTCGTACGCGGTGAAGTGCCCCGCCTCCCAGTTCTGGCAGGACGCGAACGCGAAGTTCAGCTCACGCGGCGAAGACCACGCGACGGGCGCCGTCCGGGTGCGGCCGACCGGCGAGATCACCCCGCCGGTGCGGAAGCGGTAGAAGTACTCGTGATCCGGCGCGAGCCCGTGGATTTCGGGGTGCACGGAGTGGCCGAGTTCGGGTGTGGCGACCACGGAGCCGCGGCGGATCACCGCGCGGAAGCGTTCGTCGAGCGAGACTTCGTACTCGACGCGGACCGGGGTCCGCGGCATCCCGCCGAAGCCGTCGGCCTCGTAGGGCTTCGGCGCGAGCCTGGTCCAGAGCACGACGCCGCCGGGCAGCGGGTCACCCGAAGCGACGCCGAGGGTGAACGGGTTTCCGGTGCCGTTGGCGAGCGGCAGAGCACCGGCGGCGTTCCAGGCACCGGTCCCCAGCAGGACGGCGGCCGCGCCGGCGGAGCCGTATCCGAGGAAGCGGCGCCGCGACAGGGGGTGAGGGAGCGAAGGCATGAAGCCCTCCTGTGGTGGGATGGTCACGGGCGGGCCTCATGCTTGTCCGGCTTGATGGCCACCCGGCCGCGCTCAGGCGAACCGTCCGTGAACGAAAGACGATCAACCCTCGTGTTCCGCATCCTGTTCTACCGCCCCGAAATCCCGCCCAACACGGGTAACGCGATCCGCTTGACCGCGAACACCGGCTGTGAGCTCCACCTGGTGGAACCGCTCGGTTTCACCCTGGAGGACAAGCAGCTGCGGCGCGCCGGGCTCGACTACCACGACCTCGCGCGCGTCCACATCCACGCGGATCTCGACGCGGCGTGGGCGGCCCTGCTACCCGCCCGGGTCTTCGCGTTCAGCGCTTCGGCGACGCGGCTGCACACCGACGTCGCCTACGAGCCGGGGGACGTGCTGATGTTCGGCCCGGAGTCGGCGGGGTTGCCCCTTGAGATCCAGGAGTCGCCGCAGGTGACCGATCGGGTCCGGCTGCCGATGCTGCCGTCGAGCCGGTCGCTGAACCTCTCGAACACCGCGGCGATCAGCGTCTATGAAGCTTGGCGGCAGAACGGCTTCGCGACTCCGTGATCCTTTGTGGATAGACAGTTCCCTTATCCACAAAGGACTTCTGAGACCGCTGACGAAGTGCGGGCGGACGAGTGTGCCCGCGTCCGATCAGCGGTTCCCGCCACGGCCCGGGTTTCGCCATACTCCGGTGATCGGCGCACTCGGGCGGCTCGGGAGGGGTTCACGTGGTGCGGGGAAAGTTCTTGTTGTGCAGATTCTTCTTGGTCCTCGCGCTCGGCGGCGCCCTCGTCGCGGTCGGCGCGCAGGAGGCGGCGGGTGCCTCGGTGCCGGTCGTCGATCTCGGCGCGTTCCCCGTCGACAGCGACAGCCGCGTCGCCGGGATCAACGACACCGGCACCATGGCCGGCGTCCACAGCACCGCCGCCGGCGGGTCGATCGCCACCCGCTGGAACGCC
This sequence comes from Amycolatopsis thailandensis, assembly GCF_002234405.1. Lineage (GTDB taxonomy): Bacteria > Actinomycetota > Actinomycetes > Mycobacteriales > Pseudonocardiaceae > Amycolatopsis > Amycolatopsis thailandensis. Next base: position 29,192 of record NZ_NMQT01000214.1, on the reverse strand, counting down.
GACGGCGCGGTGGTCCCGCTCGCGGTGCCGAGCACATACCGCATGACGGAAGCGCGGGCGATCAACGCGAAGGGGTTCATCGCCGGTTCGGCCTACGACGACCTGTCCATCCGGCGGCCCGTGCTCTGGCGTCCGGACGGTTCGTTCACCGAGTTGAGCTCGCCCGACCGCTACGGGCACTCCGAGGCCACCGCGGTCAACACCGCCGGAGCCGTGGCCGGCACGGTCACGATCGGCAGCCCGCCGGTCGAACGCGCGGCGCGATGGGACGCGAAAGGCGTCATGACGTTGCTTCCCCTGGCATCGGGCGACTCACGGTCGGCGGCCACGGCGATGAACGACGCGGGCGTGATCGTCGGGACTTCCGGGACCCAGGCCGTGCGCTGGAAGCCCGACGGCACCGTCGTCAAGCTGGCCCTGCTTCCCGGTGACGACCGCGGCTCGGCGGAAGGCATCAACAGCGCCGGAGTCGTCGTCGGAAGCTCCGGTGCCCACCCCGTGCGCTGGGCCGCGAACGGCACCGCCACGCCCCTGCCCTACCTCTACCCCGAGCATCCAGGGGGCAGCGCCGAGGCGATCAACGACTCCGGCGTCGTCACCGGTCGTTCCAGCATCGGAAGCGGCCACCACACCGCCGTGGTGTGGGACGACCGAGGCACCGTCACCGGCCTCGGCACCCTGCCGGGACACGACCAGAGCGCGGGTGCGGCGATCAACGCCCGCGGCGTCGTGGCGGGCGAATCCGAACAGACCGCCACGCGTGGGCGGCACGCCGCGCGGTGGACTGCACCGGGCAAGGCCGTCGATCTGAGCCGGTCGTTCCCCGGGGGCGACCGCGCGGAGGCTTCCGCGATCAACGTCCACGGCCAGGCCATCGGCCAGTCCCTTCCCCCGGACGGCGGGATGCGCGCCGTCACCTGGACACCGGGCGGAGTCCTCACCGACCTCTCCCCCGACTCGAACACCCCGGAGGCCAACGCCGTCAACGCCCACGGCGTCATCGTGGGTACCGACAACAGGAAACTGAACAAGGACCGCGCGATCCGCTGGGAACCGGACGGGACCATGTCGGCTCTCAAGGAACCCGAGTACTACACGTACCGCTCACGCGCCTACGGGATCAACGACAGCGGGGTGATCGTCGGCAGCGCGAGTTCCCGGCGCGGCAGCCCGCACCCGACGCGGTGGGCCCCGGACGGAACGCCGAGTCTCCTGCCCGTCCTGCCCGGCCACGCCGGTGGCGCCGCGAAGGCGATCAACAACCGCGGGGTGATCATCGGAAGTTCCGGAATCCGCAACGAGACCAACGACCACGTGGTCCGCTGGGACCCGGACGGGACGGTGACCGAGCTGATGGGCTTGCCCGGCGAGAAGTACACCCACGCCGTCGCGCTCAACGATCGTGGCGACGTCGTCGGCTACTCCGGGGAATACCCCGTCCGGTGGAGTCCCGACGGCCGGATCACCAAGCTGCCCCTCCCCGAGGGCACCAGCCGCGGCCAGGCGAACGGGATCAGTGATACCGGGGTCGTGTCGGGCTGGTACGACTTCGGCGCGGCCGGAGATCCGGGGCAAGGGGTGCGCTGGGCCCCGGACGGGACGGTGACCGTGCTGCCGTCGCTGCCCGGCGGGCACGAGACCAAGGCCAACGGCATCAACGCCGTCGGTGACATCGTGGGCTCGTCCGACAACGGCGCGGGCCAGGTGCACGCGGTGCGCTGGCCCGCCACCTGGGACGCGGAGATCCGGCCGGCGGTCACCCGGTAGGCCGATCCCCGCGTCCGGTGTGGCTACGGCAGGCGCTGGCCCAGGAAGAGCGAAGCGGCGGCACCGATCATCAGCACCAGGGTCCCGATGATGACCCAGGGACGGCTCGCGTCGGCGTCCTTGAGCTCGTACCCGATCTGCTCGCCGAGGTCGTCGTACACGCGTTTCAGTTCGTCCGCGCTCGCCGCCTTGTAGAAGTCGCCCCCGGAAAGCCGGGCGATCTCCTCCAGCGATTCGTCGTCGACCTTCACGTCCTGGGGCTTGCCGTCGATGTCGACGGAGCCGTGCGTGGTCCCGAACGAGATCGACGAGATCGGCACCTGGGCCTGCTTCGCCGCCTGCGCGGCCGTGTAGCCGCCCCGGGGCGCGTACAGGTCGTCCGGGACGGTCTGCTTGCCGTCACTCATCAGCACGATCCGGGCGGGCGGCGGACCTTCCGCGCCACCGACGATGGCCGAGAAGCTCTCGATCGACTGCAACGCGGCGAAGATCCCTTCACCGGTGGCCGTCGACTGCGCCAGCTTCAGGTTGTCGATCGCCTTCACGACGCCGCCGCGATCGGTGGTCGGCGCGACCAGCACGGTCGCCGTCCCCGCGAACGAGATCAGCCCGAGGTTCACCCCAGGGGTCATGTTCTGCGCGAACGAGCGCGCCGACTCCTGAGCCGCCTTCAGCCGGGTCGGGGCGACGTCGGTCGCTTCCATCGACAGCGACGTGTCGATCACCAGCATCACGGTCGCCCGGTTGCGGGGCACCTTCTGCTCGGCCGTCGGCCCGGCGAGCGCGACGGTGAGCACCAGCAGCGAGAGCACGATCAGGATGGCGGGAACGTGCCGTACCCACCCCTGGCTCTTCGGCGCGACCTTCTCCAGCAGTTCCAGGTTGGCGAACCGCATGGTGCGCTTGCGCCGCGCGCGCTGGGAGAGCACGTAACCCACGATCACCGCGGCGACCGCCAGCAGCAGCAGGAACCACCACGGCGAGGCGAATCCGGTCAGGCTCACGCGACACCACCGGACCAGCGGCGCTTGCGGGCCACCACGAACCGGACCATGTCCGCGATCCAGTCGGAATCGGTGCGCAGCACCAGATGCGCGGCACCGGCACGGCGCAGCGCGGCCGCGACCTCTTGCCGGTGAGCGTGCGCCGCCGCGCCGAATTCCTTGCGCAGCAAGGCCGAAGCATGCACTTCGCGCTGTTTCCCTGTCTCCGGGTCGGCCAGCACGACGGTGCCCACGTCGGGCAGGTCGATGTCGCGCGGGTCGAGGACTTCGATGGCGATGAGGTCGTGGTGCCCGCCGAGCGCGCGCAACGGGCGCTGCCATTCGGTGTCACCGAGGAAGTCGGAGATGACGACGGCGAGCCCGCGACGACGGGGCGGACGGCGCAGTTTCTCCAGTGCCGCGGCGAGATCCCCGCGGACGCCTTCCTCGGCGCGCGGGGTCTCGGCGAGCTTGCGGACCAGCCCCCGCGCGTGCGGCAGCCCGCCGCGCGCCGGGATCCGCGTGATGCTGCCCGCCCCGTTGGAGACGAGCGCGCCGATCCGGTTGCCACCGCCGCCGGTCAGATGCGCGACCGCGGCCGTCGCGCAGACGACCAGGTCGCGCTTCTCGCACAACGCCGTGCCGAAGTCGAGGCTCGCGGACACGTCCGCCACCAGCCACGTCTCCAGCTCGCGGTCGGCGACGGTCTCCCGGATGTGCGGGCTCGTCGTCCGCGCGGTGACCGCCCAGTCCATCCGGCGGACGTCGTCACCGGGCTGGTACGGCCGGGCCTCCCCCGGTTCCGAACCGGGCCCCGGCACCAGGCCGAGGTGATTGCCCTGGAGCAGACCGTCGAGACGGCGGCGCACGTCGAGTTCGAGGGTGCGCAGGCCCGCCTCCATCCGCTCCCCGCGGAGCACCGGCGGTGCCCAGGAAGGACGTTCGCCCTTCTCGTTCTTCACGCTCGCTTCCTTACCTGACCGGCGCGCCGGCCGGGACACCCTGCCCGGCGCCGCCCTGCGGACGGGCCGAGACCTGCGGCAACGGCACGGTCTGCAGCACCCGCGTGATGATGTGGTCGATGGGCACGCCGTCGGCCAGCGCGTCGTAGGACAGCACGAGCCGGTGGCGCAGCACGTCGGGGACGACGTCGACGACGTCCTGCGGCAGCACATAGTCCCGGCCGCGGACCAGCGCCAGCGCGCGGGACGCGGCGATGATGCCGAGGCTGGCACGCGGCGAGGCGCCGTAGGACACCCAGCCGGCGACGTCGGCGAGGCCGTGGTCGTTCGGCGTACGGGTGGTGAGCACCAGGCGGACGACGTAGTCGACCAGCGCGTGGTGCACGAAGACCTGCGAGGCGACGTTCTGGAGCCGGACCAGCTCGGCGGGGCTCAGCACCTCTTGCGGGGTGGGCGGGGTGACGCCCATCCGGTAGATGATCTCCCGCTCTTCCTCGGCGGTCGGGTACTCGACGACGATCTTGAACAGGAACCGGTCGCGCTGCGCCTCGGGCAGCGGGTACACGCCTTCGTTCTCGATCGGGTTCTGCGTGGCGAGCACGAGGAACGGGTCGGGCATCGGGAAGGTCTGGCCGCCGATCGACACGTGCCGCTCGGCCATCACCTCGAGCATCGCCGACTGCACCTTCGCCGGCGCGCGGTTGATCTCGTCGGCGAGCACGAAGTTCGCCACCACCGGACCGAGTTCGACGTCGAACCGCTCGGCGCCCTGACGGTAGATCCGGGTGCCGAGGATGTCGGCGGGGACGAGGTCCGGGGTGAACTGCACGCGCGAGAACGAACCGCCGACCACCCGGGCGAAGGTCTCGACCGCGAGGGTCTTCGCGACGCCGGGAACACCTTCGAGGAGGAGGTGGCCCCTGGCCAGCAGGCCGACGAGCATCCGCTCGACCAGCCTGTCCTGGCCGACGATGATCCGCTTGACCTCGAACACGGTCCGCTCCAGCAACTGGGCGTCCCGCGCCGGCGTTCCGGGCTGCTGCTGCGCGCCGTCGGCGTAGCCGGGCTCGGTCACTCGTGCCTCCTGTGTTCCCCGCTTGCGTTGTTCCGTCCGGATGTGACCGTAGTGGTCGGCGGCACAGCCGTTCGTGAAGGTAGCCAACCCGATCAGCGGTATGACGGCTGTGAAGGGGCCTACGACCAGCGGTCCAGGTCCTCCGGCGTGTCGATGTCGTCGCTCTCGCCGGGCTCTTCGGGCACCTCGACGATCTCCAGCCCGCCCAGCGTCCGCCGCAACGACGCGTTCTCGACCGCCTCCGGCAAGGCCTCGCGCAGCGCTTCAACCCGCCAGGCACCGAGAAGCCATTGCCGCTCCCCCGGGCCGTCGACCAGCACCGCACCGGACGCGGCGCCGAGCGAACCCACCAGGCGATCCACAGTGGACGACCGGACGCCGGCGAGATCACCGGCCAGCACGACGACGATCTCCGTCGGAACCAGCGCGAGTCCTGCCGCCAGCGCGGCCACCGGACCCGTCCCAGGCTCGGCCTCGCGAGTCCAGACGACGTCATCGAAGCCCGGCCGTACCGGGCCGACGACGATCACCGGATCCGCGTCCGCGAGCGCCGCCAGAGCGCGGGCCAGCAACGGTTTCCCGCCGACGGGGAGCGCGGGTTTGTCCACACCGGACAGACGGCGCGCGGCGCCGCCGGCCAGCACGATCCCCGCGTAGTCCACGCCTAGCCGATCATGCGGGCAGCGTACGGCATGATGCCGCCGTAGCGCACCGGCGCGACCCGGACCCGCAAGCCCGACTGCGGCGCCTCGACCATCTGCCCGTTCCCGAGGTACATCGCGACGTGGTGGATGCCCCGCGCGCTGCCGCCCCAGAAGAGCATGTCGCCGCGGCGCATCTGGGAGAGCGGCACCTTCCGGCCGGCGTTGTACTGGTAGCCGCTGTAGTGCGGGAGCGCCCGCACCCCGGCGAACGCGTAGATCATCAGGCCCGAGCAGTCGAAACCGATCTTGTTGTAGTCGCCGTAGCGGTCCGCGACTCCGCCGTCGCGGATACCGCGCGTCGGACCGGAGGTGTTGCCACCACCCCAGGCATACGGAAGACCCAACTGCGACAACGCCCGCTGGACCGCGGCCTCGACACTCGCCCCGGCGGGCGCCGACTGGACGGGCCTGCTCGACGGACGGCCACCGCCCCCCTGACTGGGGCTGGGCCTCGACGCGGCGAGCGCGGCCTGACGGGCGCGTTCCTCGTCCTCGCGGGCCTTCTGCGCCTTCCAGTCCTCGTAGCGCTGCCGCTGCCCTTGCAGGCCGCTGACCTTCTGCTGCGCTTCGAAGAGCTGCTTCTCGACGTTCGTCTTGTCGGCTTCGAGCTTGTCGTTCTGCGCGGCCTGGGTGTCCTGCGCGTGCTGCGCGGCGCTCTGCGCGTTGTCGGCCTCGTGCTTGGCCGCCTCGGCCGCGCGCTTGCGCTCCTGTGCGATCTCCTGCTTCTTGCGCGCCGTCGCGTCCTTGTTGGACTTCTCGGTCTGCGCGCGCTTCATCGTGTCGAGCGCGTTGAGCCTGCTGCCGCCGACCGCGTCGAGCATCTGGGCGCGGCCGAGAAGCTCTTTGGGGCTGTTGGCGGTGAGATACGCCGACACGGAGCCGATGGTGCTGCCCTGCTGGAAGCTGGCGGCGGCGAACTTGTCCAGATCGGCGCGGGCCTTGTCGATGGTCGCCTGCGCGGCGTCGGATTCGGTGCGCGCGGACTGCGCCTCGCGGTCGGCCTGGGCGGCTTCGTCCTGCGCGGTCTCCGCGTCGACCCTGGCCTTGTTGGCCTCTTCCATCTTCAGCTCGACGTCGTCGTTGAGCTGAGCGAGCTTCGATTCGGCCTGGGCCAGTTGATTCGTGAGCCTGCCGACGTCGCCCGCCTTGGCGTTGGCGTCGGCCTTGCTGGAGTTGATCTCGGAGTCGCTGGGGTTCGGCGGGGGCGGCGGTACCGCGATGGCGGTACCGGTCACCCCGAGCAACAGGGCGATCCCCAGGGCGCCGATGGTCGTGCCACGGCGGGCACCGGCTCCAGACCCGGTTTCACCACGCACGATCCACCCACCTCCTGATCTTGAAACAACGAGCTCACTGTGCCACTGCTGTCACAGCATTACCAGAAGCACCACCAGGAACTTACACACCGTAGGCACCATTTCCCCTCAACGGGGGACGAACAGACGAACGTTTCGTCACTCGAACGGACGCAGGTCGATGAGACCTTCCCTACCCGCGTGTCGGGTTGCCAGCCAAAAAGTACAGGCGTACTGTTTGAGGGGACGAACGAGGTGTGCCATCCCGGGTCCGGACTTACGGTGGGGGTGCGCAACACTCGCTCCGGGCCTGCCCGAACGGCCCGGAGAACCACACCGAACTGACCCGCCACTGGAGTAAGAAGTGACAGCACCTGCCAGCAAGGACAGCTTCGGCGCCAAAGACACGCTGAAGGTCGGCGACGCCTCCTACGAGGTGTTCCGCCTGGACAAGGTCGAGGGCTCCAAGCGCCTTCCCTACAGCCTGAAGATCCTGCTCGAGAACCTGCTGCGGACCGAGGACGGCGCGAACATCACCGCCGACCACATCCGCGCGCTCGGCAACTGGGACGCGAGCGCGGACCCGTCGATCGAGATCCAGTTCACGCCCGCCCGCGTGATCATGCAGGACTTCACCGGCGTGCCCTGCGTCGTCGACCTCGCCACCATGCGCGAGGCCGTCACCGACCTCGGCGGCGACCCGGACAAGGTCAACCCGCTGGCGCCCGCCGAGCTGGTCATCGACCACTCGGTCATCATCGACGTCTTCGGCCGCGCCGACGCCTTCGAGCGCAACGTCGAGATCGAATACGAGCGCAACCGCGAGCGCTACCAGTTCCTGCGCTGGGGCCAGGGCGCCTTCGACGAGTTCAAGGTCGTCCCGCCGGGCACCGGCATCGTGCACCAGGTCAACATCGAGCACCTCGCCCGCACGGTGATGTCCCGCAACGGCCAGGCGTACCCCGACTCCTGCGTCGGCACCGACTCGCACACCACCATGGTCAACGGCCTTGGCGTGCTGGGCTGGGGCGTCGGCGGCATCGAGGCCGAGGCGGCCATGCTGGGCCAGCCGGTCTCCATGCTCATCCCGCGCGTCGTGGGCTTCAAGCTCACCGGCGAGATCCCGACCGGCGTGACCGCCACCGACGTCGTGCTCACCATCACCGAGATGCTGCGCAAGCACGGTGTGGTCAGCAAGTTCGTCGAGTTCTACGGCGAGAGCGTCGGCGCGGTGCCGCTGGCCAACCGCGCCACCATCGGCAACATGAGCCCGGAATTCGGCTCCACCGCGGCGATCTTCCCGATCGACGAGGAGACCGTCCGGTACCTCAAGCTCACCGGCCGCTCCGAGGAGCAGGTCGCGCTCGTCGAGGCGTACGCCAAGGAGCAGGGCCTCTGGCACGACCCGTCGCACGAGCCGGAGTACTCCGAGTACATCGAGCTGGACCTGTCGACGGTCGTCCCGTCGATCGCCGGCCCGAAGCGCCCGCAGGACCGCATCGAGCTCACCGACGCGAAGAACTCGTTCCGCAAGTCGATCCACGACTACGTCGGCGGCGAGCAGGCCCCGCACACCAACGTGGACGAGAGCGTCGAGGAGACCTTCCCGGCCAGCGACCCCGCCGCCCTGTCCTTCAAGGACGAGGACGCGGTCGAGGTCCAGTCGGCGGCGAACGGCCACAGCGGCCGCCCGACCAACCCGGTCAAGGTCAGCACGTCCGACCGCGGCGAGTTCATCCTCGACCACGGCGCCGTCGTGATCGCCTCGATCACCTCCTGCACCAACACTTCCAACCCCTCGGTCATGCTCGGCGCGGCGCTGCTCGCGCGGAACGCGGTCGACAAGGGTCTCGCGGTGAAGCCGTGGGTCAAGACCTCGATGGCGCCGGGTTCGCAGGTCGTCACGGACTACTACACCAAGGCCAACCTCTGGCCGTACCTGGAGAAGCTGGGCTACCACCTGGTCGGCTACGGCTGCACCACCTGCATCGGCAACTCGGGCCCGCTGTCGGACGAGATCTCCGCCGCGATCCAGGAGAACGACCTCACCGCGGTTTCGGTGCTCTCGGGCAACCGGAACTTCGAAGGCCGCATCAACCCCGACGTGAAGATGAACTACCTCGCGTCGCCGCCGCTGGTCATCGCGTACGCGCTCGCCGGCACGATGGACTTCGACTTCGAGAACCAGCCGCTCGGCCAAGACACCGACGGCAACGACGTCTTCCTGAAGGACATCTGGCCGTCGGCCAAGGAGATCCAGGAGACCATCGACTACGCGATCACGCAGGAGATGTTCACCAAGGACTACGCCGACGTCTTCGACGGTGGCGAGCGGTGGAAGTCGCTGCCGACCCCCGAGGGCAAGACCTTCGACTGGGACGCGGAGTCCACCTACGTCCGGAAGCCCCCGTACTTCGAGGGCATGAAGGCGGAGCCGTCGGCGGTCACCGACATCTCCGGCGCGCGCGTGCTGGCGAAGCTGGGCGACTCGGTCACCACCGACCACATCTCCCCCGCCGGCGCGATCAAGCCGGGCACCCCGGCCGCGCAGTACCTGACCGAGCACGGCGTGGAGAAGAAGGACTTCAATTCCTACGGCTCGCGTCGCGGTAACCACGAGGTCATGATCCGCGGCACCTTCGCGAACATCCGGCTGCGCAACCAGCTGCTGGACGACGTGCAGGGCGGCTACACCCGCGACTTCACCCAGGACGACGCCCCGCAGTCGTTCATCTACGACGCGGCGCAGAACTACGCGGCGCAGGACATCCCGCTGGTCGTCCTGGGCGGCAAGGAGTACGGCTCCGGCTCGTCGCGTGACTGGGCGGCCAAGGGCACGCGCCTGCTGGGTGTGCGCGCGGTGATCACCGAGTCGTTCGAGCGCATCCACCGGTCGAACCTGATCGGCATGGGCGTCATCCCGCTGCAGTTCCCGGCGGGCGAGTCGGCCTCGTCGCTCGGCCTCGACGGCACCGAGACGTTCGACATCTCGGGCATCACGAAGCTGAACGACGGCGAGACCCCGCGTACGGTCCACGTCACCGCGACGAAGACCGACGGCACCAAGGTGGAGTTCGACGCGGACGTCCGCATCGACACCCCGGGTGAGGCGGACTACTACCGCAACGGCGGCATCCTGCAGTACGTCCTGCGGAAGATGACCCAGGCGTAAGCACCTCCCGCGTCGGCCCCTTTTCCCGCACTTTGGGGAAAGGGGCCGACGTCGTTTTTCGCTAGCGTGGATTCATGACCCGCGGGCGGATTCAGGTCGAGAACGGCGAACTGGCCTACGAGATCCGGGGCGCGGGCGATCCCGTCGTCCTGCTGCACGGCGGCATGCTCGACTCCCGGATGTGGGACGCCGAGATGACGGCGCTCGAACGCCATCACACCGTCGTCCGATACGACGCGCGCGGGCACGGCGAGTCCTCCACGCCGACTCGGCGCTTCAAGCATTACGAGGACCTCCGCGAGCTGCTGACCGCGCTGGACTTCCCCTGTGCCTCACTGGTCGGGCTGTCGGGCGGCGGCCGGATCGCGGTCGACTTCGCGCTGACCTATCCGGATCTGGTCGAGAACCTCGTCCTCGCGGCCACCGGTCTCAGCGCGATGGTGGCGAAGGATCCCTTTGTCCTTGAGCAGAACAAAAAACTCGAAGAAGCGAGCGCCAGAGGTGATGTCCCCGCCGCCATCGAATGCCTCCTGCGGATGTGGGTGGACGGCCCGCACCGTGCCCCGGAAGCCGTCGACCAGGACGTCCGGCGGCGGTGCCAGGAGATGTACGCGCACACGATCACCCGGCACCGCGGCAGCGGCTTCATGCTGATGGACGAGCTGCGGGCCATCGAACGGATCGGAGAGCTGGCACCGCGCACGTTGACCTTGGTGGGTGATCTGGATTCCTCGGACATCCTCGCCATCGCCGACCGGATCGGAACCGAGGCACACGACGCCCGGAAACTCGTCGTCCCCGGAGTCGCGCACATGATCAATCTGGAGAAGCCCCGCAAGTTTTCGCGGATATTGCTGGACTTCCTGGACTGTTAGGCCCTTTCGCGGCACCGAACTCGCGTGCTCGAACACGGATCTCGCGTGATCAACGGCGGATCTCGCGTGCTTGAAGCCGGATCTCGTGAGTTCCGCCTCCAAGCACGCGAGTTACGTCCCCAAGCACGCGAGTTACGTGTCCGTGCACGCCGAAGGCTAAGCCCTTTCGGGCTCTTCCTGCTCCGAGCACTCGTCCCGGTTCTCCGGGCGCCGGTCGACGACGCGGCCGAGCGGGCGCAGCAGCACGTTGACCCCGACGATCACCCCGGTCCCGGCGAGCGCGACGACGTAAAGTCCTGCTCCCGCAAGGGATCCGACGGCCGCCGAGCACCACAGCGTGGCGGCGGTGTTGAGCCCGCGCACGTTCAGCCCGTCCCGCAGGATCACCCCGGCACCGAGGAAGCCGATCCCGGAGACGATCTGCGCGGCGACCCGCGTCGGATCCGCGTCACCGCTGGTGTTCAGCCCGCCGAAACCGTGGGCGGACAACAGGACGAAGAGGGTGGCGCCGACGGCGACGAGGGCGTTGGTGCGGAGTCCGGCCATCCGGGCGCGGTACTGGCGCTCGATGCCGATGACGGCGCCCAGGCCGACGCCGGTGCCGACCCTGAGCAGCATTTCGAAGGTGTTCATGATTCCGGCTCTTTTCTGGCGTGCGTACACAAGGCCAGACAGGGAAAGGAGACCGGAAAAGGTCAGCGCACCGCGCACACGGGTGAACGGCGACCGCGTCCGGTCGATCCAGAACTGTCTTCCGGCATGTGCCGCTCACCTCGCTTTCGTACTCGATCGATGTTGATCAACCTTCGGGACTGTACCACCGGACGGCCGTCCGGCCACCCCTCTCGTGGACGGGCTCACAGAGACTCGTGACGGCGTCAGTACTCGACCTCTCGCGCTTCTACCGGCTTCTGCGGCATCGGACCCTGCCGGCGCGCACTGGTGGCGTGGGCTCGACGGCGATGTTCCCAATGTCGCATTCGAGACGCTCAGCGACACGAATGCGACATTGGGAACAGGAACCCGCTCACGACCCCGTGCTGTCTGGCGCCCAGTGTTGCGAAAGCCACTTTCGCAACGTTGAAGGTTGCGAAAGTGGCTTTCGCAACGCCCTCCCGCCGGATCACACCCGGCGGAAGGCGATGACCTGCACCAGTCCGACCTGACACCTTTGCCTTTCGGCGCAAATACCCCTCACGAGCAACTCCGCTACCGCGACGCCTCGAACGCGTCTCGGATCGTCTCGCGCAGCCAGCGCTGGGCCGGATCGGCGTCGAATCGCGCGTGCCAGAGCAGACAGACCTCGATCTCCGGGAGATCCGCGGGGATCGGGAACCAGCGGAGGCCGAGTGACCGGCCGTACTGCTCGGCGAGCCGGGAGGGTACGAGTCCGACGTAGTCGCTCGACGAGACCAGGAAAGCGGCGACGGCGGACGTAGGGACGACCGCCGCGACCCGGCGCTGGAGACCGGCCGCTTCGAGCACGTCGTCGAGCGGTCCCCTGCCTCTGCCCCGCCGGGAAGCGGAAACGTGGGGATAGCGGCAGAGCTGAGCCAGCGTCGGATGCCGCTTGCCGCCGAGCGGGCCGTCCGCCCTGACGATCCCGACCACTCGTTCGCGGTACAGCGGCATCGACCGGATGTCGGGTGCCGTGACGTCACCGGCACCGATGTCCAGATCCACTGAGCCGTCCCGCAACGCTTCGGTGCTCTCGCTGCCTTCGGCCACGAAGCGCAGGACCACACCCGGCGCGACGGCGGCGGTCGCCTCGACGGCCGCGGTCGTCAGTGTCGCGGCGACGCCGTCGTTGATGCGGATGGTGAAGGTGCGTTCGAGGTCGCCGATCGCCAGTTCGCGGTCGGCGCTGATCAGCGCGGACGCCTCGTCGAGCAGCGACCGGACACGTGGCGCGGTCCGGAGCGCGAACGGCGTCGGCACCATTCCCCGGCCGGCCCGCACCAGGATCGGGTCTCCCATCGCCCGCCTCAAGCGCCCCAGCGCTCGGCTCGCCGCCGGGATCGACAGGTGCAGTCGCTCGGCGGCCGCCGTCACGCTGCCTTCGCGCAGCAACGCGTCGAAGACCCGCAGAAGGTTCAGGTCCAGCTGATCGGCCATAGTTGCATCCTACGCAAGTCTGTATTGTCAAAGTTGCGTGGCACGAATACATCGCTGGTCAATAGCTTCGTGGACATGCCACTCCGACTTCAACTCCGCGACGACCCCGCGGCCGCGGCAAGCCGCCCGGTCTCGCGAAAAGGCTTGCTGGCCACCATGTGCGCCTGCGTCGTGCTCGTGGTCGGGATGGTCGCCGCGATCAACCTCGCCGTCCCGATGCTGGCCGCGAGCGACCTCCACCCGTCCGCGTCGGCGCTGATCTGGATCGTCGACACCTACGTCGTCTTCTTCGCCTGTCTGGTGATCCCCGGTGGCGCCGCGGGCGATCGCTTCGGCCGCAAGGGCGTCCTGCTCACCGGTCTGGCGCTGTTCGCGGTCGGCGCGCTGCTGTCGACGGTCGCGCCGAACGTTCCCGTCCTGCTGGCGGGCCGGGCGATCACCGGGATCGGGGCCGCCGCCGTCCTGCCCAACACCCTCGCTGTCCTGCTGCACGCCGTGCCCGCCGAACGCAAGGGCGTGACGATCGCGACCTGGGCGTCGATGACCGGGATCGGCGGTGTCGTCGGGAACGTCGGCGGCGGCGCGGTGCTGTCCGGCGGGTCGTGGCGCTGGCTTTTCGCGGCCGCCGTCCCGCTCTGCCTGGTACTCGCCGTTCTCGTCGCCCGCATCGCGCCGGTGTCCGAAAGGCATGACCGCCCGCTCAGCCCGATCGGGGCGACCCTGCTCGTCGGAGCGTCGGTCGCGTTGCTGCTCGGCATCGTCGAAGGGCCCGAAAAGGGTTGGGACAGCCCGATCGTCCTGATCGGGTTCGCCGGCTCGGCCGTGCTCTTCGCCGTGTGGACGTTCGTGGAACTGAAGGCCGAACATCCACTGCTCGATCCTCGGTTGTTCCGGGTGCCCGCGCTGCGCAGCGCCTGTCTCGGCATGACGGCGATCTTCTTCGGGATGTTCGCGCTGTTCTACGTCAACGCGTCCTTCCTGCAATACGGCAAGGGATTCGATGTGCTCCTGACCGGGCTGGGAATCATCCCGCTGACCGTCCCGGTCATCCTCGGCGCGCGGCACGTGGGCAAACTCATCCGGCGCGTCGGCGTCGACGCCACCGTCGCCATCGCTTTCGTCTTCTGCGGCAGCGGTCTCCTCGGACTGTCCACGAACGACGCCTCCACGCCGTATCCGGTCTACGCGGCCTGGCTCGTGGTGACCGGCATCGGTGTCACGCTGGCCCTTCCGACACTGTCCGCCGCGATCTCCGGTTCGCTGCCGCCCGCCCAGGCCGGAGTCGGCGCGGGTCTCCAGGCCACCACCCGCGAGTTCGGCAGCGCGCTCGGCGTCGCGGTCATCGGCACCGTCCTCACCGGACGGTTCGTCGCGGCACTGCCACCCGACCTCCGCGCGGCCCACGATCCGCACACCGTCGCGCAGGCCCTCACCGCGGCACCCGGCCGCGCGCCGGAAGTGATTTCCGCGTTCGTCACCAGTACGAGCACGGCCTTGCGGGTCATCGGCGTGAGTGTGTTCGTCCTCGGGGCGCTCGTCGTCCTGCAATCACGCCTTTCCCGCACCACCAAGTAGAAGGAGTAATTCCCATGCACGTATTCGTCACCGGAGCGACCGGCTGGATCGGCTCGGCCGTCGTGGACGAGCTGCTCGACGCCGGCCACGAGGTCACCGGCCTCGCCCGTTCGGACGCCTCCGCCGCCACGCTGGAACGGAAGGGCGCGCTGGTCCGCCGCGGCGACCTGGACGATCTCGACGGCCTCCGCGCGGGCGCCGCCGAGGCCGAGGCCGTGATCCATCTGGCGAACAAGCACGACTGGGGCAACCCCGCCGAGTCCAACCGGGCCGAGCGCGCCGCCGTCGAAACGTTCGCCGACGCGCTGACCGGGACAGGCCGTGCCTTCGTTCTCGCCGCCGGGCTCTCGACCATGGCCGCCGGGCGCCGCGCCACCGAAACCGACCTCTCCCCCGCGGTCGGCCCCGACTCGCATCGCGGTGGTGCCGAGAACCTGGCCCTCGAGTACGCCGAAAAGGGCATGCGGGTGATCAGCGCCCGTTTCTCGCCCTCGGTCCACGGCGTCGGCGACCACGGGTTCGTCGCCGCGCTCGTCGCGGCCGCCCGCGAGCACGGCGTCTCCGGCTACCTCGGCGACGGCACCGCCGCGTGGTCCGCGGTGCACCGCACCGACGCCGCCCGGCTCGTCCGGCTGGGGTTGGAAGGCGCGCCCACCGGGACGCTGCTCCACGCCGTCGCCGAAGAAGCGGTCACCACCAAGGAGATCGCCGAAGCCATCGGGCGGACGCTCGATGTCCCGGTGGCGTCCGTGGCGCCGGAGAAGGCCGCCGAGCACTTCGGTTTCGTCGGCCGGTTCTTCTCGCTGGACATGTCCGCGTCCAGCGAGCGCACCCGTGAACTGCTCAAGTGGGCCCCCTTCGGACCGACCCTGGTCGAGGACATCGAAGCCGGCGCCTACTCCTGAAAGGAAGGAACACCATGTCCGAAGTGACCGCTTTCATGCTGGTGAAGACCACTCCCGAATGGCTCGGCCTCACCGTCGAGCAGCGCGTGGAGTCCTTCAAGACCGAGGTCCTCCCGGCGATCGAGAGCAAGGTGAAGGGAGTCCGGTCCCGGTTCTTCGACACCGAGTTCTACTCCGCGCGAGTGACCGACGTGTGGGTGTGGGAGGCCGAGGACCACCACTCGTATCAGCTGCTCATCGAAGCGCTGCGCGAGACGCCGTTCTGGGACCGGTACTTCGAGATCGTCGACCTGCTGGTCGGAGTCGAGAACGCGTACGCCACGAACTACGGTCTGGATGCCTTCGCGAGCGTCAACGTCTGAAACCGGCGGGAGCGTCCCGCCGATAGCCGGGGTGGAGACGTCCACCGACATCGTCGAGCACACCGCCTGCGACTTCCCCAAGCAGTGCGGTGGTCCCCTGACACACCACTTGCCGGTAGCCGAGCAGGAGTTCCCGGCAGATCTCCGGGTCGGTTTCACGAAGGCGGCGCAGGAGCCACTTGCCGTGTGAGCGCCATCGGCCTCGCGCGACGAGGACCAGCTCGGCCACGGTGATCAGCAGCCTGTCGGCGATGAAGATCAGCTCGTCGGGATCGTCCGCGCCGGCCAGGTCGTCCAGCTGGCCGGTGAGCCCGTAACGGCGATCTTCCAACTCGGCGAGAGAAAGCGGAGGGGGCCCGGCACGCAACATCGCCCGGGCTTCCTCCCGTGTCCGATGACCGAATTCGTCCCGGTCCAGCAGTACGACGCCTTCACCGCACATGTGCAGCAATGGGGAACGCCTTTCGGCGGTCTCTCGTGCGACGAAGGCGTCGTAGGACTCGGCGGTGTGGCAGAACCACTCCACCGGCAAGCCCTCGTGTTCGGTGGTTTCGCGGAACGGCGCGGGTGGTCCGTCGAGGAACACGACGATGTCGAGATCCGAGAAAGCGGTCCGGCGAGCGGTGTTCGCGCTTCCGCCCAGAATCGCGGCCCTCGCAGTGGGAAAGCAAGCGGAGACCAGGTCGCGGGCGGCACGGACGGGATCCATTCGCCCAGCATGCCGCAGTGAACGGACCCCGGGCCGGGAGCCAGGTACACCGGCGGGTCTTGGCCGGTGCCCTGGTCACCCACCCGGATCACCGGGGCGAGGAGCTCGCCCCGGGTCATCCGGCCCTCCCCGTCCGAGAACTTAGCGCCGGGTGCTCGGGACCGGTCCCGAAACGCCACGAAGGCCACCGTCGAGACGGTGGCCTTCGTGGTTACGTGCCCGGATTTCAGGCGGTGGTTTCGAACGGCTGGACGTTCGGCTGGAACACCTGACCGTTGGCCGGAACCTTCAGGTCGATCAGGTAGTCGGCCGTCACCTTGTCCACCCCGAGCGAGTCACCCAGGATGCAGTGCCCGAAGGCGTCGACCGAGAGCAGCCGGGCGTTGCCCAGCTCGTCGGCCATCCGCTTCGAGAACAGGTACTGGGTCGCCGGGTCGTAGTAGTTGCCGACGACCAGCACCGGGGTGTCGGTCTTGGCCTGCCACGGGCCGCGGTAGACGTCCGGCTTCTTCGCGGGCCACACCGGGCAGCCCGCCACGTCCGAGAACGCCTGGTAGCGGCCGAAGGTGGGCGATTCCTTCTCCCACTTCGCGGCGATCTCGGGCACCTTCTCCTGCTTGATCGTGATCTTCTTGTCCGAGCAGTTCACGGCGAAGTAGGAGTCGTCGCCGGTGTACGGGCTGTCCGGGTCCGCGTCCGCGCGCCCGTTCGCCCCCGACCGCAGCACCTTCAGTTCGACGGCCTGCGCCGTCTGCGTCTGCGCTGTCGGCGGGTGGACGACGTTGTACAGCGCCTGCAGGTCGTCGGCCAGCGGCGGGAACGACGTCGGCGAGTACAGCACCCCGGAGACCGTGCTGGTGAACGCGTTGATGTCGTAGCTGCTGCCGTCCGGCAACTTGATCGGCTGCTGGCGGAGGTGGTCGCGGATCTCGTCGAACTTCGCCCGCGGCGTGCCCGAGCTGAAGGAGCACTTCGGGCCGACCTGCGCGCACTTGCGCAGGAAACCGTCCAGCGCGATCTCGAACCCGCGAGCCCGCTCACGGTCGTACTGCACGCCGTCGCTGGTGCGCAGTGCCGGGTCGACGTTGCCGTCGATGACGATCGCCCGGCTCTGCTTCGGGAACATCGACGTGTACGTCGACCCGATCAGGGTCCCGTACGAGAAGCCGACGAAGGTCAGCTTCTGGTCGCCGACAGCGGCCCGCATCTTGTCGAGGTCGCGCACCACGTCCTTGGTGGACATGTGGTTCAGCAGCGCGCCCGCGTTGTTCTTGCAGAACTGGCCGTAGTCCCGGTACGACGCCAGCGTGCCGGAGATCTCCTGCCGGGAAAGCGGCACGGGGATCTGCGCGGCGAAGACGTCGTTCGCGTCCTCCTGCGTGGTGAAGCATTTGAGCGGGTTGCTGGCCCCGACCCCGCGCGGGTCGAACCCGATCAGGTCGAACCGGTCGAGCACCTGCGGCTGGAAGTAGTTCGCCGCGCCGATCGGCATCCGGAATCCGGAGCCGCCGGGACCGCCCGGGTTGAGGAACAGCGAACCGACCTTCTTGTCGGGTGTCTTCGCCGCCCGCTTCAACATCGCGATGTCGATGGTGCCGAGCGCCGCGTTGTCGTGGTCGATCGGTACGCGATAGCGCGCGCAGCTGTAGGACTTGACCTGGTCGGCGGGAACACCGCGGAGCTGGTCCGCCGTGCAGGCACCCCAGTTCACCGGCGCGGTCACGCCGACCTGGGCGGCCGACGTCCCGGCGTCCGGGGCGGCGACCGCGGTCCCGGAGGCACCGGTCAGCGCGGCACCGGCCACGAGTGCCCCTACCAGTGCGAAACCGCGCACCGGCCTCCTTGTGGATCTCGGCAAAACGACTCCTCCCTCGGCTGGCGACGTGAGGGACCACGTCGCACGATGCGCCGCCGACGTCACGGCGCGTAACACCAAGCGAGCCTCGCACAAGGCGGTAACCCAGTCACCGGCCGAAAGGATGGTACGAACCTATCGAGTGGTTGTCTTTAACTCGAAAATCGGTAACACACGGCGAGCGGCGTCGGCCTCCATGGAGTAACCGGGCCAGAAGTCCAGCAGCAGTTTCCACATCGCTTCGTACTCGTCGCCGAGGAGTTCCCTGGCCCTGACCGGGATTTCCTTGCCCGCCAGCGCGACGACCGCCTCGGGTGCCGAACGCAGGTTGTGTGTCCACGCGGGATCGTTCGGCCTCCCCCAATTGGAGCCGACGAGCACGAAGCCTTCGTCGTGCGGGAAGTACAAAAGGTTGGTACTACGGGGCAGTCCGCTTTTGCGGCCGGTCGTGGTCAGCCTCAGGGAAGGCAGCCCGGCCATCGCGACCAGGCTCACCTTCCCCTTGAACAGCCGGTGGAGTCTCTTGTCCACCCAGATGATCCCGCCCGCGAGCCCCATCAGCCACGGTTTCGTGCCGAGCACGCGAGCGAGCGAGGCGAGAGGGTTAGTCACGGACAGATCTTGCCAGGCTCACCCCGAACCTCGACGCGGAGTCCGTCCACCATTTCTCGACCGCGAACCCGGCCTCGGCCAGCTCCGCGGCGATTCCCTCCCGCCGGAACTTCGCGGAGATCTCGGTGCGCACGTATTCGCCCTCGTCGAACTTCACCCGCAGATCGGCGCCCGGGATGTCGACGGTCAGGGCTTCACGGGCGCGCAGGCGCATTTCGATCCATTCGTTCTCCTCGTCCCAATACGAGACGTGGTCGAAGGCCGCCGGATCGAAGTCGGCGCCGAGTCCGTTGTTGATCACATGGAGCATGTTGCGGTTGAACTCCGCCGTGATCCCGTCCGCGTCGTCATAGGCGCGTTCCAGAGTCTCCCGGTCCTTCACCAGGTCCGTCCCGAGCAGGAGCCACTCCCCTTCGTCGAGCACGTCGCGGACCGAGCGCAGGAAGACGGCGCGGTCGGCGGGGAGGAAGTTGCCGATCGTGCCGCCCAGGAAGACCACCAGGCGCGGCCGGTCGCCCGGCAGCAGGTCGAGATGCTGGGTGAAATCGCCGACCACACCACGGACTTCGAGCGACGGGTAGTCGGCCGTGATGGCTTCCGCGGCTTCGGCGAGCGCCGATTCGGAGACGTCGAGCGGCACGAACTCCTTCAACGTGCCGTGCCTCGTCAGCGCGTCGAGCAGGAGCCGGGTCTTCTCACTGGACCCGGAACCGAGCTCGACCAGGGTGTGCGCGCCGGAGCTCTCCGCTATCTCGCCGCCGCGCGCGGCGAGCACCTCCCGCTCGCTGCGGGTCGGGTAGTACTCGGGAAGAGCGGTGATCTTCTCGAACAGTTCACTGCCGCGCGCGTCGTAGAACCACTTGGGCGACAACCACTTCTGGTCCGCTTCCAGGCCGGCTCGGACATCCGCGCGCAGCTGCTCGGTGATGTCCGACTCGCTGTGGTGTACGTCGAGGTCCACTTCGGTCATCGTGCCTCAGGGCTCCGATCGGCTTCGAGGGGAAGGATTCGCACGCCTTCTCCGGTGACCCGGACGGCGTGGTGGTCGGGAACGGGGATCCAGCCGGGATCGTCGTCGCACGGTTCCGACGCGACGAGCACACCTCCGCCGAGGTCCCGATAGGACAGGGAATGCGTCCAAGCCGTGCCGATGAGGGTCCGGCCGTCGGTCAGCAGGAAGTTGAGCCTCGAACCCGGCGCCGCCTCCTCGACCGCTCCGGTCAGCCACGTGAGGGCCGCGAGCGGGTCTTCGCCCGCTTCGAGCCGCTCACGCAGCAAAGCCCACAACAGCACCGAGTCCGTGGTCGCCTCCAGGGTCAGGAGGCGGGTGATCGGCAGCTTGGCGGCGAGTTCGGCCGTCGAGTCCGGCCAGCCCTTCACCACTCCGTTGTGGCTGAAGAGGAAACCGCCGCCGGTGAACGGGGCGTTCGCCGCCTCGACCACCGGCATCCCCGTCGTGCCGTTGCGGACCGCCGCCATGAAGGCGTGCGACCGCACCGACCCGGCCAGCGCGGGCAGATCCCCGTCCGTCCACAAGGGAGCGGACCGGCGCAGCCTCAGCGGGCCGGAGGCCTCGGCATACCAGCCGAGGCCGTACCCGTCCGCGTTGACCGAACCGCCCCCGCGCATGTCGGCCGGGGCGTAGGACTGCACGAGCAGCGAATGCGGGGCGTGAAAGACAGTCTCGGCGGGTGAACGGGGCTCGCCGAGATACGCGAGATGACGGCACATGCCGCTCAGGCCACCTCGCTCGGCCGCGCGTCCCGGGCACAACGGAACCCGGAGAAGATCTGCCGCCGGATCGGATGATCCCAGTTGCGGAACGTGCCGCGGATGGCCGCCGCGTCCGTGCCGAACGAGCCGCCGCGCAGGATCCGGTAGTCGCCGCCGAAGAACACCTCCGAGTACTCCTTGTAGGGGAACGCGGCGAACCCCGGATACGCCTCGAATCCGCTGCTGGTCCACTCCCAGACATCACCGATCAGCTGATGCACCCCCAGCGGTGAGACGCCCGCCGGATAGGCGCCGACCTCCGCGGGACGCAGATGCCGCTGCCCGAGGTTGGCGTGCTCGGGCGCGGGTTCCTCGTCGCCCCAGGGAAACCGGCGCGAACGGCCGGTCGCCGGGTCGAACCGGGCGGCCTTCTCCCACTCCGCTTCCGTCGGCAACCGCCGACCGGCCCAGGCGGCGTACGCCTCGGCCTCGTGGAAGGACACGTGGACGACGGGTTCCGCGGAAGGCACCTTCTCGTGGACGCCGAACCGTGTCCGCCACCAGCCGTCCTGTTCCCGATTCCAGAAGCGCGGCGCGTGGATGCCGTGCTCGCTGCGATACGCCCAGCCTCGTTCGCTCCACCACTTCGGGTCTTCGTAACCCCCGGAGTCGAGGAACTCGCTGTACGCCCCGCAGGTGACCGGCGTGGTGTCGATGAAGAACGCCTCCACCACGACCTCGTGTGCCGGACGCTCGTTGTCCAGCGCCCACGGTTCGGCGGAGGTGCCCATGGTGAAGGCACCGCCGGGCACGAACACCTCCGCGGGCAACCGCCCGGATCGCGACGGCGGCGGGGCGGGCGCGTGCAGCACCGGATCGCCCTTGCGGAGCTGATGGGTGGCCAGCATCGTCTCGTCGTGCTGCTGCTCGTGCTGGGTGATCATGCCGAAGGCGAAGGCGTCCTCGGTGAGCCGCCTGCCTTGCAGCGGAACCTTTTCCAGGATGTCGAAGGATTTCTCCCGGACCTCCCGGACGTACTTGCGTGCCTCTTCCGGGCCGAGCAACGGCAGCTCCGGACGATCCGCGCGGGCGTGCTGGAACGCGTCGTAGATGTCGTCGATGTCCGGCCGGAGCGCCTCGCGGCCGCCGACGTCGCGGACCAGCCAGAGCTCTTCCTGGCTGCCGATGTGCGCGAGGTCCCAGACCAGCGGCGACATCAGTTTCGAGTGCTGGCGGACCAGCTCTTCGTCGTCGACGGCGGTGAGCGCGTCACTGCGCTCGCGGGCCCTGGTGAGCGCTTCGGCCGCGTGAGCCCGCAGGTCTTGCGGGCTCAGCGCGCGAAGCGGGTTGGTCTCGGTGCTTTCCACGCTCATGACTGGTGGCTCCTCGAACCGCGCACGAGGGACTGCACACCCTCGCTGATCTCGGTGATGGTCTCCGGCGGCAGACCGGTCGTGCCGAGTTCGGCGCAACCCAGGTCCACCACCTCCCTCGCGACAGTGGCGATGGCGCGGTCGGCCAGGCCGAACCGGGCCGCGCACTCCCATCTGCCCAGGACCGGCTCGCACAATTCGAGCACCTTGTCCACTGTGGACGAGCGCGCGAGTAGTGCGGCCAGCAGTGCCACCGGATGCAGCCACCGGGCGGCGGGCTGGGCGTCCAGGTACCGGATCTCCAGATACCCCTGTGGACGGACCGGGGTGAAGAAGGTCGTCAGGTGATAGGCAAGATCGTCCTCGGTCGGCTTGCCGAGTCCGGCGCTCTCGCCCCGTCCGTCGATCCAGTCGGCGAACGTCAGGGAATCGGGCGCGTCCCAGCGGCCGTCGCCACTGGGAAGGACCATCAGCGGGGTGTCCAGGATCCTGCGTGCCCACTCCCCCGCCGGATCCCCGGTCGGTTCCGCCGACCGGGTCCGGACCTTTTCGGTGTCCATCACGGCCAGCCAGCGCGCGGAGGCGTGGCCGGTGTCGCGTCCGGCGTGGATCCGGGAGTTGGCGAAGGTGGCGAGCAACGGCGGGCCGAGCGCGTGGACGGCGGCCCAGCGATCGGCCAGATCGCTCGCCTCACCGGTGTCCACACAGACCTGCAGGCCCGCGGTGCTGCACATCATCGTCGCGCCCCCGTCGCCCATCGGGGCGAAGCGGCGTTCCATGGCGGCGTAGCGCGGTGTGCCCAGTTTGCGGGCGGGAGCGCGATGCCTGTCTATCCCGGTGTCACCCAGGTACAGGCCTCGGGTGGCGAGAAGGGTTTCGAGGTGGGCCAGATCGGCCGAGACGACGGCGTCCAGGTGACGCAGCGTGGTCTGTGGTTGAGCGGAGATCTCCACCTGGCATCCGGGCTCGAGGCTCAGCGGTGAACCTGCCGGAAGGGGGAGGGCGGGGCTGTCGGGGCGCAGTGTCCGCGGGGTGTGCGGGCCGAGCGCGGTGGCGAGATCGTCGGGATCGAGAGGCCGGGCGGGCTCGTCGGCGTAGTGCACGGTGAATTCCAGCTCTACGCCGAGGAGTCTCGGTGGCCCGTGCTTGAAGCACACGGAAGCCACGTACGCCTCGCCCTCGGCGCGGTCCGAGAGGACCTTCGCCGTCGCGTTCGACGCGCTCCCGGACTTCTCGGGGAAATCATGAACAGTAGTCATCTTTCCGCCGTCCAGTCGGTTGTCCGATAACTGAGAAACCTTGACTTCGGACGCTACACGCGGGGTCCGACAAATTCAGGTCTGTTCTTGCCGGGCAGGATCGGCTGACCACCTTTTAGGACCGGGCGAATCAGGGCAAAGCGGGCTCGGTCCCCAGGCCCAGCGCCGCGGCCGCGTCGCGGACCGCCCCGATAACCAGCTGCAAGGCCGGCCGCCGCGACGTGGTCGTCCGGTAGGCGATCGAAACCGTTCGGAGCAATGGTGTGGTCAACGCTACGACGTCGATCCCCGGCGGCCGGAGCCCCAGACCGAGATCCGAAACGAGGGTCACCCCGAGCCCCGCCCGGACCATCGCCATCGCCGTCGACTGCTCCTCGACCTCGTGGTTGATCTTGGGCTCGAATCCGTGGCGGTGACACGCGGTGCGCACCGCGCGGCCGAAGTGGCTCTTCGGGCTGGCGAGGATCCACGGGTGCTCGGCCAGTTCGGGCAAGGACGCGCTGCCCGCGGGAACGGCGCCGGCGGGCACCGCGGCGTGCAGCCGTTCGACCGCGATCACCGCGCGCTCCAGCCCGGCGTCCCACGGCATCGGCGCGTCGGAATAGTCGATCACGAACGAAAGGTCCAGTTCACCGTCCCGGACGGCGTCGGCGGTGTCCTCGGGCGCCAGCTCACGGGTCCGGACCTCGATCCCCGGATGCTCGCCCGCCAGCGCGGCCAGCGCGTGCGGCAGCAGCCCCGAAGCGACCGACGCCCACACCCCCGCCATGAGCCGGACCGAAACGGTCTCCTGTGCCTCCTCCAGTGCCAGCGTCGCCCGCTCCACCGACCCCAGGATCTCCTCGGCGTGCTCGGTGAGCAGCAGCCCCAGTTCGGTCAGCTGCACCCGTCTGCCGAATCGCTCGAACAGCTTCACGCCCACGTCCCGCTCCAGCTGCGCCAACTGCTGCGAAACCGCCGAAGCGGTGTAATGCAGCGAAGCCGCGGCCGCCGTCACGGTGCCGCGCCGGCTCAGCTCGCGGAGCATCCGCAAGCGGTGCAACGAAAGCTCCATGCCCTCAACGTAATCGGGCAGCGTGGCGGTTGCCGGATGACGCGTCGTGCGGCGTTACACCAGTTTTTCTGCACACCATCGTTCAGATTCGGTAAATGGACGCCCGCGCCCGCCCGGGCGCACCCTCGGAAGTGGCACAGGACGACCCCGAATCCCGAAGGAGGTGGCCGCATGGCCGCGAGGAACGCCGAACCGCTGATGAGGCTCATCTGGACCGACCCCGTCACCGGCGCCACCGGCTTTCTCGTAGTGCACAGCCTGGTCTCCGGTATCGCGACCGGCGGAACCCGGATGCGCGCGGGCTGCACGATGGCGGAGGTCGAGGACCTGGCGAGGGGGATGGCGAACAAGACCGCGACCTTCGGCCTGCCGGTCGGCGGGGCCAAGGGCGGTATCGACTTCGATCCGAAGGACGAGCGCGCTTTCGGTGTGCTGGAACGGTTCTGCGCGTTCCTGCGGCCGTGGATCGACAACCACTGGGTGACCGCCGAGGATCTCGGCGTACCGCAGCACCTGATCGACGAGGTGTTCGCGAAGCTGGGGCTCGAACAGTCGTACCACGCCGCCATCCGCCGTTCGGCCGATCCGGCGCGCACCCTTCGGCGGGTGCAGGCCGGGTTGGGCACCCCGGTCCCCGGGGGGCTCCTGCTCGGCGACGTCATCGGCGGCTACGGCGTCGCGCAGGCCTGTCTCGGGGTCGCCGACGCGTGGGAGTGGCAGGCCGGGACGACCACGGTCGCCGTCCAGGGCATCGGCACGATGGGCGGCGGCGCGGCCTGGTACCTGCACGAGGCCGGGATGAAGATCGTCGCGGTGGCCGACGCCGCGGGGACGCTGTACCGGCCCGAGGGCCTGGACGTCCCGGCGCTGCTGGACCTGCGTGACGAGTACGGCGAGATCGACCGGAGCCGGCTCCCCGCCGACGTTCAACTGCTCCCCCGCGACGAGATCGTGGCGACGGACGCCGACATCTTCGTCCCGGCTGCGATCTCCTACGCACTGCGCGCCGGGAACCAGGGCGCGGTCAAGGCGAAGGTCGTCATCGAAGCGGCCAACGCGGCGACCACCCCTGACGCCGAAGCGGGCCTCGCGGCTCGTGGCATCCCGGTGATCCCGGACTTCGTCGCCAACGCGGGTGCGGCGGCATGGGCATGGTGGCTCCTGCTCGGCGAGGTCGGCGCCGATCCCGCCGACTCGTTCCAGCGGCTGCGGACGGAGATGCGGGCGAAGGTGGCGCTGCTGCTGAGTTCGTGGAACCTCGACCGGATCGCGCCGCGTACCACCGGCCTGCGGCTCGCCGAAACCACCCGTTCGGACGCCGCCACCACCCCGGAGTCCGCGCCCGTTCTGGTGATTCCCTGACCGTTTCGAACGTGACGGCGCCCTTCCCTCGGCCATGGTCTTGATGAGGTCGAACGTGTCGTGCCGGGCGGGTGGCACGTCACGAGCGCCACGCTTGGGACGCTCACCGTCTCGAACGTGGCGCTCGTGACGTACTGCCTTGACGTTCGGTACGGCACCTACGAGGCAGGCGGTGCCGAAGCTCGACCCGACGCGCGCCCCAGCAGGATCCGACGTCGCGAAAGCCACTTTCAGGACATCAGACGTCCCGAAAGTGGCTTTCGCGACGCCCCGCGGACGCTCGAGCTGGCTCGCACAGCACCTTTGTCTTCGGCCCAATTAGGTGACCAGCCGCGGGAAGGGGCCTTCACGCGCCCTCGATTGCTTCAGGAGGCGAAGCGGTCTGTAGCGCCGATAAGGACTTCCCGCATCGGCTCGTCCTGGGTGCTGTGGCCGACCTCGTCGATCACGACCAGTTCGCTGCCCGGCCAGGCGTGCGCCAGTTCCCACGGAGTCCCGATGAGGTTGCCCAGGTCGAGACAGCCCTCGGCGAGCACGGCCGGGATGTGCGCCAGCGTCTTGGCCTCCCGCAGGACCACGCCTTCGTCCAAAAAGGACCCCTGGCTCCAGTAGTGCGTGACCAGCCGGGCGAAGGCGAGCCGGAACTTCGGCGTCTCGAAGCTCTTGTACGGCGGGGAAGTCGGGATGATCGCGTCCTCCCAGGCGCACCAGTCGGCCGCCGCCTTCCCGTGCACCGCCGGATCCGGATTCATCAGCAACTTGAGGTAAGCCGCCGCCAGATCGCCGTCGCGGTCCTCCGCCGGAACGCCGTCACGGAATTTCGCCCAAGCCTCGGGGAAGACACCGCCGAGGCCACGGGTGAGCAGGTCGGTCTCGCTCCGGCGCCCGGTGGCCAAGCCCATCAAGACCATCTCCGAGACGCGGTCCGGATGCCGCTCGGCGTAGACCAGCGCGAGCGCCGAGCCCCAGGAGCCACCGAAGAGCAGCCACTTCTCGATGCCCAAATGCTCGCGAAGCCGCTCCATGTCGGCGACCAGGTGGTCGGTGGTGTTCGCCGAGAGGTCCGCCTCGGGCTCCCCCGCGTGCGGCGTGCTCCGGCCGCAGCCGCGCTGGTCGAACAGCACGACGCGGTACTTGGCCGGGTCGAAGTAGCGGCGCAGACCCGCACTGCACCCGGTTCCCGGGCCGCCGTGCAGAGTGACGGCGGGTTTGCCGTCGGGGTTCCCGCAGACCTCCCAGTACACGAGGTGTCCGTCGCCTACGTCGAGCATCCCCTGGTCGTACGGTTCGATTTCCGGATAAAGCCGTGTCACGTTCTCGTCCTCCAGACCCGCCAGAAATACAACAGCACTGTCACAATAGCGGCGGAGGGACCCCAGTGCGCGGGGTTTTGTCGCGCGAAGGTGAGTGGCGATGCGGGTTGGTTGAACGTCCCGATTCCTCCACGCTCGGATCACGCGACCACGAATCGCCACTCACGACCTGGACCTCTCGAAAATCTTGAGACCCGGGTGTCGGATCCGGCATGAGCCGTTCGTGGAGAAGGTGAGCGACCGCCACGAGGGCGCCGCCGTGAACCACAGGGGATGAAATGTCGCACCCGGAACCCGTAGCCCGCCGCATGTACGACCTGATCGAGCCCCTCGGTCTCGTGCCCTATCTCGCCGACGAGTCGGACCAGGCCCTGATCGCGCTCGGCCTGCGCAACCAGTGGGACGCCTACTTCGCCGGCCGCGCCGCGCCGTTCGGCCGGTCGGTGCCCGCCGAGGTGATCCACGCGGTCTTCTACAACTTCGCCCCGGGTGAGGTGGCGCGCCACATCCCGAAGGTCTGGGAGCTGACCACGCCCGAGGCGGCGCTGGCCGCCCGCGAGCGGGGATGTGTCGCGGGGCTACGGCGGATCCTCGGCGATCTCGCCGGCTCCCCCGGTGTCGAACGCGCCGCCGACCTCCTGGTGAAAGCCGCGATCAGCGCCCCCGTGGAGGGACGCGCCCTCTACGCCGCCCTCCGCACGCTCCCGATTCCGCGGGAACCCCTGGCCCGCCTGTGGCACGCCGCCACGCTGCTGCGCGAGCATCGCGGCGACGGCCACATCGTCGCCCTGGTGGCCGAAGGCATCGGCGGCACCGAGGCTCACGTCCTCCACGCCCTGTCCGTCGACATGCCCGCGCACGAGTTCGGCCGGGTCAGCCACCTGCCCGCCGCACAGCTGACCGCGGTCGTCGACGGGATGCGCGACCGCGGCCTCGTCGGGGCCGACGGCCGGCTCACCGCCGGCGGCCGGGCCGCGAAAGAGCGCGTCGAGGCGATGACCGACCGGCTCGCGGAAGCACCGTACGACGTCCTGGACAGCGGCGATCTCGACCGTCTGGTCAGCGACCTCGGGCCGATCTCGGCCGCCGTCCAGGCGGACTTCCCCTGGTGACGGCCTAGCCGCCCAGGGTGCCGGTGATGTGCCGGAGGGCGTCCGCGAGCTCAGGCTGCCCGGCGGGTCCGATGTGGACCACCGCGTCATTGCCTTGCCCGGTCGTGTAGCTCAGATACCGGCCCCAGTCCGTGTCGGCGAAGTGGAGCGGATCCTCGACGGCGACGTGCCTGCCGACTTCGTCCCGCTTGCCGACGTAGAGCTCACCGCTCCCCTGGACCGGCCGTTGCACGAGACTGACGATGTCGGCGATCACCGGCGGCAGCGAATGGGTGTCCGGGCCGCGCCGGGCCGCCTCTTCGAGCTCGTACGCGCGGATCGTGCGCAGCCTGCCGCCGCCCGCGGGAACGGGCGGCAGCTGCTCGATCAGCGTCTCGGGCAACCGCCGCCGGTCGATCTCCTGAAGCCCGACCCAATCGCCGGACGACACCGCCAGCACCGCCTGCAATCCCAGCGAGGCGGCGAGGAGGCCGTACGTCTCACCCCCGGTGTTCACCCAGCCGTAGTACTCGATGGCCGGTTTCGTGAGCACCGGGAGCCAGTCCAGGAAATCGACCGACGCGCGGCCGCTCGAGTCCAGCAGCCCGGCTTGCGCCAGCGCGGCTTCCACTCGCTTGTCCGCCTCCGCACGGGCCGTCCTGGACAGCCAGCGCGGTTCGGGGCGCAGCGTGATGTGCAGGTCGCCGACGCGTTCGCGTTCGGCGAGCACGGCCAAGGCTTCGACCGGGACGTCCACCCGGCCTGTTCTGACGGTCATCCGCTACTCGCCGATGACCGGCGGGCTGGTGCGCTGGTCAGTGCCGAAGATCGCGTCGGGGTCGGCCTCGATCAGGTAGTCGGGACGCTGGTGCTCGTCGTCCTCGTCGCCGTCGGCACGCCTGCCACCGGCTCCCATCGGACCCATCTGACCGCCACCGCGGCCCGCCGCGCCACGGCCACCGGCGAGGTGGTCGGCGCCGCCCATGCCGCCGCCGAGGCCACCCATACCGGAGCCACGGCCACCGCCGAGACCGCCGGAACCGGGTCCGCCGGGACCACCC